>CAZVNS010000019.1:0-38703 GCA_964628905.1 uncultured Muribaculaceae bacterium | reverse complement strand
AAGCGCAGTTGCGGAGATTGTAGGGCGTATCTCCTTTATCTGCACGGGATGAAATTTTTGCAACAATTTTTTTCGCCAACAATCGCCTTTTTTCGCCAATGTTCGCCCAGGTTCGTCTATCAAGGACTTTTTTTTAAGCGAATAGTTCGGAGCTTCTCTGTGAGGAAAACGAGCCACCATCAACATTATTGTGGCTGGTTTAGAAAAGAAAGGATTACCAAGAAGTCAATTTGTAACTAATTGATTTACTTGATAATCCTTTGCGGAGAGTCCGGGATTCGAACCCGGGATAGGCTTGTGACCTATACTGACTTTCCAGATCAGCCTCTTCAGCCACTCGAGCAACTCTCCTTATTTCTTTCCTCTGCTCGGCTTATGAATTGGCACGCTTTCCAGGCGTGCCTCTTCAGCCACTCGAGCATCTCTCCTTGCGATATTGCGGGGACAAAGGTAGCAATTATATTGGAGGTGGCAAGGGATAGGGGGATGTTTTTTTGAGATTATTTGTATCTTTGTGTTTCCAATCGCAGATAAAGATGATATATCCAGATAGTTTTGAACGTAAGGTTGGTTTTGACACGGTGAGGTCGCTTGTGGCTGAGCAATGTGTGTCGCCGCTCGGTGTCGGCTGGTGTGAGCGCATGTGCTTCATGAGCGAATTTGACAAGATTGAGGGGGAGCTGGGTTTTACGGCTGAGATGCTACGGATCATTAACGGCCCTCAGGATTTCCCGATACATCAGTTGCGCGATGTGACTGGTATGTTGCGTCAAATCACTGTGCCCGGCACTTTCCTTCCGGTAAATGATGTGGTGTCGCTGCGCAAGTCGCTTGAGTCGATTGCCGACGTGAGCCGCTTTATGGCCGATCATGGGCGTGAGGATGGGGGGAGCGCTCCGTATGTTCGCTTGAGACAACTGACTTCGACGTTGGACACGTTTCCGGCGGTGACCCGCGCTATCGACCGGATTGTCGACCAATATGGTAACGTGAAGGATAATGCATCGGCGGAGCTCGCTTCGATACGTCAACAGCTGAGGTCGATTTCGGGTTCAATCAATTCGATAATGCGCCGGGTGATGTCAAGGGCTGTAGCTGAGGGTTACATTGACCAGGATGCTGCGCCGTCGGTACGCGATGGTCGCTTGGTGATACCTGTGGCGCCGATGCATAAGCGTAAGATCAATGGCATTGTGCATGATGAGTCGGCTTCGGGTAAGACTATCTTTATTGAACCGGCGGAGGTGGTGGAGGCCAACAATCGTTATCGTGAATTGGAGATGGAGGAGCGGCGTGAGATCACGCGACTGCTCACTGAGTTGGCTGCTGAGATACGTCCCGGGATACCGACGATGCTCGACTGCTACGACACGATGGGGCGGCTCGACTTCATCCGCGCCAAGGCTCGATTTGCTCAGGATACCGGCGGTTCGCTGCCACACATTGACCCTAAGCCGGAGCTTGAGTGGTATCATGCCACTCACCCGGTGTTGTTGCTGTCGCTGCGTCGCCACGGCAAGGAGATAGTGCCGCTTGACATTCGGTTGACTCAGAAAGACCGCATATTGGTGATATCGGGGCCTAATGCGGGTGGTAAGTCGGTATGCCTTAAGACGGTGGGCATCATCCAATATATGACTCAGTGCGGACTTTTGCCTCCGATGTATGAGAATTCGCATATCGGTATCTTTGAGGATATATTCATTGATATTGGTGACGATCAATCAATTGAGGATGACCTGAGTACGTATTCGTCGCACCTCCGCAACATGAAGCTGATGCTGTCAAAAGGGTGCAAGGGATCGCTTGTGCTTATCGATGAGTTTGGCGGGGGCACGGAGCCTCAGATAGGTGGCGCTATTGCGCAGGCTATACTCAAGCAGTTCAACAAGATAAAGATGTGGGGCGTGATTACGACGCATTACCAGAACCTGAAGAAGCTGGCTGAGGAGACTCCGGGACTGATCAACGGTTCGATGCTTTACGACCGTCAACAGATGGTGCCGCTGTTCCGGCTGTCGATAGGCAATGCGGGGAGCTCGTTTGCGATTGAGATAGCGCGCAAGATTGGATTGCCGCGTGAAATCATCGATGATGCCGCTGAGATTGTGGGCAGCGACTATGTGAACCTCGACAAATATCTGCTCGACGTGGCCCGCGACAAGCGTTATTGGGAGAATAAGCGCGACGCCATTCGCCTGAAGGAGAAGAAGATTGACCAGGTGCTGGAACGCTACGAGGCCGACGCAACGGCTCTTCGCGAACAGCGACGCGAGATCATCAACGACGCTCGGCGTCAGGCTCAGCAGATCATCGAGGGGAGTAACTCGACCGTGGAGCGCACTATCCAGGAGATACGTAAGGCTCAGGCAGAGCGTGAGCAGACGCTCAAGGCGCGACGTGAGCTCCAGAAGGAGAAGCAACGACTCAACCGTGAGACCACCGACCAACACCCATTGCTATCGAAGGCCCCGAAACCTAAGCCAAACAAGGGTGAGCTGAAACAACAGCATAAGGATGCCGATAAGCCTATCGAGGTGGGCGATGTAGTTAAACTTGATGGTGAAGGAACGCCAGGCAAGGTGCTTGAAATCAACGGCAAGGAAGCTACTGTGGCGTTTGGCATGATAAAGACCACGGTAAAGCTGAGGCGTTTGCGGCACACTATGGCGCAGATACCATCGGCTGTGAAGAAGTCGACATTCGTAAGCTCGGCCACAACTGACAACATGCGTGACCGGCAGCTCAATTTCCGCCAAGATATCGATGTGCGCGGCATGCGAGCCGACGAGGCTATACAGGCCATCACTTACTTTATCGACGACGCCATACAGTTCAGTGCCAAGAAGGTGCGCATACTTCACGGCACAGGCACGGGAGTGCTACGTCAAGTGATACGCCAATACCTTGACACGGTGCCGGGCGTTGCCTCTTACCGCGATGAGCATGTGCAGTTTGGCGGCGCGGGCATCACGGTTGTGGAGCTTGCTTAGGCTCGGGGAATGAACATTTAGCGTTGAGCGGGTGTTAGTTAAGTAAAAATCACAGTTTCAACTTACCTAACATCGAGCTATGAAACGTCTATTCCCTATCATCGCGCTATTAGCGTTGCTGGCCTCATGTAGCCCATATCAATTGGTTAATTCTGAGGTGTATAACAATGCCGATTTAGCTTCGTACAAGACATTCCGCATTGTCACTCCCGAGGAGGGGAAGCTGCCTCCGGGCATGGAGATGGTGACCTACTACAACATTTCCGCTGCGATACGCGAGCAGATGGTTGACCGCGGTTTCACTGAGAGTCCCACATCGCCATTACTTATCAACATCGCTGTAACCACCCAGCGAGAGATCTCAACCGAACCCGCGTTGCCTCCGGGCTACTTCCCCTATAATGGCCCATACTATCCCTACTGGATGTATCCCCGCTATAACTATTGGAGCAATTATTATGCTAACGCTCAGGTGATAACTGGCATCTACAAGGGGGGAGTGCTCACGATGGACATGGTGAACATCAACGAGAAGGTGCCTCTCTACTCATCGTCGGTGGCCACGATCATCAACAACGGTGGCTCAGGAGCAGCGCAGTATCGCAATCTTGAGGCGATAGCCCGGGCCGTGCAGGTGCTGTTCTCGAAGTTCCCCGTGCCGCTGTTGCCTCAGTACCGCAAGTGACAAAACGACAAATCTTTTATACTTCAAGTAGGCATCAAGGCCTATAGGCTCGGCACGAGTATCATCTCAACGCCGGGCCAATTTTTTGCGAGGTATCGTCGCAGATAGTCGCGTGTCTCTTCGGCGATTACTTTGTCGTTGTCGAAGTAAGTGTTGTAGAGGAGCGAGTGTAGGGTGATACCTCGTGTCTGCAGTGCTTCGAGCGATAGGATGGTGTGGTTGATAGAACCTAAGCGTCCGTTGGTCACCAGTGCTACCGGGAGCTGGCGTGTAAGGGTGTAGTCGATGGTGAGGAAGTCCTCGGTGAGGGGCACCATCAATCCTCCCGCACCTTCGATGAGTACCACGTCGTAAAGCGACTCAAGGCGCATTACGGCTCTGTCAATAACCAAAGTGTCTATTTCGTCGCCATCGATTTTGGCTGCGAGGTGTGGTGAGGCGGGGTAGCTGTAGATGATAGGGGCGGTGGTGTGGTCGAGGTCGACGGGTTGCATGCCGATGCCCATGATGCGGCGGTGAACCTCGATATCCTCGGAGAATTCATGGTTGCCGGTCTGTACCGGCTTTATGGTAATCACCGACAGACCTTGGTCGGCATATTGTCGGGCCAACCAACCGGTCACATAGCTCTTGCCGGCATCGGTTTCGATGCCTGATATAAAGATAGCTTCGCTCATAGTTTGCGGTAGATGAAGTATAGAGGGTTGAAGGTTAGTGGTGCTTTGCGTTGACTGTCGAGAGGGTAGGATTTGAGCGCTTGGCGCATGGCGGCTGCTGACAGCGGTTCGCGCCGGAGTGCGTTGACTCCTGAGCGACGAAGGTGGAGGAAAACCTCGCGCGGTGAGTCAAATTGCGTGGTTATAATAGCTTCCTCTTTGTGGATTAGCTCAAGGTCGGAGTTAGAGGGGAGCCATATCGGAGCGTCGAAGTCGTGGTAATGGCGGGTGTCAATTCCGGCGGCGGACAGTTCGCGGCATGTCTGCGGGCCGTAGGTTGAGAAGGCGAGTAAGCCTCCGCGGCGGAGGGCTTTTGCGGCGTCGTGGATAAATCCGGCGGGTGAGTGGAACCACTGCACTGTTGAGGAGCTGATGACGAGGTCGAGAGAGTTGGGTGGAAGAAATTTCAGCTCCGTTTCAGCGTCACATTGCTTAAAGCGAGTGTTTATATTTGTGTTGTAACAATCGTTTATTAGGTCGGATGCAATAGGCGCGATATCCCAAAGCATCAAGTCGGTTGGGGCAATGGATTGGATGCATAATCTGGTGAGCAATCCTGTGCCGCATCCTATCTCGAGCACATCTCTGAGAGATGTGTGTTGAATTTGTGGGCGTGTGATTTCCCAAAGGTGTGTGGCAGCCTGGAGCTGCATTTTTGCCTCATCGTCATAAGTCTGAGCGGTGTCGGTGAAGCGTAGGGCCACATGCTCTTTGTCGATGATGGTTTGGTCAATCAGCGACTGCCAGTCGGGGAAGTGTCCTGCATAGGGAAGGGGGCGTGTTGGCACGTCCATGCTTTGCCAATGGCGCAGTTGGTTAGCGGGAGGGAATATTGCATCTTGATCGCTAACGAAGGCCTGAGTCCACGGGAGATGGGGGATGGGCTGGGATGCGCGGAGCCCAAGGATTGTGAGTTCGTCGATGAGTTCGTCCAATGCTCGTTGGGGTATGTTGGAGGAGAAGGTATGCCATGACTCCACGTCGGCGAACATGCGGCGGTAGAATTTGCGCAGATTGCGTTCGTTGAGATTTTGGAGTGTCCCTTGAAATATCGCCGTTGGGATACCATGGGAGTCATCTACAGGGTTTGTGGTGCCGTTGATGGCCAAGAGCAGGGTGATGTTTGTAGGGAGCCATGGACCTAATATGCGGGCAGCTTCCATCACGCCAAATGACCACGCCAAGACGCAGACTTCGCTATATCTATCTAATGGTAGCCTTGTTGACTCGAAGCGATAGTCGTATACGGCGAGTATGTCGTAGCCGTGATGGGTTAGCTGGCTGATTGCGGCCGCATCGGCGCCCCAACCGAGGAAGATCAGTATCAGCCGGCGGTTGCCTTGATGATTAATCCATTGCAAGGTCATAGGGCGCGGGCTAATTTGTCGAGGTCGTCATGGGTGAGAGCTGCACTTAGCGAAAAGCGTATGCGCTCGGTGCCGGGTGGAACGGTTGGCACTCTGATAGGCAGGGCGATAACCCCTTGTTCACGAAGCTTTGCTGCAAGTGCTACGGCGCGTCTGGCATCGCCGATGATCAGCGGTTGGATATGTGATATTGGAGTGTCGGAGCCGTGGGCTGAAAGTATCTCATGCAGATGCTCGGCAAGCTGCAGCAAGTGTCGGCGGCGGTCGTCAGCCCCGACCATCCTGTCAATCATCATGGCTGACCATGCGCAGCAGAGTGGGGGGATGGATGTGGAGAATATAAGCGAGCGTGCAGTGTTGATCAGATAGCTGCGTATTTCGTCGCTTGTGATGCAGAAGGCGCCTACCGATGCGAGAGCCTTGCCCAGAGTGCCGACTATCACGTCGACCTCGTTGCCGTAGGCTTGTGCCAGCCCAAGGCCATGCTCGCCAAGCACACCAAAGGCGTGGGCTTCGTCAACCATGAGAAGAGCTTGTGGATGTTGGCGCTTGAGTTCGACGATTTGGTCCAGAGGTGCGGTATCGCCATCCATCGAGTAGACACTTTCTACAATGATAATCAGGCGTTGAGCCGCGGCGTTGGCTTGAACCAGGCGGCTGAGATGCGCCATGTCGTTATGGCGAAATCGCTCAAATCGGGAGCCTGAGAGCCGTATGCCGTCGATTATTGACGCATGAACGAGCTTGTCGGCTATAATCACCGTACGTTTGTCGGCCAAAGCGCTGACGATGCCTGTGTTGGCGTGATATCCTGAATTGAATAGCAAAGCGGGGCGGCCGTAGAGGTGGCTTAGTTTACTCTCAAGAGCATCATATTCCTGCTGCCTGCCGGCCAGTAGTCGTGAGGCCGACGAGGTGAGGGGTATGTGGCGATTGGCCGGTTTGCTCCAGAATTGGTCAAGCAGCTCAGCGACAGCGGCAAGGCCAAGGTAATCGTTGCTCGACAGGTCAATCATGCCCGGCTCGATGGGTTTGGGGAACGAGCGATAGTTGCCTTGCTCGCGCAGGTCGCTTAGGCGTTGTCTAATAGCATCCATTGCCGGGGGTGATGATTTGTATCATGTTGTCGACGAGGGTTGTAAGGTCGCCGTCGGAGATTACGTATGGGGGCATTATGTAGACCTGTCGGCCGAATGGGCGCACCCAAATGCCTCGCTCCACGCATTGGCGCTGGAAGCTACCTACGTCGACCGGCTCTTTCATCTCAATCACGCCGATGGAGCCGATGGAGCGTACCTCCTTGACGTTTGGGAGTTTTGCAGCGGGGGCTATCAGTCGTGATATCAGAGAGTGGAGATGGTCGAGGCGCGCCTTCATGTCCTGACCCTTCAGTAACTTGATTGAAGCGATGGCGATGGCGCAAGCCAGCGGGTTGGCCATGAATGTGGGGCCGTGCATCAGCACTCCGGCCTCGCCCCGCGAGATGGTGTCGGCCACGTCGCGGTTGGTGAGCACGGCGCTCATGGTCATGTATCCTGCTGTCAGGCCCTTGCCGATGCACATGATGTCAGGCTCGACTCCGGCGTGTTCCCAGGCGAATTGCCGGCCGGTGCGCCAGAAGCCGGTGGCTATCTCGTCGAAAATCAGCAGCAGGCCATAGCGGTCGCAAAGTCTGCGGGCTTCCACGAGATACTGAGGCGAATATATGCGCATGCCTCCCGCACCCTGCACTATCGGCTCAAGGATTAGAGCGGCGAGGGTGTCGCGATGCTCCTCGATGATGCGCTTCAAAGGCTCAATGTCGGCGGGATCCCATGGTTGGTCGTACCCGACGGTGGGAGCCGGGGCGAAGTAGCGGATGGGTAGAGCCGGGCCGAAAGCGCCGTGCATGCCGGTCACGGGGTCGCAGACACTCATGGCGTTCCATGTGTCGCCATGATATCCCGAGCGTATGGTCACGAAGTCGGTCGTGTCGTGGCGGCCACTCTTGGCTATGGCGTATTGCACGGCCATCTTCATCGCCACCTCTACGGCCACTGAACCAGAGTCGGCGTAAAACACGTTGTGCATCGACGGTGGTGCCATCTCGAGCAGCAGTTTGCCCAACTCGATTGCAGGCTCGTGGGTGAGGCCTCCGAACATCACATGGCTCATCTTCGAGAGCTGATCCCGGGCGGCGGCGTTGATCGCGGGATTGTTGTAGCCATGGATCACGCACCACCACGACGACATACCATCGATTAGCTCTGTGCCGTCGGCGAGCCTAAGGCGCACGCCATTGGCCGACACCACCTTGTAGGTCGGCAGAGGGTCGATGGTCGAGGTGTAGGGGTGCCACAGGTGCTCGCGGTCCCAGGCATCGCATATCGTGCCGAAATTTACTTTTGCCATACGCATATACAACATGTGATAAATGTGACTACAAAGGTACACAAAAAATGGGGGACTGCCTCAAAGCAGCCCCCCAAATTCGTTTATAAACTCGCTGTCGGGTTATCGATTATCAACCGGCTTCATATCGTATGAGCCCATGGCGATGGTGAAGCCCCAATAGATGAATGCCAAAGCGGTGAGGAAGCTTACCATGTACATATCCTGCAACCATCCGGCCTCGAGGAAGAAGAAGCCAATGAGTATCAGCAGGATGCCGTTGATCATGTAGAGCCACCAGTAGCGGCGTTGGCGAGATGATACCGAGCCTACCAAGGCCTCAAACCCCCAGAAGAGGAAGATGAACGCCAAGAAGTAGGGGAATACGATCTCAGAGAGGATGATGGAGCGCACCAGCAAGAAGCCGATGAACATGTCAATCACGCCTCCGGCAAGCCACCAGCCCCATCCGCGCGGACGGTTGGCACCAGCCGAAACACATAGCTGCACGATACCGGCGAGGATCAGCAGCCATCCGAAAATCTGAGAAGCTACAGCATATCCTGCGGCAGGCCAGAACCAATAGGCAAACCCTCCGATTACCATCAGTATTCCAACGATGAGGGCCAGCCACCAGTATTTCGACTGACCCCAATAGTTAAATTGTAAGGCTTTCATAATTAAATTTTTTAGGTTAAACTTTGTTTCGCGTTTGTATTTATAACAACCGTTTAAATGATTTGTTTTCACTTGTTAAAAATATTGCCCGCCGAATGTGCCGCAAGCAGGTTCGCATCCCCGGTTCGGCAGTGCAGCCCAATCGGGCACGACTCCCGGTCGAATAATTTGGGTGAATGTGCGGAATTGACTATTTTTGTGGTTCTGAATGCTTGCAATTGATGGGACGATTGCTCAAATACTCGCGCATGGTGGTTGCCGCCGCTATCCTGGTGATGGCGGTAGCCCTGCTGCTCGTGCCATCCGGCGATATGGTGAGGGTCACGCAGTGGGTTGCTGACATACAGCTCTTCACGCTCGCTTTGGGTTTCGCCTTGGGGTGGTTCATGCTCTGGATTGCCCTTACGCTGATGCTCGGCCGCATCTACTGCTCTACGGTCTGCCCCTTGGGCACGCTGATGGACCTATTTGCCCGATTGCGGGGGCGGCGACGCATTTACCGCTACTCAGCGCCGTCGACACGCCTGCGCTATCTGATGCTCTCGGTAGCGATTGCCGCGTCGGTGCTCGGCATCAGCTATATATATAGGTGGCTTGACCCATACAGCGACTTCGCGGTTATCGTAACCAACCTGGCGCATCCCGCCAAGGGTTCAGCACTGGGCTTGGTGATAGCCGCGGGGCTACTTATCGCAGTAGGAGCCGTGGCATGGTGGCGCGGCAGGTTGATTTGCAACACAGTCTGCCCCGTCGGCACAGCCTTGGGCGTGGTGAGCCGCTACTCGATAATGCATATCGACATCGACACAGACCTGTGCACCAACTGCCTTAAGTGCGCCGACGTGTGCAAGGCTGAGTGCATCGACCTGCATGACCATGTAGTGGACTCGTCGCGCTGCGTCGACTGCTTCAACTGCTTGACGGTGTGCCCCAACAGCGCCATACGCTACACCTCCCAGCGCAAACAGCTCTCCATCCCCATGATGCAGCCCCTGGGCCCCACAGCGGCCTCGGTACCCCCCCGCGCCTCTTACAGCAAGCTTACCGTGCCCCGGCGCTGTGCGGCGGGGCCCCCCAAAAAAAACCAAAAACTCAACAACTCAAAAACCCAAAAACTTCCCCATGCGCCAATACCTTGACCTACTGCAACATATCCTCGACCACGGAGTAGAGGTGCCCGACCGCACCGGCACCGGCACACTCTCGACCTTCGGCTACCAGATGCGATTCGACCTGAGCCGCGGCTTCCCCCTGCTCACCACCAAGAAGCTGCACCTGAAGTCGATAATCCACGAGTTGCTATGGTTTCTCGCCGGCGACACCAACGTGAAGTACCTTCAAGACAATGGCGTGAGGATATGGAACGAATGGGCCGACCCCGACGGCAACCTCGGGCATATCTACGGCTACCAGTGGCGCTCGTGGCCCGACTACGACGGAGGGCACATCGACCAGATACAGCAGGCCATCGACACCATTAAGCGCGACCCCCACTGCCGCCGCAACATCGTCAGCGCATGGAATGTGGCCGATATCAAGAACATGAACCTGCCACCGTGTCACGCCTTCTTCCAATTTTACGTGGCCGACGGTCGCCTAAGCCTTCAACTTTACCAACGCAGCGCCGACTCATTCCTTGGCGTGCCTTTCAACATCGCCTCCTACGCACTGTTGACCATGATGGTGGCGCAGGTCACAGGCCTCAAACCGGGCGAGTTCGTCCACACCTTAGGCGACGCCCACCTCTACCTCAATCACCTCGACCAGGCACGCCTGCAGCTCACTCGCGAGCCCCGGCCACTGCCACAGATGAAGATCAACGCCGACGTGAAGTCGATTTTTGACTTCAAGTACGACGACTTCCAGCTTCAGGGGTACGACCCGCACCCACATATCAAAGCCACAGTATCAGTATGACCATCACCATCATAGCCGCCATAGCCGCCGGTGGAGCCATAGGGCGCAAAGGAGATCTGCTCTTCCACCTCTCCGACGACCTCCGACGCTTCAAGCTCCTCACCGTGGGTCATCCCATCATCATGGGACGTAAGACATTCGAGTCATTCCCCAACGGAGCGTTGCCCGGTCGTCGAAATATCGTGATCACCCGCAATCCTGACTATTCCGCCCCCGGCATTGAGAACTACCCATCAGTCGAGGCAGCACTCGACGCGCTCGACGCTGACGAAGATGTGTTTATCATCGGCGGGGGGCAGATCTACCGCGAGACCATCGACCTTGCCGACCGTCTGGAGCTGACTCTCATCGACGCCAAGGTCGACGATGCCGACACCTACTTCCCCCGCTTCGACACCTCAGAGTGGGAGCTTGTCAACCTCTCCGAGCCCCACACCGACCCCCGCACCGGCGTCAGCTACCGCTTCGCCACCTACGAGTCGGAGTGAGTGATGGACGGGTCTACGACCCTCAATAGATTTATGGATGGCGATGCCAATGGCCCCGCCCTCCGCTTCGCTGCGGGTGGGGTTACACTAACCCCCGCGCCTACGGCGCTCCCCCGGTGCGCCGCGATAACAATATTCGTTGGCTGCGGGTTACTTGATTCGGTAGACGGTGCCTTCGATTAGCGAGAGATAGATGTCGTCGGAGGTGGGGTCGAGGTCGATGCCATTGACTTCGGATGTGCCTAACGCCACGTTGTGCACCTCCTGGCCGTCGGGGGTTACGATGGCTATGTGGCCGCGGCGTGACCCGGCGTAGACGAGGCCGCCACGTTCAGCCACTATGCAGGGGGCGTGCTCGTAGCCAAAGCCAAGGTCGGCGGTCCATAGCTCGCGGAACTCAGGGCCGGTGATGTCGACGGCCACCAATTCACCATCCATTGTTTTAGCGTAGGCGCGGGTGGAGTCGGCGCTGCGGCCGAGCGACTCACGGTACTTGTGGGAGTTGTCGCGCCAGAGGGTGCGCCCGGTTGTGCGGTCGATGGCTGTCATGTAGCGGTCGGGGGCTACGATTACAACCTTGTCGGGTGTGACTACAGGCACGCAGTTGCCGGGACCGAGCATGTTGGCCGACTTGCCATTGTTCCACTTCCAGCGCAGACGGCCGGTGTTGCGGTCGAGGCAGTATAGATATGTGTCCCAAGCTCCGAATATGAGGTCGTCGCCATCGATCACAGGGGCTGCCTGGCAGTAGTTTTTCATCGAATTGTTGCGCCACAGCAGCCGTCCGGTGGCTACGTCGTAACATTCCATCTTCTTATACCCTCCTTGATATAGGCGACCGTCGATGATGATGCCGTCGGCTACGTATGGGCCATCGGATGTGGCCACGGAGTAGGCTGAGCCTGTGCGGGTGTCGACAAATCGCAGGGCGTTGTCGGCGCAAGGCACGGCAAGT
Source organism: uncultured Muribaculaceae bacterium (assembly GCA_964628905.1). Classification (GTDB taxonomy): domain Bacteria; phylum Bacteroidota; class Bacteroidia; order Bacteroidales; family Muribaculaceae; genus JAJPXC01. Next base: position 26,534 of record CAZVNS010000019.1, on the reverse strand, counting down.
ACGGTGTCGCAAGCTGAGGGGCGGCCGAAGAGTGAGGCTCCGGTGACGCGGGTCCATAGTTGTTGTCCGCTGAGCTTGTCGACTGCCTTGACATCGCCTAATGATGTGCCGTAATACACGTGTTGGCCGTCGATGCCCAGGCGGGTGAATATCGAGGCGCTGTCGGCCACGATGCGGGTGATTTCAATCGGGCGGCCGGCAACGTTGACGGTGGTGTCGGCGAGGGTTGTCACGCTCCAGTCGAGGTCGGGGCGCGGTGTGGCGTTGGCGGCTACGGCGTGGATGCGTTTGGCGGGACGGTTAAGGCGCTTTTGATGGAAGGTCACGGAGTCGGGGGTGACATCCATAAGTGTGTATCCGTAGTTGCCGTTGCGGCAGTCAAGGGCGCGCACCATCATGCCGGGTATGTCGCCGCACTGGTAGGGGCGGTTTACGTGGTAATGGCCGTTGACGTGGACGATTGTGGGGTAGCGATGGAGTATCTCGGCGTAGGCTTGATAGTTGTCGAGGTCGTCCTGTAGCGGGTAGTGGTTGAACGATACTACGCGGCGACCGTCGGTGGCTTTTTCGGCGAGGGTGGCGTCGAGCCAGCGCAAGTCCTCCTGCTTGATGTGGCCGTCGCCCATCTTCATGAATGGGCCACAGTTCATGCCTATGACAACCAGGGAGTCGGTGGTGACTACGAAGCGGTCGTTGCCCCAAAGCTCGTTGAAGGTGCGTGTGGCCGACTGGCTCCAGTTGTTCTCATGGTTGCCGGGGAGCACGTAGAGGGGTTGGCGTATGCGGTCGAGTATGGACTTGACGTTGGTAAGTTGCTCATCAGAGCCCTCGTTGGTGAGGTCGCCGTTCATCACCACGATATCGATGCCGGGGGTGGCGTTGATTTCGTCGACGGCTTGGCGGAGCATGGTGTCGTTAGCGTTTTTGGGGGTTACGTGCACATCGCTGAGTATGGCGATACGGTAGCCTGAAGCGGTGGTCACGGCGAGTGGCAGAATGGCCAGAGGTAGCAGGTGTCGGCGTTTCATGGTAGGTTGCTGGTTTCAATAATTGTGATGCGCGAAGTTAACGAATATTTTTGTTCTATTGTATGGCAAATGTGGCCTAATTAGCCGATAAATTGCGTCCATTACCAAATTTAGGGTTAAATTTGGGCTGACATAACCAGGAGCTTCCTACTGTTAAGGTAAACTATATCAGCGATAAGATTGTTAAAGAATAAAAATTCTCACATAAGCGCAATATGAACGTTTCAACTAAATTGGCGTGTATAGGCATGATGTCGCTCGCCGTGGTGTCGTGCCACAAGGAGAAGGCTGCCTCAAATCAGGAGCCGGTAAGGGTAGAAATAATGGCTGTTGACTCAACGGTGGTGACTCAGGGCCGCACTTTTTCAGGCACTGTCGAGGAGTCGACGGGAGTCGCGTTGAGCTTCGCCACGGCTGGAACCATCAACACGGTCAACGTCAACGTTGGCGACCGTGTGGGCAAGGGGCAACTCATAGCTACGGTCGACGCTTCGAGCTTGCAAAACGCCTACGCTATAACCCAAGCCACACTCAATCAGGCTCAGGACACCTACAACCGCATGGAGCAGCTGCATAATGCCAACGCCCTGCCCGACATCAAGTGGGTGGAGGCGCAGAATGCCCTCAAGTCGGCTCAAAGCGCCGCCGCCATAGCCCGCAAGGGGCTGAGCGACGCCAACCTCTATGCTCACTCGGCCGGGTATGTGGCTGAGAAGTACATGGATGCGGGCATGAACGCCGCTCCGGGAGTGCCGGTGGTGAAAATCGTGGACATTTCTAATGTGAAGATCTCGATACCGGTGCCTGAGAATGAGATAGCCTCGGTGCCTGACGGCGCTACGGCCACAATCACTGTTGGTGCCCTCGGTGGCAAGCAGTTCACGGGTCGGCTTACCGAAAAGGGTGTTTCGGCCAATCCCTTGGCTCGCACCTACAGCGTGAAGTTTGAGGTAGACAACACCACGGGCGAACTCCTCCCCGGCATGGTGTGCGACGTGGCCATCGACAACGCTCAGGCTGAGCGCGTGCTCACAGTGCCCATCGACGCCGTGCTGCTCGATGCCGACAACCGCAACTTCGTGTGGGTCGATGACCAAGGCAAAGCCCGCAAGCAGATCGTCAGGGTAGGGGGCTTCACCTCCGGCACACGCCTGATTGTTGAGGAAGGTCTCGCCCAGGGTGACTCCGTGATAGTCAACGGCCAGCAGAAGGTGAGCAGTGGCACTCCCGTGGTCAATATCAGCAACAAATAAATCACACTACTATGGCTAACGACAACAGCAATGCGAAGCGCAGTGGCATCGTAGCCTTCGGTCTGCGATATCACACGCTGGTGATACTGGTAGTGGTGGCGCTCGTGTGCTTTGGCATCTACGCCCTGGAGCAGATGAACAAGAACGAGTTCCCCGGCTTCACCATCCGTGAGGGACTGGTGGTGGCCGTATGTCCTGGAGCCACATCAGAGGAGATGACCGACGAGGTGCTGAAGGACCTTGAGGACTATATATTCAGCTACAAGGAGGTCGACAAGTCGAAGACTCATTCACGATGCACCAACGGCATGGTGATAGTGTTCGTCGAGCTCGACGACAACATATCAGACACCGACCCGTTCTGGAACAAGTTTCAAATCGGCCTGTCGAAGGCTAAGGCCAACCTACCCAAGAGTGTGCTTGCCGTGGAGACTCTCACCGACTTCGGCGATACGTCAGCCCTGCTGATATCGATATCGAGCGTCGATAAGACCTACCGCGAACTTGGTGAGATGGTCGACGACCTTCGCGACCGCCTGCGCACGGTGGAGAGTGTCGGCACTATGTCAGTAGTGGGAAAACAGAATGAGCAGATATCCATCATAGTCGACAACGACAAACTCGCCCATTATGGCATCAAGGCAAGCCTTTTGGCCGCCAACCTCGCCGGGCAAGGGTTCAACACCACCGGCGGCGAGCTCAAGGGTGAGCGCTACACCGCCCCAATCTACGTGGAGCGCCCCGTCGACTCGGAGCGCGACGTGGCCGACATGGTGGTGCTATCCACACCCGACGGTTCGGTGGTGCGGGTAAGCGATATCGCCGAGGTGCGCCGCGAGTACCCCGACCCATCATCATTCATCACCTACAACGGCACCAAGTCGGTGCTCCTGAGCGTGGCCATGAAGGATGGCAACAACATCGTGAAGATGGGTAAGGATGTGCAGCGTGTGCTCGACGAGTTTGAGCGGTCGCTTCCCAAGGATGTGAAGATAGAGAAGATTACCGACCAGCCCACTGTGGTAAGTTCGAGCGTCTACGACTTCCTGCGCGAGTTGCTGATAGCCATCGTTGCCGTGGTGATAGTGATTATGCTGCTGTTGCCCATCAAGGTGGCGCTGATTGCCGCCGCCACCATCCCAATCACTATCTTCATATCGTTAGGAGTGTTCTACGCCCTTGGCATTGAGCTTAACACCGTCACGCTGGCTTGCTTGATAGTGTCGTTGGGTATGATTGTCGACAACTCGGTGGTGATCATCGATAACTATGTGGAGCTGATATCCGACGGTGTCGACCACGCCACGGCAGCTTATCGGTCGGCTGTGGAGTTCCTCAAAGCCATCTTCTCGGCCACATGCGCCATCTCCATCACCTTCTTCCCCTTCCTGCTCACGCTCACCGGCATGTTCCGCGACTTCATGAACGACTTCCCATGGGCAATCACCATCATCCTGTTCATATCGCTCTGCATCGCCGAGACGCTCGTGCCATGGCTCCAGAAGAAGATAATCAAGAAGCCTATCTACAAACTTGAGCAGGAGGCCGTGGCTTCAGGCAAGAAGAAGTTCTCATTCTTCACGATGCTCCAAGGCGGCTACAACAAGCTCGCCGACTTCTGCTTCGCCTGGCCTAAGACCACGTTGGCCGTTGGCTTGATATGCATAGTAGTTGGCGCATGGGCGTTTGTAGAGCGACCTATGAGGTTGATGCCTATCGCCGAGCGCAATCAGTTTGCCGTGGAGATTTACCTCCCCACAGGCTCGTCGCTCGACCGCTCCAACTCTGTGGCCGACTCACTTGAGCGCATACTGCTCAAGGATGACCGTGTGGTATCCGTAGCATCGTTCCACGGTTGCTCATCACCCCGCTTCCAGACCACCTACGCTCCGCAGGTTGGCGGTCCCAACTATTGTCAGTTTATCGTCAACACCGTGAGCGAGGACGCCACTATCGAGTTGCTCAACGAGTATACCCCTAAATGTGAGTCATACTTCCCCGACGCCTATTGCCGCTTCAAGCAACTGTCGTACTCCAACGCCGACTATCCGATCGAGGTACGTGTCACCGGCGACAACTTCGCACATCTCCAACTGGTTGCCGACTCGGTGCTCTCGCTGATGCGGTCTACACCCGGCGTACGCCTTGCACGCCCCAATACCAGCACCCCACTGGTAGCGGCACAGGTGCAACCCGATGTCACCAAAGAGTCGCGCCTTGGCATCAGCAACTTGTGGCTTGAGGGGACATTAGCCCTGCGATATGGCGACGGACTCCCCGTGGCCACCGTATGGGAGGGTGATTACGGACTCCCCGTAACAGTCAAGAGCCTCCGTGCCGACCGCTCCGACTATGCCGACCTTGTCAACGAGGATATACCCATACTCGACATCGCCAACGCCCCCCTGAGCCAGTTCGCCAAAGTACGTCCCACATGGAGTTATGGTTTGATGGGACACTACAACGGTCAACCCACCATCACCCTTATCGCCGAACATGAGCGCGACCTTAACACTATCGCTGTAACCCGAGAGATCATGTCGGAAATCGACCAACTCGACCTCCCCGACGACGTCACTATTGAATATGGCGGCGACTATGAGAACACATTCGACATACTGCCGCAGATTGTCAGCGCGCTGCTCATCTCCGTGGTGATCATCTTCTTTATCATCCTGCTACACTACAAGCAAGTAGGCATTTCGATGATACTGCTGCTCTCGCTGCTGCTGTGCATCCCCGGCGCCGCCCTGGGCCTCATAGTCATGGGCGAGCCTATAAGCCTGACGTGTACCTTGGGTATAATATCGCTGATGGGCATCCTGGTGCGCAACGCCATCATCATGATTGACTACGCCGAGCAGATACAAGGGCAGGATGGTTACGACAACCGCACAGCCTCCCTTGAGTCAGCCAAACGCCGTATGCGCCCCATATTCCTCACATCGGCGGCCGCCACGATGGGCGTGCTTCCAATGGTGATCGAAGGAAGCGCCCTTTGGCAGCCGATGGGCACAGTAATATTCTTCGGCACCCCTCTGACCATGATATTCACCCTGACGGTGATACCGGTGGCACTGTGGAAATTCTCAGGCAAACAGCCCTTGGACCCACCCTACGGAGTGCCTACACCCAACTTCCCACAAGCGCAGCAGCCCACCGGCACTACATCCTCGTCAACAGCCGTAGCCACCACTAACAACGCTAAATCATGAAACTCCGCATCATATCCTCAATCATAGCGATGGGCATCCTCTCATCAGCTATGGCTCAGACAGTGCTCACCCTCGACGACTGCCGCCGGCTGGCTGTGGAGAACAACGCACGAGTGCGCATAGCCCGCGGCAACCGTGAGGCAGCCACCGAAGTCAGCCGCGAGGCTTTCACCAAATACTTCCCCAACGTCAGCGCCAACTTCCTTGGCTACCGATCAAATAAGGGCGCATTGCAGTACACGCTGCCTACAATCGGCTCACTCATTCCCGCCGAAGTAGCGCCCATGATACCCGCCGAACTCGCACCTCTGGCCAACCGCTCTCTGGGCGACATCGAGCTTATCAAGAGCGGATGGAACTTCTCGCTGCTCGCCATCCAACCCGTATTTATGGGTGGACGCATCGTCAATGCCAACAAGTTGGCACACGTGGGTGAAGAAGTGGCACGCCTTCAGGAGGATGACGCCGCCGACGAGGTGATGGTCACCGCCGAACGCTACTATTGGCAGATCGTCACCCTGCAATCAAAGCGTCGCACCCTGGAGTCCGTGCTTCAGATGGTTGACTCGCTCCAATACCAAGTTGATGTTGCAGTCAAAGCCGGAGTCACACTCCCCAACGACCTGCTCAAAGTGCAGCTCAAGCACAACGACCTGCGCTCGACGATGGTCGACCTTGACAATGGTATCACACTCGCCTCCAACCTGCTGGCGCAATATGTCGGACTCAATGGCGACTCCATCATCATCACCGCAGAGCAAGCCCCGGACTCAGTGCCTGAGTACCCGCTATCACTCTATATCGAGCCCCAGCAAGCCGTCGGCATGACCAACGACTATCAGCAGCTCGGCCAGAACGTCAAGGCCACAGAGCTGCGAACACGCCTCGCTGTGGGTGAAAACCTCCCCGAAGTTGGGCTTGGAGGCGGTTGGGTCTACGACGACTTGTTCAGCCAGCATCATAACTTCGCCGCAGTGATGCTCACCGTGAGTGTGCCTATCACCGACTGGTGGGGAGGCTCACATAAGATAAAGAAGAGCCGCATCGACGAGGCCAACGCCCGTCTGCAGCAACAAGACCTCACCGAACTCCTCCAGATCAAGATGGAGAACGCCTGGGACGAACTCACCGCCGCTCACCGCAAGATGCAGATAGCACATGAGAGCATCGCCCAGTCGACCGAAAACCTCCGCCTCAACACCGCCTATTACGGCGTGGGGGTCTCCACCATCACCGACCTGCTCGACGCCCAAACCCTCTATCAGCAGAGTTGCGACCGCTATACCGAAGCCTACGGCGACTACCGTCTCAAGCTCGCCCAATACCTCGACGCCACAGGCCGCCTCGCCACCCCATACATGTAGGTGCGACAACCTATCACCCTACATGCTGGCGTCACCGTTCCACCCGTTCCACCCCGTTCCACCCGTTCCACCCCGTTCCACCCGTTCCACCCTGGAACGATGGAACGATGGAACGCTAAAACTGCATCGATGGCAACAGCCGACATAAACCGGAGCGACCTGTCCTATATTAAGGTGGGCTTTGCTTTTGCGGCAGAATACATAGTCACCTTACGTTTATGCGTACTCTCCCTGGAGCGACCCTGCTTGTTGGCGTAACTGCATAGCACCGCAGGGAGCTACTATACCCTTTGGCGATAACTTCACAATTTTGCCAACGCAACTTGTGTCCCGTTATTTTATTTGTTGAGCTTGCGTGACAATAGTATGCCCTCCCTATATTATATATAGGGTGTCGGAGGATTTAGTGTGCCACAAAATTACGACGCCAAAATCACCTCGATATCCGTAAAAATATATTTGGCGATAAAATTTGTAAGAAGCATTCCCGGCAATCCGTTCCATCGTTCCGGGTGTTCCACTCTGGAACGGGGTGGAACGGGGTGGAACGGGGTGGAACGGGGTGGAACGCTCTGGAACGGGGTGGAACGCTCTGGAGCAAGTCGGACTGGAACACCTTTTCGGCAGGAGGCGATCTTGTATTTTGATGCGGTTGCCCTGACTTGTAAGAGGACGGCTTGCAGCGGAGTGATATAATCGCTATCTTTGTCATCTCAACCTCACAACACTTCATGTATGGAAAACGAACAATGGTGGACGGCGCCGACCGAGGCTGAGTCGGGCCGACTGATAATGGTGACAGGCCGCAAGGATGTGGCCGAGTTCCGCGATAATCCCCGATTTAATATACGCGTCGAGGTCACTTGGCCTTATCAGGGCGACTCGACAGGAATGCCCGATGTAGCCACGTCGGAAATGATGGAGCAGGTGCAGGAGGCGCTGCAGAGTGAGTTCAACCGCGATCCTGTGGCTGTGCTAACCGGAATATACACCGGCGACGATGAGCGCAATTGGATTTTCTACACTTTGTCGACACACATCTTTGGCCGCAAGCTCAACGAGGCGTTGGCCGACTTCCCCCAACTGCCACTGTCAATCTATTGCGAGAACGACCCCGACTGGGCTGAATATGACGAGATGGCCCAGGCAGAAATCAAGATGGACTAAAGGCTGCGGGTCAGGGCTTGAGCGCAACGTTGGCCGTCGATGGCGGCTGATACGATGCCTCCGGCATAGCCCGCTCCCTCGCCGCAGGGGTATAGGCCGCGGAGCCGGATATGCTCAAGGGTATCCTCGCGTCGGGTAATCCTTACGGGGGATGAGGTGCGGGTTTCGGCTCCAATTAGCGTAGCATCGTTAGTGAGAAATCCTCGTTGCTTTTTGCCAAACTCCATAAAACCCCGCTGAAGTCGGCGTGCTATTTGTCGCGGCAGCAGTTGGTCGATGCGCGCCGGATGTATCCCCGGGGCGTAGCTTGTGGGGGGTAGCGACGTCGAAGGCTTGGAGTTTACGAAGTCGTGCATGCGCTGCGCGGGGGCGTTTTGCGTGGCACCACTCTCCTCAAAAAACCGTCGCTCAATCTGCTCTTGATAGTGCATCACCTTGAGCGGGTCGCTGCTCTGGGGCTCCACATCCTCGGGTAGCACTTCGACCACCATGCCTGAGTTGGCCCAGCGACTTCCGCGGTTGGAGGGCGACATGCCGTTGACAGCCTGCTGGTCGGGGCCTGATGCGCAGGGCACTATGATACCGCCGGGGCACATGCAGAATGAGTAGACTCCGCGGTCGTCGACACGGGTGAGCAATGAATATTCTGCCGGGGGGAGGAAGCGGCCTCGCCCCGCGGGTTTATGATACTGGATTGAGTCGATGAGTGCTTGGGGGTGCTCCAATCTGACTCCGACGGCTATGCCTTTTGGCTCAAGGTCGACACCCTGAGAGTGGAGCGAGCGGTATAGGTCGCGTGCAGAGTGGCCGGTGGCAAGTATTACGGGTCCGTGCAGGGGAGTGCCGTCGGCCAGCTCGACTCCGGTCACTTCGTCGCCATCTATGATTAAACGCTCTACCCGCGAGTTGAAACGCACCTCGCCGCCATAGCGCTCAATGGTGTGCCGTATTGATTTTATCACTCCGGGGAGCAAATCGGTGCCGATATGGGGGTGGGCGTCGATGAGCACTGACTCGGGTGCGCCGTTGCGGTAGAATGTTTCGAGGATTTCGGTGACTGATCCTCGCTTCTTTGACCGAGTGTAGAGTTTGCCGTCGGAGTAAGCTCCGGCTCCACCTTCGCCGAAGCAATAGTTGGAGTCAGGGTCAACGCTGCCCTCGCGGGCGATGCGTGCCAAGTCCTTGCGGCGCTCGTCGACATCCTTACCACGCTCCGCGATGATGGGCTTTAACCCTAATTTTATAAGCTCCAAAGCAGCGAAAAGTCCCGCGGGACCTGCTCCGACCACTATGACGGGGCGGGCATAGCTGACATCGGGGTAGTGGATAGGCGTAAGTTCGGGCCGGGGGTCGAATGGACTGTCGATGCCAACTTTTACGGTAAGGTTTACCATCACCTGGCGCTGGCGGGCGTCGATGGAACGGCGAGTGATGCGCATGCCGGTGATGCGGTTGCCGTCGATATGCAACTGGTCGCTGACGGCTGTGAGGAGCCGCAGTTCGCTTGCGGCCACCTCGGGGGTGACGCGTAGGTTGAGCTGCTCTATTGATTTTTGGGGCATGGGGCGAAGTGTCGGTTAAGTCGTCGGATTACGATGACGGCTGTGATCACCGTCACCACAAATGCTATGAAGTCGCTCGAAGCGATGCTCATCCACACACCCTCGATGCCGAATATCGGCGGCAGGAGTATCAACATGGGTATCAAGCATATCAGCTGACGTGTGAGCGACAGGAATATCGATATCTTAGGTTTGCCAATTGACTGGAAGAAGTTCTGTATCACCACCTGCGCGCCAATCAGGGGGTAGAAGAGGAAGTACATGCGTGCACCGTTGCGCGATATGTTGATAAGCACTTGCTCGGTGGTGAACAGGCCGTTGACCTGATCGGGGAAAATCTCGTAGATAAGCCAACCGACTGAGTTGATGATCACACCGATGATAATGCCCATCTTGAGGGCGCTCGTCACACGGCCCCACAGCTTGGCGCCGTAGTTATAGCCCAATATTGGTTGCATACCCTGGGTGACACCGAACACTATCATCACGAAGAACATGCCCGAACGGTTGAGAATGCCGTAGGCGCCGATAGCAAGGTCCTTGGCGTCGCCACCATAGTCGAGCAGGGCGCGGTTGATGAACAGCACTACTATGCAGCCGCACACGTTCATTAAGAAGGGTGACAGGCCGATGGCGTAGACGCGTTTGAGTATTGAGGGGGTGAACCATCGGTCGCGGAAGTTGAGATGCACGAAGCTGTCGCGGTTGAGGAAGTGCGACAGCACCCATATCAGCGAGGCGAGCTGCCCCAGGTTGGTAGCCCAAGCGGCACCGCGTATGCCCCAGCCGAGGGTGAAGATGAATATCGGTGCCAAGATGACGTTGACCACTACCGACAGTAGGGCAGATATCATGGCTTTCTTAGGGTAGCCGGTAGCGCGCATCAGGTTGTTGAGCCCGATGAACACGTAGCTAATCGGAGTGCCCACAAGTATCACCTGCATAAACTCGCGGGCGTAGGGGAGGGTGGCCTCGGTTGCGCCGAAGAATGTGAGTATCTCGTCGAGGAATATCAGAGTGATACCGCCGAAAAACATAGAGTGGACGAGGCAAGCGAGGGCTACGTTGTTGACGGTATCGGTAGCTCGCTTATAGTTGTGTTGACCTAAGAATATAGAGCTGATTGTGGCGCCACCGACGGCTATGAGTGTGCAGAACGCTATCACGAGGTTCATCAGAGGGAAGGTGATAGCCAATCCGGCGATGGCCATCGCTCCAACACCCTGACCGATAAACATAGAGTCGATGATATTGTAGAGCGACACCGCCACGCTGGCGATAATCGCCGGCACGGAGTATTGCACCAGCAGCTTGCCGATGGTCTGTGTGCCTAACACTTGCGGTGTAGTCTGGTCCTTAGTCATCCTATAATCTTCAATGGTGTCTTTAACGTCCTTAACGTCCTTAACAACTTAATAATGTAACAATTCGCCGATGATTTCGTTTATGTCGGTGATGTTATGGCGTGCACAATAATCCTCGATGCCCTCAATCACTCGCATAGTCGTTGTAGGGTCGACAAAGTTGGCGGTGCCAATCTGCACGGCTGTGGCCCCGGCAAGTAGAAACTCGATGGCGTCGGTAGCTGTCATGATGCCCCCCAAACCGACCACAGGTATCTTCACCGCCTTAGCCACCTGCCACACCATCCGCAGTGCCACGGGCTTGACCGCAGGCCCTGACAAACCGCCGGTGACGGTCGACAGTGCCGGGCGACGGCGCTCGGCGTCAACGGCCATGCCCATCAGGGTGTTGATCAGCGATACAGCGTCGGCTCCCTCATCCTCCACGGCGCGAGCTATCGACACGATGTCGGTGACGTTAGGCGACAGTTTGATCATCAGGAATTTGTTGGGATAAGCCTCACGCACTGCGCGTGCCACGGAGGATGCGCCGGGGCATGTGGTGCCGAAGGCCATACCTCCTTGCTTGACGTTGGGGCATGATATATTGACCTCGATGCCGGCCACATGGTCAAGTGGGTGCAGTCGTCGGCATACCTCCACATAGTCGTCGATGGTCGAGCCTGAAACGTTGACCAGTATCTTTGAGTCGACATCCTTGATGCGGGGGTAGATATGTTCGATGAAGTAGTTCACACCTTTGTTTTGCAGGCCTACGGCATTGAGCATACCCGATGGGGTCTCGGCCATACGAGGGTAGGGGTTCCCTTCGCGGGGGTTGAGCGTAGTGCCTTTGACGATAAACCCACCGAGGCGGTTTAGGTCAATCATGTCGGCAAACTCCTCACCGTAGCCGAAGGTGCCTGAAGCAGTCATCACGGGGTTTTTGAGCCTCAATTTCCCCAAATTCACTTCTAATCTTGCCATAGTAGTTGATCGATGTTAAATACCGGGCCATCGGTGCACACACAGCGATGCCCCTGGATGGTTTGTTGCACGCAGCAGAGGCAGGCCCCCAGGCCGCATGCCATGGTGTTCTCAAGCGACACTTCGCAGTTCACTGAAAGCATGCGTGCGGTATCGGCCACAGCCCGCATCATCGGTTCAGGGCCGCAGCAGTAGATCATGCTCCAATTGCCCCGCACAAGCTTGGGATGGTTGGTCACAAGGCCGCGGTGGCCGTGAGTGCCATCAATCGTAGTGGTGAGCACATGGCCCACACTGTTGAAATCGACAAGCTCCAGCAGGTCAGACTCGGAGCGTGCGCCAAGGAGGAATGTAGGCTCGATGCCGTCGGCCTTGAGTTTACGACCTAAGTAGAGCAGCGGTGCTACACCAACGCCACCTCCAATGAGCAGCGGAGAGTCGCCCGACTTGTCAACACTCCACCCATTGCCTAAGGGTAGCATGGCGTTAACAATGTCGCCGGCCGTGAGCTTCATCATCTCGGAGGTAGCTCGCCCGGCGTTACGGATAAGGAGCCGCATGGAGTTGCCGTCAACATCGTTCACAGAAATCGGGCGACGCAGCAACACCCCCGACGCCGCGGGAGCTTTAAGCTCAACAAACTGGCCCGGACGCATCTCAGGCAGACTGCCTGCGGTTGGCTCCAGCCATAAACTAACATGGTTGCTACCGAGGTTTTGAGCCTTAGTAACAACCATGTCGATAAGGTATTTGCGTGAATGTGATGTCATATTGGCTACAAAATTAGCGATTTTTGCCGACAATCACAAGCGTCACTCATGATCGCTGGCCGAGACAGAAGCCGCGAGAGCTTGCCATAATGGGTCATCGGGGATCGGCGCATTAATTGATATCTCCTTGCCGCTCACGGGATGGATGAAGTCGATGTGCTGGGCACGTAGCGAGATTGACCCATCGGGGTTGCTTCGCTTGTCACCATATTTGAGGTCGCCCTTCACGGGGCAGCCTATCGAGGCGAGCTGTGCGCGTATCTGGTGTTTTCGGCCTGTATGCAGGTCAACCTCGAGCAGATAGTAGCGGTCGCTCTGGCCTATCAGGCGGTAGCTCAAGCGAGCCTCTTTGGCTCCGGGCTTGGGGGTGGGGGAGATGTACGACTTGTTGGTGCGCTCCACGGTGGTGATGTAGCCTGTGAGAGTGTCCTCATCTTTTGGCGGACGATTGCGCACGATGGCCCAGTAGCGCTTGTTGACGCGGCGGTCGCGAAACATATCGTTCAGCCTCGCCAACGCCTTCGATGTGCGAGCGAACACAACCAAGCCTCCAACCGGGCGGTCCAGGCGGTGAACAAGACCGCAGAACACATTGCCTGGGCGGTTGTACTCACGCTTAATCCATTCCTTGACGGCATCAATCAGCGTAGGGTCGCCTGTCTCATCCCCCTGAACAATCTCGCCGGGTAGTTTTTCTACCACGGCGAGATGATTGTCAGTATATAGTACCTTCAATGTTTCAGGGCGATTGCGGGTTAGATGCCCAGGTCTTTCTTGACAGCGTCAATCTTGGTCTTTGCTGTGGCCTGAGCCTTGTCGTAGTCAGCCTTATCAGTGAGCACACCCTTAACCTCGATATAGAACTTGATCTTAGGCTCTGTGCCTGAGGGGCGAACCGACACCTTTGAGCCGTCGGCAGTGAAGAACTGCAGCACGTTGCTCGTGGTAGGCATATCCATCTTGGTGACTTTGCCTGTGGTCAGGTCGGTCATGTTAATGTCAGCGTAATCCTTGATGAGCACCACGTCAGAGCCGCCAAGCGACTTGGGAGGATTGGCGCGGAATTCCTTCATCATGGCCACAATCTCCTCAGCGCCCGACTTGCCGGTGCGTACCACAGAGATACCCTCCTCACGCGAGAAGCCGTACTTGATATAGATATCCTGAAGCATGCCCATGAAGTCGAGGTCGCGGTCCTTGGCCCATGCACAGATTTCAGCCATCAGCGAGATTGCCGATACAGAGTCCTTGTCGCGGCAGAAGTCCTCGGCCAAGAAGCCGTAGCTCTCCTCGCCGCCACCGAGGTAGCGTGCTGTGCCCTCATGGTCGCGTATCACTGAAGCAATCCACTTGAATCCGGTGTAGCAGTCGTACATGGTCACATTGTTCTTGTCAGCGATTGACTTGATGGTCTCGGTGGTCACGATGGTTTTGACGATATACTCCTTACCTGTTAGACGGCCAAGTTCGGCGTTGCGCTCTATCAGGTAGTTGATGAGTATCATCACAATCTGATTGCCATTGATAAGCTGATACTCACCGTTGTTGTCGCGGATTACACATCCGATACGGTCGGCGTCGGGGTCAGAAGCCACGATCAGGTCGGCCTCCACCTCCTTGCCCTTGGCGATAGCCATGGCCATAGCCGATGCGTTCTCGGGGTTGGGTGAGTCGACAGTGGGAAATTCCCCAGAGGGGATATCCTGCTCGGGCACGTGGATGATATTTGTGAAGCCGTAGTTCTTGAGCGAAGCGGGCACGAGCCTCACGCCGGTGCCGTGGATAGGGGTGTAGACAATCTTGAGGTCGTGGTGACGCTTGATAGCCTCAGGACTGAGCGACAGCCCCTTGATGGCGGTGAGGAATGCGTTGTCGACTTCCTCACCGATGATTTGGATCAGGTCCTTGTTGCCTTTCATCTTAATCTCGCTCACGTCGTGGATGCGATTTACATGGTCGATGATGTTCACGTCGTGAGGGGCGATGATCTGCGCTCCGTCGCTCCAGTAAGCCTTGTAGCCGTTATACTCCTTGGGGTTGTGAGAGGCGGTGATGTTGACGCCGCTCTGACAGCTAAAGTGACGTATTGCGAACGAAAGCTCGGGTGTGGGGCGGAAGCTCTCAAACAGATATACTTTGATGCCGTTGGCTGAGAATATATCAGCTACGATTTCGGCAAACTTGCGTGAATTGTTGCGCACATCGTGACCTACCACTACACTTATCTGAGGCAGCTCAGCGAATGCTTCCTTGAGGTAGTTGGCCAAGCCCTGGGTGGCAGCGCCCACAGTGTATATGTTCATGCGGTTGGTGCCTGCACCCATGATGCCACGCAGGCCGCCTGTGCCAAATTCGAGATCGCGGTAGAATGACTCAATGAGCTGGGTCTTGTCCTCAGCTTCGAGCATGCGCTTTACCTCAGCGCGTGTTTCGGGGTCGTAACCTTCGCCAAGCCATTTTTCTGCTTTGGCAACAACTTCTTTCAATAAATCTTGGTTGTCCATAGGAGGGGTATATTTAGTTTGAATTTTTGGTTAAATTTGTTAATGCAAATATATACTCTTAATTTTAATTAAACAAGAGATTTCAGAGAGCTCTGAAACTCCCTACATTTGTAACTCAATTGAGGGTCAGTTGTTCAAAATATTGACTTGTATTGGGTTAAAAGTTCGTTAAATCGCTTCTCGTCACGTATCGGGCCTACGTTAAGGCGCCCGGTATCGGCACGGTTCCAGTCGTGATAGTTGGCATAGCCGGCTTCGAGGGCTTGGGCCATATAGTCGAGGGCTTTGTCATTATCACCGGCTTGGGCATAGAAGCAAGTGGCGATATAGAGCATATACGGGTCGCGGGGATTGGCCGCAAGCTGGGCATCGAGCGATATTTGAGCTTTATTCTTGTCGCCGTCGAAAAGCAATGCGAAGTCGATGAGCGGCTCTGTGGGGTTTTCGATGTCGATGGCTCGCCTATAATAGTTTTTGGCGGCGCCAGGTTGGTAGAGGAAGTCGGTGAGTATCCATGCTCGCTCAAGCAGGAACAGGGGGTAGTCGCCTTCGTTAAGTATAGCCTCGCCGATGGCTGTCGAGGCATCGTTGTATCTCTTGAGGTCGACAAGGGCGAGGGCTTTCTGCTCAAGGGCGTCGACATTGGATGCGTCCTTAGCAAGTGCCTTTTCGGCGGCTTCGAGGGCATCCTCAGCACGCCACTGCGCGCGGCGTATCTCGGAGAGTGTAACGTAGTAGTCGGCATTATCGGCTGTGGCTGATATGGCGAACTCGATGTCGACAGCAGCCTGGGCGTAGTTGCCTAAGGCATAGTGGCATTGAGCAAGCGCCTGATATATGCCGGGGCTGGTGGTATTGCCTTCGATAAGTGTGTTGAAGTCGGCTATAGCGTCCTTGTAGTGGTAATTGATCATAGCTACTTCGGCGCGCAGATATTTGAACATCTCCACATTGGGAGCCTCCTTGATTGCCTCGCTCAAGGCTGTCACGGTAGCAGGATAATCCTTTCCTCCAAGGCTTATCAACTCGCTTAGGGCTCGGCCGTTGGCGTCGATTGAGATGGCTGCGATGAGATCTTGGGCGGCTGCGTTGTTGTTGCCAAGCTCCTGGCGGATGTTGGCTCGGGTCACGTAGACGCTGCTCTCGCTGGCATTGAGCTGCACTGCTTGGTCGGCATATTCGTTGGCCTTACCATAGTTGCGCTCCTTGATGGCTACGCGGGCTAATCCAAAGAGGGCTTCCGGGCTACGGGACACCAACCCCTGCATGCGGGTATATCCTGACTTTGCCTGAGCGTAGTTGCCGAGTATCAGGTCGGTGTTGGCCTTTTGATGGATGGTGTTGAAGTTGGTGGGGTCAAGGGCAAGAGCTGCTTCGAAGTCGGCCGAAGCCTCTGCCGGCCGGTCGGTCATGAGATAGATGTTGGCTCGCAACACGAGTTCCTCGAAGCGCACGTCGGTTTTGTCGGCAGGGGTAAGGCGTATAGCCTCGTTGACGTCGCTCAGTGCGCGCAGATATTGGTTCATGCGATAGAAGTCGGCGGCACGGCGGAAGTATGGTTCGAAGTCGTTGGGGTCTTCCTTGATTAGTCTGTCGTAGGCGTCCATAATGGCTTGCTGCACGGGGTTTGACGACAGATCCTGGGCAGTGGCCGTGAACGAAGCCACAGCCAGGACGATAATGATGGGAAACTTACGCATAATATAATGTGGTGGAGTGGGATTATCTGTTAATTTGATTTACGGCCATGCGGAGAGTGGTCAGTCGCTCAAGCAGAGAGGGCAGGAGGTCGAGGCGGAGCATGTTGGCTCCATCGCTTTTGGCCACGGAGGGATCCAGGTGTGTCTCCATAAATAAGCCGTCGACACCCACGGCAACTCCGGCGCGGGCTATGGTCTCTATCATCTCTGGCTGGCCGCCGGTGACTCCGGCCGACTGGTTGGGTCGCTGGAGCGAGTGGGTCACGTCGAGGATCACCGGACAATCGTTGCGCTGCATGACCGGAATTCCGCGGTAGTCGACTATCAGGTCGGTGTAGCCAAAGGTGGTGCCGCGCTCCGTGATTGCGACAGCAGTGCCCCCGGCGTCGCGCACCTTCTGTACGGCGTAGGACATCGCCTGGGGTGAGAGGAATTGCCCCTTCTTGATGTTGACCATCTTGCCGGTGCGGGCTGCCGCGATCAGGAGTTCGGTTTGGCGGCAAAGGAATGCCGGTATCTGAAGTATGTCGACATACTCAGCGGCCATGGCTGCCTCCTCGTTGGTGTGTATGTCGGTGACTACGGGTACGCCAAACATGTCGCGCACCTTGCCGAGTATCTTCAGCGCCTTTTCGTCGCCAATGCCGGCGAATGAGTCGATGCGCGAGCGGTTGGCCTTGCGGTAGCTCCCCTTGAATACGTATGGTATGCCCAGTCGTTGAGTGGCTTCGCAGCAACGCTCGGCGATGTCAAGCGCCATACGCTCCCCCTCGATCACGCAGGGGCCGGCAAGGAGGAAGAAGTTGCCCGTAGGGGATGAATTGAGATATTGGAGTAGGTTATCCATTGGCTTGATTGATTATATGTACGGTGTCACAACCCACCAGTGCGGCTGTTTCGGTGCGCAGGCGGTTGTCGCCCATGGTCACGGCTACAAATCCGGCATCGATGGCGGTTGCGACTTCGTCGGGAGTGAAGTCTCCCTCAGGCCCTATTAATATATATGTGTCGGTATGTGGCGAGCACTCTTTTGCCAACAGCCGCCGCTCTACCTCGTCGCTGCAATATCCCATGAATTTCCGGGCTCGCGATATGGATGTCTCATGCAGAAATTGCTTGATGTCGGTCATCTCGTCGATGGCGGGGAGCACGGCCTTGAGTGATTGCTTCATGGCGGAGATCGCGATTTTGGTCAATCGCTCGGTCTTAATCTCACGTCGCTCCGACCGTTGGCAGCGGATGGGTACGATGCGGTTTACACCGATTTCGGTGAGTTTCTCCACAAGCCACTCCATACGGTCCATGTTCTTCGTCGGCGCAACGGCCACAGTCACGTTGTAGTCCCAAGGGAGTGGGGAGACAATGCGCTCGATGATCTCCACCATGGTGCGCTTGGGGTGGGGGTCAAGGATGCGAGCGCGGAAGCGGTGGCCGCGACCGTCCACTAATTCCAACTCATCACCCATGCCCATGCGCAACACGCGGATAGCGTGCTGTGAGTCGCTTTCGGGCAACACCGGGTTGCTCTCGATGTCGGGTGCGTAGAACTGGATCATGGGGGAGTTTTTAGATGGGTTCTACAAAGCCGTCGGCTGCTTCGCCGTCGATGTCGGCGGCCTGGTCGAGAGTCACTTTCTCAGCCTGCTTGGGGTTCTTGAAGAGGATGGCGAAGAGTACGCCCACAACTAATGCGTAGGCTGCGAAGATATACCATGACTCAACCCAACCGTGGGCTTGAGCCTCGGGGGTGGTTTGCGAGAATACGTGGTCGTTGATCACGGCCTGCGCTGCGAGTGTGCCAATCGTGGCTCCGATGCCGTTAGTCATGATCATGAACAGACCTTGAGCTGAGCTGCGTTGCGAGGGGTCAACCTTCTGGTCGACATACAGCGAGCCTGACACGTTGAAGAAGTCGAAGGCGACGCCGTAGACGATCATTGAGAGGATGAACAGCCACAGCCCGCTGCCAGGATTACCCGCGCCAAAGAAGCCGAAGCGGAATACCCAGGCAAACATCGACATCAGCATTACCACTTTGATGCCGAAACGTTTGAGGAAGAAGGGGATTAGCAGGATGCAGAGGGTCTCGCTCATCTGTGAGAGTGAAATCAGCGCGTTGGCGTTTTTCACACCCCAAGCGTCGGCATACTGGGGGATGTTCTCAAAGCTCGAAATGAAGGGGTTGGCAAATCCGTTGGTGATCTGTAGCGACACGCCAAGGAGCATGCTGAATATGAAGAATACTGCCATCTGCTTGTCCTTGAACAGCGTGAATGCTTTCAGGCCGAGGGCGTCGACCAACGACTGCTTCTCCTTCGAGCCTTTGCACACGGGGCAGGCGGGCATCGTCAGTGCATAGGCGGCGAGCACAAGGCTGATGATGCCTGATGTATAGAGCTGAGCGTATGTGCTTTGGAAGCCGGTGAAGTTGACGAACAGCATCGAGCAGATGAAGCCGATGGTGCCGAACACGCGGATTGGGGGGAAGGCTTTGACGGTGTCGAGTCCGGCCTTGTTGAGCGCTGAGTAAGCCACGGAGTTGGCCAATCCAATGGTGGGCATGAAGAATGCCACAGAGAGTGTGTATAGTGTGAATAGCGGTCCGAATTGCGGGTTTACGCCATCGGGCTGTATTATGCAATAGCAGGCGGCGGCGCACATGAATATACCGGCGATGAGATGTGAGAGACTTAGCATCTTCTGGGCCTGTATCCAGCGGTCGGCCACGATGCCGATGATAGCGGGCATAAATAGCGATACGATGCCTTGCACTGCGTAGAACCAGCCAATCTGCTCGGACATCCCTGTGCGTGCCAGATAGTTGCCCATCGATGTGAGGTAAGCTCCCCAGACGGCAAACTCCAGGAAGTTCATGACGATGAGACGGAATTTCAGATTTTTCATGTATTTAGTTTTTGAGTTTTTGAGTTTTTGAGTTTTTTGAGCTGGCGCTCTCACACATTTTTGAGCTGGTGCTCTCACACTGGGGGGTGGTTACTGCGCTTGTGGTCGAGGATGGCTTTCACTTTGGCTGCTTGCTCATACTCTTCGTTGTCAATCATGCGGGCGAGGGTACGCTCAAGCTCCTCGATGGTGTAGTTCTCAAGTTTCCCTTGCGAGCTGCCGAGGCTTTCGGGCGATGGGTCGTCGGTTGTGGGGTCGGCTTGGGTTTCCATCACAAATCCCGTCTCGTCCATGATTGCCTTGGTGGTGTAGATGGGTGCGTGGGTGCGCATTGCTATTGCTATGGCGTCGGATGTGCGGGCGTCGAGTGTCACTTGGCGGTCACCATCCTCAAATATCATCTCTGAGTGAAATACTCCGTCCTCAAACTTGTAGATAAACACCTCCTTGAGTATCACTCCGAAGGCGTGGGCAAAGCTTACAAACAGGTCGTGGGTCAATGGGCGCGGTGGGGTGATGCCTTCCATTTTGATCGCTATCGACTGCGCTTCGGAGTTGCCGATCACGATAGGTATCTTGATAGGGCCGTCGACTTGTGCCAACAGCAGGGCGCTCACTCCTGAGTGAGTCTGAGAGTAGGAGATGCCCATCACTCGGAATTCTATTCGTTGGTCCATTGTCGGGTTATGGTGTTATTATGCCTGAACCGAAGCACACTTGGTGGTCACGGTCGTAGATGGCGGTGAATTGCCCTGGGGCTATGCCTTGTATCTTCTCGTCGGCGTCGATGCGGTAGCTGCGCTCGCCGGTGCGGGTGATTGCTCCGCCGACGAACTGCGGGGTGTGGCGGTTTTTGAATGTGATAGCCGTCGGCTCTGTGGCTTCGGCCCACGGTGCGGGTGATATCAGATGCATCTCGTCGAGCCGTATTTCTCGCCCATACTGCCGCTCGGTGTCGTAGCCGCGCGACACGTAGATCACGTTGTCGTGCACATTCTTCTTCACCACATACCAGGGGCCGCCGCTGAGTCCAAGTCCCTTGCGCTGGCCGATGGTGTGGAACCAGTAGCCGTGGTGCTCGCCGAGCTTGCGTCCGGTCTCGATTTCGACTATTGCTCCCGGACGTTCGCCTAAATGGCGTCGTATGAAGTCGTTGTAGTTGATGTTGCCCAGAAAGCATATCCCTTGCGAGTCCTTGCGCATGGCATTGGGTAGATTGGCCTCGATGGCCATCTCCCTGACGCGCGATTTAGGCAAGTCGCCGATGGGGAATATCAGATGCTTGAGCTGGTCGTGGGTGATGCGGGCCAGGAAGTCGGTCTGGTCCTTGACCGGGTCGACAGCTGTACCGAGGTAGTCAATGCCATCGATCACCTTGCGGGTTGCGTAGTGGCCTGTAGCTGTGAGGTCGAACTCATGTCCCCAACGCTCCTCGAAGTATCCGAACTTGATGATGCGGTTGCAGAGTATGTCGGGGTTGGGAGTAAGCCCTTGCCGGACTGTGCGCAGGGCGTAGTCCATCACGTGATCCCAATATTCTTGATGGAGCGACACCACCTCAAATGGCAGGTTGTATTGGCGGGCGATGAATGAGCACATCTCGATGTCCTCCTCGGCCGAGCAGTCACCCTCGCCGTTGTCCATGCCAATGCGGATGTAGAATAGCGTGAGGTCGTCGAGCCCCTGGTCAAGGAGCCGTCTGACCGATACCGCAGAGTCAACGCCGCCTGATATTAGCACTGCTATCCTCATCGTGGTCACTCTTTGGTTTGGTCGGGCATCAGGGCGAGAGCGTTGATGATGTTGTCGACGGGGATGTTCTTGGCCACAATCTTCTTCGCCGAGTCGAGGAAGTAGAATGTAGGGGTAGAGCGCATGTCAACACGGTCGTCCACGTCGGCCGATGCTGTGACAACCCAAGTTGCGGGGTAGTCGGCGATCGACTCGCTCCACAGTTCGTCGGGAGCGTCGGGGTAGACGCTGACTATCGTCAAAGAGCCTGAGTTGATGAGCCGCTGGGCATCGTAGTTAGTGGCCAGTCGGACGCGGGCCATACGGCAATCGCTGCAGTCGGGGTCGTTGATAAATACGATGGTGTAGGGGGTTGTGATAGCGCTTATGTTCTTTGCAGTGCCGTCGGCCCCTGTGAGTTGCAGCTCGGGGAAGACTTGCCCCGTCTGCGACTGCGCGAGCACGCGGGCTTGGTGCTCGAAGCGCGCACGCTGTTCGCCGGGTATCTTCTTGCAGCCGGCCACGGCCTTGGCGAAGGGTAGATAAGCCTCGTCGCTCACCATCTCTGCCGAGTCGCCATAGAGCGCGTTTTCGGCCATCTCGCCGAGGATCAGCAGATGTTTGGGATCCTTCTTCACCTGCGATATTAGCTTGTCAATTGACCGGTGCACCACCTCGGCATCAGCGTAGGGCATAAATGACACATAGTCGTTGAACGCTCCTGCCAATTTGGCACGTGCCGAGAAGGCGCTCTTCAGGTCGCAGCGGTCCCAGAAGTGCTCCACCAGGTAGCTTGTGCGGTCGCCAAGGGTGGTGAGCGACTCCGGTGGCGTGGGGTAGGGGAAATATGTCTCGTTGGCGTAGCCCAGCAGAGAGCTTACGGCCAAAATAAGAGCTGATATGATGCGTCGCATTATGATTAATGTTAAAAAATATAGCGCAAAGTTACGGTTTACTCCCCTTAATTCCAAATCCCGGCGCCAAACATTATGGCACGACGTTTGTTAAAGTTAATAAAGAAATCATTAACATCGCACTTATGAATTTCAATAATTTTACTATCAAGTCGCAGGAGGCTATACAAAAGGCCGTGGAAATCACCCGCGGTGCCGGTAGCCAGGCCATCGAGCCGGTACACCTGCTCAAGGGCGTTATCACTGAGGGAGAGACGTTAGTGAAGTTCATTTTCCAGAAGATTGGCGTCAACATACAGCTGCTCCAGCAGCAGGTCGACCGTGAGATAGCGTCGCTGCCCAAGGTGTCGGGCGGCGAGCCCTATCTGAGCCGCACGTCCAACGATGTGCTACAGCGCGCCCTCGACATAGCCAAGCAGGGGGGTGATGAGTATGTCACTCTCGAAGCCCTGCTGATGGCGATATTCCTCATTAGCTCGCCCGCCTCGACTATTCTCAAGGACGCAGGCCTGAGCGAGAGGGAACTGAAGGCAGCCATCGACGAGCTGCGCAAGGGCAAGAAGGCCACCGATCAGAACTCGGAGGAAACCTACAACTCCCTGTCGAAGTATGCCATCAACCTCAATGAGCGAGCCCGCCAAGGGAAGCTCGACCCCGTGATCGGGCGTGACGACGAGATACGCCGAGTGCTCCAGATCCTGAGCCGCCGCACCAAGAACAACCCCATGCTCATCGGTGAGCCGGGAACCGGTAAGACCGCCATCGCCGAGGGATTGGCTATGCGTATCGTTCGCGGCGACGTGCCCGAGAACCTGCGCACCAAGCAGATCTATTCGCTCGATATGGGTGCGCTTGTGGCCGGCGCGAAGTATAAGGGTGAGTTTGAGGAACGCCTCAAGGCCATTGTCAACGAGGTCACCCAGGCCGATGGTGAGATAATACTCTTCATCGATGAGATACACACCCTGGTCGGAGCCGGCAAGGGTGAAGGAGCCATGGACGCCGCCAACATCCTCAAGCCGGCGCTTGCCCGCGGCGAACTCCGTTCAATCGGTGCCACCACCCTCGACGAGTATCAGAAATACTTCGAGAAGGATAAGGCACTCGAACGCCGCTTCCAGAAGGTGATGGTCAACGAGCCTGACGAGATAAGCGCCATAGCCATCCTCCGCGGACTGAAGGAGCGCTACGAGAACCACCACAAAGTACGTATCCGCGACGAAGCGATTATCGCCGCCGTGCAGCTCTCCGAGCGTTATATCACCGACCGCTTCCTCCCCGACAAGGCCATCGACCTGGTGGACGAAGCTGCCGCCAAACTTCGCCTCGAAATCGACTCCGTGCCCCAAGCTCTCGACGAAATCACACGCCGCATAGCCCAGAAGGAGATTGAGCGCGAAGCCATCAAGCGCGAGGGCGACAAGGCCAAAGTGAAGGATATCGAAAAGGAGATCGCCACCATGCGCGAGCAGGAGAAGGAGTACACAGCGAAGTGGAAGGCCGAGAAGGACCTTATCAACCGCATACAGCAAAACAAGATTGATATCGAGCAACTCAACTTCGATGCCGAGCGGGCCGAGCGTGAGGGCGACTACGCCCGCGTGGCCGAAATCCGCTACTCCCGCATCCAGCAGAAGGAGCAGGAGAATAAAGATATCCAGGAGCAGCTCCGCTCCATGCAGGGTGACCGAGCGCTGATCAAAGAGGAGGTCGACGCTGAGGACATCGCTGATGTGGTATCACGCTGGACAGGCATCCCCGTCAACAAGATGGTGCAGAGCGAGCAGGAGAAGCTGCTCCACCTCGAGGAGGAGCTGCACCGCCGCGTGGTAGGTCAGGACGACGCCATCCGCGCCATCGCCGACGCAGTGCGCCGCTCTCGTGCCGGCCTTAACGACCCGCGTCGACCTATCGGCTCGTTCATCTTCCTGGGCACCACCGGCGTGGGCAAGACTGAGCTTGCCAAGGCTTTGGCCGAGTATCTCTTCGACGACGACTCGATGATGACCCGTATCGACATGAGCGAGTACCAGGAGAAGCACTCTGTGAGCCGACTCGTAGGAGCGCCTCCCGGATACGTAGGTTACGACGAGGGGGGACAGCTCACCGAGGCCGTGCGCCGCAAGCCCTACTCCGTAGTGCTCTTCGACGAGATAGAGAAGGCTCACCCCGACGTGTTCAACATCCTGCTGCAGGTGCTCGACGATGGCCACCTCACCGACAACAAAGGGCGACTCGTCAACTTCAAGAACACCATAATCATCATGACCTCCAACATGGGTTCGCCGCTGATCCGCGACAACCTCGCCAAGATGACCCCTGAAAACCGCGGCGAGACCATCGAGAAGACCAAAGAGGAGGTGCTCGAGCTGCTGAAGCAGACCATACGCCCCGAATTCCTCAACCGTATCGACGAGATCATCATGTTCACCCCGCTCAACCAGGCTGAGATAGAGGAGATCGTGGGGCTTCAGATTGACTCCGTCAAGCGTATGCTTGCCAAGAACGGCGTCGACCTGCAGATCACACCCGAAGCCCTGCACTTCCTTGCCGAGGAGGGGTACGACCCCGAGTTCGGCGCTCGACCCGTCAAGCGAGTCATCCACCGCATGGTGCTCAACCGCCTGTCGAAGGATATACTTGCACAGAAGGTGGACCGCTCCCGCCCGATAGTGATCGGCTACGACAAAGATACCGACGACGTCACCTTCACCAACTGACCCTCAACGCTGTATTAATACATACCAGGGGCTGCGATAAAAATCGCAACCCCTGTCTATTTTTGGGCTACATCGATTGAACTATCTAAGGGGGAGGTTGTTTAATAGCATAAGACAACGAAACAATGGCCTATACGATTCAAGATATATGCACTAATTACTAACCCAGGGGCTCCCCCAAGGGGTTTCTCATAAAATTCAGGTACAATGCAAGACGTAAAGAAGTATTCACCTGCGGTCCAAGAGTTGGCCGATTTGATCAAGAAAAATGGTTGGTAAGACAAGTTCAACTCCCCGGATTGGAAACGATTGTCGGGAGCGTAAAACAAACTGTGTCAGCGGTTGTACTCGGTACAATTTTGGGATCACAGTAAATCCCGAAATCGTACCGTAAAGGTAATGATATTTCAGTTCAATTATTATGATATATACAATCACTGATTTCCGTGGGGCCGCCCTTCATTTCTCCCTGTCCAGCGTATGGAGGCGCAGGAAGTCCAGGAACTGCTGCTTGTAGTTGTCGCCTACGGGAATCCTTTCCCCGCCGATGACTATGCGCATACGCTCAATCTCCCTCACCTTTCTCACGTTGACGATCCAGGAACGGTGCACCTGCATGAAACAGGCCGGGAGCTTCTCCCTTATCTGTGCCATCGAGGTGCCGGCCATGACCGGCTTCCTCCCCTCGACGTGTATCTGCGCGTAGTCCCGCATTCCCTGTATGTACAGGATGTCGGCGGTACGGATGCTGACATACTTGTACCCGTCCTTGACCAGCAGGTAGTCCTCGTCCGGGACGGCCTGCCGTGCCGAGGCGAGGCTTGCCTGCTTCAGCAGCCTTCCTGCCGCCCGCTGGAAGTCGGCGAAGTCGAAGGGTTTCAGCAGGTAGTCCACGGCGGGAAAGCGGTAGCTCTCCGCCGCGTATTCCGCGTAGGCGGTGGTGAAGACCACCATAGGCGGGTCAGGCAGCGAGGAGACGAGCTCCATGCCGTTCAGGTCCGGCATGTTGATGTCCACGAACAGGGCGTCCACCCGCTGCCCCGTCATCACCTGCACCGCTTCCAGGGGGCTTTCGCAGAGCGCCACGAGTTCGAGGAACGGGAGCCGGCGGATATAGCTCTCCAGTTTTTCCAGTGCCATCGGCTCGTCGTCAACGGCTATGCATCGTATCTGTTTCATATTCACAAGGTATTGTCAGGTTTACATGGTAGGTCTTCCCGTCCTTCTCTGAGATGTCCAGCGTGAAGCCGTCGCCATAGAGCAGCTGCAGCCGCTGCCTGAGATTGGCAAGACCCACGCCTCCCTCGCGGCCTTCTTTCGGCGGGCGCCTGTGGATGCTGTTCACGCAGTCGAGACGGAGCTTGCCCTTCTC
>CAZVNS010000018.1:0-40648 GCA_964628905.1 uncultured Muribaculaceae bacterium | reverse complement strand
GGGTCATTGGGTTCGGCCTTGGGTGTCGGGAAGCAAAAAATAGAACCTCCCTCAACTAATTAGCAAACCAATCGTGTCATGGCAGAATATTATATAGTATACAACGGGCAGCAAGTGGGACCGATGTCGAAGGAGCAGCTCAAACTCTACGGCCTTGAGCCTAACTCGCAGATATGGAGCAAGGGTATGGCCAACTGGGCGCCGGCTTACACCGTGCCTGAGCTTATGGAGGTGATCAATGGCCCCCAGCAGCCTCAGCCCCAGCCCCAACCCGCATATCAGCAGCCTCAATATCAGCAGCCTGCGCTCGACCTCAATGCGCAGCCCCAGCGCCAGGTGTCGGCCAAGGATAAGACCGTGTGCGGCCTGCTGGCGATATTCCTCGGCGGTCTGGGCATACAGTACTTCTACCTGGAGCGCCCCGGGGCAGGCTTGATCTGCATACTGCTGTCGCTGGTGTCATGCGGACTGTGGTCCACCATCACATTCATCCAGGGCATCTACATGCTGGTGATGAATGATGCTGAATTCCAGTGTAAGTATGTGCTCTCGACCTCCTCATTCCCCTTGCTCTGACGTTTTCTAAGATGAAAAGATATAATATCATCAACAATGCTTTGGGATGGCTGTGCTTTCTGATAGCCGCCGTCACCTACCTGCTCACGGTGGAGCCCACAGCCAGCTTCTGGGACTGCCCTGAGTTTATCTCACAGGGCTACAAGCTCGATATCGGCCACCCGCCGGGCAACCCTATCTTCATGCTCACCGCAAGGTTTTTCATCACCATCTTCGGCGGTGAGGCCACCACTGCGGCGCTTGCCGTCAACTCTATGTCGGCCATACTCAGTGCGGGCACTATCCTGTTGCTATTCTGGACTGTAACCCACCTTGTGCGCCGTTTGATAGTGCACGACGATGCCACTGAGGTGTCGCTCACCAAGATGCTGGTGATCTTCGGTTCGGGTGTATGTGGCGCCATGGCCTATACATGGAGCGATACCTTCTGGTTTTCAGCCGTCGAGGGTGAGGTCTATGCCTTCTCTTCGTTCTGCACGGCTCTGGTGTTCTGGCTCATCCTCAAGTGGGAGAACCGCGCCGACCAGCCTCACAGCGACCGCTATCTGGTGCTAATCGCCTATGTGATAGGGATATCTATTGCTGTCCATCTGCTCAACCTGCTGTGTATTCCGGCGATTGTGCTGGTGATCTACTACCGCAAGTTTAAGAACACCACTGCCCGCGGGTCGCTCATCGCCCTGTGTGTGGCCGCAGCTATCGTGGGGCTGATACTCTACGGTCTGGTGCCGGGATTTGTGAGCGTGGCCCAGCGCTTCGAGCTCTTCACTGTCAACACCCTCGGCATGAGCTACAACTCAGGCGTGCTGGTCTACATGGTGCTGATCATAGCCCTGTTTGTGTGGAGTTTGCGCGAGCTATGGGTCAATGACAACCCCACACGCATCAAGGTGTCGTTCATCTTGGCCATCACCTTCAGCGGCATCCCCTTCATAGGCCACGGCTGGGTGGTGCCGGTGGTGCTTATCGCCGCCATGTGCGTCTACTTCTTCGGCTACTGCAAGAAGGTGCCTCGCCGCATCCTGTCGCTGACGATGCTGTCGGTGGTGGTGATGTTTATCGGCTACTCGAGCTACGCGCTGCTGATCATCCGCGCTAACGCCAACCCGCCGCTCAACCAAAACCAGATTGACAACGTGTTCTCGCTCGCGTCGTACCTCAACCGCGAGCAGTACGGCGACCGCCCGCTATTCTACGGCCGCACCATGAACTCCTCAGTTGTCTATACCACCGACAACACCGGGCGCACCGTGCCCGTAAAGGAGGAGCATACCACTTACAATAAGGTGGTGAAGACATCGCCCGACGAGCCCGACCGCTATGTTAAGACCGATGTCGAGTCATCGTCAGACTACACCTACACCCCCGAGCTCAACATGCTCTTCCCCCGAATGTACTCGGCAAACCCTTCACACGTAAGCTCATACCTGAGCTGGACGCAGACCGACCAGTCAGACATGGATTTGGTCGAAGGCACCACCCATGTCGACGCTGACGGCAATCCCACCAGTAAGGAGCTGATGCTCAAGCCCACGTTCTCGCAGAATTTGAAGTTCTTCCTGGGTTATCAGCTGTCGTACATGTACTGGCGCTACTTCATGTGGAACTTCGCCGGTCGCCAGAACGACTACCAGGGTCAGGGTGAGCCCAACCATGGCAACTGGATCTCCGGCATCCCCGTGATCGACAACCTCAGGCTCGGCGACCAGTCGCTGCTCCCCGACGAGCTCGGCAAGGGCAACAAGGGCCACAACGCATTCTACATGCTGCCCCTATTCATGGGACTGATCGGCTTGCTGTGGCAGGCGTTCAGCTCAAAGCGCGGCATCGAGCAGTTCTGGGTGATATTCTTCCTCTTCTTCATGACCGGTATAGCCATCGTGCTCTACCTCAACCAGACCCCCGCACAGCCCCGCGAGCGCGACTATGCGTTCGTAGGGTCGTTCTATGCCTTCGCGATATGGCTTGGCATGGGTGTGGCCGGACTCTGGGACTTCACCCGCGACATAATCCGCCACTTCAAGGTGTCGAGAGCCAAGAAGCATAACCGCGAGGCCGTAGAGTCGCCCAAGACGGGGCTCATCGTGGCCGTTGTGGCCGTGTTGATAGGCATATTTGTGCCCTGCCAGATGGTGTCGCAGACATGGGACGACCATGACCGCTCAGGCCGCTACACCGCCCGCGACTATGGCATGAACTACCTGTCGAGCCTCGACGACAACGCCATCATATTCGTCAACGGCGACAACGACACCTTCCCCCTGTGGTACGCCCAGGAGGTCGAAGGCTTCCGCACCGATGTGCGCGTGGTCAATCTCGCCTATCTCACCACCCCCTGGTATGCCGAGCAGCAGCGCCTCCCCAACTACGAGGCCGCTCCGGTCGACATGCAGGCTACTCCGCAGCAACTTGCCTATGAGCGTGCACAGCAGGTGTTTGTGTATCCGCAAGGTGCGCAGGGATGGGTGCCCGCAGATGTGGCGCTTGCCTCAGTCTATGAGGGTCAGCCGCTTCCCGAATTCGGCAATCGCCTTGTGATGCCCGTGTCGCGCCTGCTGATGGATGCCAACCTCGCCGATGCAGTCAAGCAGGGTGTGGTCAACGCCAGTGACACCCTGATTGTCGACGACTATATAATGCTCGACATCGGCTCCGTATCAGGTTATCAGCCTGAGAATGGACGCTACTACGGCTCGCTCGACCAGAGCAACCTGCTCACCCTCGACATCATGAACCGATCGATCAAGGATGGCTGGAAGCGCCCCGTATACTTCGCCGTGACTGTTGGCGGCGGTGACCACTTCGTAGCCGCCGACCCATACCTGCGCCGCACCGGCCTGGCCTACCAGATGACCCCCGTGCCGTCGGAGACCAACGCCAACTACGAGACCAAGTCCAACACCGAGAAGATGTACCGCAACGTGATGGAGCGCTTCCGCTGGGGCGGCCTTGACTCCGGCAAGGATATATACCTCGACGAGACGGTCCGCTCGATGGTGACACACCACCGCTCGGGTCTGGCCAACCTCGCCACCGACCTCATCACCGAGGGTATATTCCTCCGCGAGGCAGGGGATGAGAGTGGGGCTCAGGAGAAGTTCAAAAAGGCTATCAACGTGCTCAACCTCATCGAGGAGAAGCTCCCCACCCGCCTGTCGCCATACCAGCAGCTCACATCGTTCTACCTCGTGGGCGACTACATGGCCCTGGCCAACTACCTCAACGACCCCAAGCTCAAGCAGAAGGCCCAGGCGATCTACGAGTCGGAGATAGTGCGCTACGCACAGTATATGGCCTACTACGACAACATGAGCCGCACCGGCAACGGCGCCACCTTGCAAAAGCACGAAATCACCTCCAAAACCTGGACGCTCGTGCTCCTGCTGCAATCGTATGTTGAGAACTTCGGCACTGACATCACCCCCTTGCAGCAAGCCATTGACAAGGCCGGCGTCAAATTCAACCTCGGGTATTTCTATAAAACCGAGGTGCCCGCGTATCTGAAGGATGAGTCCACCTTGGCCTACCTGCTCAAGCAAGCCTATCTGATCGACTACAAGAAGATGTCGGAGCATGAGCTCGCCCAGATGAAGGCCATGAGCGAGGCTGAGGACAAAGCCAGTCTTAACAACAATTAAGGATGCTGATAGAGCGACCTCCTCTAATATACCGACTTCTGTTTCCTGAGGCCGTCTGGCGCATCAAGAAACGGACGTCGCGTGTTGTCTTTCTGACCTTCGACGACGGCCCGATCCCCGAGGTCACCCCCTGGGTGCTCGACCTGCTCGACCTGCACGGCATCAAGGCCACCTTCTTCCTCGTGGGCGACAACGTAAGGCGCTACCCCGAGCTGCTCGACGAGATAAAGCGCCGCGGCCACTCCTATGGCAATCACACGATGCATCACCTGCAGGGGTTCAAGGTGCACTCACGCCGCTACCTGCGCGACATCACCCAGGCCAACGAGCTAATCGACTCCCCGCTGTTCCGCCCCCCACACGGGCTGATACGCTGGTCGCAAGCCAAAGTCATCAAAGAGCATTACAACATGGTGATGTACGACTTGGTGACCCGCGACTATTCCCGCAAACTCGGCCCCGGGCAGGTGTTGCGCAACGTCAAGCAATACACCCGCAACGGCTCCATCATCGTGTTCCACGACTCCCTAAAGGCCGAGCGCAACCTCCGCGCCGTGTTGCCCCAAGCCATCGAGTGGCTCAAGGAAAAGGGGTACACGTTCATGCCACTGCCAATGTAACCTCGCCGTGAAGAGCAGTGAGCTGAAACAATGGGCCACTGAGGCCGGGGCCATAGCTTGTGGAGTAGCCGAGGCCGGCCGCGTAGCGCAGGAAGACATCGACGCATACCGCCGATGGGTCGCCGCCGGACATAATGGCACGATGGACTACCTCGTCCGCTACGACAGGCAACGAGCCGACCCCTGCGAACTGCTCGATGGAGCCCGCACAGTCGTGTCATGCGCCTTCCCCTATAGATTATTGATGGATAGCCCAATAGCCTCCTACGCTATGGGCGACGACTACCATGAAGTGATACGCCGCCGACTGGGCCACGTGGCCGAAAAAATCAAGACCGAGATGGGTGGAGAGACCCGGGTGTGCGTCGACACCGCACCAATCCTTGAACGCTACTGGGCCGTCCGCGCGGGCGTGGGATTTGTCGGCCGCAATCATCAACTGATCGTGCCAGGCCACGGCTCAGCCGTGCTCTTAGGGGAAATTTTGACTACCGCCGAGTTTGAGCCTGACGAGCCGTGTGCGCTCAGCTGCGGCGACTGCATGGCATGCGTCGACCGATGCCCCGGCGGAGCACTGAGTGCTGATGGCGGGTTTGATGCCCGGCACTGCCTGTCGTACCTTACCATCGAATACCGCGGCGAATTCACCCCCGAGGTCCACCTCCACGGCCATCTCTACGGCTGCGATGACTGCCAGCTCTGCTGCCCCCACAACCGACACCCGGCCGCCCCCCTCCCTGAATTTGAGCCCCGTCGGGCCATCCGCTCCCTCACTGCAGCCGACGTTGCCGCCATGGACCATCCCACCTATTGCGACACCTTCCGCCACACCGCCATCCGCCGCGCCAAGCTCCCCCAGCTCCACCGCAACGTTAGTAAGTGAACCCGAAGTGATATAGGGGGATGATATTGCCTATGGCTATCTCAATGTCGTCCTTAACTACATAACCCCTTTAGGCCCCGGCGATTTGGTGCTGTGATTTGCCCACACCCCTCGGCCCGGTGATACCGACCAAGCGAGTGTCCCAGCGAATAGTGTCATATAGATAGCGATGAAAGTTTTCTGAGACTTGCCTAAGCCTCTGCTCCATGTAGTAAAGTAATGCGTAATCCATATCGTTCAGGTTAGGTAATCACATGTCAGGTTTATATATCAGTGCACATATAGTGAAAATGCTCCCAATGAGTGCAAGAATGGGTAGAAGGTGCCCGGAGGGCACACACTCTGGTTAGCCCCACGCTGTTCGTCGGAGACGAAAGCGTGGGGGATGAAGCCAGACGTCCCTCCTTCAACCTCGGAGAGGTTGAACTCGCTGATAGGCTGATACATGGCGGTGGGTGCGACCTCTCCGAGGTCGAGTTTATAGGGTAGGCTCAGATCCCCCACGCTTTCGTCTCCGACGAACAGCGTGGGGCTAACCACAGTCGATGCTCTCCGAGCATCCCCCCACCTGTGTGGAGCCGTGGAGGAGTCCGTGTGGAGCCGCGGAGGTTTCTGTGTGGAGCCGCGGAGGAGTCCGTGTTGAACTGTGGAGGAGTCCGTGTTGAACTGTGGAGGAGTCCGTGTGGAGCCGCGGAGGTTTCTGTGTGGAGCCGCGGAGGCTTCTGTTTGGAGCCGTGGAGGAGTCCGTGTTGTGTTGCGGTGGTTGGAGGTCGGTCGGCAATCAAATATTTGAAAATGAATAAACATATAATTTATGCATTAACAAACATTAACAGTGGGGGGGGGTAAAAGTGAAAAAATGTTTAATTTTGCACGGTCAAAGGGGATACCTATTGACTTAATTTTCAATCATTATCCATTTTTTACCAAATTACACAAAAAATGAAAAAATTGTTTTTGCTGGGAGCCATGTGCGCCATGGTTGCCTTCCAGGGATCAGCACAGATTTCAACGGCTGAGACCACCACAAACACTATCAGAGTAGGTAACCGCCCCGTCAAGGGTTCGTTCGGTCTGTACGTAGGTATGACCGCCGACATGTTCAACGACCTCTTTGACTCTAACACCCAATTCAAGTCGCTCCCTCTGGTCAACCTCAAATATATGTGGACCGACAACTGGGAGGCTCGCCTCGGCCTGCAGTTCTACAAGAAGGGTGAGACCGTAAGCTACGAGATGGATCAGGACAAGGGTTCATACAAGATGGAGAGCCTGAATACCCAGAACCGCATCTACCCCGGTGTGGCTTACCACTTCAGCCCCAACAATATCCTCGACGTATACGGCGGCGCTGAGCTGCTCTTCGGTTGGAAGAAGGATAAGGTCCAGTACCTCTACGACGACAACTACGAAGGTGGCGCAGGTTCAATGACCGCGTTCCAGTTTGGTGGTGGCCTGTTCATCGGTCTGCAGGCATTCGTGGCTGACCTTCCCTTAGCAATCGGTCTGGAGTATGGTTTCCATGGCTACGGCAACTACGGCCTCAAGTACAAACAGCAGACTGCTGACGGCGACGTGTTCCGCCTCAATGGCAACGAGTTCAAGAATCTGTCGACCGACGTGCGCGCTGATAAGATGAGCGCCCGCACCACCCAATTCGGCCAGCAGGTATGCGTGACCCTCAGCTATTACTTCAATCGCTAATCCATCCCAATAAACTTACAATACAATGAAGAAATCCATAAAACTGATACTCGCTGCATTGGTATTGGTGATGGTGCAGAGCTGCGGTGTGAGCAAGGACTACACCACACTCAAGCCCTACGAGGCACCCCACTACAGCCAGATGACAGAGCTTGAAGCCTGTGGCGAAGTGACGGTCGACGTAGAGTTCACCTCATACCTATGGGGTCTGTTCCACAATATCAAGACCGTCAACGGCCAGGCATATAACGGCCAGAACCCGCAGAGCGTAAGCATGCCCAAGGGCTTGACCGGCATGCTCGGCAAGAGCGCTTACAAGGTGATCGAAACCTATCCCGATGCCGTATACTTCCAGGTAGTGCGCGTCGAGAAGGAGAAGGACAAACTCTTCCTTGGCAGTTACAACCGTGAGAAGGCCGTGGTGAGAGCTTATCGCTTCCGTCAGCCTAAACGCAAATAATGTAATTTGTTCTCAGTTAACGTTGATCAAAGAGTGACGGCCACCGCAGAGCCGATGGCCGTCACTCCTTATAATCAAAACCCCCTATACCTGCAATGAAGTCAATCACGCGTCTACTCACTTTTGCGCTCATCCTTGGCTCACTCTTCACACTGGCTTCGTGTGATGAAGATCAGGAGTCGCGCCTTGTCATAGCCCTCGGAGGCATAACCAACAAGACTGAACTCTACTCCGGCGAGGTGCTCGAAGTGAGCATCTACGTAACAGCCCCCGACAACACTCTCACCCATTTCACCATCGAGAGCTTCAACTCCACCACCGGCAACGCCGTACTGCTCGACCGTGAGCTCACCGGCCACACCCAAGAGTTCAAATACTACTACACCGCACCACAGATAGCCACACCCGAGGCAGATGTACGCCTATCGTTCACTGCCACCGACAACACCGGCTATCGTCACACCATCACACGCGACATCAAGATACTGCGCCGCGAGCAGCAGCTCGAAGAACGCTCAGGCGTGATACTATACTGCGAGGAGTCAAACGGCACGCACCCCGACGGCTACTCATTCGCCGAGATGAGGCCGCTTATCGTGTCGCTCGTCGACCCATCGATTGTTGACCTCTACGTCCCCGAGATTGACCCCGCCGACCTCCCTGACCCTGACGATATGCCCAAGGTAGTGAGGGAGTGGCGCTCGATGACCGACATGGAATTTGCCCGCAACAACTCCTTCGACTTCTCCAACGCCACCTCGATCAACATAGCCGCCGGATATGAGTCGAGCATCCGAGCCCCCCGTATCACCAACCTCACCAGCGGCGATGTGGTGCTCGTGGGCCGAGGCACCGAGCCGGTAGCTGCTATCCAGGTGGTTGACGTGATTGTAGGCGAGACACTCGCTCAGAGCCGCTTTGTGCTCAACATCAAGGCTATCAAGAGCGAAACCACCGACAAACCCGCCGTCGATGAGCCCGAGGATCCCGACGCCTCAGGCGAGCAAGCCGAATAAGCAATAGGAAACGCACACATACATTAGTTAAACCAATCTGATAATGGTAATGGCCTGAAGTCAGTAGCGACAGATCCAAATTGTTTTCATGCAGGAGAGGATGAGCCCGGCCCCGCCGCCGCGGTTCATCCTCTTTATGTGCTGACCTTCCGGCTGAGCCAGCCCCCTTATTTGCAACATTATGATGATTTAACGCGGACGTTTGCCGCGAAATCGATATCTTTGCAATTCCAAAGGAACCCTCACGGCCCGCAATTGTGTGAGCCCGCAAGGGCGATCTTAAAAGCTCAACAACTAAACAATTTAAACACTCCGACTCATGAGCAGCAATAACCAGAAACCCAACGAGCTGAAAATCGAGCTCTCACCCGAAGTAGCTAACGGCCACTACTGCAACCTCGCAGTAATCTCACACTCACCCAACGAGGTGTTTGTCGACTTCATCACAGTGGCTCCCAACATGCCCCAGGCCAAGGTGCAGTCGCGCATCATCATGACCCCTGAGAACGCCAAAAACCTGCTTTTCGCCCTTCGCGACAACATCCAGAAGTATGAGAACACCTTTGGCGAAATCCAGCACAAGCAGCCCATCAACGGCGGCAACAAGGGGGGCAACGACATCCCCAACCCCTTCATGGCGTAACGCCCCACCCCTGCCCCCCCCACAAGGGAGGGGTAGAAATTACCTAAGAGCCCTTAACGACCTTAAGCCTCAAGAAATCCGTTAACTTAACCACTCATCCGCTACTGCGATGCAACAACCACTACTGATTTACAATACCCTCACCCGTCAAAAAGAACTGTTCAAGCCCATCAATGAGGGTATGGTGGGTATGTATGTCTGTGGACCTACGGTGTATGGCGACGCCCACTTGGGTCACGCCCGTCCGGCGATTACGTTCGACATCGTGTTCCGCTACCTGCGCCACCTTGGCTACAAGGTCCGCTATGTGCGTAACATCACCGATGTGGGCCACCTGGAGCATGACGCCGACGAAGGGGAGGACAAGATAGCCAAAAAAGCACGCCTCGAAAGCCTTGAGCCGATGGAGGTGGTGCAGTATTACCTCAACCGCTACCACCACGCCATGGAGGCCCTCAACGTGCTTCCCCCCTCGATCGAGCCCCACGCCTCAGGCCATATCATCGAGCAGATTGAGTATGTGAAGAAGATACTCGAGGCTGGCTATGCATATATCAGCGACGGCTCGGTGTACTTCGACGTCAACCGCTACAACCAGGATCATCGCTACGGCATACTCTCCAATCGCTCACTCGAGGAGACGCGCACCAACACCCGCGCCCTCGACGGACAGAGTGAGAAGCGCAATCCAGCCGACTTCGCCCTGTGGAAGAAGGCCCAGCCTGAACACATCATGCGCTGGCCATCACCCTGGAGCGACGGTTTCCCCGGCTGGCACCTCGAGTGCTCCACCATGGGTCAGAAGTACCTCGGTGAGACATTCGATATCCACGGCGGCGGTATGGACCTGATGTTCCCCCACCATGAGTGCGAGATCGCCCAATCGGTGGCTCACAACGGCCATCCCACGGTGAAATATTGGATGCACAACAATATGATCACCATCGAAGGTCAGAAGATGGGCAAGTCGCTGGGCAACTTCATCACCCTCGACGAGTTCTTCAACGGCACTCACGAAAAGCTCAACCAGGCCTACTCGCCGATGACCATACGCTTCTTCATCCTCCAGGCCCACTATCGCGGCACGGTCGACTTCTCCAACGAGGCCCTGCAAGGTGCCGAGAAGGCCCTCAACCGCATAATGGAGACCTACGAGCGCATAGAGAAGATGGCCTCCGAAGCTACTGACACTGAGGCTCCCGCCCTGCTCAAGGCTGAGACCGACGCCCTGGAGCAGCGCTGCTACGACGCTCTCAACGACGACCTGAACACCCCGATGGTGATTGCCACGCTCTTCGACGCCGCGCGTCTGGTCAACCAGATCAACGACGGCACCGTCAAGGCTTCGGCAGCCGACATCGCCGCGCTCAAGGGTCTATTCGACACATTCCTCTTCGAGATCCTCGGCATCACACGCCCCGAGGCTCAGGAAGGAGTCGACATCACCCCCTACCGCAAGGCTGTCGACCTGCTGCTCGAAGTGCGCGCGCAGGCCAAAGCTGCAAAGGATTGGGCAACCTCTGACCTGATCCGAAATCGCTTGGCCGAGATGGGTTTTGCGGTCAAGGATACTAAGAACGGTGCAGAGTGGACCCTCAACTGACCCCGATTGACCCGTTGCAATTCGGCTCGATGATCATCGGGCAACTCCCTTACGAGCCAACGCGTCAGCAAGTTCAGCTTGTTGCGGCTTTGGCTCGCTTCTATTGTCGCCCGGCGGTGATGGACGACCCGGTGTTTATACTCGCCGGGTACGCCGGCACGGGCAAATCGTCGATGGTGGGAGCGATGGTTCGGGCCATCCTGGCGCTACGCCAGCCCGTGGTGCTTCTCGCACCCACCGGACGCGCCGCTAAAGTGCTGAGCCTCTTCGCCGGAGCCAACGCCTACACCATCCATCGCTTCATCTACCGGCTGTCGCCCACCGAGGGGTTGACCTTGGGCTCCAACTCGCTGCAAAACGCCCTGTTTGTGGTCGACGAGGCCTCGATGATCGGTGAGGACAACTCGCTGCTGAGCGACCTTGTGCACTACGTCTACTCCGGCACCGGATGCCGCATGCTGCTCCTTGGCGACACAGCCCAGCTCCCCCCGGTGGGACTCACCGAGTCGCCGGCGATGTCGCCGCAGGTGCTCCGCGGCTTCGGGCTGAAGGTGACCCGCGCCCAGCTCACAGCCACCGTGCGCCAGCAAGCATCGTCGGGGGTGCTTTACAACGCTACTTGGCTGCGCCGAGCCATGGAGCATGACCCACTACCCGCGCCGCAACTCACCGTCACCCCCTTCAGTGATGTGAAGGTGCTTGAGTCAGAGGACCTTGAGGATGCACTCAACACAGCTTATCGCGCCGACGAGGGGGAGCGCGACTCCATACTTATCACCCGCTCCAACCGCCGCGCCACAGCCTATAACTTGGAGATACGCAACCGTATACTCGGCCGTGAGGAGATGATAACACGCGGCGAACTGCTGATGGTGGCCAAGAACAACTACCACTGGACCAAGGAGATACCCCAGATACCATTTATAGCCAATGGCGACATCGCCACCGTAGAGCAGATCTACGACTCAGAGCTGCGCTACGGCCTGCTCTTCGCCGATGCCAAGATCCACCTCACCTACCGCGACATCACCATCGACTGCAAACTGATGCTCGACACCCTCACCTCCGACACCGCCGCGATGCCCCCCGAGCGTATCGCGCAGCTTCAGCAGGATGTATTATCCGCAAACTCGTTGGGAGGTGCGCTGTCGGCCACCGCACAGCGACAGATATTGCGTAGCGACCCGTATTTCAATGCGTTGCAGGTCAAGTATGCCTACGCCGTCACGTGCCACAAAGCCCAGGGCGGGCAGTGGACCAACGTGTTTGTCGACATGGCGGGCATAGCGCCCGATGCCATGGGGATGGACTTTTACCGCTGGCTCTACACCGCCATCACCCGCACCACCGAACGTCTCTACCTCATCTCCCCCACCGTCACCATCAAGTAGCGGGGCTATCGACAGCCCGCAAACGATACCACCCTACTTGTGGGCGGGGTGGATTAATAGTAGTAGCCGTCGTAGGCGGTGGTGGAGTCGCCATACGCAGGCTCAATATATACTTCCTCCCCTGCCTCCTCAACTGCCGGTAAATCTGCACTTACTATGTCGTCATAGTAGTCATCTTTGGCTATGCCGTGGCTGAGGGCGGCATCGATGTCGAAGTCGTCGATGGTCACTGACCGTACGTCGGGTTTGTAGAACCAGCGGTCGTAGGCGAAGTAGCCACCTACGGCGACTCCGGCGGCCACTATGACGGCCACCACTGCGGCTATCCAGCCTTTGTTGACATTGACGCTGCGGCGATCTTTCTTGTCGGCAACAGCGGGGATTTCGAGGGGGGTGATTGGGGTTGTGCCACAGTTGCCACCGTTATTGCCGTTGCCACCGTTGCCGCTTGCGATTTCAGTGGCTTCATTCTCGGTGTCGAGGATTTTCTGGCTGACGTTGCGGTTCTCGGGGCTGGAAATCTTGGCTGCCGCTACTTTGGGCTTGGCGGTGTTAGCCTGACCTTCGGCGGGGAGCAGGGAGAGGAATTCGTCGATGGTCTGCGGGCGTGAGGAGCGCTTGAGCGACATGGCGCGCTTGATAGCCTCGGCTGTGGCCGCGCTGACGTTGGCGGGGAGTGGCGGCAGTTCCTCACCAGAAGCCAGCATGTTGGCGCTCAGGGGAGTGATGCCGGTGAGGAGCTTATAGAGAGTGGCGCCTAAGGCATAGATGTCGGTCGAGGGGTAGAATTGCACCACGTCGTTGCCTATCTGTTCCAAGGGGGCGTAGCCAGGGGTCTTTCCCATGAGGGTTGAGGTGTTTTCGCCGTTGACCTCGTCGTATTGCTTTGATGCGCCGAAGTCGATGAGCACGGCGTTGTCGTTGGCGTCGATCATGATGTTGGCGGGCTTGATGTCGAGGTGCAGTCGGTTGTTGGCGTGCACATACTTCAGCGCCTCAGCTACTTGGCGGATGTATTTGAGGGCTTGAGCCTCGCTCATGGGGCCTTCGGCGTTGACCTTGACGCTGAGCGACTGGCCATCGATGTAGTTCATCACATAGTACGATGTGCCGTTCTCCTCGAAGATGTCGATCACCGACACGATGCCGGGGTGATGGAGTGAGTTGAGAGCCTTGGCCTCATCGACAAACTTCTTGCGCAGACGGTCGACCAGTCCCTTCTTAGAGAGGGTGCCCACGGTGATTTGTGCGGTGTCCTCGCCGCGGTTGCAGAAATCTTTCACGAAAAACTCTTTGATGGCCACGCGGTTGTCGAGCATGGTGTGCTGGGCCTCGTAGGTGCAGCCGAAGCCGCCGCTGGCAATAAAGCGTACTATCTTGTAGGTGCCTCCACGCAGGAGTGATCCGGGTTTTAGGTTTTGCATATGCTATATAATAATGTGTGAGTATTTTATTGGAGTTTGAATACGACCGGCAGCGTGTACCATACGTTGACGGGCTGTCCGTTGAGTTTTCCGGGTGTGAATTTGGGGAAGCTGCAGCAATGGCTGCAGGTTGTCGGCAGCGGGCTGAGTGGCTTCTTGGGCGGGTCGCCGAGGGTCGCTGAGCTGAGTGGCTTCTTCAGCGAGCTGCTAAGGGTCGAGGGTGGTGTTGTCTTCTGAGGTCATATGGGGCTGCTTTTTAGTTGTTTGGTATTTGAACCCGGCGGCGAAACCGCCGGGCACGGTGGCTCTCCTCCTATTGTGCCGTGGATGATGGCGGGGTTGAGGGGGATGGGGTTTGAGGGGTGCGCTCAGGGTAGGCTACGCGGGCGTGGTAGATGGTGCGGAGGCGTTTGATAAATGACTCTTTGATCATCTTCACGTCGCGGAAGGTGATGGGTGCTTCGCTATGCATGCCGTCGGCAATCTGTCCGTCGATGATCTTGTTGACCAGCGAGGTGATTGACTCGACGGTGTAGTCCTTGAGTGAGCGTGAGGCTGCCTCGACGGCGTCGGCCATCATCAGAATTGATGCCTCGCGGGTCTGCGGATTGGGGCCGGGGTAGGTGAAAGGCGCGGGGTCGACCTTCTCGTCGGGGTGGGCGTTGCAGTAGGTGTTGTAGAAGTATTTGGCGGTGCCGCGGCCATGGTGCTGGAGTATGAAGTCCTTGATCACCTGAGGTAGTTTGGCTTTGTCGGCACGACGGGCGCCGTCGGTGACGTGGCGAATGATGATCTTGGCGCTCTGTATGGGGTCGAGGGTGGAGTGGGGGTTGACTCCATGCTGATTTTCGGTGAAAAATGCGGGGTTTCCGATTTTGCCGATATCGTGGTAGAGGGCGCCGGTACGTATGAGCTGGACGTTGGCGCCGATGCGGAGGGCGGCGTCGCTGGCGAGGTTGCTCACGGCCATCGAGTGCTGGAATGTGCCGGGGCACTCTTGCGAGAGTTGGCGGAGGATGGAGTTGTTGATGTCGGAGAGTTCGACGAGTGTCACCACCGAGGTGAAGCCGAAAATCTTTTCAAGCACGAAGATGAAGAGATAGGCTATTGAGATGAGCACTGCGTTGGCGGCGAAGAAGGCGAGCATGCGGAGCGAGAGTTCCTGGTAGTCGCCATTGAGGAGCAGGTCGACCGACACGTACGCTACGATGTATGCTCCGAGCACGTATGCTGCGGCGGTGAGCAGCTGCGAGCGGCGCGAGAATTCCTTTATGGAGTAGAGGGCGGCTATCAGGGCCACGAACTGCACCACCACAAACTCCATGGCAAGCTGCGTGAACGGCAGGCATAGCACCATCAGAGTTATCGATGTGACGAAGGCCACGCGGGAGTCGAAGAACACGTTGAGCACTATTGGCACTATGGCAAACGGCACGAGGTAGATGGCCGCCGGGTAAATCTTAGTGGCAATCGCGGCTAACACTCCGAAGAGCACCACTTGCATGAAGATGCACACCATCGACTTGGTGTCGTCGTAGATTGTGCGGCACGACACATAGAGGAAGCGCATCAACGCCGCCACCATCAGCGCCACGAAGAGTATCTCCCCCACAAGTCGTAGCACAGCCGAGCCCTTCGACTCGGCCTTGACTTGCGCCATCTTCTGCTCATAGGCCTGGAGGAGGGCGAAGATTTGAGGAGTGATCGGTTCACCCTTGTCGACTATCTTTTGGCTTACCTGGATGGTGCCGGGGCTTACGTAGACATGGCTCAGGTCGTTGCCTAACAGGGCGTTCGACTGTTTGTCGTCGTATACTATGTTGGGCATGATGAATATGCGCAGCGAGTCGACGTACTGCTCCAGCAGGGGGTCGTCCTGGAGGGTCATCGTGCCGCGAAGGGAGTTGGCCATGCGGCTGTGGAGCTCCTCGGGAGAACTGTAGTTGATGTCGGTCAGGGGTGAGCCCACCTTGTTGGCCGTCTGGTCGTACAGACGGATGCGCATTGGCGACGATGAGGAGTGTATCTTGCTGTACGACTCATCGTCGATGATGCCTCGGGAGTAGGCATCGCGCACCTCGCGGGTCATGCGGTTGAGCGCGCGGTGACCCTCGGGGGTGAGTTGGTCGGTGGGGAGAGCCCTAACCGACCTGTTGAAGGCCTCGAGGGCAGCGTCGTCGCGCTGATAGATAGGCACAAACACGGCTCGGATAGAGTCTTCCTGCACTTTGGCTTTGACGGAGTCGATGGGGATGGGTATCTCGAAGGGGGCTGTCAGGAGCGAGTAGTTCCACACCCCTCCGGCCTTGTATTGGAAGCGCTGTTCGTCGGCGTCGGGGTAGCAATATACCAGGATCGCTATCGAGGCCAAGGCTAAGAGTATGCGTATAATAGATTTCTTGTTGAAATTCATCGCGACGGTTGGCTAAGAGGATTATCTGATGCGGCTGGCGCTGGTGACGCCGTCGATTTTAAGCATACGTTGGCAGAGGTCGTGCACGGCGTTGGTGTCGCTGATGAGCACGTCGAGGTCGCAGTGGAACACCTCGCCTGAGGCTTCGATGTCGACCTTGCGCAGGTCCAGTCCCATCGAGTCTGAGATGATCTGCACCAGCTCCATGAGGATGCCCTGGCGGTCGACCCCCTCGATGTGGACGTGGGCCAGGAAGGAGCCTGTGCCCTCGGCCCAGCGCGTGGTGACGATGCGCGGCCCGTAGCTGGCCTTGAGGGCTAAGGTGCGGGGGCAGCTCAGGAGGTGCACCTCCACCTGGTTGTCGTCGGTGACAAATCCGAGCACCTCGTCGCCGGGGATGGGCTGGCAGCAGTCGGCAAACTTGAAGTTTGCGCCCGAGTCGTCGTAGTGGAGCACATAGGTCTCCTTGCGGTTGATCGGGGGGCGCTGCTCGACCTGGGGGACAGCGGTTTCGGTGGCGGTTTCGGTGGTGGTTTCGGTGGTGGGTTTGCCGCTGATGCGCAGAAGTTTGCGCCACAAGGGGCGTTTGGCCGATGCGCGGGGTGCGGGTATCACCAGGTCGTCGGGCATCACCTCGTCGTTGCCGAGCATCATCATCAGCTCGTCGCGGTTGCTCAGGTGGTAGTTGCCGAGCACGCGGGTGATCAGCTGATTGTCCTCGGTGAGCTGACGCTTTTCAAGGATCTCCTGCCAGAGTTTCTTGCCGCGCTCGATGATGGGCTGCTGCTCGCGGCGCAGGGCCTGGCGCAGGCGAGTCTTACCCTTGGCGGTGGCCAGAAAGTTGATCCACTCGGGCTGGGGTGTCTGCGACTGCGAGGTGAGCACCTCCACCTGATCGCCGCTGTTGAGGCGGTGGCTCAGTGGCACGAGCTTATGGTTGACCTTGCCGGCTATGCAGTGGGTGCCGATCTGCGAGTGGAGGGCGAAGGCCACGTCGAGCACCGTCGAATTGTTGGGGAG
This sequence comes from uncultured Muribaculaceae bacterium, assembly GCA_964628905.1. Lineage (GTDB taxonomy): Bacteria > Bacteroidota > Bacteroidia > Bacteroidales > Muribaculaceae > JAJPXC01. The sequence goes on along the minus strand of CAZVNS010000018.1, from coordinate 23,257 downwards.
GGTGAGTAGCTCACCCTTGGGGGTGAACACCACGATCTCGGTGGAGAAGAGGTTGAGCTTGAGCGTGTCGAGGAAGTCGATGGCGTCGGGCTCGGGGTTGTCGAGGATGTCCTTGATGGTGCGGAGCCATACGTTGAGCTCCGACTCCTCGTCGCCCTCGCCGATCTTGTATTTCCAGTGGGCGGCGAAGCCCTTCTCGGCGATTTCGTCCATGCGGCGCGAGCGTATCTGCACCTCCACCCAGTTGCCGTCGGGGCCCATCACCGTCAGGTGCAGAGCCTGGTAGCCGTTGGCCTTGGGGTTTGAGATCCAGTCGCGTGTGCGGTCGGGGTGGGGCTTATATTGGTCGGTGATGGCAGAATATATGCTCCAGCAGATGGCCTTCTCCTTGGCCGGGTCATCGCACTCGAAGATGATGCGCACGGCGTAGAGGTCGTAGACCTCCTCAAATGGCACGTGCTTGGCCTCCATCTTTTTCCAGATCGAGTATACCGACTTGAGGCGCGCCTTGGCCTCATATTGCAGACCCAGCTCGGCGAGCTTGGGGCGTATGGGGGTGAAGAAGTCATTGTACTCAGCCGAGCGGCGGTCCTCCGACTCTTTGATTTGGCGTGTTATGCGCTCGTAGGCTGCGGGGTGCTCATACTTGAAGCTGAGGTCCTCAAGCTCGGTTTTGATGGCGAACAGGCCCAGGCGGTGGGCCAGCGGTGCGTAGATGTAGAGCGTCTCGCCGGCAATCTTGTACTGCTTGTTGGGGGCCATGGAGCCGAGGGTGCGCATGTTGTGCAGTCGGTCGGCCATCTTGATGAGCACCACGCGGATGTCCTCGCTCATGGTGAGCAGGAGTTTGCGGAAATTCTCAGCTTGGGCTGAGGCATTGTCGCCGAATATTCCGCCTGAGATTTTGGTCAGGCCGCTGACAATCTGAGCAATTTTGGGGCCGAAGTGCTGCTCGATATCCTCGACGGTGTACTCCGTGTCCTCCACCACATCGTGGAGCAAGGCGGCGCAAATCGAGGTGGAGCCGAGACCAATCTCCTGGCTTGCGATTTTGGCCACTGCGATAGGGTGCATGATGTAGGGCTCGCCCGAGCGCCGGCGAATGCCCTGGTGGGCGTCGCGGGCGAAGCGGTAGGCTCGCTCGATTATTTCCACCTTCTTGCGGTGGTTGCTGCTCAGATAACCGTTGAGGAGATCCTGGAATGCATCCTCAATCATCTTATCCTCCTGCTGAGTGGTCAATGCTTGTTGCTGAGTCATATCGTCGTAACCAGCTAAGTTTGTGGTGTTTGCAAAATTACTTCTCGCACCCATGCGCCATCGGGGGCTTTGGGGTCAAATTCAATCCACAAATATAATTAAATTTCCCCAATCCCCCACATTAATTTAAAAGAACAGGGACGCACCGGGGCGTTTCGCGGACTCACCCTGGCTCCCATAGCTGCTCGATCTCCAAGTAGGGCCGCTCCCCGGAGCGTCAGCGATTACGTCATGGCTGGTGGATGAGCTGTGAATTGTTAAAAAGTGTGGGGAAGTTGCGCCAAAGTGAAAAAAGTGTTACTTTTGAGGGTTAATCTGGCTAGAAGTCAAAAAAATCGTTGACAGAGTGCCATGAAAAACCGAGATAGAAAACTAATAGCCAATTATTCAACAAACTATAAAATCAACCAACCAATCATGAGAATTAAACTGTTCGTAATGCTTATGCTGGCGGCTATCATGCCCGCATTAGCGCAGACAGCCTCTGTGACAGGTCGTGTGGTAGATGCCGACACGGGCAACCCCATCGCTGGCGCTACCGTCACACTCTCCTCGGGGGCAACTGTCACCACCGGCCCCACCGGTGACTTCAGCATCTCTAATGTGCAGCCCGGTGAGACGATGCTCAGCGTTGAGGCCCAGGGCTACGCTATGGCCGGTCGCCAGGTGCTGCTGTATGACAACCAGAATGTTGCCGCCGGCACCATCAAGGTGTATTCAGAGTTCCAAAACGGCGACTTCTACGAGGATCATGCCGACATGCTCTTCGACGAAGCCATCATGGAGGATGAGGAGGGCAACGCCCAGACCATCGCCACCCTTACCGGAGCCGCCGACGACATCTACTACTCGCTGGCAAGCTACAACTTCGGCCCGATGTACTTCCGCTACCGCGGCTACGACAGCCAGTATCAGCAGGTTTACATGAACGGTATCGGCTTCAACGACGTGATCCGCGGCCGCTTCAACTTCTCTACCATGATGGGTATGACCAGCCGTGCCTTCCGCAACAAGACCACCACACTGGGCATGTCGGCCGCTGACTTCGGCTTCGGCGGCATCGGCGGCGCTGTCAACTACAACACCCAGGCATCGACCTACGCCCCCGGCTTCTACGGCAATGCGAGCTACACCAACTCCAACTATATGCTCCGCGCCATGGCCATCTACTCAACCGGCTTGATGAAGAACGGCTGGGCAGTGACAGTGTCGGGTATCTGCCGCTGGGCCGACGAGGGCGTGATCGAGGGTACGTTCTACAACTCGTTCGGCCTCTTCGCATCGGCTGAGAAGGTGTTCAACCCCAACCACTCGCTGTCGATCACCGCATTCGGCGGTCCCACACAGCGCGCCACCTCTACCGCCACCTACCAGGAGGCCTACGACCTGATGGGCTCTAACCTCTACAACCCCAACTGGGGCTGGCAGGACGGTAAGAAGCGCTCGGCGCGCATCACCGACTCGTTTGACCCCACAGTGATGCTCAACTGGCTCTATAAGAACGACAAGACCCAGGTCAACACCGGAGCGGCCCTCCGCTGGGTCAACTACTCGTCGGCAGCCCTCAACTGGCGCTTCGCCAATGACCCCAACCCCACATACTACCGCAACCTCCCCTCATTCTGGTACGACATCCAGGACAACCCCTCGATGGGCGACTACTACCTCAACCAGTGGCAGACCAATCCCCAGATGAGCCAGCTCAACTGGGACGCCATGTACCAGACCAACTACCTTACCAACGAGCGCAACAAGACCCTGGCCTACGACGACCAGATGGGTGCCAACTACATCCAGGAGAAGCGTCACTCCAACCAATTCAACTTCATCATCAACTCTTACTTCAACCACCGCATCAACGACCGTATGTCGATCCAGGGAGGAGTCAGCGGCAACTACACCCGTGCACACTGGTATAAGAGCATCCGCGACCTGCTCGGCGGCGACTACTGGCTCGACGTAGACCCCTTCTCTGACCGCGAGATCACCCTCGACCCGCTGTTGATCCAGAACGACCTCGACAACCCCAACCGCCGCGTAGGCAAGGGCGACAAGTTCGGCTACAACTACTTCGTCAACGCCTACAAGCTCCAGGCATGGTTGCAGAACGTGATCAACCTCGCCCACTGGGACATCAACTACGGCATGCAGATCGGCTACACACAGTATCAGCGCGACGGTAAGATGCGCAACGGCCGCTCACCCCTCAACTCGCTCGGCAAAGGCCTGAAGCACAAGTTTGACGAAGGTGGCATCAAGGCCGGCGCCGTATACAAGATTGATGGCCGCAACTTCATCCAGGCCCACGCCGAGTACACCAACGTGGCTCCCCTGGTCGACAACATCTATATCTCGCCCCGCATCAAGGACGACGCAGTGGCCAACCCCAAGACCGAGCGCATCCTCTCGGTTGACCTCGGCTATGGCTGGAACTACCGTCGCTTCCGCGGCGCCATCAACGGCTTCTACACCATGATGGAGGACGGCACCGAGCGCACATCGTTCTACGACGACCGCTACTCATCGTACACCAACTACGTGCTCACCGGCGTCAAGAAGGTTTACAAGGGCGTAGAGGTAGGCGCAGCCTACAAGATCACCCCCTCGCTCACCGCTGAGGTGGCCGGAACCTACTCGCGCTTCCAGTACAAGAACAATCCCCAGGGTACACGCTCATTCGAGTCAGGTATGTATGCCGACACCACCCAGACCGTCTACCTCAAGAACTATTACGTAGGCTCAACTCCCCAGTACGCCGCCAACATCGGCATCGACTGGGCAGCCCCCAAGAACTGGTACTTCAACGTCAACTGCACCTGGCAGGGCGACTCTTACGTCAACCTCTCACCCGTCTATCACGAAGCGCTCTCCGACCTCTACGGCATGTGGCCCGGTCCTCAGGAAGCCCCCGACCCTGACAAGTGGCTCCAGGAGAAGACCGAAGAGCTCGCCAAGCAGGATAAGCTCAAGGATGCCTTCACCGTCAACCTCTCAATCGGCAAGACTGTCTACGTCAACCGTAAAGTCACCCTCAACTTCAACCTCAGTGTCAACAACCTCCTCAACAACAAGGACGTAGTGACCTGGGCTTACCAGCAGGGCCGCATCGACACCGACAACTACTCACGCTCACGCTGGCCCAACCGCTACACTTACGCCCAGGGCACTCGCGTGTTCTTCAACGTAGGTGTTCGCTTCTAATCAACCAACTCTACAAACTCTCAACTACACTATAATGAAACACAAATTATTATATATGGCAGCGATGCTCCCGATGGTAGCCTTCACCGCTTGCGATGACGACTGGGAGACTCCCCCCACCGGATGGCCCGAGGCACCCGCCGGTGTTGTGGCCAACGAGCAGATCGCTGACTTCAAGGAGACATTCTGGACCGAGGCCGAGACACCCTTCACTATCGGCGAAAAGCCCAACGGCGAGCATTACGTCATCGAAGGACGTGTGGTGAGCGACGACCGCTACTCAAATATCTACAAAAACCTCATCATCCAGGCCGCCGACGGCACCGGCATGACATTCTCTGTCAACAACTCCGAGCTCTACAAGCGCTACTGCTACGGCCAGAAGGTGCTTATCGACCTCACCGGTTTGGATCTCGGATACTACCGCGGCCTCTTCCAGGGCGGCTTGATCGAGAGCGGCGAGATGACATTCGCCGACGAGGACTTCTTCAACGAGCACGCCTATCCCGTGGGAAAGCCGGAGTATGAGAAGATTGTGGCCACCGTTGCTACTATCGAGGAGCTCCAGCAAGCCCTCAACGATCCCGAGCAGCTCCGCTACTGGATGAGCCGCTACATAACCATCGAAAACGTGAAGTTCGAAGGCGCCGGCCTCCTCACCTTCGCCGATCCCCCATCGGTAAGCTCAGGCTCAACACGCCAGATCACCGACGAGCATGGACGCCGCCTCGATATGCGCAACTCAAGCCGCGCCACATTCCAGGATGTTACCCTCCCATTGGGTCAAGGTTCTGTGACCGGTATCCTTTCAGCTTACGGGACATCATCTGTTGGATGGCAGCTTCTGATTAACGACACATGCCAGTGCAAGGGCTTCCGCTGGGTAAACGAGGACAATCTCGTGCCCACCATGACGGCCAACACCACCATCAAGGACTTCAAGGCCATGTACTGGAGCAACGAGCGCAACAGCGCCGAACTCGTAGGCCAGACCGCTGACGGTAAGGACATGATCGTCAAGGGTACGGTGATCAGCTCCGACGAGTCGGGCAACATCTACAAGAACCTCGTGATCCGCGACGACTCAGGCGAGGCCATCACCCTGGCCATCAATGCCACCGGCCTGTTCATCCCATTCCCCATGGGTCAGAATGTTGTGCTCAAGGTCACCGGACTCTACGCCGGTATGTACAACGGTCTGTTCCAGGTAGGTGGCCTCGGCAGCTACAACGGCTCACCGTCGATGACATTCATGGAATCAGGCGACTTCATGTCGAACGTTGAGAAGGACGGCACACCTAATATGGCTAACGCACAGTCGGTAGATGTTACCATCCCCGAGATGATCGCCGCCAACGCCACCACCGAAGGCAAGCAGCAGTGGCAGTCGCAGCTCGTCACATTCACCAATGTGCACTGGCAAGGTGGCGGCGAGCTGGCCTACGTAGAAGGCGGAGCCAGCACCAACCGTTACATCCTCGACGCCGAGGGCAACTCAATATTGGTGCGCAACTCATCGTATGCCGACTTCGCTGGTGATATCCTCCCCGCCGGCACAGGCAACGTCACCGGCATCCTCAGCTACTACGGCACCGACTGGCAGCTGCTGCTGATCAGCGCTGACTCATCGGCCGACTTCAAGTGACATCTTTAAAGGGTTTATGCCCGCAACAGTCGGGCATAAATCTTAAAAACTTAAAAACTCAATAACTTAACAACTCACTAATGAAACACCTCATTAAATATATGGCAGCACTGCTGGTGGGTGTGGTATCGCTGACCTCGTGCCAGGACGATGTCGACGCCCCCGCAATGCAGGTGCCTGAGGCCACCCTCACACCTAATGTCACCATAAAGCAAGTAAAGGAGATGTTCTACCAGTCGGCTACCAACTATATCGACACCATCGGTATGTTTGACGACGCTCTCGCCACCCGCCTCGCCGCGGCCAAAAAGGACATCCTCCAGATAGTGCCCAACTTCGACCAGCTCAAGGGTCAGCACATCGTGGTCAAAGGCCGCGTGTGCTCATCTGACAAGGAGGGTAACGTGTTCCGCAAAATCGTGATCCAAGACGAGACCGCGGCACTCCCCGTATCCATCTACTCCTACAACAACTATCTGACCTACCGCATGGGCCAGGAAGTGGTGATCGACCTTACCGATATGTACATCGGCGCCTACGGCGGCTCGATGCAGCTCGGCTGGCCCTCACAGTACCTCGACGGCTGGCAGGCATCGTTCCTCCCCCCGGCATTCATGCAGGAGCACACACAGCTCAGCGGTCTGCCCGACATCAGCAAGGTTGACACCCTCGAAATCAACACCTTCAGCCAACTCGGCACCAACCAAGCAGACCTGATACGCCTGGTGGGACGTCTGGTGAAGTTAAACAACGTCACCTTCGAGACACCCGGCCAGACCCTCGCCACATACCACGAGACTGTCAACCTCAACCTCCTCGACTCCGAGGGCCAGAACGACAACGTGGTAGTGCGCACCTCGGGCTACTGCTCGTTCTGGAACATGGTAGCTCCCTCCGAGCCCTGCGACGTGGTCGGCATCCTCGACTACTACGTGTCAAGCTCCACCGGCACATGGCAGCTCATCCTGATCGACGGCAACGGCATCATGAACGTAGGCGAGCCCACCTTGCCCCCCGGCGGCCGCGACAACCCCTACATGGCATCTGAAGTGGCCGAGCTCGAAGAGATGGGCATGACAGCCAGCGGCTGGATGATGGGCTACATCGTCGGAGCAGTGGCACCCGGTGTCGACGACGACTTCCCCGTGACCTCCAACGACGACATCGAGTGGGGTGCCAACGCCACCCTCAACAACTCGCTCGTGATAGCCTCCGACCCCGACGTCCGCGACTGGACGGCCTGCGTGGTAGTAGAGCTGCCCCAAGGCTCGAAGTTCCGCCAGTATGGCAACCTCCGCGACAACCCCGAGAACCTCGGACGCGAGATCTTCGTCAACGGTTCGTTCAACAAGGTTTGGGGCATGGCCGGAGTCACCGGCAACCGCGGTACCATCGACGAGTTTGAGATAGTCGGCATGGTGATTCCCGAAGAGGAGTCGGCCGACTTCGACTCATTCAACGGCGGCGAGCCCAGGTCGACCTACGGCGACTACACCAACGCCACCGGCTGGACCCTGACCAACGGTTGCATCCTCGGTGGCTCCAACGGCACCGACGCCAACCCCCGCTTCACCTTCATCGGCGACGAGTCGACCCTCGCCCCCACGCTCAACGGTAAGGTGTCAACCCCCGGCAAGCTCACATCACCCGTGCTCACCGGCGGCATCAAGACCCTCAGTTTCAACTACGGCTTCGCCTACAGCGACACCCAGTGCCGCTTCACCGTCAACATTCTCCAGGGTGGCGCCGTGGTCAAGACACAGGCCTTCAACGTCGACCCCGTGATCCAAAAGAGCGTCTACACCGCCACAGTCGACTGCAACATCAGCGGCGACTTCACCATCGAGATCGTCAACGACTGCGTCAGCGAGGCCACCGGCAACCGCGACCGCGTATCCATCTGGGCCATGTCCTGGACCAAGTAACCGACCCCCACACACACCCCATAACCCAAGAAGCGCGACCCCCCGGGCCGCGCTTCTTCATTCAGACTCCCAGAGGGTAGGTGTTAGGCGCTCCGCGCCTTCGCGGGTGAGTGTCACGACTTGTGGGAGAGACCTGATAAATTAAATAATATTAACTCAAATTAATAATTAGCTCTGCTCTTATCCCGAACTCGCGTTACTTGTAATCTTGCAAATATATGCAGATAGATTGGAAATACCCCCATGTATAGTTAATAAAAGTTAATCAGCGGTGCGGGGTGGATGGGTGGTTGTATATTTGATAAAATTTTGCAGATGAGATGCGACGATCGGCTATCTACATAATATGTGTGGTGGCTGCTCTTGCCATGATGGGCGAGGTGGTTTGCGACAGGCATGGACTTGGGGTGAGGCTCGACAGCGATGACCACAGGGTCTATTTTGTGTTTTCGGCCGACTCAGCCTTCGAGGGAGCTGAATTGGCACTCGACGCGATGCGCGAGCGGGGATGCCGAGGCTCGTTCTTCTTCACCGGACGCTTTCTGCGCGAGCCGGCCAACCATGCGGTGGTGGAGCGCATCATCAGCGAAGGTCATTATGTGGGGCCGCACTCCGATGCGCACCTGCTGTTGGCTGATTGGGACGACGCTCACACGCCACTTGTCACCGTCGACTCGCTTATGGCCGATACCCGTGCCAATCTCGCGTCTCTCGCCGATTGCGGTGTCGACACCGCCGGGGTGATATGGTACCTTCCCCCCTATGAATGGGCCGCCCGATGCCATGCCGAAGCGGTGAGCTCGATGGGCATGACTCCGATAGCCCCAACGCCGGGCATCCTCACTTACCGCGACTACACCACGCCCGACATGGCCGACTATTTCACATCCGACTCCATTTACAGGCAGCTGCTCGACTACGAGTCGACTCGCGGCCTTGAGGGGACGTTTGTGATCGTGCATTTGGGCACACACCCGCTGCGGGCCGACAAATTCTATCGGCGCTTCCCGGCGCTTCTCGACACACTCCAGACGCTCGGCTACACCATTGACCGCCTCCCCCTGAAACGTCAGTAAAAACCAATGGCGGGGTCAGTGCGTTATTTAGGTAACAATGTCTAAAAACGCACGATTATGAGAAGTTACACTATCGTCACCGCCATCGCATTGGCCGTGGCAGCCACAACATTCCACGGGATGTGTGAGCAAGAAGAATTTCAACAAGCTGCAAGCCGACTATACCCAGATGGGGAAGGACTACCAGCAGTCGCGACTCGACCTGACAGAGAGCTGCGCCAATGTGCAGAACCTGGAGCAACGCCTGGCCGACGCACAGCGCGACAACAAGGAGCTGAAGCAAGCTTATGCCGCCGCACCGAGATCATCATCACCCCGAAGCTCGACCAGTTCCTCGACCTGGTCGACAAGGCTTCCGATGAGGCCGCCAAATAAGCTAAAATGGCTAAAGTAGCTAAATTAGCTCTCCACCACCCAAAAATTGCAGAGGGCTGTGCCTCACGGCGCAACCCTCTGCGTAATATCAAGATTATGACAATTAAGCCTTGGCTGTGCGTCGTGCATGGCGGTTGCGGCGACGACGGTCGGTGAGGTAGGCCACGGGTGCTGCCACATAGATAGTCGACAATGTACCGGTGATGACACCGAAGAGCATTGCGAATGTGAACGAGCGGATGGCGTCGCCACCGAGGATGAAGATGCAGAGCAGTACCAACAGGGTCGACACTGAGGTCATGATCGTACGGCTCAAGGTTGAGTTCATCGACATGTTGATGGTGTCGAAGAAATTCTGCTTGGGATAGAGACCGACGTTCTCGCGCACGCGGTCGAACACTACCACGGTATCGTTGATCTGATAACCGATCACAGTAAGGATCGCGGCGATGAATGTCTGGTCAACCTCCATTGCGAAAGGCAATATGCCCCAGAACAGGGAGTAGAAGCCGATGATGGTGAAGGCGGTGAACGCTACGGCTGCCAACGCTCCGAGCGAGAATGCCACGTTGCGGAAGCGGAGCAGGATGTAGAGGAACATGGCGATCAGCGAGAGCATCACGGCGATGTAGGCCTCGTTGCGCATGTCGTCGGCCACTGACGGACCTACCTTCTGCGACGATACGATACCCTGCGACTCATCGGTGGTCGAGAACTGGCCCTCGGTCATGTCGCCAAGCTCGGGTTTGAGGGCCTTGTAGAGCTTGCCTACGATTTCCTTCTCAACCTGGGGACCTTCCTCATCAATCTTGTAGTTGGTGGAGATACGCACCTGGTTGGAGCTCTCGATCTTGATTACTGAGAGTGCTGCGGGTGTGGGGATCTCGGCGCGGAGTTGGTCGACGAGCGTCTGGGGCTCAACGGGCTTCTCAAACTTGACAACGTAGTTGCGGCCACCGGAGAAGTCGATACCCTGGTTCATGCCGCGGGTGAAGAGCGAGATAGCCACGATGGCTACGAAGATGCCCACCACGGTGAAGCTGACCTTGCGCTGGCCAAGGAAGTTGATATGTGTGTTGGTGAAGAGGTTGCGCGAAATCTTGGTAGAGAATGTGAGGTTGCGGAACCAGCGAGCCTTATGGCCGAGGATGAACACGATGCGGCTCAGGTAGACGGCGGTGAAGAATGAGCAGATGATACCGATGATCAGGGTGGTGGCGAAGCCCTTGATGGGACCTGTGCCGTAGAGGAGCAGGATCACACCGGTGATGATTGATGTCAAGTTGGAGTCGAAGATCGCTGAGAAGGCGTTGGAGTAACCATCGGCTACGGCCTGCTTAACGTTCTTGCCGGCGCGGAGCTCTTCCTTGGCGCGCTCGAAGATAAGCACGTTAGCGTCCACGGCCATACCTAAGGCGAGCACGATACCGGCGATACCCGACAGGGTGAGCACTGCCTGGAACGAGGCGAGGATACCCAGGGTGAAGAAGAGGTTGCACACAAGGCCTAAGTTGGCGATCAAGCCGGGAGCCCAGCCGTAGATGCATACCATGAAGATCATCAGGAGCACAAGGGCCACTACGAACGAGATGAAGCCTGACTCGATGGCCTGCTGACCGAGCGACGGGCCGATTACCTGGTCGGATATGATATCGATGCGGGCATCCATCTTGCCGCTCTTGAGCACGTTGGCCAAGTCCTGAGCCTCCTCAACGGTGAAGTTACCGGTGATCTGTGAGCGACCACCCTCGATCACTGAGTTGACGTTGGGGTAAGAGTAAACCTGGTTGTCGAGCACGATGGCTACGGGGCGGTTGAGGTTGTCCTTGGTGATGCGTGCCCAGCGCTTTGCGCCGTCGTTGTTCATCGACATGCTCACCACGTTGCCCTGCATCTGCTCGAAGTCGGCGCTTGCCGAGGTCACTACTGATCCGTCGAGGGCTGCCTCACCGTTGTTGGTGCGCAGCGCTATCAGGTTGTATACGTTAGCTTTCTTGTTGTTTGCGGTGGTGACTTCGTGGGGCTTAACTTCCCAGGCGAACTTGGCGTCGGCGGGGAGGTACTTCTTGGCAGCGTCGCTGCGCAGGAAGCCCATCACGGCTGCGGTATCGCTTGCGGCGCCAACCACGGGGGTGTGGGCCAGGGGCGACATCTCAAGCATCACGGTGGTGAGGGTGCTGTCGGGGTTGGCGGCGGCGAGCTCGTCGTTGAGCTGGCTGATGCGCTGTCCGAGCTCATCCATGGTGTAGGTGGCGTAGAACTCGAGGTTGGCCGACTTCTGGAGCAGGTCGCGCACGCGCTCGTGGTCCTTGACGCCGGGGAGCTCGAGCAGGATCTGACCGTCCTTGCCCTGGAGCACCTGGATGTTGGGCGACACTACGCCGAATGCGTCGATACGCTTACGGAGCACGTTGGTGGCTGAGTTGTTGACGCGGTCCTTAACCTCGGCCTTGAGGGTAGAGGCTACCGATGTGGGCGTGGCTCCGGTTTTGATGATTTCGGGGAACACCACCGAGAAGTCGGCATTGGGGTTAAGGGCTGTATACTCGGTGACGAATGTGCCTACATAGTCATCGGTGTCGTGGTTTTTGATTTTTTCGTTGGTAGCGGCGATGGCTTTGTCGAAGTTCTCATCCTTGGCCTCGTTTTTCATCGAGGCGAGAATGTCGGGGATTGACACTTGGAGGATAACGTTCATACCGCCCTTGAGGTCAAGACCTAAGCCTACGCCCCATTTCTGGATGTCGTTGTAGGTGTAACCCATGTATAGGGGGTTGTTGCCGAGCGAGTCGGTGATGAAGGTCTTGTAAGCCTTGTTGTAGGTTTCATCGGTAGCGTTCTTACCGGCCTTCTCCTGAGCTGCGCGGGCATATTCAACGGCTTTGTTCTCATAGTGGTTGCCCACAAAAGAGAATGAGAGGTAGAATAGGCACACGAGCACCAAGAAGATGGCGATAAAAAAGGCTACGATGCTGCCTAAGGTTCCTTTGCTTTGCATGTGTTTAGATATTAATGTTGATTTATTAGATTTCGCAAAATTTTCAGCTTACAAATATACGGAATTTCTCTAACATGGCCAATCCCCAATGAAAAAAAGCCCTAAAAGTGACTTCAAACATGTAATTATATCGCTTTTCGGAGGGCGTTGAGGCCGCGGGCAACGATGAAGACGGCCGCCATCACCAGCACAATCAGCGCTGAGCAGGGCACATCGATCAGGGTCGACAGGGCCAGCCCGGTGAGCGATGTGGCCAGCGAGATGGCAACCGACAGGCGCATAATCGACATGAACCGCCGGCAGTAGACCTCAGCGATCATCTGCGGCAGAGTGAGCATCGACATCAGCAGCATCACACCCACAAGACGGATGGTGAGCACCACGCAGACGGCCACCATGACGTTCATCGTCAGCGTGATGGCGCGCACGGGCAGGCCGGCCACGCGGGCGAAGTCGCGGTCGAAGGCGCAGGCTTCGATCACTTTGCCCTTGGCCGCAAACAGGGCTATCAGCAGCAGGGTGAAGATGGCGAATGCCCACAGGTCGCCGCGGGTGATGGTGAGGATGTTGCCGAAGAGGAATGTGTTGAGCTCTGGCACATAGCCGGGGGTGAGGAACACGAACAGCACGCCCACGGCCATTCCCAAGGCCCAGACGACGGCTATCGCTGAGTCCTCGCGCACTTTGTAGCGGCTCGACATCCACTCCACCCCCAGCGATGAGGCTACGGCGAACGCGCCGGCCATCACTATGGGGTTCCACCCTAAGAAGTAGCCCAGGCCCAGGCCGCCGAAGCATGCGTGGGTGATACCGCCTGATATCGCCACCAGGCGGCGCGATATGATATATGTGCCGATGATGGCTGCAGCCACTGAGATTATGGACACGCCGACAAGGGCATTCTGGAAGAAGGTGTAGTTGAGAAGGTCGATCATTTTGTGCGTTGTTCGGATACAAGGAGTATGAATTCGTCGCGTACGGCCGCAGGGAGGGAGATGCCGCGGAGCTGGATGGAGCGCCCCCAGGGGGCTACCTCGTCGGGGCGCAGCGTGAGCAGTACTTCGCGAAATTCGCCGATCTCGGTGTCGTCGTAGGCATCGGCGTCGCGTCCGGCGAAGCGGTCGAGCTCTTCGTCGTCGAAGTATTCGATGGGAAGGGAGGCGTCGGCGATGAGCAGGTCGCGCTCGCACACCTCATGCTGACCGCAGCACTCGGTGGGGGTGGCGGGCTGAGATACCTGGGGCATGTCGGGGCCACCCCAGCGTCGCAGGTCACGGCGGTATAGCAGGTAGAGCGGCAGTCCCACTGCTACCAGGGCGGCTAATATGATGAGGCTTACGAGCAAGGGGTGGAAGTTTTTGAGGTTATTTGGCAAGTGCGGTGCGCTTGAACTGGACAGCTACGCGCTATACGGAGGGGAGATTGGGAGATATAATGGGATTTAAAGGGCATCTGGTGCGTCCCGGGCCGGCTCGGCGGCATCGGTGATGATGAAGCCGGCGTGGCGCAGGTCGTCCCAATACCCGGGATAGGATTTGGTCACCACCTCCACATCTTTAATAATGAGGCCGGGGATCATGGTGGCCAAGGGTGCGAAGGCCATGGCCATGCGGTGGTCGGAGTAGGTGTCGATGGCGGGCATCTCAAACACGGGCATGCGGCGACCCTCCCAGATGGCGGAGTTGCCGCGCTCGATTTCCATCTCCACGCCGAGCTTGAGCAGCTCGGTGTGCAGGGCCTGCAGGCGGTCGGTCTCCTTGATGGCGAGCGAGGCGAGACCGGTGATGTGGAATGGTACGCCTAAGGCTGCGCAAGCCACGATGATGCTCTGCGCCAGGTCGGGGGTGTCGGCCATGTCGATGTCGACACGGCCATACATGTCAGGCGATGGTGCCACTTGCAGCACACCGTCCTCCATCTCAGTGACCACGCCCAGACGCTCGAAGATTTTGGCACAGGCGGCATCACCTTGCAGTGAGGGGAGCTTCAATCCGGGCAGACCGATATAGGCCGAGCCCATCGCTGACAGCTCAAACCAGTAAGATGCTGCGCTCCAGTCAGGCTCGATGGGGGTGTCGGTGGGTTGGTATTGGCCGGGATGCACTATCAGTTGGTCGGGGACGCGCTCGCAGCTGATGCCGCGGTCCTCCATCATCCCCAAGGTCATAAGGATGTAGGGGAGCGATGACGGTTCGCCCTTGAGATTGATTGTCAGCCCGTTGGTCATCGTGGGGGCGACCATCAGCAGCGAGGATATGAACTGCGAGCTGATGGTGGCGTCGATTTCGATGACCCCTCCGGCGAGCTGACGTCCGCGCATCAGCAGCGGAGGAAATCCCTCCTGACCGGCGTATTCGATGTCGGCTCCGCATTGGCGCAGGGCGTCGACCAGCGGGCCGATTGGGCGTTGGCGCATGCGCTCGGAGCCGTCGAGCGTGACGGTACGGCCCGGCAGCGCGGCGAAGTAGCCGGTGAGGAAGCGCATGGCAGTGCCGGCGGCGCCAATGTTGATGGTGTAGGCATCGGAGGCAAGGGCATCGAGCATCACGCGGGTGTCATCGCACTCGGCGATTGCGCCTAATGCCGGAGCGTCGGGGGTGAGGGCGTGCATGATCAGCGCACGGTTGCTCAGGCTCTTCGAAAGGGGGAGTGTAATCTCGGTCTCTATAAGTTCGTCCGGGGGAAATATGCGATAGTCCATTTTTGAGGATTTATTTCGATTAGAGTTGGGTTAAGGCTGCTGATAGCTGCTCAAGGGCTGCGAGCAGCGCGGGGCGGGGCATGGCGATGTTGAGGCGCATGAAGCCCGCGCCCTCTGAACCGAACATCGCGCCGTCGTTGAGGGCCAGGTGTGCTCGATGGAGGAATAGGTCGACGAGCTGCTCCTGGGTCATCCCCAGTCCGCGGCAGTCGAGCCAGATGAGGAATGAGGCTTCGGGGCGCACGGTGGTAATACCGGGGCACCGGTCAGCCACGAACTGCTCAGTGGCGAGGACGTTGCCCTGGAGGTATTTCAGGAGCTGGTCGAGCCACTCCTCACCGTAGCGGTAGGCGCTCTCGGCGGCTATGATGGCGCCCATGTCAGGGGCGCAAAATTCGTTGACATCGAGCCAGTTGAAGAATGGTGTGCGCAGCTCGGGGTTGGGTATCAGACACCATGAACTGGCCATGCCGGGGATGTTGAAGGTCTTGGAGGGGGCGGCGAGCATCACTCCCACCTGCGCAGCCTCATCGCTGACGCTGATGAAGGGGGTGTGTCTACGCCCATCAAGCATCAGGTCGCCATGGATTTCGTCAGAAACCACTATCATATCGTTGTCGGCGGCGATCCGGGCCACTTCGCGTAGGGTGTCGGCATCCCACTGCAATCCTATGGGGTTGTGGGGGTTGCAGAGTATCATCAGCCGCGGATGCTCGGTCTCTGCCACCTGACGCAGGTTCTCAAGGTCCATCGACCAGTGGCCGTCGCGCTCCACCAGGGGGTTGCAGACCACCTGCCGGGAGTTGCCCTCCACCACGTTGCGGAAGGGATGGTAGACCGGTGGTTGTATCAGCACCTTGTCACCCTTGTCAGTGAAATAGTTGACCACCAAGGCTATGCCCTTGACCACGCCGGGTATGAAGGTCAGTTGCTCACGCGTGGCTTTCAGGGAGTGGCGACGGTCGATCCAGTTGATGATTGAGTCCCAATACGAATCGGGCACAATGACGTAGCCCAAAACGGGGTGGGCGAGGCGCCGACGCAAGGCCTCAGTGACGGCAGGACACGACTCGAAGTCCATGTCGGCGACCCACATGGGGGTCACGTCGCAGCATCCAAACCATTGGTCGAGGGCGTCGTACTTGATTGAGCCGCTGCCATGACGGTCAATTATGCGGTCGAAGTCGTAGTGTTTCATGGATTTAAGGTGTTAGAAGATGAACTGTGCGGTGGCGGCGATGCGGAAGTTTGTGACGGCATGTGTGTCGGTGACGCGGCCATCTGAGAGGCGCGGGGTGCCGTACCAGGCGGTAGCGGTGGTGAGTTCCACTCCGAAGCGCCAGTGGTCGGGGTTGTAGGTGATCTGGGCGCTGACGTTGAATAGTTGGTCGATGTCGAGCCCCTCGCCGTAGGTGGGGCCGGTGATGGGGTGGGATGTGCCGAGGTTCTTGAGATAGCCTGCGAATATGCCGGGCTGCCAGCGGTGTCCGTAGACGAAGTTAACCCAAGTCATTGAGTGACGGAATGGGGTGTAGCGGCACTGACCGTTGACGGGGTCGGTGTCAATCACCCCGAAGCCGCCGAGCATCGACATGTGGGTGAGGTTGTTGGCCAGAGTGGTTTTGGCCGAGGCTGTCCACTGCGGGGCTTGGTATTTGACGTGGGCTTCTGCAGAGAGGGAGGTGACACGCTCGTCGACGCTGTAGGTCCGGCCGTCGATAGTGGCCTGGGTGCGGGGCTTGAGTGAGAGCATCTCGCCGCCGACGCCTAATGTCCAGCGGCCGGGGTGATAGTCTGCTCCGACGAATAGCTCCGGCACGTTGCTGCGCTTGAGGTAGTTGGCGCTCTTGCCTTCGGGACCTATCGAGGTGTTTTGCCCCTGCCAGATGGCGGCTGCTGTGAGGGTCCATTGTCCCGGAAGGAAGCGGCCGCGGATCTGCGGGGAGCGGTTGAAGGCCTGGAAGGGGGCGCCGGTGTTGAGGTTGACCACGCTTGGCGACACTTCGCCAAACAGTGGATGCCACGCCTGCCCTACCAGGAGTGCCCAGCGACCCCAATCGAGATTGAAGTAGGCGTGGCGAATTCGCGGCACGGAGTAGTTGGAGCCTGAGCCGCGGAAGTCGATTTCGACTTTGGCTGAGGTGGCCGCGGTGCCGAGCTTGGAGCCTTTGATGTCGAGCCCCAGGCGGGTATAGAATGTGTAAAAGCTCCCTTGAGAGTTGGCGTTGAGGTCGCGTCCAAGGGGGTCGTAGTCGTGGTCGCGGGGGTACATGTAGAAGAGGCCGTCGACGGTCTCCACGTTGTCGCGCGAGTTGTAGTAGATATCGGAGCGTATGCGGCCGTAGAAGGTGAAGTCAAAATCGCCGACCCCCTTGGCCAACAAGGTCAAGGGGGTAAGCAATAGTATGAGTATCAGCAACCGGCGCATGGTCATTCTACAACCCAGTGGTCGCCGGCGATAATCATTGAGCGCAATGAGTCGAAGCCCTTCTTGGCACGCACTTGCTCAATCTGGGCGTCAATCTCCTCGTTGTAGACGGGCGACTCCGCGTCGCGTATCACGCCTACAGCCAAGGGGAGGTCGGTGCCGTCCATCATGGCGAGCTGCTGGTGCAGGAAGTTGGAGCGGCAGTGGGCGTCGTGTACGAGCACGTCGTCGATGGTGTAGCCGTCCTGGCCGAGGGTCACGGCTTTGAGCAGGAAGCCATCCTGCACAAGTCCGCGGTCGTTGTTGGCGCCGAAGAGCATCTTCTCGCCGTGACGCAGGTGGATGGTACGGTCGGCGCGGTATTGGCGGTCGGTGATGGCGTTGTGGATGCCGTTGTTGAATATCACGCAGTTCTGGAGTATCTCGACCACCGATGTGCCTTTGTGGCGTGCGGCGGCCACCATCACCTCTTGCGATGTGGCGAGCTCCACGTCGATGGAGCGTGCGAAGAAGTTGCCTCGCGCTCCGAACACCAACTCGGCGGGGATGAAGGGATCCTCAGTGGTACCGTAGGGCGAGGATTTTGACACGAAACCGCGGTCGGAGGTGGGGGAGTATTGTCCCTTGGTCAGACCGTAGATCTTGTTGTTGAAGAGCATGATGTTGATGTCGACGTTGCGGCGCACGGCGTGGATGAAGTGGTTGCCACCGATGGCCAGACCGTCGCCGTCGCCTGAGATCTGCCATACGGTCATTGCGGGGTTGGCCACCTTAAATCCGGTGGCGATGGCTGCCGCACGTCCGTGGATTGTGTGGAAGCCGTAGGTGCCCATATAGTAAGGCAGGCGAGATGAGCATCCGATGCCTGAGATTACGGCTGTCATGTGGGGCGGTACGCCAACTGTGGCCATGGCCTTATGGAGGGTGTTGAGTATGGCGTGGTCGCCGCAGCCGGGGCACCAGCGTACGGGGGATTGGTTTTTGAAGTCAGCGGGGGTATATGCTTGTTTTTCCATCGTTTATTTCTCCTCCATGATTTTGGTGACTGCTTCTTTTACTTCGCTCACAAGGAAGGGTTGACCCTGCACCTTGTTGACGCGCTTGATCTCTACCTCGGGGAAACGTGCCTGGAGGTAGTCGGCAAACTGGCCACAGTTGAGCTCGGCCACGATCACGCGCTTGTAGCTGCGGAGCACCTCGGCGGTGTTCGCGGGCAGCGGGCGGATGTAGCGGAACTGTGCGAATGCCACTTTGCGACCCCCGGCTGAGAGCTCGCTGGCGGCGGTCATCAGGTGACCGTAGGTGCCACCCCAGCCTACGAGCAGGGTGTCGGCGTCGGTGTCGCCCACTACTTCAAGCTTGGGTATGTCGGCGGCTATGCGCTCCACCTTCTCGCGGCGCAGCGCCACCATCTTCTCATGGTTGGCGGGGTCGGTGGAGATGGCGCCGGTGACAGCGTCCTTCTCCAGGCCGCCGATGCGGTGCTCGGCGCCGGGGGTGCCGGGTATGGCCCAGTAGCGGGCGAGGGTGTCGGCGTTGCGGTCGTAGGGGCGCCAGCCGGCGGCTATCATCTCGTTGGTGACGTAGGGGGGGCGTATTGCGGGGTATTCGTCGGCCTCGGGCACGCGCCATGCCGATGAGCCGTTGCCGATGAAGGCGTCGCTCAGCAGTATCACGGGGGTCATGTGCTCGATGGCTATGCGGCAGGCTTCGAAGGCCATGTCGAAGCAGTCGGTGGGCGATGTGGGCGTCACAACCACCACGGGCGACTCACCGTTGCGGCCGTAGAGGGCCTGCATCAGGTCGGTCTGCTCGGTTTTGGTGGGGAGGCCGGTTGAGGGGCCGCCGCGCTGCACGTCGATCACCACTAACGGTAGCTCGGCGATTACGGCCAGGCCGATGCCCTCCGACTTCAGCGCCAGGCCGGGGCCTGAGGTTGAGGTGACAGCTAAGTCGCCGGCAAACGATGCGCCGATGGCTGAGCACACTCCGGCGATCTCGTCCTCCATCTGGCAGGCTTTGACTCCGAGGTCCTTGCGCTTGGCCAGCTCGTGGAGTATGTCGGTGGCGGGGGTGATGGGGTAAGAGCCGAGGAACAGTGGTCGACCAGACTTCTCAGAGGCCATGATCAAGCCCCATGCGGTGGCGGTGTTGCCGTTGAGGTCGGTGTAGACTCCCGGGCGGGCGTCCTCGGTCTCGATGCGGTAGTTCGACACCGAGGCGTGGATGTTGGCGCCGTAGTTGTAGCCGGCGGTGATCACCTGGGCGTTGGCCTCGTATATCGCGGGTTTTTTGGCGAATTTGTCGCGGAGCATGCGCATGGCGCTCTCCAGAGGGCGGTCGAAGAGCCAGCATACCAAGCCGAGGGCGAAGATGTTGCGGCATTTGAGTATCGACTTATTGTCGAGCCCCGACTCGGCCAGGGCGGCTTTTGTCATCGATGTGACGGGTACTTCGAGCACCTGGGCCTTGATGCCAAGCTCGGCGAAGGGGTTGTCGGTGACAAACTGCGCCTTCTTCAGGTCAGACTCCTTGAATGAGTCGATGTCGACGATAATCACCCCTGAGGGCTTGAGGAATTTGACGTTCTGCTTGAGGGCGGCGGGGTTCATGGCGATGAGCACGTCGCACTTGTCGCCGGGGGTGTAAACGCCATGGCCTACGCTTACCTGGAAGCCTGACACTCCTGAGAGTGAGCCTTGGGGAGCGCGGATCTCGGCAGGGTAGTCGGGGAAGGTGGACACTTGGTTGCCCAGCCCGGCCGACACGTTGGTGAAGATGTTGCCGGCGAGCTGCATACCGTCGCCGGAGTCGCCTGAGAAACGCACTACCACCTTGTCGAGGGTTTTCACTGTGGTATTCATGATGGTTAAATAGGTTGTCGGTTTTATAGCTTATAGCGCACAAAGGTACTAATAAAATCAATACGCTACACCAAAAAAGCGCATCAGCGGGTGCGCAGGGGAGGACGGAAAGCGTCGGGATAGTGCTCGACGCGGTAGTTGGCGGGGGTGCCCACGATGGTGATCACGTCGAATTGCGGCGCCAGGGGAATGTTGTAGGAGCGTATGAAGGAGTTGGCGGCGGCGGTCATGCGGTTCATACGCTGGCGGTTGACGGCTGAGGTGGGGTCGACGATGTCGGTGGAGCGCGTCTTGACCTCGACGAAGGCTATGCGGTCGGCGAGGGTGGCGATGATGTCGATCTCGTGGTTGGCGACCTTGACGTTGCGGCCCATGATGGCGTAACCTTTGGTGGTGAGCAGGTCGACGGCTATCTGCTCGCCCCACGACCCTAATTCGTTGTGTTGTGCCATAGTTGTGATGATTGATTGCGCGAAGATACAAATAAACATGGTACGCACGATGATTGTTAATTGATTAATTCAACCAACAGGTGGAGAAAACAAGCTGCGGGGGGGGTGATATGTTGAGGTATTTTAACTAAAAAATATTAAAAACTGTGACAATATACACCCTGGCGGTTGGCAATTGAGAAAAAAAGAGTACTTTTGTGAAAACTTGGTAAAACGATGGCCGACGAATTGCGACAATCACTCGATCGGTTCAGGAGCAAAGCGATGTTGCTCGCTGAGCGTTACGCTACCCTCACAGCCCAAAAGGCGAAAACCGAGGAGCTGGCGGCTCAGCTGCAGTCGACAGTCGACGCCCAGCGCCGCCGCATCGAGGAGCTTGAGCAGCAGGTGGAGTATCTGCGGATAGCATCTACGATCTCCCCCAGCCGCGACGACGTGGAGCGTACGCAGGCCACCCTCGCCAAGTTAGTGCGGGAAATCGACAACTGCATCAACGACTTAACCGACTGATGCTATGACAGATAAACAGAATATAACGATACGCATCTCAGAGTTGCCCCCGATGCCCCTGCAGATCAACAGGGCTGACGAAGAGATATATCGCATAGCCGAGACCAATGTCAACGAGCTGTATGGCCGCTGGAGGTCAAGGTTTTCCGACAAGACCTCGAAGGAGGTGCTGGCGATGGTGGCATTTCAGTTTGCCAAGCTGTATTTCGCTGCCAAAGCCTCTAATGAGTCGGTGAAGGCGATGGTCGACGAGCTCGACCGGGAGCTTGGCCGGCTGCTGTTTGAAGTTGGCGATAACCAACAGTAATCCACTCAGGTGGAGCGGCCACGGCTGCCACACCGAATGCGAGTCAAGCCCAAGAGAGGGCGCGCTCGCCAGGACAACCCGCACTCACCCACAGGGTCTGTGGGCGTCGCCGCAGCGATGCCTCATGATCCCAGCCGGTGCAGTGCTTTTTTGTTAGCCGGCTACAGTAGCTAAAATAGCTATGATAGCTAACTTAGCTAACCTCAGCGCGGACGCACCAGGGTGCGACCCTACTATCAGCTTAAAAACTCAACAACTAACAACTCAACAACTAAAAACTTAACAACCCCAATATCTCAATACATGGAAGTATTTCTTTACATTTTGGTAGGAGTAGTCGCACTCGCCTTGGGTGTCGGCATCACGATAATTCTCCAGAAAAACATGGCTCACAGCCAGGCCAAATCAATCATTGAGTCCGCCGAGAAGGAAGGCGAGATGCTCAAGCAGAACAAACTGATTGAAGCCCGCGAGGCCGAAACAAAAATCAAAGCCGCAGCCGAGCGCGAGGCGCAGCAGCGCATGTCGAAAGTGCAGAGCGCCGAGGCCAAGCAGAAGCAGCGTGAGCTCCAGCTCAACCAGCAGCAGAGCGAGAACCAGCGCGCACGCAACGAGAATGAGACCGCCCGCGCCAACCTCGAGGCACAGCAGGGGCAGCTCGACGCCCGCCGTGCCGAGCTCAAGCGCCTGCAGCGCAAAGCCCAGGATGAGCTTGAGCACATCTCAGGCCTGTCGAGCGAGGAAGCCAAGGAGCGACTGATTGAGTCGCTCAAGGACGAGGCCAAGACCGCAGCCGCCGCCTACATCAACGACATCATGGACGAGGCCAAGATGACCGCCAACAAGGAGGCCAAGCGCATCGTGGTGCATTCGATACAGCGAGTTGCCACCGAGACGGCTATCGAGAACTCAGTGACAGTGTTCCACATCGACTCCGACGAGATCAAGGGCCGCATCATCGGCCGCGAGGGTCGCAACATCCGCGCCCTTGAGGCCGCCACCGGCATCGAGATCATCGTCGACGACACCCCCGAGGCTATCGTGCTCTCAGGCTTCGACCCCGTGCGCCGCGAGATAGCCCGCCTGGCATTGCACCAGCTCGTGGTCGACGGCCGTATCCACCCCGCACGCATCGAAGAGGTAGTGGCCAAGGTGCGCAAGCAGATTGAGGAGGAGATCATCGAGACCGGTAAGCGCACAGCCATCGACCTGGGCATCCACGGCTTGCACCCCGACCTGATACGCCTCGTAGGTAAGATGAAATATCGCTCAAGCTACGGCCAGAACCTGCTGCAGCACTCACGCGAGACAGCCAACCTGTGCGCCATCATGGCCTCGGAGCTTGGCCTCAACCCCAAGAAAGCCCGCCGCGCCGGCCTGCTCCACGATATCGGCAAGGTGCCCGACGATGAGCCCGAGCTGCCCCACGCAATCCTTGGCATGAAGCTCGCCGAGAAATGCAAGGAGAAACCCGAGATATGCAACGCCATCGGCGCCCACCACGACGAGGTGGAG
>CAZVNS010000017.1:0-42339 GCA_964628905.1 uncultured Muribaculaceae bacterium | reverse complement strand
CGACCCCGAGATTACAAATCACGTGCTCTGGCCAACTGAGCTAAAGAGGCAGCTCTAAGCTTGAATTCCGTTGTTCCTTCCGTCAAGCGAGTGCAAAGGTAAGACGATTTTCTGAAACTGCAAAATATTTCCAAAAAAAATCGCTAAAAATCGCAAAAATCCTCCCGACAGCCCTCCACACATTATTATATAAGGGCATCTCGACCCGTCTCGCCCCCTTCCCCTCGACCTAAATCAATCTCTCCTCGACCTAAATCGACTTAAATCGACTCTCTCATCGAATTAATTCGATGGAAGTCGAGCTGCATCTCGCAGGATTTTTGTTAATTTTGGGGCGTTAAAGCAAAAACAAAATATCAACCCCCAAAAATATAGATCCCATGAAGCAAGAAATCATATCGCGCCTTGAGGCCCTCCGCGCCATGATGGCCACAGCCGGCATCGACGCGTTCATCATCCCACAGACCGACCCTCACCAGAGTGAGTACTTAGCTTCCCACTGGCAGGTGCGCCGCTGGCTCAGCGGCTTCACCGGTTCGGCCGGTTCGCTCGTGGTCACGGCCGAGAAGGCGCTGCTGTGGACCGACTCGCGCTACTTCATCCAAGCCGCCGACCAGCTCCGCGGCACCACCATCGAGCTGATGAAGGAGGGCCTGCCCGACACCCCCGACATCATCGACTGCCTGAAAGTCAACCTCGTGGCCGGCGCTACCGTGGGCATCGACGGCCTGCTCTTCGCCGCGACATCATGCCGCAAGATGGCCGACAAACTCAGCCGCGCCGGCATCAAGCTCCGTACCGACTTCGACCCCATCGACGCCCTGTGGGCCGACCGCCCCACCCTGCCCCGCGCCGAGGTCATGATCCACGATGTGAAATACGCCGGCGAGTCGGCCGCCGACAAGATAGCACGCATCCTCGCCAAGGCCACCGCCGAAGGAGCCTCGTCGGTGCTGATCTCAGCTCTCGACGAAATAGCCTGGACGCTCAACATACGCTCGCGCGACGTCAACTGCAACCCCGTTGCCACGGCCTACCTATATCTCGCCCCCGGCGGTTCGATCATCTTTGTCGACAAGGCGAAAATCACCCCCGAGGTCGAACGCCATCTCGCCGACAACGGTGTGACTGTCAAGGGTTACGGCGAGGTATCGGACTTCGCAGGCCAGCTTCCCGCCTCGGCCAAGGTGCTCATCGACCCGGCCAAAACCTCAATCTCTCTGTCCAACATCCTCGGCGATAGGGCTGTGGAGGGCACAGTGCCCGTGGCGATGATGAAGTCGTGCAAGAACGAAACCCAGATCTCCGGCACCCGCGCGGCCATGGAGCGCGACGGAGTGGCCATGGTGCGCGCCTTGATGGCGATTGAGGACGCAATGGCCCGTGGCGAACATCTGACTGAGATGTCGATAGCCGAGCTGCTCACCGACTTGCGCTCAAAGCAGGACCTCTACTTCGACAACTCTTTTGAGACCATCGCCGGATTTCGCGCCCATGGCGCCATCGTGCATTACGAGGCCACACCTGCCACCGACGTAGCCCTCGAGCCCGACGGCCTGCTGCTGATCGACTCAGGCGCGCAGTACCTCGACGGCACCACCGACATCACACGCACCATCACCTTAGGCAACCCCACCGACCTGCAGCGCCACGATTTCACCCTGGTGATGAAGGGGCACATCGCCTTAGGTTCGATGATCTTCCCCAAGGGGACAACGGGCCACCAGCTCGACGCCATAGCCCGCCAATTCCTGTGGAAAGAGGGCCTGAGCTACCTGCACGGCACCGGTCACGGCGTAGGCCACTTCCTCAATGTGCATGAAGGCCCCCAGAGCATCCGCCTCAACCATGTGCCCACCCCGCTGACCCCCGGCATGATCACCTCCAACGAGCCCGGACTCTACCGCGAGGGCATCCACGGCATCCGCTGCGAGAACCTTGTGCTCACGGTCGAGGCAATGACCACCGAGTTCGGCCACTTCTACCGTTTTGAGACATTGACGCTGTGCCCCTTCGACCTGCGCCTGTTTGACACTTCGCTGATGGCCGACGACGAAATCCAGTGGCTCAACGACTACCACGCCATGGTGCGCCGCCGCCTGTCGCCGCTGTTAAGCGACACAGAGCGCGCATGGCTCGACAAAAACACCCAACCCCTTAAACGATAATAAATCATGGCTCTTATAATACCCGTAAGGGGGTATGCCCCAAAAATCGGCGAAGGGACATTCCTTGCCGAGAACGCCACAATCATCGGCGACATCACCGTAGGCAGCGAGTGCTCGATATGGTTCAACACCGTGCTCCGCGGCGATGTCAACACTATCACCATCGGCGACCGTGTCAACATACAGGACGGCTCGGTGCTCCACACCCTCTACCAGAAGTCGACCATCGAGATCGGCAACGACGTGTCGATAGGCCACAACGTCACACTCCACGGCTGCAAGATTCGCGACCTCGCGCTCATAGGCATGGGCGCCGTGGTGATGGACGACGCCGAAGTGGGCGAGGGAGCCCTCGTGGCCGCCGGCTCAGTAGTGCTCTCCCGCACCAAAATCGGTCCCAATGAGCTGTGGGGAGGCGCCCCCGCCAAGTTCATCAAGATGGTGGAACCGGAGAAAGCCGCGGAGATGAACAAGAAGATCGCCCGCAACTATCTGATGTACTCCACCTGGTACACCGACCCCGAACGCCCCTGCCAACCCTAACGCGAGGCGGACCGTCCATGTGATGTTGATTCGGACGCTCCAGGGAGCGACCCTACTTGTAGGCGTTTTTGCAGACGCTCCAGGGAGCGAACCTACTTGCTATCGCAATCACTGACATAAGCAGCTGCGCCACAGCCCTTAGCGGGATGTGGCGCAGCTCTTCTTATGGATAAACCGAAAATTTATTCCTTGCCTGCGAGGGGGGCGGGGGCGGTGTAGGTGCGGGCGGCGAGCTCCTGGTCGAGGTTGTACAGGCCCATGCCGTTGTCGCCGATGAGTGTGAACTTATCGATAAGCTGTTGGGCAGTCTCCTCCTCCTCAACTTGCTCTGACACAAACCAGTTGAGTTTCTCGCGCGACGCGTAGTCATGGTCAGCCTCGGCCTGGGCGTAGAGAGCGTTGATCATGGCGGTCACCTTACGCTCGTGCTCCAGTGTGGCCTTGAATGCGTCGAGGGGTGTAGCCCACTCGGTAGGCACCTCAGCGATAGGCATCAGCAGCACGCGGCCGCCGCGCTGGTTGATATAGTTCATAAAAATCTCAGCATGAGCCTGCTCCTCCTTAAACTGGATTTTAAACCAGTTGGCAACGCCGGAGAAGCCGGCTTTTTCGAAATTCATGCCCATCGACAGATATAGATAGGCCGACCAGAGTTCAGCGTTGACTTGATTATTGAGCGCTGCTTCAAGTTTTTTAGAAAGCATAATTGATTGAATTTATGGTTAATAAAAATGGAGAAATTATACTATGGAGTAACCATTATTAGAGACCCACACCTGTGCGATGCGTCTCAAATATTATCGCGGAGGCACCAGGGTGCGACCCTACTTGTGGGCGTAGTCCTTAGTTTACGATGTATTATACTTTAATCACTTTTTGGATGCAGACTTTTTGGGGGCTTTGGACTTAGGCTCGGTAGACTTAGGTTCTTTGGCCTTGTCCTCCTCGCCGAGGTGCTCGATGTTGAGTCGCATAGAGGTTACCTCCTTGTTGAGCGACTCGATTTCGCGTGCCTGGTTGCGGATAGTGGTGAGCAGGGCGTTAAGCTCCTCATTCTCAATCGACAGCGGGTACTGTTCCTCGACGCGTACGATGAAGTCGGCCAACACGTTCATATAGTTGGTAAACGCCTCAAACGGAGTGCCGTAGGGTGAGAAGTGGCCATGGGCTGCGCCATCGTTCATGCGTTTTGTCGACATATAGAAGAGGTGGTCGGCGGCCTGGAGATACCACCAGTCCTGCTTCAGACGGCGGTCGTCGCACAGGCGCACGCGCTCTGCCACAGAATATAGCTTGTTGAAGGCCTCATTCTGGAGGGCGTTGCCAAGCCATGCTGAGGTGTCGCGGGCTTCGTCGGCCCACGAGATGGGGTGCATCACTGACAGTTCGCCCACGGGTTTGAGCTTCTTAATGGCTTCGGTGGGAGTCCAGAACTCGATGCCGCGCTCGGCAGCGAAGCGGGGAAGGGCCTCAAAGAACTGGAAGATGCCGGTTTCGCGTGGCTTCAAATCGCCGAGTATCTCAAGGTTCATGCCGAGGTTGATAATCTGCTCCTCCTGGGGTGTCTGGGCGATCCAGTCGATAAACTTATCTGCGGTCAGGGGGTATTCAGCCCAGTCGGGGTTGCCGAAGTTGAACGATATGTCGTTGCTGAGCTTGGAGTTGCGCAACAGCACCTTGAGCTTGGGGGCTGTGGCGGCCGAGTAGACATAGTTGGGCGACTTCCAGCCGAGGATGTGCTTGGCGCCCTCGGTGATGATGCCCTTGTAGCCTATGGCGAGTACCTGGGGTGCGATGTCGTCGGAGTAAATCAACTCGGTGTTGCGGAACACTTTAGGCTTCTGGCCGAAGAGTTCCTCAATCTTGCGGTCGTGCACCTGGGCCTGTTCGCGGAATTCCTCAACATCGTTGAGCGAGGCGAGCGAGTGGGCGTAGGTTTCGCCGAGGAACTCCACAGAACCGGTGGCGGCGAGCTTCTTGAGCAAGTCGATGAACTCGGGCACATACTGCTCGAGTTGCTCGAGAGCCACTCCTGACACCGACAGTGCGAACTTAAACTTGCCCTTTGTCTCCTCAATCATGCGCAGCAACGTTTCGGCTGCGGGGATATATGAGCGCTGGGCTATGCGGGTGATGATATCGTCGTTGGCGAAGTCATCGTAATAATAATGGTCGTTGCCGATATCGAAGAAGCGATAACGTTTCAGGCGGAAAGGCTGATGTATCTGGAAGCAAAAACTTATAGCTTTCATTTTGCGGGGGGATTATTTGTTGATTACCTTATTATATATGTCGATGACCTTGGCGCCGGCCTTGTCCCAGGTGATCTGGTTGACCTCAGCCAAGCCGTCCTCTTTAAGTTGCTTATGGAGTGCGGGATAACTTACGAGGGCGTTGATGGCATCGGCCATCGCGTCGATGTCCCAATAGTCGGTTTTGATCACATTGTCGAGGATCTCGGCACAACCGCTCTGCTTTGAGATGATCGATGGCACGCCCATCTGCATCGCCTCCAAGGGGGAGATACCGAAGGGTTCTGACACCGAAGGCATTACGTAGACATCCGACGCTTTGAGCATTCGGTAGACCTCGGCACCCTTCTGGAAGCCGGGGAAGTGGAAGCGGTCGGCGATGCCGCGCTCGGCGACCAAGCGTATCATCTTGTCCATCATATCGCCCGAACCGGCCATCACGAAGCGTACGTTATGATTGTTTTTCAACACCTTAACAGCCGCCTCGACGAAGTATTCGGGGCCCTTCTGCATGGTGATACGGCCCAGGAAGGTCACAATCTTGTCCTTTGAGCGGGGAGCGTCGATGTTGATCAGCTCGGGGCTGAGTGGTATCACAGCGTTGTGCACGGTGGTGACCTTCGAGGGGTCGATGCCATACTTCTCGATCACGGTCTGACGGGTGAGGTTGCTCACGGTGATGATGTGGTCGGCGTGGTGCATACCGTCAAGCTCGATGCCAAACACCGTGGGGTTGACGTTGCCGCGCGAACGGTCGAAGTCGGTGGCGTGCACGTGGATTACCAACGGTTTGCCCGTGACCTGTTTAGCGTGGATGCCGGCGGGGTAAGTGAGCCAGTCGTGTGAGTGGATGATGTCGAAGTCAAGGGTACGGGCCACCACGCCGGCCATGATGGAGTAGTTGTTGATCTCCTCCAGCAGGTTGTCAGGGTAGCGACCTGAGAACTCGATACATCCCAGGTCATTGGTAGCCATATAGTTGAAGTCGGCGTAGATATGGTCGCGGAGGCGGAAGTAGAGGTCGGGGTCCATCAGCTTGCCGATGCGCGACTCCACATGCTCACGGTTGACGTCGCGCCATGCCACGGGCACCTGCGAGGCGCCTATGATCTGAGCGAACGAGCGGTCCTCGTCGCCCCATGGCTTGGGTATGACAAAGGTGATGTCCATGCCGGGATGCGACGCCATGCCCCGGGTCAGGCCATAGCTGGCAGTGCCCAGTCCGCCAAGGATATGAGGGGGGAACTCCCACCCAAACATTAATGCTTTCATTGTCGATCGGGAGTTACGGGTTGGTCAAAACGTTTAAGTGTGCGGAGTGTGCGGATCACTTCGGCCACATTGGTGGCGTGGGAGATGGCACCGCGTCCTGCGTATGGGGGGTTACCGTCGTAGAGCTGCGACAGCGAGCCGATGCATCCTTGCGACATGTCATCCTCGAAGCCGATGAGCATGCGGTCGATGTAACCCACACCGCTCATGCCGAACACGCGCAAGTAGGCCTCGGCGTAGAAGCCCATCAGCCATGGGCGTGCGGGACCTTGATGCAGGGCCTCCTCGCGTTCGCTGGGTGAGCCCACATAGGCCGGGCGATAGCCGTAGCTCTTGGGCGAAAGTGTGCGCAATCCCTTGGGAGTTAGTAGCTCGCGGGTAACCACGTCAAGCACCACTTTGCGCTGACGGCGGTCGAGCGGCGAGTAGTCAAGGCCGATGGCGATAGCCATGTTGGGGCGCACCTGCAGGTCGTTGTAGTTGCCGTTGACGTAATCGTAGAGGTAACCCGACTCGTTGAGGAAGGTGGCCACAAACGGCTCCTTCATCTCGTCGGCTGTGGCGGTCCAACGAGCATCGCGCTCGGCCATGTCGTCACGCCCCTCGGCGAGGTCGACTGCGAAGCGCAGTGCATTGTACCACAGTGCGTTGAATTCTACGAGCTTGCCTGTGCGGGGCAATACCGGGCGGCCGTCGAGCACGGAGTTCATCCACGACACGGGCGACGAGACTCCTTCGGTCTCGAGCAGCCCTTCGGCGGTGAGCCTCAGGTTGGGGTGACCGTCATCGATGATCCAATCGAGGATGTCGGCCACTGTGTCGAGATAGAGCCGGCGGGCGTCGTCCTTCCCTTCCGACTTGGCGAACTGCTGCACAGCCCACACCGCCCACAGTGGTATGTCGGGGAGGTCGATGCCGTGAATCATGTCGGACACCTCGCCGGTAGCCATGTAGCGACGGAGGGCGGCGATGGCGGTGCCGAATATGTTTTCGAAATCCTGACGGTGATGTATCGCCAAGGTGTTGCCCGGTAGCGACATGAAGGTGTTGCGGGCCAACACCTTGCCCCAGGGGTAGCCAGATAGCATGTACTCGTTGCCGTCGGGGGCCGAGTAGTAGAACTGCTTGGCGGCGTTCTTCAGGCAGTTGTAGAAGCTGGTGCGGCATGTGCGACCCTCGATTTCGCGCTGATACACAGCCGAAAGGGATCGGGGCGACACCTCGCTGACACCGGCCGAGAAGATGATCGACTCACCCTTCTTGATCGGCACCTGGAAGTAGCCGGGCACCCACAGATCCTCGACGTAAGGCACACCGCGGTCCATATCCTTCACATACTCAAGGCCGTTGTACCAGTGGGGATCATAGACCCACTCGGGCTTGCGGTTGAGCTGCATGTAGAGCGTCGGATATCCCTCGTACAGGCAGCAGCTGATGCCATTTGGCACGCCGCGGCACTCGGTGTTGAGGGCATCGTTGGCGATACACAGCTCATTGGAGTCGCGGAAGGCCAGCATCGGGCGGAACTGGAGGGTTGTCGGCGAGTGGGCCTCAACGAGCGTGTAGCGGATGAGGATACGGTTCTCCTTGGAGATGAAGATCTTCTCCTTGGTGAGGATCACGCCACCCACGCGGTAGGTGGTTCGCGGCACACTCTCACAGTCAAACTCGCGTATATACTTGTGACCATTGGGGCTGTAGACGCCGCCCTGGTAGCGGTGCAAGCCCAGGTTGAACGGGGCGCCGTGCTGTATCACCGTCTCGTCAAGCGACGAGAGGAGCACAGCGGGCCTGTAGTCGCGCCCCGGCATGGGTATCACCAACAAGCCATGCTGCTTGCGGGTGTTGCAACCCACGATCGTAGTGCAATGATAAGCACCTGCCTGATTGGTGCGCAGTATCTCCTTGGGGAGCGACTGCTCAAGGTTAATCATCAGGTTCTTATCAAACTTTAAGTAACTCATAGTGATATGTAGGGGTACATTAGTATTGAAGTACGCCTACGAATTTACACAAAATTCCCCTCCTACACAAATTTTAACTAAATTTAATTATTCGCCGGGACGCCTAACATCGTCAGCTCACCCTCAAATGTATTTGTGAGATGATGGAGATGTTGATTTTTGATATAGTCCATTACGCTATCTTTGCGCTCGGTGACACAGTCCCAGGGGCTTCCAAGATTTCACGACATCTTCCCATGGCAAAAGGAAAGCCGGCACGCGGGATGCCGGCTTTCGGTATGGGGTTTATAATCCTAAGAGTGGTTCATTTCACGATCTTGGTGACGGTGTTGCCCTGGCGGCGGATCACTACCTGACCGTCGGCGGGGTTGTCGATGCGGATACCCTGGAGGTTGAAGTACTCAACGGGAGCCTCGCTGGCTGCGTTAACGTTCTCCACGCCGGTTGAACCGTTGCGGGTGATCAGGATTGAGGTGATGGGGCTCTTGGCACCGGTGGTGGGGTTCTTAGCGTAGTAGTGGAGGTACTTCTGGTCGCCGTCGTTCTCAGCCTCGAAGATCACTTTGCCCTCAGCCTCGGCGGGGAGGATTACGAAATCCTCGTCGGCGGGCATGTGCTTCTGGGCAGCGAGAGCCTGGGAATCTTCCTCAGCCTTAACCTCTTCCCAAGCGAAGTAGATGTCCTCGCCTTCGCCGGCGGTGAGGGTGATCTCCTGACCGTCCTTAAGCTCCACGGCGCCATCCTCGCTCACGCCTTCGATGTCATTCTCGGGAGGTGCGAGAGCGGGGAAAACGACCTTGAAGGGGTTAGCGGTTTCTTCGGTAACGGGGAGGCTGGTGATATTGAGGTATGCACCGCCATTGTAGGCAGAGAGCTGCATGCGGAATGCGGGCACGGCGATGACGCCGTCAGCCATTGTACCCCAAACATTGTAGTTGTCAGCCGTTGTACCTTCGCCGAGGTAGTAGCCCCAGCTCTGTACGGCTACATAGCCGAAGTTTTTGTTGATGTAAGCACCGATTGCTGAAGGCTCAACATATACCTTTTCGGGATCGGTGGCGTTGATATAGAGGTAGTGGTTGTGCTCCTCGTTAGCGGCGAACTGGCTGCCGGCATAGGGGTTAACGAGACGGTAGTAACAGGGGGTGTTGATATTCTCCTCGATTTCGCAAGTCAGAGTCTCGCTGTCAACGTCGGAGAAGAACTCGCTGAGGAAGCCTTCGGTGAAGGTAGCCTCGCCAAGAGATTTCCAATTGGCGGCATCATCCTCGATAGAGTACTGGTAGATGGCACCCTGAGCCTTGATTGCGCCGTCGGCGTCAAGACCTACATAAAGAACTGACCACAACTGGTTGGTGCCGTCGAGGCCGAGGGTTACATTTTTGCCGCAATAGCTTGTGAAATCGATACCCGAAGAGGCAATCACCTGAGCGTTGTTGTCATTCATGGGATATTCGCCTTCGAGAGCCATCACCTTAACGGTAGCGATGCCGTCACCTTTGGTGAGGTTGATGTAAAGCTCAGAAGGAGTGCCACAGAATGAAGCATTAGCGGTGAGAGAGTAGTCAACGTAGGTCTCCTTGTCGAGGACAATCTTGATGGTGCCGGGATGACTGTAATAATTTTTGTTGTAGTAGTAGTAGAAAGTGCCGGAAGCAAATTCTACAACGCCGTCGGTAAGCGTACCGTAGCCACCGCCACTGAAGCCATTCTCAGCGCAAATGCTACCAATCATAAAGTTTGTGTTACCCCAAGGTGCCCAGTCGAGGAAGTAACACTTGGTGGGGTCAGCAACATTAATGTCAAGGTCTACAGTGTTGGCGCTGCCAAGAAGCGTGGCCAGAGGAGTGCCTTCGCCGTAGGGGTTGAGGCGGATCACGCCGGGCTGAGCCTCGTTCTGGTAGATGTCCACATCCCACTGACCTTCATCAACATCGGTGTAGCGGGCGGCCATGGGGCCTTCGAACCAGATACCGGTGCTAACCTTCACCCATTCACCCTCCTCGTCGGCACGAGTTTGGGTTGAGGCAGTTGCGATGGTGGCAACATCTTTGATTGATTGACTCAAGGAAACTTGCGGAGTGGCTTGGTACTCGCTGGCAAGCACCTTCTCAGCAGAGGCTGACTGGGTAGAGAAGCCTACCATAGCAGCAACTGCACAGACTAATGTGTAAAATTTTTTCATAACTTTTTCGCCTTAGAAGTGAAATATGAAAGTGATTAATAATGATTTAGTATACCCTTTATCAGACATGGGGTCAAATATACTGCTATTTTCATATTATCACGCATACGCCGAGCAAATTGTAACCAAATCTTCACATCTTGTTGCATTTTTTTAAAATTTGTCCATAAATCCTTATTTTCCTGAAGGAGACAACAAGGTGAACTTGTAGCCAATACTATTCAAAAAATTTTCGGGTCAAGGGGCTTTCTAAGCAAAGGCGCGGAGCGCCGAAGATTAGAGCAACCCCACCCTCCGCTTCGCCTCGGTTGGGGTTACACCTACCTACGGTGCGGGGGCGGCTGCCGGGGCCGCGGACGCTCCTCCCCGTCCTTGTTTGTTTATGACGACATTGTTGCCGGTTAATCGTCGGAGTAGTGGCGGAGGACGCGGCGGTAGGAGTTAAAGATCTTGGATTTGGAGACGAAGCCGATGTAGCGGCCCAGGTTGTCGACCACGGGGAGGTTCCACGCGCCGGTTTCGTCGAAGGTGCGCATCACGCGGTCCATCGGGTCGTCGACCTTGATGCGGGCGGGCACAGCGCTCATGAATTTGTTGACGTGGATGCGCTTATAGAGGTCGGGGCGGAACATGATGTTGCGTATCTCGTCGAGGAGCACCACGCCGAGCAGCTCACCCTGGGGGCCGAGCACGGGGAAAAGGTTGCGGTTTGACTGGGCTATGACGTCGACCATCTGCTTGAGGTCCATGTCGGGGCTTACGGGCTTGAAGTCGGTCTCGATCACGGCATCGGTCTTAAGCAGGGTGAGAACTGCCTTGTCCTTGTGGTGGGTTAGGAGCTCGCCGCGCTGGGCCAGACGCATGGTGTAGATGCTGTATGGCTCAAAGAATTTGATGGTGCCGTAGCTGATTGTCGACACGATGAGCAGCGGCAGGAACAGGTCGTAGCCTCCGGTGAGCTCGGCCGTGAGGAAGATGCCCATCAGGGGTGCGTGCATCACTCCGGCCATCACCCCGGCCATACCCATCAGGGCGAAGTTTTTGGTCGACAGGGTCAAGCCAAGGCCGATGTTGTTGCACAGATAGGCGAAGAAGAAGCCGGCCATGCACCCTACATAGAGCGAGGGGGCGAACGTACCACCCACGCCTCCACCGCCGTTGGTGGCCGAGGTGGCGAACGCCTTGGTGAGGATGATAGCGCCGATAAATAGCAGTATAAACAGCACCGACTGGCGGTCGTTGTAGAATATCGAACCGTTGGCTATTGCCGAGGGATCGCCGCGGAGCAGCTCCACGATCGAACCGTAACCCTCGCCATAGAGCGGCGGGAAGAGGTAGATGAGCATGGCCAAAATCGAGCCACCCACCAGGAGTCGTTGCAGGCGGTTGTGAAGGCGGCGCTTAAAGAAGTTCTCCATCATGTTCATCACCTTGGTGAAGTAGAGCGACACGAAGCCGCAGAAGAGGCCGAGGACGATGACAAACGGTATGCGGGCCGTGACGAAAGGCTCACTCTGGGCGAAGAAGAATTCAAAATCGTAGCCAGTGTAGACATAAGCTATTGTGGCACTGGTGATTGAAGCGATGAGCAGGGGCATCACGCTCACGGTGGTGAGGTCGAGCATCAGCACCTCCAAGGTGAACAGCATACCCGCGATCGGAGCCTTGAATATGCCGGCGATACCGGCCGCGGCGCCACAACCGACGAGCATCATCAACACCCTCGGAGGCATGCGGAAGAGCTGGCCTAAGTTGGAGCCGATGGCTGCACCGGTGTGGACTATCGGGCCCTCGGCTCCGACCGAACCACCCATACCGATCGTGATCGCTGAGGCGACCACCGAGGTGTACATGTTGTGGCGCTTGAGGCGGCTCTTGTTCTGCGAGATAGCATAGAGCACGCGGGTGACACCGTGCGATATGTTATCCTTAACGAAATACTTCACATAAAAAGATGTGATGATGATGCCCACCACCGGCAGGACGAAGAAGAGCCAGTTGCCGGTGTTGATCGACATATAGGCCGTGGCCCCTCGTTGGATGGTGTGGATGAGCCATTTGAGCACTAATGCCGCCAAACCGCAGGCCAGACCCACAAGGAGCGAAAGTATCAGCACAAAGGTGCGCTCCTTGATGTGACGCTCGC
The DNA here is from genome assembly GCA_964628905.1 of uncultured Muribaculaceae bacterium. Lineage (GTDB taxonomy): Bacteria > Bacteroidota > Bacteroidia > Bacteroidales > Muribaculaceae > JAJPXC01. Next base: position 29,809 of record CAZVNS010000017.1, on the reverse strand, counting down.
GCCACTGCAACAGTCGGGCGAACCACCCCTGGTAGGGTGAGCTCACGATGTGGGTATGTGGCTGCTCTGGGGTCAAGGTCGTAGTATTTTAACGGTGTTGTCGTCGCCCACCTTGATCACCGACGAGGGGCGGTGGGGCGTGGTGTCGTCACGCCGATATGAGGCCACATAGTCGACGGCATCGACTATCTCTTGTGAAATTTGGGCAAAGAAAGGGGCAGTTGGCTCGCCGCTGATGTTGGCCGATGTCGACACCACGGGTCGACGCAGGCGTCGGCAGAGCTCGCGGGAATAGCGCTCCGAGGTGATGCGTATACCGGCCGAGCCGTCGGCGCCAACGAGCGCCGGCGTTAGCCCTTGGGCATGGTCGTAGATGATAGTCATGGGGTTGACAGCCACTTCGAGCAACTGCTCGGCGGCGTCGGGTATCTCGCCCACCACTCGCTCGAGCATGGCGATGGAGTCGACCAGGGTGATCATGGCCTTGCTGTCGGCGCGCCGCTTGATGCTGTAGATGCGCTCCACAGCCCGGGCGCAAGTGGAGTCGCACCCCAGGCCCCACACCGTGTCAGTGGGGTAGAGTATCACACCGCCGCAGCGCATGCACTCGACGGCCTGGCCCACATCTTTGCTGAAATCAACCATGGTCTGCAAAATTTCTCGCCACGAAATTACAAATATTTCCTCTCAACCGCAACAAAAAGCACTACATCGCCCGGTCTGGGAGCAGGCCGGGCGATGCTGTGTTGTAGAATCAGGGATTAGCAACCCTACACGAGCTGGATGAGGTAGTCCTTGTTGTCGACATCCTCAACGATGTTGAGCTTGTCTTCGCGAGCGAGCCAGCCGATGGCGGCGTAAACCTCTTTGTCTTTCAGCTTAGTGATTTTCTTAAGTTGCTTTACACCAAGTGTGTCTGCTTCGTTGAGGGCGTTCCAAACCAAACCTGCCCAAGCACCAATTTCTTTTGTGTTCATAATTCTGAGTGTTTATTACGTTTGTTAGACATCGAAGCTGCCGTCAACCCCTCCGGGTGTAAGCGTGCTTCATTAATTTTAATGGTGGAAATCGCTATTTTTGTTCATTCTGACGGCGCAAAGATAGCGATTTTTTAGCAATAATAACATATTTTGGTTAAAAAAATTAAAAATCAAGCTGTGTCGTACTTTCGGAGCTACAAAAAACTGTACCTTTGGTGACAAAATTTATCACTAATCAAATAGTATTTATGAAAAAGTTACGCATTATGCCTCTGTGGGCTCTGGCGGCAGCGATGATGGTGCCGGCCATGGCCCATGCCTACAAGTACGACTACGAGACGACGCCCGACGACCCGATGAAGACCCTTGTCTACACCCTGCCCAACGGCCTGAAGGTGTACATGAGCGTCAACAAGGATCAGCCCCGCATCCAAACCAACATAGCAGTGCGCGTCGGTTCGAAGAACGACCCGCCGGAGACCACCGGCCTGGCCCACTACTTCGAGCACATGATGTTTAAGGGCACGGAGGATTTCGGCACCACCGACTACGCCCGCGAGAAGCCCCTGCTCGACCAGATCGAGAGCCTCTTCGAGGTGTACCGCAACACCACCGACTCGGTAGCCCGCGCCGACCTCTACCACCAGATTGACTCAATATCTTATATTGCCTCGACCATCGCCATCCCCAACGAGTACGACAAGCTGATGACCTCAATCGGCGCCAACGGCACCAACGCATACACCAGCCAGGACTACACATGCTACGTAGAGGACATACCCTCAAACGAGCTTGAGCGCTGGGCCATGGTGCAGGCCAACCGCTTCGAGAAGCCCGTGCTCCGCGGCTTCCACACCGAGCTTGAGACCATCTATGAGGAGAAGAACATGTCGATGACCAAGGACTCGCGCAAGATGACCGAGGCCATGCTCGCCGGCCTCTTCCCCAACCACCCCTATGGGCAGTGGACCGTGCTCGGACACCAGCAGCACCTGAAGAACCCCTCAATCACCAACATCAAGAACTACCACAAGCAGTGGTATGTGCCCAACAACTTCGCCATACTGATGTCGGGCGACTTCGACCCTGACAACGCTGTCGACATCATCACCAAGTACTTCGGGCACCTCAAGCCCAACCCCAACCTGCCTGTACTCCCCGTAACCACCGAGACACCTATCACTGAGCCCAAAAAGGTGGAAGTGTACGGCCAGGAAGCTGAAGCACTGATACTTGCTTGGCCATTCCCCGGCACCAACGACCCTGCGATACCCGTGCTTAAGATTGTCGACGCCATGCTCAACAATGGCAAGGCCGGCCTGATTGACCTCGACCTCAACAAGAAGCAGCTCACTCAGGGTGTAGACGCCGGCACATGGGACCTTTCCGACCGTACAGCCTACCTGATCCAAGGTTCACCGAAGGAGGGTCAGACCCTCGACGAGGTGCGCGACCTGATCCTCGGCGAGCTCGCCAAGTTGCGCAACGGCGACTTCGACGAGTCGCTGATCGAAGCCTCCATCAACAACACCAAGCTGGCGCTCGAAAACATCATCGAAACCAACAGAGGCCGTGTCAGCCTCATGGAGCAGGCATACCTATATAATAAGCCCATCGACTACGTCAACCGCAACCTCGCCACCCAGGCTCGCCTGACCAAGAAGGACATCGTGGACTTCGCCAACAAATACCTCCGCGACGACAACTACCTGGCCGTCTACAAGCTCCAGGGCAAAGACCCCAACGAGCTGAAGATCGCCAAGCAGCCCATCACACCCATCGCCGTCAACCGCGACACCACCTCGGCCTGGCTCGACAACTTCATGTCGATGCGCACCAAGCCCATCGAGCCGGTGTTCCTCGACTTCGACAAGGATCTGACCAAAATCACAAGCAACGGCGGCAAGATACCCGTGCTCTACAAGAAGAACGAAACCAACGACATATTCCAACTCATCTTCGTCTACGACTTCGGCACAAGCAACTGGGACAAGAACCTGGGCCAGCTCGGCTCATACTTTCCCCTGCTCGGCACCAAGGACATGACCGCCGAGGACCTGGCCAAGAAATTTTACGAAATCGCCTGCAACTACTACCTGTCGGTGGGCGGCAACCGCTCATCCGTGGTAATCTCCGGCCTGTCGGAAAACATGCCCGAGGCACTTAAGCTCGTAGAGGACGTGATGGCCAACGCCGTACCCAACGCCGACTCATGGTCAGCCCTTGTGGACCGCACCATCAAAGGCCGCGACAACGCCAAGAAAAACCAGATTCAGAACTTCTCAGCCCTGCGCCGCTATGCCACTTACGGCCCCGAGCTGATCAAGGAGAACACCGTCACCAACGACGAGCTGCGCGCCCTCGACCCCAAGCATCTGACCGACCTGCTGTCGAAGATGAACTCGATGGACCACCGCATCATCTACTACGGACCGATGTCGGAGCAGGAGCTCACCGCCAACCTCGACAAGCTGCACCGCGTGCCCAAAAAGCTCACCCCGGCCCCCGCACGCAAGCAGTGGCTCGCGGTGCAACCCACCGAGACCACCGTATTCATCACTCCCTACGATGCCAACCAGCTCTACATGAGCCAGACCACGAGCGACGGCAAGAAGTTTGACCCCACTATCGAACCTACCCTCGCCCTCTACAACGAGTACTTCGGAGGCGGCATGAACTCAATCGTGTTCCAGGAGATGCGCGAGGCCCGCTCTCTGGCCTACTCGGCAGCAGCCGTGATGTCGTCACCCTCGTATAAGGACAATACATACTCCTACTTCACCTACATCGCCACCCAAAACGATAAGCTCGACAACGCCCTCGACGGCTTCGACGAAATCATCGAGAACATGCCCCGGAGCGAGAACGCATTCAACCTCGCTAAGGAAGGTCTCGACTCGCGCCTGCGCACCGAGCGTATCATCAAGGACGACGTGGCCTGGACCTACATCAGAGCCCAGGACCTCGGCGAAACCACCGACGACCGCAAGGACCTTTTCGAAGCCCTCCCCGGCCTGACCCTCGACGATGTGGTTGACTTCCAGCAGAAATATGTTAAGGGCCGCACCTACAATATCGCCATCCTCGGCCGTGTTGAGGACCTCGACCTCGACTCGCTGGGCAAGCGCGGCCGCGTGGTGCAGCTCACCCAGGAGGATATCTTCGGCTATTGAAAGCCCGACCTAAATCGACCGCCACCGACTTAAATCGACTTAATTCGACTTAATTCGAGAGAAATCGAGGGAAATCGACCCCTCACAAAAAAATCGACGCTCCGGCGCCGATTTTTTTGTGAACCTAAATGACCGGACTGATGTTATAGAATTACTCAACTATTTCATCACTGATATATCAATGAGAGGGACAACATTAATGTTATTGTTAGCAATGCAGCCCCCCCTGAGCATCGGTGCTCAGGGGATTGAAAGCATTGTGGAGGGCCTTGACCGCCTGGCCGGCTACAGCGCCAACGTGGCCTACCAAGTGACAATGCCGGCCTTTAGCGAGCTGGTAGATTACACCATCACCCTCACCCAGCAACCCACTACCCCAAGCGACACCTTAGCCCCCCGCGACTGCGGCGTGAGCGACACACCCGTGACAGTGATTGTCGACACAGGGGGAATGGTAAGAGAAGTGATTACTGGGTTCAACAATTCACTCCCCTCCGACGTTACACAAAAGACAGCACTACTCAAATGAGTTGTTAAAGTCCTTAGGCTCCTTAAGCTCCTTAAAAACTTCAAAACTCTCAAAACTCAAAATATATGGAAACCATCTATCTGCAAGGCAAAGCCTGCCACACTTACGGCACCACCCCCCGCATGGGAGAGAAAGCTCCCTGTTACACACTGGTAAAACCAGACCTGAGCGAAGTGCACTGCTCCGACTACCGCGGCAAGCGCGTGGTGCTCAGCATCTTCCCGAGCCTCGACACCGCAGTTTGCGCAGCCTCAGTGCGCCGCTTCAACCAAGAGGCCGCCGGATTGGAAAACACCGTGGTACTATGCGTATCGATGGACCTTCCCTTCGCCGCCGCCCGCTTCTGCACCGCCGAGGGTATCGAGGGTGTGACCGTGGCATCAGCATTCCGCTCCCCGATGTTCGGCCAGAAATATGGTCTGCAGATAGTCGACGGCCCATTGGCCGGACTGCTGGCCCGCGCCGTGATCGTGCTCGACGAGGAGCGCAACGTGATCTACAGCGACCTCGCCCCGGAAATCACCACCGAACCTAAATATGATGAGGCACTCGACGTGCTCCGCAACACGAAATAACGCACTTACACACATACGTCAAATATTTTCATTACCTTTGCACCAATAACCGCGCAAAGGTAATGTTGCATTTAACCGACATAATAAGTCTGCTTCGCCCTATGCAATGGGTGAAGAATGTTTTTGTGTTTATGCCATTGTTCTTCAACGGCTCGATGCTCGACGGAGCGAAAGTCGTTGACGCTCTGTGGGTTTTCGCTGCATTCTGCCTGATATCGTCGAGCGTGTATAGCATCAACGACGCACGTGACGCCGAACTCGACCGCAGGCACCCTGTGAAGCGGCATCGCCCGATAGCATCCGGCAAAATCACCCCAATCCAGGGGTATCTTATCGCCGCAGTACTTGCTGCCTCCGCGGTGCCGGTATGTTTGCTCAGCAATATCTACCATCCTGCGGAAGTGTTGGGTATCATTTGCGCATACATGCTCATGAATTTAGCCTATTGCTTTGGAGCCAAGCGCATTGCGGTGTTGGATGTGGTGATACTTTCATTAGGGTATGTGCTGCGGGTATGTGCCGGAGGTGTCGGCACCGACATCAGGCTTTCCGTCTGGATTATCGTAATGACCTTTCTGTTAGCGCTATTTTTAGCCCTGGCGAAGCGGCGCGATGATGTGGCGATTTATGCGACTACCGGCGAAAAAATGCGACCTAATATCGACCGCTACAGCATCACTGCGCTCGATCGGGTGATACGTGCAGTGGGTGGCATCACCTTCGCTTGTTATCTGCTGTACACTGTGTCAGAGGAAGTTATGATTAGGTTTCAATCGCACTATGTATATATTACGGCGATATTCGTCCTATTAGGACTGTTGAGATATATTCGCCTGACAATCAGACACAACTGTGGCGGCAGCCCTACACGGGCGCTTATGCACGACTACTTGCTGCAACTCGACATCGCGCTTTGGCTGCTGTCGTTTGCAGCTATAATCTATTGGTAACGGTTGATTATTAGGGCTATCTGCGCCGCATCCTCGGGTGTAGTGCAGCTCGAAATGGGGAGTGACACCACCCGTCGGCAATAATTCTCAGCCACCGGGAGTGAGCCAACCGGTGCCATCCCTTGATAACATGGCTGCTCGTGCACGGCCTGTGGGTAATTGACATCGGTCTGCACGCCATTGTCAGAGAGATATTTACGGAAACGCTCGCGGTCCTCAACCAGCACTGTATACTGATGCCACACCATCGAGTAGTCGTCGACAAACTCAGGCTTTACCACCGCCAGTGTGTTAATCTCACGGTCGTACACCGCGGCCACAGCACGGCGGCGTGCGCTCTCTTCGTCAGTGTGAGGGAGCTTCACCCTAAGGATTGCGGCCTGGATGGGGTCAAGTCGGCAGTTGAGTCCGGCGTAGATGTTATGGTAACGCCGATCAGAGCCATAGTTACGGAGCGCCCTGACCACGCGGGCAAGGTCGTCATCGTTGGTAGTCACAGCTCCGGCATCGCCCATCGCTCCGATGTTTTTTGTGGGATAGAAGCTGAAACCTCCGGCGTTACCGATAGCACCGGCCATCACCTCACCCTTGGGTCCATAATAGCGCGCGCCGATAGCCTGAGCCACATCCTCCACAACGAGCAAACCATTGTCGGCCACAACTCCGGCTATCTCCTCATCCCATGCCACACGGCCATAGAGGTGGACGAGCATCACAGCTTTAGCATTGGAGTGGCTTAGGGCCGCCTTGATGGTATCGGCGGTCAGGTTGGCCGTCAGGGGTGAAGGTTCGGCGAGCACCGGCCGCATTCCGCAGTCGGTTATTGCCAAAACCGAAGCTATATAAGTGTTGGCGTTGACTATCACCTCATCACCCGGCTTCAAGCGCCCAAGCTCGATGTACCCCCTGAGTATCAGGCGCAAAGCGTCAAGACCGTTACTCACGCCGATAGTGTGACTAACACCAATCATCGACCCTAACTCCTCCTCAAAAGCCTCCACCTCAGACCCCCCGATATACCATCCTGACTCCACTACGCGACTTACCGCACGCTGGATTTCAGGCATATATAGGGCATTGACGGTGGCTAAGTTAAGGAAAGGGTATCGAGGTGTCATAGCAGTCGCTTATGGTTGGTGAGTTGCAGAAATTCTTGATAGTCGCGCACATAGTCCTCCTCCTCATAGATGTCGGAGGCAAGTACGAGACATATCGAACCGGAGGCGAAATCGTCCATAGTGTTCCACACGCCCGGAGGTATGTACAGGCCGAGGTAAGGGCGGTTGAGGGTGACACGGCGAGTCTCCACACCGTCGGTGAGTGTGACAGTGAAGCTGCCCGAAACAGCCACCAACAGCTGGTGGAGCTGACGATGAGAATGTCCGCCGCGCTCAGTGCCACCGGGGATATCGAAGAGATAGAACACGCGTTTGATGGCGAACGGCAGATTGTCATCGTTTTGCACAGCCGTGAGCGACCCTCGCGGGTCGTAGTGCCGGTCGAGGGTCAACACGCGGCAATCGTCGAGCCTCGACGAATGATGTGCGTCTGTTGCGCTGATATTATGTGCTTGATCAGTCATCTATCTCTTGAATTTGCTGTAGTCAAGTATATAATCATCTTGGTCATAGAGCGTTGAGGCTAAGACTAAAGCGACTCCATTGGTGGTAAAGTTCTCGATAGTGCGCCAATGCATCGGAGGCACGAGCAGCCCCTGGTTTGGGCGTCGCAGTCGGAAGGCGGAGACGCGATGTCCGTCGTCAACCTCCACATCGAAGGCACCGTTGAGGGCCACAATCAGCTCCCATGAGGTGTAATAGGCGTGACCGTCGCGCGACAGTCCCGAAGGAACGTCGTACACCCAATAGCAGCGGGCTATGTCGAACGGCACCGACTTCGGAGGCTCAATAAACGACAGATTACCTCGCAGGTCGGTAATCTTCGGCAGCTCTATGAGTTGTGGATCAGTCGATTGCATGGTCAGCAAGGCGGTTTAGGTATTGGCCGTAGGCATTATTTAGCATCGGAGCGGCTAACTCTTTGAGTTGTCGGGCAGTGATAAAACCGCGGCGGTAAGCCACCTCCTCGAGCGACGCCACCTGAAATCCCTGGCGCTTCTGTATGGCCTCGATGAAGCTCGACGCCTCCATCAGCGAGTCGATGGTGCCGGTGTCGAGCCAGGCGAAACCGCGGCCAAACTGCTTTACAGCCAGCCGGCCTTCGTCCATGTACATCTCGTTGAGGCTAGTGATTTCGAGCTCGCCGCGAGCCGATGGTTTCACCTGCAATGCTTTGTCAACAACATCGTTGGGATAGAAGTAGAGACCGACTACGGCTAAGTTTGACTTGGGTTGAGCTGGCTTCTCCTCGATGCTGACAGCATGCCCAGAGTCGTCGAGCTGCACCACGCCATAGCGGTGAGGATCCTGCACGGGGTAAGCGAATACCGTGGCTTCGCCAAGTTGTGCGGCTGTGGCTTTGGCATCGTTGAGCATCGCCGTAAATCCCTGGCCATAAAAGATATTGTCGCCAAGCACCATGCACACATCTTCGTCGCCGATGAATTCGCGACCGATTATGAAAGCCTGCGCCAATCCTTCAGGGCGGGGCTGTTCAGCGTATTCAAAGTTGACACCGATCTTGTGGCCATCCCCCAACAGGCGGCGGAACATCGGCAGATCGTCGGGTGTGGATATGATGAGTATCTCGCGGATGCCGCAGAGCATCAACACCGATATCGGGTAGAATATCATCGGCTTATCGTAGACGGGGATAAGCTGCTTTGAGATGCCCTTGGTGATGGGATACAGCCGGGTGCCGGAGCCTCCGGCGAGCACAATGCCTTTCATTGGATGTCAGAATTTCTGTTCGCGATTGGAGTACATCTCGTCGTAGTATCGCTGGTAGTCGCCCGAGGTTACGGAGTCGACCCAGTCGTGATGGTCGAGGTACCAGTCGATGGTGAGCTGGATGCCGCGGGTAAATGGGGTTGAGGGATACCATCCCAGCTCGGTGGCTATCTTTGTGGGGTCGATGGCATAGCGCATGTCGTGGCCGGGGCGGTCGGTTACGTAAGTGATGCGCGACTCATCGATCGGGAGGGATGGGTCGGCGAGCAGCGAGCGGTATTCGGGGTGTTCGGCCATGCGTCGGGCCACTCCTTCGATGATAAGGCGCACGATGTCGATGTTGCGCGACTCGTTGAAGCCGCCGATATTGTAGACCTCGCCAACACGTCCGCGGCGTAACACCAGGTCGATTGCACGGCAATGGTCGTCGACATACAGCCAGTCGCGCACATTCTCGCCGCGCCCATAGACAGGCAGGTTTTTACCCTCAAGCAAGTTCTTGATCATCAGCGGTATCAGCTTTTCAGGGAAGTGATACGGCCCGTAGTTGTTGCTGCAGCGGGTGATGTTGACCGGCAAGCCGTAGGTCTCGCCGTAAGCGAGGGTGATAAGGTCGGCGCTGGTTTTTGAGGCCGAATAGGGTGAGCGTGGTTGCAGTGGTGAGGTCTCAGTGAAACAGTTCGAGCCGTAGGTGTGTAGATCGTCGCGCCCTTCCACTACCCGCTCCACGGCTTCGTCAAGCACCAGTGGCTGAGCCTGGTCATACTCCTTGGGCAACGAACCGTACACCTCGTCGGTGCTGATTTGCAGATATTTCTTACCTTGGGGATACGTGCCGTCGGGTTGTCGCCAGAGCGCTTTTGCAGCCTCGAGCATCGACTGAGTGCCGATGATATTGGTTTCGAGAAACACTCGCGGATTGGTGATTGAGCGGTCCACGTGGCTCTCCGCGGCGAAGTTGACAATGAAATCGGGATTTGCCTCAGCCACAATGCGCTTCACAGTGTCGAAGTCGGTGATGTCGACCTTGGCGAAAGTCACTCTGGGATCGGCCAATTCCTCCTTTATTGTCAGCAGGTTGCCCGCGTAGGTGAGCGCATCGATTATGGTAAGATGTTCGACCAGCCCGGGGGTGCGGAGCAGGTATTTGACGAAGTTGGCTCCGATAAATCCGGCACCGCCGGTGACTACATATCTCTTGGGTTGAGGCATTTGATTAGTATTATATCTTAATAACGAATTTTAAGCCGATTTATTGACTATACAGGTATCGCTTGATTGACTTCTTTGGAGTCTTTTCAAACTCATTGGGTATCAACTGTATGCGCTGTATTTGTTCGTAGGGCGCCACTATCTTGTTGAGGTCGAGTCGCACCTGCTCCATCACTTTGGGGAGATCCTGAGGAAGTATGTGGTCGGCGTCGACCGCCTCATAGTCAGGGTAGACCATGGCGTTGAGTCCATTGCCGCGTTCCACCACGAGGCCCTCGGCAACGTAGGGCATATTGTTGAGTTTAGCTTCGATTTCCTCTGGATAGATGTTTTGGCCGCTGGCGGTCAGAATCATGGTCTTATAGCGTCCTCGGATGAATATCGTGCCGTCGACCACGGTGCCCATATCGCCTGTGCGCAGCCAGCCATCCTCATCGAGCACCGCCTCTGTGGCATCGGGGTTCTTGAAGTATCCTTTCATCACATTCTGGCCACGCACGCAGATCTCGCCGGGGATATTCCGGGGATCGTCGCTATTGACCTTAACTTCCATATTGGGGAGCACATGGCCCGAACTGGTAGGGATGAACTGCCGCCAGGGGGTGTAGCTGATCAGAGGGCCGCACTCGGTCATGCCGTAGCCCACGGTGAAGGGGAATTTGATGGTGGCGAGGAACTGCTCCACCTCCTCATTGAGTGGAGCGCCTCCCACAATCACCTCCTCAAACTCACCGCCGAATGCCTCCACCAGCTTACGGCGTATCTTGGCGTAGATCGCCGTGTCGAGCATCGGTATGGCCAGCACCCAACGTATAGTGCGCTTTGAGAGCATCGGCACAATCTGCTTGCGGTAAATCTTTTCGAGCACCAAGGGGACGCACAGCACCAAGTTGGGCCGAACTTCCGACAGCGCTTTTACCAGCAAGCGTGGCGCGGGGGTGCGGCCGAATAGTGTAACGTGCGTACCCACCGCCAATGGGGTGAGCAGGTCGAAGGCGCAGCCGTAGGCATGAGCCAAGGGGAGGAAGCACAGACAGCGCGAGCCTTGATAGTGTAACCGCGACTGCGCACCAAACAGCACATTGCCGGCAAGGTTGTTATGGGTCAGCATCACACCCTTCGAGAAGCCCGTAGTACCTGATGTATAATTGATTACGGCAGTATCGTCTGGTTCGCTATGATGATAGCTGATGGATTCGCGGGCGTAGCCGTGAGGATAGCGGCGCTTGAACTTTCGCGTCAGATTTTTCAGTATCTTCTCATGGAACATGTTGTCACCCTGCTCGGCAAGCACGCGGCGGTTGTCAAGCGAAATGGCCACGCGCACCATCGGCAAATCCTCCAGACCCATATTCTCCCAAATGTGGGGCGAGACGAAGAGCACCACCGCCTCGGAGTGGTTGATGATATGCTGAGTATCCTGTGGGTTAAAATCCTGGAGTATAGGCACTATGATAGCCCCATAAGTAATTGTGGCCATGAACACGGCAACCCATGTGGCATTATTCTTCCCCACGAGGGCTACCTTGTCGCCGGGCTTCACCCCGGCCAACTCATAGAATATGTGCACACGGGCAATGCGGCGGGCGAAGTCGCCATAGGTCAGCGTGGTGTTCTCGCCGTACTCAGAGAGCGCGGGCAGGTCCCAATTGTGGCGGAAACTATTGGCATAGTATTCCACAAGGTTGTCAGTATATGTTATCATAGTGCGCAGGGTCTTAGGCCAGACATGCGTCGAGCATCGCTTCGATTGCCGGACGGTCAAGGTTTTGGCCAATGATTACGATTTTGACCATGCGGTCACCATACTCCGGATCCCAGTCGCGGCGCAGGTTGGGGTCGCGCTCCAGGAATTGCTCAAGCTCCTCCTTGGGGGCAGTGGCGTACCAGTATCCGGCCTCCCTGATGTTTTTTTGGCGGCCAGCGGTCTCAAACAGCAGCGACATGTTGCGATTGTAGCTGAAGTAGCATACGCCCTTGGCGCGGATGATGTTGGCGGGCCACTGCTTGTCGAGCATGTAGTCAAATCGGTTGAGGTCGAAGGGGCGGCGGCGGTAGTACACCATGGTCTGCACGCCATACTCCTCAGCCTCCCCCTCATCGTCATGGTGGTGATGGTGGTGATGGCCGTGTTCGTGTTCATGCTCATGCTCATGGTGGTGATGATCATCGCGGTCATCATCATCATCGTCATCATCGTGGTGTCCTTCGAGCTCCTGAACCCAGGCAGCCGATGTCGCCACATCCTCGAAGTCAAACAGATGAGTGTCGAGCAGGCGGCTCAGAGCCGCGTCGCAGTAGTCGCAGTCAATGATTTCGGCCTTGGGCTGTAGGGCGCGTATCACGGCGCGTATCCTTCCGGCCTCTTCTGAGGTGACCTCAGATATCTTGTTGAGCAAGATGATGTTGCAAAACTCCACCTGCTCAATGATCAGGTTCTCGATGTCCTCTTCATCCTTGTCGGGGCGCGACAGCGATGTACCGCAGTTGAACTCATCCCTCAATCGCAGGGCGTCGACCACGGTGGTGATGCAATCGAGCACCGGCACTCCCTTGGCACCGGATCCGAGCATCTGGGGTATCGCACAGATGGTCTGGGCTATAGGGGCAGGCTCGCAGATGCCGCTGGCCTCGATCACGATATAGTCGAAGCGGCCTGAGTTGACAAGGTCCATCAGCTGCTTGACCAGGTCCATCTTGAGGGTGCAGCAGATGCAGCCGTTCTGCAGGGCCACAAGGTCGTCGGCCTGGCCGCCGCCAACCACCCCACCCTTTTGGATGAGGTCGGCGTCGATGTTGACCTCGCCGAGGTCGTTGACAATCACGGCAAACTTGATGCCGTGACTACCATTGAGTATATGGTTGAGCAGGGTTGTCTTACCGCTGCCGAGATAGCCGGTGAGCAGTAGCACCGGCACTGTTCGTAATGTTGCCATAAGATTACTATGGTTAGTCGCTTACAATCACACGGAAGGGTGCGCGCTGGCCGGGGGCTGCGATGATGTAGCAACCGCGGGGGAGCTGGATGCTCATGCCGTCGGTGACGGTGGGGAGGAGCATGATTTCACGCCCTGTCATGTCGTATATGCTCACATTGTAGATTTCGGTGCCGCATACAAATCTCACGCCGCCAGGCTCATAAGCTGTACCGAAGGGCTGTTCGGCGAAGAGCTGGGTCACGCCCGCGGGCTCCACATAGATCACATTTGACGGATTGGAGCGATAGCCCAAGCGCACCGACTGCACATAGTAGCTCTCGGGGCCGACCACATCGGTGATTTCGAGCGAATTGCTCTCCGCTACGAGTTCCTCCACCGATGACTCGCCGTTGAGGTAGTGGGTGCGGGTCACCACGTAGTAGTCGACTACATCATCGGTTGAGGCCTGCCAGTTGGCCACGTATGAGTCAGAGGTGATGTCGGTAGCCTCGGTGGCGGTGAGGGTAGTAAGAGTGGGCACTTCGAGGCACTCACCCTTAAGCTCGATGCGGCGTGAGCCTGAGATGCCCCCATCCTGCACGAAGAGCATCGACGAGTGTTCGCCCAGGGTGGTGGGGCGGTAAGTGATTGTGGTCCAATATCCTTCGGGGGAGTTCACATAGTCAGCATTGATTGTCACGTCGGAGAGTGAGAACATCCCATTGTCGCCTCGGCTGATGGTCAGCTCAAAGGCGCCGGTTAGGTTTTGTCCGCTGAAGAAGAGGCGTGCGGTGGTTTCGGAGCCTATCGCCACCTGTCCGAAGTCGAGCGACATCCCCTGGGTAGGGGTGATCAAGTTTGGTTCGCCGGGATTGGGGTCAACGGCGGTGGAGAAGTCCTCACCCATACGGTTACCCCAGATGTACTCTGCGAGTATTGGGTAGTCGATGAAGGGGTTGCGGTTTGACTGCAGCAGATATACGGCCTCATTGCGGTCAAGCTCCTTCTGGCTCACGGGGTCGGCACGGTGCCATTTGAGCAGCAGGTCGATGGCCCACTTTGAGAGGGTGGGATAAGTGTTCTGCTGGAGCATCCAGCTGTAATTGGAGGCCCAGGTGAGGTTCTGGTAGCAGGTGACCATATAGAAGTAGGTGCGGGCGAAGTCACCCTTGTACTCATCGGACGGCTCAAACACGTAGCGTGCTCCGCCACCTTGACCGGTCACGGCTGTGCCCACCTTCGATATACCGTTGTCGTACTGGTTGGCGCTGTACACCTCGCCAAGGGGCCAGTTGCTCTTAGCCTGGTTGGCCTGGGCTTCGGCGGGATACAGGTGGTTGATGTCGGTATAAGCCGGAGTGTCGGAGCCGCCGCCCCACCATGATTTGGGGAAGGAGTGCTCGCGGTTGAGTCCTGAGAATGAGGGGGTGTACAGGGGGATATTGCCGTACATATCCCACCACTGGCCATATTTGGGATCGCCCACGGGGTAAACGTCGGTTTTGAGGAAGTGGGTCGAGAGGGCGGAGTAGCCCAACTGGGTGTGGTTGTAGACCAGCTCACTTGCCGCCGTCTTTAGGTCGACCCCTGACTTGCCGTTAAGAGTGCGGTAATATCCCGCCGGAATTGCGGCCGACATGGCGAAAGCGGAAATCGCGAAGGCCGCCGCGCATAGTATGTGTAGCGATTTGTTCATGTTGTGATGTTAGGGTATATTCTCTTTTTTGACAATTATTTACTGTACAAGCACACAACGCCGGGCGCCGAGGCTTGGTTCAAACGTAACCGCAAATATACGTTTTTTAAATTAAATGCGAAAATCTACTACAAATTCGCAAAAAACGCCGATCAATTTCCCGGGACTGGTGTACTCCGAGCGTCTGAGCAACCTCTGGCCCCCGCGAAGGCATAATATTTTTTTTGAATAATCCCCGATTATTAGCAAATAATGAGTACCTTTATGGCTGACAACACTGTGTTAAATTTTTATACCCTTTCATTGATGAAAACCGCAATTACAGTTTTATCCCTCCTGCTGGCCATGAGCGTGGCAGCTTCCTCACGCGTATCATCCCCCAATGGCCGTATCACTGTCGACGTGGATGTCGACGCGCAGGGGGCGCCTGTCTATTCCGTACAATTCGACGGCCGCACAATCGTTGCCGACAGCCGTCTGGGACTCACCGCCAAAGAGGCCGACATGACCCAAGGCTTCACCATGACCTCAACCCCCGTGGTGGAGTTCGACGAAACTTGGCAGCCCGTATGGGGCGAATACGCCAACGTGCGCAACCACTACAACGAGATGCTCGCCCAGTTCAAGGGGAAGGATGAGAAGTCGCCGCAGGTCGACGTGCGCGTCCGCGTGTTCGACGACGGCGTGGGATTCCGCTACGAGCTCCCCGAGCAGCCCGCCATCAACTACCTGACGCTGATGGACGAGGCCACCGAGTTTAACCTCACCGACGACTATACATTCTACTGCATCCCCGGCGACTACGACACCGACGAACGCGCCTACGTGACCACGCCATTCTCGCAGCTCGCCGAGAACCTCAAGTCAGGCCTCCACACCGAGTCGACGACCATCGAAGGCCTGGCCGTACAGACCCCCGTGATGCTCAAAGGCACTGACCCTAAAAATCCCGTCTACGTCAACATCCATGAGGCAGCCCTCGTGGGCTACCCTGCGATGGCGCTCGACGCCGACCCAGCCAACAAGCAGCTCAGCGCCCACCTCACTCCCGACAAGCTCGGCGTTAGCGCCTATCTGCAGGCCCCGTTCAACACCCCCTGGCGCACACTGATCATCAGCGACGACGCACGCGACATCCTCGCATCGCAGCTCATCTATAACCTCAACGAGCCATCGAAGATCGAGGACACATCGTGGATCATACCCCGCAAATTCATCGGCGTATGGTGGGAGATGTTCACCGGGAGCGAAAAGACTTGGGCCTACTCCGACAAATACAACGCCAAGCCCGGCGTGACCGACTACTCCAAGCTCCCCCCCAACGGACGCCATCCCGCCAACACCGAGAACGTGAAGCGCTACATCGACTTCGCAGCTGAGTCGGGCATACCCAGCGTGCTCGTCGAGGGTTGGAACGAAGGCTGGGAAGACTGGGGCGGATACGTCAAAAACCGCCAGTTCCTCTTCGACAAGCCATATCCCGACTTCGACATCGACTACCTCACAAAATACGCAGCCGACAAGGGCGTGAAGCTAATCATGCACCATGAGACAGCAGCCAACGCCGCCGACTATGAGCGCCAGCTCGACCGCGCCTTCCAATACATGAAGGACCACGGCTACGACGCCGTCAAAACAGGCTACGTAGGCCATATCATACCCCGCAGCGAGTACCACTCATCGCAGTGGATGGTCGACCACTACCTCCACGTGGCCCAGCGCGCCGCCGACTACGGCATCATGGTCAACTCACACGAGGCAGTGCGCCCCACCGGCCTGGCCCGCACATGGCCCAACTGGATAGCCCAGGAGTCGGCCCGCGGCGGCGAATGGGAGTCGATGGGAGGCAACGCCCCCGAACACACCACCATCCTCCCGTTCACCCGACTCAAAGGCGGCCCCATGGACTACACCCCCGGCCTGTTCCAGACCGACCTCAGCTACTATGGCGAAGGGAAGACCAGCCACGCCGGCACCACCCTCGCCCGCCAGCTCGCCCTCTACCTGACGATGCCCTCACCCCTGCAGATGGCTTCCGACCTGCCCGAGAACTACCGTCGCTTCCCCGACGCATTCCAGTTCATCAAGGACGTGCCCGTCGACTGGAGCAACTCCGTGTACCTTGAGGCCGAGCCCGGCGACTATATCACCGTGGCACGCCAGGACAAGAACTCCGTCGACTGGTATGTGGGCACCATCACCGACGAGCGCGAGCGCACAGCCACAGTCGACATGTCGTTCCTCCCCAAGGGACAGAAATTCATCGCCACCATCTATCAGGACGGCGATGACGCCGACTGGGCCACCAACCCCCAGAGCTACAAGATCACCGAGCGCCGCGTCGACTCCAAGACACGCCTCAAAATCCACGTAGCCCCCGGCGGCGGCGCAGCCATCCGCATCGTCCCCGTCAAGTGAAAATTTCAAAAAAATCAGTAAATTCGCGGCACAATATAATAAACACCCCCGCTCCAACGTTAAAAAAACAAAACGAAGCACAACATATACCATGATAAAGACGGCAATCATAGGCCTTGGCAAGATGGGAATGTCGCACTGCGCGATACTCGGCGCCCACCCCGACGTCGACATGGCAGCAATCTGCGACACCGACTCCCTGCTCCAGAGCGCATTCAAAAAGCTCACAAAGACTGCCATTTACAACGACTATAAGAAGATGATCGACGAGGTGAAGCCCGATGCGGTGTTCGTGGTCACACCCACCAAGCTCCACCACGACATGGTCATGTACGCCCTCGATCACGGCTGCCACGTGTTCTGCGAAAAGCCCTTCTCACTCACCCCCGAGCAGGGCCGGGAGATGGTAGAGAAAGCCCGCGAAAAAGGCCTCGTCAACCAAGTAGGCTACCACAACCGCTTCATCGGCACTTTCAACGAGATGAAACGCCTGCTCCAGGCCGGAGTGATCGGCAAGCCGTTCCACTTCATGGGCGAGGCCTACGGACCCGTGGTGCTCAAGCCTAAGGGTGGCACTTGGCGCTCCGACAAGCGCAACGGCGGCGGCTGCGTGATGGACTACGCCGCCCACGTGCTCAACCTCATCAGCTACGTCACCGGCAGCGAGATCGTCGACGCCCGCGGCACCTCGATGCCCATGATCTTCTCATCGCAGGTCGACGACGCCGTATACTCGACACTATACCTCGCCAACGGCCTCAAAGGGCAGTTGTCGGTCAACTGGAGCGACGACACCCATCGCAAAATGACCACATCGCTCAAGATCGAGGGTGACGGCGGCAAGCTCGAAGCCGACGCCACAACCCTCAAGATATACGTCAAACAGCCAATGCCTGAGTTCGGACTCGAGAAAGGATGGAACGTCAAATACATCACCGACCTCACCCCACAAGTATTCTTCAACCTCCGCGGCGAAGAGTACAGCGCCGAGGTCGACCACTTCATCCAGGCAATCAAATCAGGCAACACCAACGACAACCGCAACGACTTCGCTTCAGCCCTCGCCACTGACGACATCATCGCCAAGCTGATGGCCGACGCCGAAGATTAACCACTTAGACCCCAGACACACTTGATGGATCGAGTAATATTAGGCGACAACCAATTCTTCGCCGTCAACCACCTCTCCGACGAACGCTCCCGCGCCCAGGCCGTCAGATTTAAGGACGACCAGGCGATCATCGACGTCCTCGACACAGCCATGGACCTCGGCATCAACACCTTCATGTGCACCACACACGACCGTATCGCCAACATCGCCGAATACATGCGCCAAAACCCCGATAAATACCGCAACTTCAAGTTCCACCCCTGCATGCCCTACGCCCACAAATACGCCAACGCCGTCACAGAGCTTGGCGTCCTGGGCACACTCAAAGCCTACATCCCCGGCAACATACTCGCCGTGGCCTCCAAAGCCGGAATGGCCTACATGCGCAAAGACTTCCCCGCCCTGATGGAGCTCCTGGTCGATGCCGAGATGAAGATGTTCAAAGGGCTCAACACACCCGTCATTTTCCTCCAGAACGTCATCGTCGACCTGCTGATGGGACTGGGAATGAACGAAATACTCGTGCACTTCGCCGAATATATCCGCCAGAAATACAACGCCGAGCCGGGCTTCATCACCATGAACCTCCCCCGCATGGTCGACCTGTGCCAGCGCGAAGGCATCGACAGCCCCATCATCTGCGCGTCGATCAACAAGATAGGCTTCCGCATGTCAGGCTCAATCGCCGAATACGAGGACTACCTGCGCTCCGACCTGCCCTTCCGCCCGATGGCCATGCAGTGCCTCGCCGCCGGGGCTCTCAAGCCACAGGAGGCCATGGACTACGTCTGCAAATTCCCAAAAATCGAGTCAATACTCTTCGGCGCATCATCACGCGCACACATCCAGCAGACACGCGACATAATCCTTAACCACAGCAACCACTGATGCAACCTCAGGAGCGACGCAAACGCATATTCGCCGTCTCATCCAAAGGCGGACACTGGGTACAGCTGATGCGCATCGTCCCCGCCTTTGGCGACCGCTACGACCTGATGTACTGCTCCACCAAAGCCGACTACGCCAACGTGGTGGGAACCGACAACTTCGTGGCAATCAAGGACTACACCCGCCACACAGCCTGGCGCATATTCCCAGTGTTCACCACAGCGTTCAAGGCTCTCCGCCGCTTCCGCCCCGACGTGATACTCACCACCGGCTCCGGACCCGCGATAGCCGTAATCCTCGCCGGGCGGCTTCTGGGCATCAAGTCGATTTGGATCGACTCCATGGCCAACGCCCAACACATGTCGCTCTCAGGACGCATCGCACGACGCATCGCATCGCGAGTCTACACCCAATGGCCACACCTCGCAACAGGCCGCGTACGCCACGCTGGCAACATATTCGGATAAGCCCATGATATTCGTAGCAATAGGCACTCAGCACCCCTTCGACCGACTTGTGGAGATGATCGACCGCATCGCTCCCTCACTCGACGAGCCCGTAATAGCCCAGACACTCAGCGGCCAGTACACCCCGGATCACATCACCACATTCGACTTCATCTCTCCCGACCAGTTCAACCAATACATCGACCAGGCACGCATCATCGTAGCCCATGCCGGCATGGGAGTGATAATCACCGCCATGGAGCGCAACAAACCCGTGGTGATCTGCCCCCGCAACGCATCGCTCGGCGAAGACATTAACGACCACCAGCTGGCCACCACCGAACGAATGCAGCAGATGGGCTACGTCTACGTAGCACAGGACCAGGACACCCTCCACCAACTCCTCAATGACCCCAACCTACAGCCCCTCCACCGCGTAGGCCCCTACGCCTCCCCCACCCTCATCGCCGACCTCACCTCCTACATCGACTCCCTCTAGCCCCCGCATAGGCTATTGCAGGGGGCGGAGGCGCACGTCGACGGTGGGGTCGGATGCGCACGCCTCGACTATGGGCGTCAGGTCGGTGTCGCCATAATGATAGGGGTAGACGATAGCCGGGCGTATCATATCGATGGCGTGGATGGCCTGCTGAGGCGTCATCGTGAACGGCTGGTTGATGGGGACAAACGCTATGTCGATGTCGCCCAAGTCAGCCATCTCAGGTATATCCTCTGTGTCGCCCGCCACATATACCCGCAGCCCATCGATATCGAACAGGAAACCGACATCCTGACGGTCGCGCGGGTGGAATTGCTCATGTCCGGCCGACGTGTTGTAGGCCGGCGTAGCGGTCACCTTGATGCCATACAAGTCGATGGTATCGCCCGGAGCCATTGCCTCACCGCGGCCCGCCAACTCTATGACGCGTCGGCTGGCCACAAATCGCGTGTCAGCAGTCGACAATTGCTCGATAGCCGCGGGGTCATAGTGGTCGTAATGCTCATGGGTCACCATCACTGCATCGGCCTCAGGCAGCGAAGCGAAATTGTGGCCGAACATCCCCGTCGGATCAATATACACCAACCGGCCACCTATCTCCAGTATCAGCGACGCGTGCTTGATGAAGTGCAGCCTCACCGTGCGTCCAGCGGGAGTAATGAATGTGTCATGTCCGATACCCTGAGCCTCAATCAGCTCTGTGGCAGTCCCTTCTACCGTAGGCAGCCAAAGCTCCGTCCAGCCAAGGATACCGCCATCCATATCCACCACGCGGTAACCTTCGGCGGCGAGATATCGGGCGGCCTCGCCACTGCGACGCCCGCTGCGGCAATAAATATAGATGGTGCGCGACTTGTCGAGCTGCCCGGCGGACTGCTTAAACGCATCCTCCTGCAGCCAGTTGTTCAGCCGGGCACCGCGGAGGTGACCCTTGACGAACTCCTCCGGACGCCGCGCATCCAGCAGATAAGCCGATGAGTCGGCCTCGAGTTTAGCGAGAAAATCCTTTGGCGCCACCACCTCTACCTCAGGAGCGGCGGCATTAGCATTACATGCGGCCATAACTGTGAAAACTATCAGTGAGAACAATTTGAAAACCAGTCGCTGCACCCCGTCGGCATAGCGGCTGCTGGTGATACGCAGCGTGCCTATCTCTCCGGTGTGCCCAACGTGAGCCCCGGCGCAAAGGCACTGGTCATAATCTCCAACGTGCACCACCCTCACCATCGCTGAGGCATCCTCAGGCAGGCGACTCATGTCGAAACGCTTCATCGCCTCCTGCCGAGAGATATATTCCTCAGTCACAGCCACATCCTCCTGGACCACGGCGTTGACGTAATCCTCAAGCGACCGCAACTCATCATCGGACAGCGCCGACGGCAGATGATAGTCGAGCTTCGACTTCTTCCTCTCGATATGGGCGCTGAATGCACGGCCGCAGCCATAGCGGCGCGCCATCTCGCCATTGAGCAGATGTTCCGCCGTGTGCATCGGCGGGTACTCCTGCTTGTTATGTTCGTTCAGTATCGGTGGTTCCATAATTCGTAAAGTTAGCCTCGGCCTCATCTGGGCCAAGACATCATCGCAAAGGTAAAAAAATATTCCCTAACCGTCAACCCGCGCCCCACCCCGGCGAGGCAATAGCGAGTTGGCGTAGGCAAAATCCGTGATTTTGGTTATACAAACCGAAATAAGTATAGCTCTTTTTTCAATCTAAATGCTATCTTTGCACACATGAAATTTAGGAAGGACGTTGATATATGAAAAATAGTATCTTTGCAACAATTTTTACAATATCAGTTATGGCAAGCGCTCAAAACCCCGCCAAATTGACCCCCACAGAGGTCAACCCCAATCAGACCGCCGGGCGCGCTCAGCTCGGCGAGTTCGCCCCGAAATTCGCTGAGCTCAACGACGATGTGCTCTTCGGCCAAGTATGGAGCCGCACCGACAAACTCTCGAAACGCGACCGCTCCATAGTGACCGTCACAGCCCTGGTGAGCAGCGGCATCATCGACTCCTCGCTCACATTCCACCTCCAGGAGGCAAAGAAAAACGGTGTGACAAAAACCGAAATCGCCGAAGTATTGACCCAGGTTGCCTTCTACGCCGGATGGCCAAAAGCATGGGGAGCATTCCGCCAGGCCGTGGAGGTCTGGAAGGACTCGACCGCCGCCACCGATGCCCGCGAAAAATTTGAGCAAGAGACCATATTCCCCATTGGAGAGCCCAACACAGCCTACGCCAAATATTTCATCGGCAACAGCTACCTGGCCCCCATCTCCACCGAGCAGGTCAAGTTCTTCAATGTCACCTTCGAGCCCCGATGCCGCAACAACTGGCACATCCACCACGCCACCAAAGGAGGCGGCCAAATGCTCGTCGGCGTGGCCGGACGCGGCTGGTATCAGGAAGAGGGTAAACCTGCCGTCGAAATCCTCCCCGGCACCGTGATCCACATCCCCGCCAACGTCAAGCACTGGCATGGAGCCGCCGCCGACAGCTGGTTCTCCCACCTGGCCTTCGAGCTCGAAGGAGAGAACACCTCAAACGAATGGCTTGAGCCCGTCACCGACGACCAATACGACAACCTCTAACACCGTCAATATACTAATCGGACGCACCCTCACCCCCCGGGTGCGCCCGCAATTGAGGTGCTTAAGTATATTGTGAAAGGTCCTCAAGCATAGGAATGTAGGCCGGGGATTAGGAAGTTGGCTCCGAAATAAGTAAAAAGGACTGTTGCCAGTGCTAACAATAGGTAGCGATGTAGAAAATCAGGCTTACGGAAGGGTCTGCAGTTAGGGCACGCCCAATGAAGCGGTACAGCATAAACCAACAACATCACCAGTGCGCATGTCTCTTTGGGGTCCCAACCCCAGTATCGTCCCCAAGACTGATTGGCCCAAACGGCGCCAATCATAATGCCAATGGCCAGCAGGGCCACAGCCGGAGTCAGAATGGTTCTGTTTGTGCGGCTTAAATCCTCTTTGAGTTTGGCCTTTTTGCTTATAAGTGCAATTAATGACAATACGGCCATCATAAGGAACAGCACATACGCGCACATAATCACCATGACATGAACTGAGAGCAGCGGACTTGACAATACCGGCATAAGCGCTCCTATCTGAGGTGATTTTGATGCCATTCCGGCGACCATTAATGCCATTCCGGCAACCATAAACAGAGCGCCCTTTACAATTTCATCCTTTAATGCAAAGGGGAAAACGAGCGAAACCGCTGCCATAAACATCATCATCTCAGTTCCATTTGACAATGGTATATGTCCGCTAAGCCACCATGATAAAATCACCGCGCCAAGCACAGAGATGGCCAAAATATAATGGATAAGGGTAAGTAGTGTCTTGATCCGGCGCTGTAATCTACGTCTTGACAGTCCGTAATACAGGAATGCTGCGCTTAGCAATATCGTCAACATACCTCCATAAATTGGTCGTACTGATCTATTGTAGAGAATTTCGGCCCTTATCTTGGCGTCGGAGGGCAGCATAACCTCGCCCGCATATTTCTTCTGGTTGTCAATGAGCATGGTAATTTCCTCATTAGCATTGATGTTCTGCCCGCGAAGAAGTAGTTCTTTGATATGCGGCATGGTTGTCAGCATGAATTTCCATTGATCCAAGGACATCTGTGATGGTCGATGCCCTGTCAGCGAAAGCCACTCGATAAAGCCTTCCGACGTCTGATATGGATAGATTTTGAAGGCTTCGCCCGTGCCTAAAATTGAAATTAGACATTTGCGTTCGAGCAACTTTTTCTTTTTCCTGTCAATATCTTTTTTTTGAATTTCCGGATTATTAGCGGTGTAGTCCGCAAGCCATTCATCAAAATAGAATAGCCAGCCAGCCAGCACCTGCTCCGCTGTCATTCCCCTATACGATTCGCTGCCGTACAACTTCACAGTGACATCATGCGCCATAGTCTGCATTGGGCAAACACGGTCGTTCCAATACACATATACTTTGCCAAGATTAGCAGCCAACGGCTTCTGCATTGTAGGCAATTCTGAAGCATTTGCCATACCGCCGCAAAAGCATGAGAATATTCCAAACATAAGGGCTCGTTTGATAAGAGATCGCCAGGCTGTATTTTTTTGAAAGAAGAACCCAATCAGCCCTATCGCAAGCATTGAGTATCCAACATACGTTATAATTATTCCCCAAGGATCATAACTGATGGTGAATGTGGAGCTATCGGCGTTCATCCCCGATTGATAGAACCTCCATCCATCAATCAGAACAGGCTTATTCATCGACACGGTATAATCCTTGCCGTTGACACGAATGACGCTTTTGAAATCCATTGGCGTCGTCGTGCCGGGATAGAACTCGACATCAGCATAAGTCAATGAAACACTAAAGGGGAGGTTATTGTCTCCTATTCCGGATGTATTGGAAAAGATTGATGAGGATTGATGATCTTTGATTGTCATCTCTCCCTGAATTCCGAAGAAATGAGTACACATTGCACCGGTGAGTATAACCACCAGTGCAATGTGTATTAAGAGGGTAAAGGGCTTTCGTCTGATCATATGGCATCAACGAAGCGTATTATTGCGTCGCGATCCGCCTTACTGAGCTTGCGGAATGCCTCAATACAATAGCGAGCGTCACTATTGGGGGAATACCCGTGCCACATAATTGCTTCCATGGTTGTCCGCGCGCGGCAGTCGTGGAGACGATCGGCCGTCGGACTACCCGTAACTTTTGAGTGAAGACCGCGTGCCCACAATGGTGTCGTACGACACCATCCGCCCCTTATGTCATTAACCATCATCAACTTATGCTGAACCATGTCAGTATAGGGCCATATTTTCTGATTGGGGTAACGAGGCAGTTCGGATCCGTCAAAGAACTTCGCGGGATCAACAATCTTGTCATCCCCGGTGGTCCATGACGGACGGTGGCAATAGTCGCAGCCAATCTGTGAGAACAGTTCACGCCCGCGTCGCACTTCAGAATTGTCGATATCGCGTACTGCCGGGATTGCGAGGCCTCGATGCCACACCATGAAGTCGGTGTACTCTTCATCGGTCATTTCCACGTCGAGTTCCTTATCGTTGAGATAGGCAAGAATGCGCTGCTCCATTGAGCCATCCCAATATGCGGCATGTCGGTGGTTTGGATCTATGCGCTGCACATATTGATCAAAGCCAGCCTGAACATCAGGATCCAACGCCGAATACCTGGCGTACGTACCCGCAGCATCGAGATAGTGATAGCGGCGATCGGAGCGAGTCACGTTTGTAATATTCCAGATGGCATTTGCTCCGGCAGCGTCCTGAAGCGGGCCGCGAGAAAGGGCGTAAGTAAATCTGCGTACATATCCCGTGCCGTCGCCTTGTAGCGAATTAGCATACATCGAAGTCCACTGGCCATTGCTGTAAAAGGCCGGGTTAAGCCCATTGGTCAGGAAGCCGTCTTGCTCCTGCTTGCGGTATTGCTCAAGAATGTCGGCCTCGGAGATGGCGTCAAGTAAGCCGGTGCCAAAAATGCCGATAGTGGATTCGAGTTTTACCTCATAGTCGGTAGGCAACTCATAGCCCTGGGTCACTACATAAATAGCCTCCTGGGGCATATCCACCTCCGGATATGACAATTCGTATGTCTCGCCGTCGTCAAACCGGTTACCCCAATCATCTGTGGCGATTCTCCATTTCACAGTAATCTTCGACTCGTCAATTGGAGCCTTAAACGGGGCCACCGCATGACCCTGGGGCATCCCCGCGAGCCACGATACATAAGCCTCAGTCTGCGGATCATAGACCACCAGCAGACAGCCGTTGCCCGGATTGGTTGTGTTAAATGCGCCCTCGGGGATGCGCGAGCCGTGGCTGTAGTTGGGATGACAATGGAGGCACGAAGTTCGTATATACACCGGTCCTAACCCCGATCTTACGCCGGTTTGGTTAGCCATAAATGGTTTCTCGAATATTGCCTCGCCGTTTTTAAAGGATTGGTATAATCCTTGACGTTCGACAGCCGGGGTCGGTTGCTCCAAGGCGTTACTTGTGCTCAGGAAGGTTGTGCCGAGCTCGCCTCCGGCATAGTACCAATCGGGCCTTTCGTCGATTGACGCCGGCTCGTCGGTAATTTCATCATCTGAGCATGACGAAATGCTTGCCATGAGCATGGCAAGCATCGCATAGTAGCTTATATGTTTGATTTCCACACTTTCAAATTTCATTATTAACGACCTGACACCACTGACATTGCATCTTCAAGGGCATCTACGAGGGTAGAACCTGCGGCCTCCATCGCATCTGCGCTCAAAGTGCCGGCAGCATTCTTGGCAAATGGCTCGGGAATCAGCTCAATAGTGTCAATAGCATTTTGGATAGCTTCACGCACAGTCTTGTCAACCTCGGCATTTTGACTGCGCACGTAGTCACTAACGCTTGCATCGCCATTGTTGCTACCCATATAGGCATTCCTTACCGAGCGAATATTGTCGGCAAAGTCCTCAATAGAATTGAGTGAATAAGGTGACTCAATATAGTTTTTATCCTCTTGCGATGACCCGATGTGAGGGCGACCAATCTTGGTGTTGCCAACCTCATCGGCAATGTCGATACATCCTTGTATAATCTCCTCTGCTGCTTCCTGATAAGTTTTGAAGCGCGAACCAGGCTGTCCGGCATTTTTCATCTCGTCGCCATAATTCTCGTTGTAATCGAGCTCTGCCTCTTCAAGGATCTCCTGCTTGCGCTGAGAGATATTATCCATGCCTGCCCAGCAAGCCTCAAGGCATACACACTGAGCGCAAAGGTCGTCGGCGACTGCCACAAGATATTCGAGCTCTTCAGTTGTATAGTTGGTTGAGTGTACAAGGGCAGTGTTCTCGTCGGCGCTAAGTTCAAACAGCATGAACTCCACGGCATGGAAGCCGATCAAGCCATATCCGCCATTATTTTCAAGAGTCCATTGGTTACCACTCCTTATCTGAACAAGAAGATTCTCCATGGCAACCTTGTCGAGAGGCCATGAGTCGATGTGAGGATCGATGTTGTGATTGGCTGCGGGGCCGAAAAGGAAGGCCTCGCTCAACTCCCAGTTCTTACGTGCGCTTTTCCATGCCTCTCCGGCAGCCTTCACATCGTTCTGAGTCAGCGTACCTTTAAGAAAATTATCTTGCATGGTGTGACACAGGTCGCACATCTCGATAGCCGCATCGGCCATGGCGGCATAAGTGGGCAGCACAGTATGATTCACATAATCTACTGTGGCAGCCTGAAGTTCTTTCTCCTTGGCCGACGTTTCGTTACCTGAGCTAGGTTCGTCACTGTCAGAGCAACCGGCCATTGCCAGCGCAGTCACTCCAATTGTCAAAAGTTTTAATAATTTCATGTAATGATATTTATTGTTTTAAGATTTCACATAAACCAGCCAGTGTAGGCTATACCAA
The DNA here is from genome assembly GCA_964628905.1 of uncultured Muribaculaceae bacterium. Lineage (GTDB taxonomy): Bacteria > Bacteroidota > Bacteroidia > Bacteroidales > Muribaculaceae > JAJPXC01. The sequence goes on along the minus strand of CAZVNS010000017.1, from coordinate 2,140 downwards.
TATTGATAGATGGCTCATTGTTATATTTCCGCTCCAGAATTCCATAACTATAGTCGCCCTTCACTACCACCTGAGGGATGGGATACCAGTTCACTCCGGCCGATATTTTATGGCGACCACACCAGCCAAGAGGAGTGCCGCTTTCCATCTTAGCCATTGAGTCATAATAGTCATAGCGTCCGAAAACGAAGAATTTCTGATTGCTCACCGTCATCTTAGGTATCAAACCGAATATATTATAACCGACCTCAATGCCGGCTGCGATTGCATCTGATGCTATCTCCTGGCGTTTGGAAGTGGAGTTTTTAGACATTGCAATATTGAACTTGCTTATATGGGAAGCGTCGCTCAAATGGCCCCAGTCGAAATATCCCCGGGCCAACAAATCATGGTCGTCATACTTGAAGTCAAACGACGCAATCGTAACAGTCCCGCTGATGCCGTCATTCTTTGATGATGAAGTTGGGTATAAGGTGTTTCTGAACGAATTGCCCACATATCCGCTTACACCTAATCTTAACCCCTTTACCGAATAGTTATCTACCCTGGCAGCAAATGCATAATTATTGGCTATCTTGAACTCAAATGGAGAGGCCGAGCCGTCATGGATCCACGACTGATTGCCAAATCGCTCTGAGTCAAGACCCGGCAAGAACATGGCAATATATGACCATTTGCCTATTGACCCCGATAATGATACAGACACTTCGTGCCATGTGCACGGCATAATTGTATTCTCTCCTTCAGGACGATACACCCCAAAAAACTGATTGGGCTCGTGATGAGCGTTTGTTGCCCCTACCGGCACCACTTGCATTCCTGCCCGAAGTTTCAACTGTGGCATAAACTCTTTTTGAATATAGAACTGCTCAAGCGCCACTTCGCCGCCACGCTCAATTTCGCTTTCATATTCACCTGCCTCTTCTGTCTCAATCTCAATTGCTGACTCATTACCACCATGCTCGAACTCTATCTCACTGCTCATTGACCATCCTCTGCCAAAATCATAGCCAAGGTATATGACAACGTGAGGCAAGTCAAAACGCCCGTGAGAATCGTCTCGATATTTTTCAGGTTGAGTATATCGCAGATAGTTGTCGCTGTAGAAATTGCGCGACATGGCCACCTCTCCATATCCCCCTATGTGAAGCCTTGACAACTTCGAAACTACTTTTTCTATAGATTTCATGGTGGTCAAAGTGCTGTCGGCCGTCTGGCGAATTTCGTCAGCATATATACTTGCACACGTCAAGCAATAGCACATAGTAAAAATGATTAGCGCTCTAATTTTTCTACTCATAATGATTGGTCATTTGTGGAGAGCAAAATTACAGCATGACATCAGCCGTGACAATCCCACATTTTAGTGTTTTTTATGTAAAACATCTAATAAAGTTCACAGCTCTACTCACAATTTTACTAAAAAAATTACCTACTTTATGGGATTGTGAGGTCTTATCGAGGGCAGTAATTTTGCTTAGGGAAAAATGCCCCGTTTCAATGATACACAATAAACTGACATATACACGTTTCGACTCCCTCAGAGATATTATTGAAGACAACAACAACCTGCTTGTAGTCCTGAATCGCTTTGACATATCACTCGGATTCGGCGACAGAACCGTTGAGAAGGTTTGCGCCGAAAACGGGGTGGATACAGACACCTTCCTTGCAGTCATAAATTTTATCAGTGGCAAGAGTTGGGAAACATATAGAGTCTCACTAATGGCTCTGATTGGGTATTTGCGGAAGTCCCATTCGCGATTTACCGACTATACAATCCCATACATTAAGAAGACACTGATCGACGGAATCCATGAAGCCGAAAATCCTGAAATCGCCATTGTAATCTTACAGTTTTACGACAACTACATCGATGAGGTCCGGAAGCACATGGATTACGAGGAAACGGTAATATTTTCTTATATCGAAAACCTACTGCACGGCACCACATGTGACCAGTTCAAGATATCTGACTTCTCCCTGGGGCATGACCACATGGCGGCGAAACTCAACGATCTGAAGGAGCTGTTTATCTATAAATACAAACAGAAGAACAATGAAATGATAAATGCCGCCTTAATTCGGGGCAGTCGCAAACTTCCGTGGCAAGGGCTACCCAAAAATGACACTCACACGG
>CAZVNS010000016.1:0-43016 GCA_964628905.1 uncultured Muribaculaceae bacterium | reverse complement strand
TTGACAAACTGATTTGTTTGTCTATTTTCCGACGCAGAAGCGGGAGAAGATGGTGTGGAGGAGGGTGTCGGAGGTGATGGCGCCGGTGAGGGTGGAGAGGTGGTGGAGGGTTTCGCGGAGGTCTTGGGCGATGAGGTCGGCGGGGAGTGGGGAGGTTGGGTCGGCGGGGGTGTCGGGGGTGGAGTTGGGGTCGGGGTATGGTGTGCCTTTGAGGCCGGCGATCATGCGGTGGAGGGAGGCTGAGGCGGCCTGGAGGGCTTGCTGCTGACGGATGTTGGTCAGGAGGATTTCGGTGTCGGCGGGGGTGTCACCGGCGGCTGCGAGTATGGCTTGGCGTAGTTGGTCGACGCCTTGGCCTGTGAGGGCGCTGAGGTGGATGTCGGCGGGTTGTTGGCTGGGAGCTTGGTGCGCAAGGTTGTTGTCCGTTCGGTGCTCATTTTTTGGGCTGGTGTCGGCGTCGGTGGCGAGGTCGGCTTTGTTGTGGACGCGGATGAGGGTGGCTGTAGGGGGGAGGTCGATGTGGATGTCGGTGTCGGGGCGGGTTGAGTCGATGACTTGGATTACGATGGCGGCGCGGTGGATGGCGCGGTGGGTGCGCTCAATGCCGAGGGTTTCGATGGTGTCGGGGGTCTGGCGGAGTCCGGCGGTGTCGATGAATCGGAATTGGTAGTCGCCGATGATGATTGTGTCTTCGATGAGGTCGCGGGTGGTTCCGTGGATGTCGCTGACGATGGCTCGGTCGTCGCCTACGAGTGCGTTGAGGAGTGAGGATTTGCCTACGTTGGTGGGTCCGACTATGGCTACGGGGATGCCTTCTTTGATGGCTGATCCGCGGGTGAAGGAGTTGAGCAGGTGGGTGATTTCGCGGTCGATGTCGCGGGCAAGGTTGAGCAGGTGGGTGCGGTCGGCGAATTGTACGTCTTCTTCGGAGAAGTCGAGCTCGAGTTCGAGGAGTGCGCCGAGGTCGATGAGCTGCTGTCGGAGGTTGTCGAGCCGTGTGGTGATCTGTCCGCGCATTTGCTGCATGGCGATGCGGTGGGCTGCCCGTGACCGTGAGCTTATGAGGTCGGCTATGGCTTCGGCCTGTGTGAGGTCGATGCGGCCTGCGGTGAATGCTCGGCGTGTGAATTCGCCAGGCTCGGCGAGTCGTGCTCCGAGTTGGCAGAGGCGGCCGACAACGGTCTGCTGGATGTAGGTGGATCCGTGGACTGAGAGCTCGACGGTGTCTTCACCGGTGTATGAGTGGGGAGCGTGGTAGACTGTGGCTACGCATTGGTCGATGGGTTTTTGGTCGTGGGCAACTACGATGCCCAAGTGAGCTGTGTGTGATTTGGCATGGGCAAGTTTGCTGCCCAGCCACGCTTTGTCGGTGATTTCGATGGCCTGAGGACCGCTGATGCGGATCACGGCTATGCCCCCCATGCCTGGGGGTGTGGATATGGCGCAGATGGTATCGGGGGTCAGTAGCTCCATTGGTTGAAGTTGCATTGCGATTCGATTTGTGTTTCGATGTCGTCGGGGAGTGCGGGGAATAGGTCGTAGCCGGTGATCCGCTCTACTTCATCGATTGGCACGGCGGTGTTCTGGATGCCTCCTTTGACGTATGAGTTGGGCATTATGAATGCTATGCCTCGGGGTGGGTTGGCGTAGGGTGAGATTACGGCTTTGAAGAATCGCTTTGGCACCCATACTTGGTTGGTGCCGATTTTGAGTTCGACGGGGTCGGTTGGCACGGGGCCGCAGACGATTACGATTGCTGAGTCGCGGATGGCCCAACGGCGGCAGCTTTCTTCGAGGCGACGCCAGGCTCCGGTGTTGAGTTTGTTGTCTTGGGGGCAGATGTTGGTCATGAAGAATGATTCTTTCATGGCTTGCTCGCTCCACTTCATGTCGCCTGCGGGGGCCATGTGTCCGCGGTCAAATCCTGAGTGTCGGTAGTCTTTGGGGTCGGCGCTGCCAGGCACGGCTGGGTCGGCCATGAATGTGTTGTTGCGGGGTTCGGAGCCCCGGGCTTCGTCGGCGGTGAGTTCCCAACTCACCCAGTTGGGGATGTGGCGCGTGGTGTTGAATGAGATGAGGAAGCCGGTGTATTCGAGCAGCTGCTGGTCGAGGTCGGTGGGGGTGGTGACTTGGAGCAGGGAGCCTTCGGGGGTGTCGGCGGGTGTGATGGTTGGGGTGGCGGTGCGGGTGTTGTTGGCGTAGATTATGAGTCCGACCAGTGCAGCCACGACGATGATGGGTATGATCGATACGGGGTTGAGCAGCCGCTTGATGTCAAATTTCTTACGGCTTGAGCGCCTGGGCTGTTTTCGCTTTGGGGGAGTTTTGCGGGGTTGGGGCATTGGGCGGTTATATGTGCTGTGTGATGGAGGCTTGATCTGGGGTGATGGTCAGGGTGGTGGTGGCGCCTTCGACCCATGGGCGGTTGCCGTCGATGTGGCCTATGGGGGCGTTGGTGGCCGCGGGGTATGGGAGTTGGGAGAGTAAGGGTCGGAGCATTTGCTCGACGGTGGGGTGGTTGGGGTCGGGGCGGTATTCGGTGAACTGCCCTACGATGAGTCCGGCGAGCTGGCTAAGTTTGCCGCTGAGCCGGAGCTGGTAGATGATGCGCTCCACTTTGTAGATGGGTTCGGCCACGTCTTCGATCACGAGGATTGTGCCGGGACGGATGAGGTCGTAGGGGGTGTCGATCAGGGCGGTGATTACTGCGAGGTTGCCGCCGAGCATGGGCGCGGTGACGGTGCCGGGGATAGCTAAGTCGGTGGGCTTCCATGCGATGGGGCGGGGCTGGTGACCGGTGACGATGGAGAGCATGTCGTGATTGAGGGGGTCGTCTGGCCCCAGGGCGAGTTGTTTTGCCATTGAGCCGTGGACTGACATGATATCCTGGGAGTGCATAAGTCCGTGGAGGGCTGAAATGTCGCTGAAGCCTATGAGCCATTTGGGGTCGGTGGTGAGGTCGAGTCGGTTCAGACGGTCAAGCAGGTGCACTGCGCCATACCCTCCGCGTGAGCAGAGTATGGCTCTGACCTGTGGGTCAGTAAGGGCGCGGGTGAGGTCGCTTAGGCGGTCGTCGGCCGAGGCGGAGTATGTGCCGCTGCGGGTGAGGGCGTGGGGGTAGACCCGGGGCGTGAAGCCCATCTGCGTGAGGGTGTGGCAAGCGCCGTCGACCAGCGCGGGGTCGATGCTGCTTGCGGGTGATACGATGGCCACGGTGTCGCCGGGCCGCAGTGGCGTGGGAGTGATGATTGGGTGTGTGGGCATGGTCAGCTTACTTGGACGTCGATGCCGGCTCGGCGGATGCGGTAGGCGATGCGTTGGAGCTCGTCAGAGTCTACTTTGCTGAGGTTGCGCGCCGGGGTTTTGCGATCGATGGAGTAGAGCATCACTTCCTTGGGGTTGATGCGCCGGTAGGCATCGATCAGAGCGTCAATCTCGGCATCGGTGGTGTTGTCAACGGGATGACCCTCGTCGTCGGTGCCTCGAAGGATCATGGTCTGGACGATGCACTGCGGGCCGAACTGCGCAAGCTGGCCGATGACTTCGTCGGCGTTGAAGCGCAGCGATGTGGGGCGGTCGAGGATGCGTATGGTCGAGTCGAGGGCTGAGTCGAGCTTCACGATGTTGTTGTCGACTCGGCGCAGGGCTTGCTGCACCTCAGGGCGATGGAGCTGGGTGGAGTTGCTGAGCACCGATATCTTGACGTTTGGGTAATAGCGGTCGCGCAAGGCTATGATGTCGTCGATTATCCCCTCAAACTGCGGGTGAGCCGTGGGCTCGCCGTTGCCTGAGAATGTGATTACGTCAAGGTTCTGGCCATCGGCGCGCATCTGCCGCAACTTCTCTTCGAGCTGCGCTGCCACTTGCTGGCGCGTGGGCAGGCCGGTGGTGCCGGGGCCTTGGGCGTTGTAGCCGGCCTCGCAGTACAGGCAGTCGAAGGTGCACACCTTGCCGTCGTTGGGACTGAGGTTGATGCCCAACGACGTGCCAAGGCGGCGTGAGTGTATCGGTCCGAAGATTGTGGAGTGGAATAGTACCCTCTGCATTTACACTGTGAGGATCTCCTTCTCCTTGGCGGCGAAGAGTAAGTCGATCTTCTTGAGATATTTGTCGTGGAGCTTCTGAGCTGCGCCTTCGGCGTCCTTCTCCACGTCCTCGGGCATGCCGTGCTTTACGGCTTTCTTCAGACCCTCGATGGCGTCGCGGCGTGCGTTGCGCACTGATACTTTGGCGTTCTCAGCCTCAGCCTTCGACTGCTTTACGAGCTGCTTGCGGCGGTCCTCGGTCAGGGGCGGGATTGAGATGCGGATCACCTCGCCGTTGTTCTCGGGAGTGATGCCAAGCTCAGAGTTGATGATTGCTTTCTCGATTTCCTTAAACATGGATTTCTCCCAGGGGGTAATTGTGATTGTGCGGGCGTCGGGCACTGAGATGTTGGCCACGTTTGAGATGGGGGCTGCCGAGCCGTAATAGTTCACGCGGATGGCGTCGAGGATTTTGGGGTTGGCCTTGCCGGCGCGGATGTGGGCAAGCGCCTCATCGAGATAGGCAACGGCCATCTCCATTTTCTCTTCGGCGGGGTCAAGGTAAGTTTTGGGGTCAGTCATTATGTTGAAGATTAGTGGGTTGTTTAATATATATATGTGCCGATGGGGTCGCCGGCGAGCACTTTTGCGAGGTTGCCTTGGGTGTCCATGTCGAATACGATGATCGGCAGGTCGTTCTCCTTGCAGAGTGCTGTGGCGGTGAGGTCCATCACGCGCAGGCCGCGGGCTAGCACCTCGTCGTAGGTGATTTTGTCGAACTTCTTGGCCGAGGGGTCCTTCTCGGGATCGGCGGTGTAGACGCCATCGACGCGTGTGCCCTTGAGCATCACGTCGCAGCCGAGCTCCACGCCGCGGAGTGCAGAGGCGGTGTCGGTGGTGAAGAACGGGTTGCCGGTGCCTCCGGCCACGATCACCACCTCGCCGCAGTTTAGCGCTTCGAGGGCCAGGTGCTTGCTGTAGTACTGACCGATGGGGTACATGTTGAGCGCGGTCATCACCTTCACACTCTGGCCGATTGACTCCAGGGCAGAACTCAGGGCCAACGAGTTGATTACTGTGGCGAGCATACCCATCTGGTCGCCCTTTACGCGGTCGAAGCCCTTGGCGGCTCCTTGCACCCCGCGGAATATGTTGCCTCCGCCGATCACTATCGCCACTTGTGTGCCGGAGTCGGCCACCTCCTTGATTTGGTTGGCGTATTGGCTCAGGCGCACGGGGTCGATGCCGTAGCCTTGTGCTCCCATCAGCGACTCGCCGCTTAGCTTGAGCAATATACGTTGAAATTTAGCCATGTCTGTCGCTTTATATATGTAAATATGTGGCGCACCCGGGTCGTCGGCGCCTTGATATCGGCAAAGATATACTATATTTTCTGCATTACCAAACCTGCGAGGCGATATTCTTTCGAATTAGGGTTGTGACGGTATGTGTGACGATGTTACATAATGACACAACTATTGTAACATCGTCGCGGTATTGCAAAATTTTTCCTCTTAAAATGTTGTCAAATTATTGTAACACCATAAACCACAGAAACAGAATATATAAAAATATTACTGTAACTTTTCTGTAACAACTAACATAAATTAACACAAAAATTTTCATTTGTGACTTAAATTCCTCGTATATTTGTAGTGTCACAAAATGTAACACGTCTGAAACATCACATAAACGAATTCAACTAACCACATAAAATATCACAAGTCATGGGTACAACATCATTCCAAAACAATCTGATGAAGCTGCAGTCCAAACTGCTTAATTTCGCGTACATGCTCACCTCAAACCGCGACGATGCTTACGACCTGTTGCAGGACACCACTCTCAAGGTGCTTGACAACGAGTCGAAGTACACCGAAAACACCAACTTCAAGGGATGGGTGTTCACGATCATGCGCAACATCTTCATCAACAACTACCGCCGCGTAGCCCGCTCGGCCACAGTCATCGACCAGACCGAGAACCTCTACCACCTCAACCTGTCGCAGGACTCCGGCCTGGAGACACCCGAAGGCTCATTCGGAGCTACGGAGATTACCGAGTACATCAACCAATTCACCGACGAATACCGCATCCCCTTCTCGATGCACGTCGCCGGCTTCAAGTACAATGAAATCGCCGAGAAGATGGACTTGCCCTTGGGCACCGTCAAGAGTCGCATCTTCTTCGCACGCCGGAAACTCCAGAAGCGTTTCGCTGACTACCGTTAAGATGATGTGACTACCCCATGCAGACCACCTTGCCCCGACCAGCCCAGGCCGGGGCTTTTTGTGCTAATTATGTGCAATTTGGTGAGCAAACTGCGATGGTGAGGTGTTGTAATTACAGCGCTATTTCAACTATAAGATTTCAACTATAAAAAATTTTTGATATGAAACACACATTCTCCTATTGGCAGATGCGCCATGTTTGCTTCCCGCGGCAACAATTCAGTCGGCCTCGGCCGCTGACGATGGCGACAATAACTACTACACCGATTCCGCCGGTCATCGATACTTCGAGGTTGGCAATCTGTGGTACATGATGGCGGACTTCCCCTCGCGCGAGGTATATGTGGCCGGCTTCGGCAACAACACTCCAACCGACTCGATAGTCAACGTTGAGCGTGGCGGCGAGCGAAAAGCGCCGTCACCGCTGAGGTCAGCAGCCCGGTCACGGCCACCAACCCCAGCACCACCGCGAGGTCGAGCGGCTGTAGCTGCACCGGATAAACGTCAGTGATCATCTGCGAGTGGTCGCCTCCGAGCTTCACGAAGCCCCCTAACTGTTGGACCAGCGTGAGCGCCACGCCCAGGATGATGCCAATGATGCCACCACTGAGCGAAATCAACCATCCCTCAATCACAAATATGCGGGTCACGGCCGAGGTCGTGGCCCCCATTGATTGTAGTATGGCTATGTTGTCGCTCTTCTCAAGCACCAGCAGACACAGGGTCGACACTATATTAAATGAGGCGATGAGCAGTATGAACGCCAGCATGGCAAATGTGACCCACTTCTCCACGGCTATCATTGCGAATGAGCTGTGGTTATGCTGCTCGCGGGTGACGAGCTTTGCCCCCGAGGGGAGGTTGAGTTGCAACTGCTGCGGCGAGAGGTCGGTCCACAGCTCGATTGATGTGGCCTCGGTGTCGTAATCGAGCATCCCGCGTGCCACTTCGATCGGGAGTATCACCAGGTCGTCGGCATGGTTGGTCTGTGTGGTCTGAATTACCCCCGACACTATCAGCGAGTCAGCACGGAAGGCGGTCATCGGCGCGGCGGGGTTGATGCGGCCAACGCGCTTGGGCACGTACACTTTGAGCCACCGAGGGTCGGCCGGATGCGCTCCGAAATTGACCGCGGCGCCTACCGACATCACAGCGCATGGCAGTTCTCCGAGGTAGAGCGAAGTCTCACCGTCGATTATGGCCTCGTCGACAGGGGTGGCTTTAACCCATGCGTCGCTCACGCCGAGGATGGTGATGGGGCGCTGCTCGCCCCCCATGATGGCGAAGGCCTGCTCCGAGAGCGTGACCACGGCGTTGGCTCCGGGAGTGTGCTCATTGATGGCGTAGGCCAGTGAGTCGGCGTCGGCTATCACCTTGCCCTGCTCAGGCACAATGCGCAGCTTCGGCTCAAGGAGCGACAACTGCTGCTCGGTGAGCTGGCGGAAGCCGTTGAACACCGACAATACGATGACTATGGCCATGGTAGCCACGGCCACTCCTCCCACCGAAATTAGTGAGATCACGTTGACTGCACTGTGTGTCTTGCGCGAGAATAGGTAGCGCAGAGCTATTCGGAGCTGAAGCAAATGTGATGAGTTTTTGGTGAGCTTACTGCTGCAACAGATGATTGATCTTCTCGATATAGTCGAGCGAGTCGTCGAGGTAGAATGTCAGCTCGGGAGTCTTGCGCAACTGGAAGCGCACTTTCTGGGCCAGCTCGTAGCGTATGGTGCGTGCGTTGCGGTTGATGTTCTCAAGTATTTCGGCGCCTTTGTCGGAGGGGAACACCGACAGATATGCTTTGGCTACTGACAGGTCGGGCGACACCTTGACGGAGCTCACCGACACCAGGATACCGCGTGTTTTGGCGGTTTGCTGGCGGAATATCTCGCTCAACTCCTTCTGAAGGAGACGTGCGATTTTGGCTTGACGGGTTGATTCCATAGTTTTTCTCTTTTTTTGATTTCGAGTTAGGCCGAGTTAAGTCGATTGAATTCGATAGAGGTCGATTTAAATCGATTGTTAGGCCGATTGCCGCAATTATGACGTCTGGGGAGGGCCTACCGTTCAGTCCTTTAACTTTTCGTAAAAGTCGAGGGCTTCGCGGGCAGCGATGAACGACGACAGGCGGTTGTCGAGCACTCCTTGCTCGAGTTTACGTAACAGCTCGGCCACCGCGGGGTTGTCGTAGAACGCCGAGCGCAGCCGCGAGTCGATGGTCTCGTACATCCAGTAGCGGGCTTGCTGGTGGCGCTTGGTGTCGAAGTAGCCGTTCTCCTTGACGAAGGCGAAGTAGCGGTCGATCATGTCCCACACTTTGTCGATGCCCAGGTCGAAGTAGCCGGAGTAGGTGAGCACCTCAGGCACCCATCCCGAGGCCGTCGGGGGGAAGAGGTGGAGTGCTGACCGGAATTGCGTGGCGGCGAGGTTGGCGCGGTCCACGTTGTCGCCATCGGCCTTGTTGATAACGATGCCATCGGCCATCTCCATGATGCCTCGCTTGATGCCCTGGAGCTCGTCGCCGGTGCCGGCGAGCTGTATCAGCAGGAAGAAGTCGACCATCGAGTGTACAGCCGTTTCGCTCTGGCCGACGCCGACGGTTTCGACAAATACATTATTGTAGCCGGCGGCTTCGCACAGCACAATAGTCTCGCGGGTCTTGCGGGCCACGCCGCCGAGCGACCCTGCCGAGGGGCTGGGGCGTATGAAGGTTTTGGGGTGAACTGCCAGGCGCTCCATGCGCGTCTTGTCGCCAAGGATGCTACCCTTGGTGCGCTCGCTTGAGGGGTCGATGGCGAGCACTGCGAGCTTGCCGCCATCCTTGAGCACGTGCAGACCGAAGGTGTCGATTGATGTCGACTTGCCCGCTCCCGGCACTCCGGTGATGCCGATGCGGCGCGAGTTGCCGGTGTAGGGGAGGCATTTCTCTATCACCTCCTGAGCCTTGGCGTAGTGGTCGGGGTTGACGCTCTCCACCAGGGTGACGCCGCGGCTGAGCATCGTCACATCACCCTTGAGTATCCCCTCCACGATTTCGCTGACTGTGGGCACCGGCCGCGGACGGCGCTTGAAGTAGGGGTTGGTGACCGGGGGCTGGCTCACGCCGGAGTTGACGGTGAGCCCTTTATATTGGTTGTCGTTTTCGGGATGGTTCATGTTGCTATCGTTTCTGGCCCACGATGCGCAGGGTGTGCACCGGTTGGCCCGGGTCGTTGGTGATTATTTGCAGGCGGCCGTTGATCAGCTCGCTGGGGAATTGAGCCTGGTCGACTTCGATGGTCACATGCTCCGACTTGTGCTTCTTGACCTTGTCGGGGGCGCTGACCACGGTGATGCCCGGGTCGGTGGTGTAGATGCGCCGGATGAGCATCGGCGAGTCGCCGCGGTTGACGATGTCGAATGTGGCGGTGACCGGCCCTGACGCTGAGTCGACGGTGCCTAAGTCGACGGTGTATGGGTCAAGCTTGGCTTGCGGGGCTTTGGCGCGGGCTTGGGGGCTGAGGCGTGAGAAGTCTTCCTCGACCACCGCCACCACGTCGAGCATCAGCGGCTCGGAGTCGGCGGTGGCGTAGAATGGTATCGAGTCGGTGACGATGCCGTACAGTGGGTTGCGGTCGCTCGTGAACACCACGGCGATGGTGCCCTGCTGTCCCGGGGGTATCTCCCCCTCGACTATACGGGGCACGAAGCTCTCATGGCTCGCCCCGAAGTGTGGGCGGATGGTGTCGGCAGTAGGATTGTAGGCCTCGAGGAATGCCGACGCCTGACGCCCCTTCCTGATCTGGCCAAAGGGGATGGTGGAGTTGCGCAGGCGGAGCGGGCCGGCCTCCACGGGGTAGCGCGAGCGTATCGTTGAGCTGGCCCCCACAACTACTCCCTTGACCATAAGCGACGATGAGACGACATCGCCTGAGGAGTCAGCGGTGTTGACTTTCACCTTTTTGGCGAAGCGGCCGGGACGTCCCTGAGGGTTGTAGGTCACGGTCACCACTCCGGTGTCGCCGGGGGCCACCGATTGGCGGCTGTAACGCGGGGTGGTGCATCCGCATGAGGCTGAGGCGCCGACCACGGCCACAGGCTCCGTGCCGCGGTTGACGAACTTGAGTTGGCAGTCAACCGGGCCGGCCTCCTCGCTGATGGCGCCGAAGTCGTGGGTCTGTTCCACCCATTCGATATCTTGTGCGGCAAAGCATGTGAAGGTGGCTGCGATCGCGATTATGCTCAGGGGTAGTTTCATTTCTTCTTAGCGGGGATTACCATGCCGCGGAGCTTGAGCGACTGGCGCTTCTTGCCGGGCACGTTGGTGCGCACCTTCACATCCTTGTTGATTTCGCCGGGATGACCCTGGGGGAAGAAGGTGACTGTGATTTCGCCCGTCTTGCCGGGCATGATGGGCTCCTTGGGAAAGCCGGGCTTGGTGCAGCCGCATGAGGCTGAGGCGCTGACGACCACCAGGGGGGCGTCGCCGGTGTTGGTGAACACAAACTCACACTTCACCGGGCCTCCGTCCTCAGCGATGTTGCCGAAGTCGTGGGAGGTGGCGTTGAACGTCATCTCCGGTGCGGTCTTGGCCACGGCGGCAATCGCCGCGACCATCACGCAGAGTGTTAGCAATAGGCGTTTCATAGTCGATGTTGATAAGGGGGTGCGTAATTATTCGGGATCGACATCCTGAGTGTATTTGTCGTCGTCAGACTCCACATAGTAGTCGTCGTTCTTCGACTTGGCCACGGCCTTGGTCTTGGACTTATCGTCGGTGAGGGCTTTTGTGTCGGGGGCCTCTTTGCGGTTCATGCCGGCGTAGGTCACCTCCAGGATTGAGGTCACGGCGAAGATGATCATGCCGATGCCGGTGATCATGGCCGTGGTGCTCTCCTGGTACTTACCAAAGAGAAGCACGCCGCCACCCACGGCGAGAATCGAAGGGAATAAGTAAAACCAGCCGGGGAATTTCACCTGCTTGTATCCCATGGCCAACACATAGAAGTGGTAGATGCCGCCGGCCACCACCAGCGCTCCCATCAGGAACGACAGCACAGGTTTGAAAGTCTCCCAATAGATGATGAACACCACGCCGAGTATCACCCCGGCCACACATGTGATCCAGCTCATCACCGAGTTCATGCGGCCGCGGCGCGGCTCGCCGGTGCGCAGCGCCACCTCGCGGGCGCGGCTGTCCTGGGTGGCCTGGCCAAACATGCCAATCACCGCCGGGGCGATAAACATCACTCCCACCAGCGTAATTATCCAGTGATACAGATCCTTCTGGCCATATACACATAGCAGCAACACGCCGATGCCGAGTACCACAATGTTCTCCAAAATCCTGGATTTACGTTCCATATCTTCGTTTTTTTGGTTATATAATTCTTTAACAAATTTGACTGCGCTGATGCCCCAGCGTTTAATCGACAAAAATAGTAAAAAATATTGTGAAATGACACCCGATAATTGATTATTGGCGAAAAATGCGTACCTTTGTAGCCCTTAATGACGGGAAGGACCCGCCATCGTGGATAAATTTGGCTGCTTGCAACCACACAAAAAAATGCTAAAAAATCCCAAACAATGAACTACTTATTTACTTCTGAATCAGTGTCAGAAGGTCATCCCGACAAAGTCGCCGACCAGATTTCTGACGCTGTCCTCGACGAGTTTTTGGCCTTCGACCCGCAGTCGAAGGTAGCGTGTGAAACCCTTGTCACCACCGGCCAGGTGGTGGTAGCCGGCGAAGTCAAGAGCAACGCCTACATCGACCTGATGGACGTGACCCGCCGCGTGATCCAAGGCATCGGCTACAACCGCAGCGAGCTCAAGTTTGAGGCCGAGTCGTGCGGCGTGTTCTCAGCCCTTCACGAGCAGAGCTCCGACATCAATCGCGGCGTCGACCGCACTGACGATGGTGCCGACCAGGGCGCCGGCGACCAAGGCATGATGTTTGGCTACGCCACCGACGAGACCCCCGAATACATGCCCCTTCCCCTTTGGCTCAGCCACGGCCTGCTCAAAGAGCTGTCGGCAATACGTCGCGAGGGCAAGGTGATGACCTACCTGCGCCCCGACTCCAAGAGCCAGGTCACCATCGAGTACGACGACCACAACCATCCCGTGCGCGTCCACACAATAGTAATCTCAACCCAGCACGACGAGTTCATCCTCCCCGACGAGCACACCACCCAGCGTGAGGCCGACGAACGCATGCAGCAAGCCATCGCCGACGATATTCGCAACATCCTGCTCCCCCGCGTCATGGCCAAGCTCGACCCTCGGGTGCGCGCCATGTTCGATGACCGGCTGATACTTCACGTCAACCCCACCGGCAAGTTCGTGATCGGAGGCCCCCACGGCGATACCGGTCTTACAGGACGCAAGATCATCGTTGACACCTACGGCGGCCGCGGAGCACACGGCGGCGGCGCCTTCTCTGGCAAAGACCCCTCCAAGGTCGACCGCTCAGCAGCCTATGCCGCACGCCATATCGCCAAAAACCTCGTGGCAGCCGGCGTAGCCTCTGAAGCCCTCGTGCAGGTAGCCTACGCCATCGGCGTGGCACAGCCCGTGAGCCTCTACGTCAACACCAACGGCACCGCCAAGGTAGGCCTCACCGACGCCGAAATCTCCAGGCGCGTGGCCGCTATGGTCGACATGCGCCCCGCCGCCATCGAAAAGCGCCTCAAGCTCCGTGCCCCCATCTACCAGGAGACAGCCACCTACGGTCATGTAGGCCGCACACCGCGCACCGTCACTAAGCACTTCGAGTCACGCTACGAAGGCACACGCGACATCACCGTCGAGCTCTTCACATGGGAAAAGCTCGACCTCGTCGACGACTTCCGCCAGGCCTTCGGCCTGAAATAGTTGGCTCCTCCGGCTATAGCCAGTGAGATCTCGGCGGCCGACCCGCCGAGCACGGTGGCGCACAGCAATCGACTGATTTGGGCTTCTGCCGTAACTTTTATTTTGCCAAACCGCAAAATATCATTACCTTTGTGGCCGCAATAAGGTTGCCATCGGGGTGTAGCACAGTTGGCAGCGCGCCACGTTCGGGACGTGGAGGTCGGAAGTTCGAGTCTTCTCACCCCGACAAAATTTCGGCAAATGGGTTTAGCTCAATGAGTTAAGCCCATTTTTCATACTTTGCCGGAACAAAATCGAAACACGTCATTCCCCGGTAAACACAAAATACGCCACATCCACCTTATCTGAACCGCATTGCACCTGGGGTGCGACCCTACTTGTAGGGGCTAAACATGGTTGATGCTCTCCAAACATCGGCTACCCCCATGGGTCAATGACCCCGGCTTTATACCTACTCGGTGACGGTGTCCATCGGGGGAACGCCGTACTTGTTGGGGGTGGGCTCCGACGGTTGCACGAGCATGATGATCAGTGCGATGATGCCGGCCAGGGGGATGAGGCTGATCAACCACCACCAGCCGCATTTGCCGGTGTCGTGGAGGCGGCGCATCAGCACAGCGAGCGAGGGCAGGAAGAAGGCCCATGATACGACGGTGGAGAATGCGTCATGCCCCACGCCGAAGCCAAAGGCGGCTGCCCCTACAACGGAGGCTGCAACATCGATCAGGAAGGTAAACAGTGCCCACCACCAGTACTCGGAGCGGCTTGCGCGGCCGGTGAAGGTGGCATACTTTGAGAAACATGTTGAGACTGATTCGCCGAAAGTCATGATATAAAATTTTTAAGATGTTTGAGATAACGCAAAGGTAGCGATAATATGCGAAATCCCAACTTTTATGACATGACATTTGTTTATAATGGACAAAGAGGCATCATAAATCACATCTCAACTATACTGAATTCATAACCAAAACGAGAGACAATTATGTTTAAAGCTACAATGATCGCCGGCGTAGGAGGTTTTCTCGGGGCCTGTCTGCGCTTCCTCTCCGACGCGCTTGGAGGGGTCATTTGCCACCTGGAGTCGACGCCCTTCCCGCTGGGCACGTTCATGGCCAACATGGTGGGCTGTCTTATCATAGGCTTGCTCTACGGCTACCTCGACAAGACAGGACGTCTGACCATACTTAAAACCTGCTGTGGATCACCGGGTTCTACGGCGGTTTGACCACATTCTCGTCGTTCTCCGACGATATGATCTCGCTGCTTGAGAAGGGTCTGGATGGCATGTTTGTATTCTACATGGTCACCACGCTGGTGTTTGGTATCGCCATGGTAGCCCTTGGTGCGGCCTGCATCCGCCGCCCTGTGGCCACAACCACTAAGTCAAACAGTTAACCATGCAGTGCGCTTAAGAGCCTATTGATATAGAAAATAAGCGGAGCGTATCCCCGGCTGGGGGTACGCTCCGCGTTATTTGGGGGTCGATTTAGGTCGAGAGGGATTACTCAAATGAGCCCATTTTGAGGAAGTTGACTTCCTCCTGGGTGAGGTAGCGCCAGCGGCCGCGGGGGAGGTTTTTCTTGGTGAGTCCGGCGAAGTATACGCGGTCGAGCTTGGTCACGTGGTAGCCGAGGCTCTCGAAGATGCGGCGCACGATGCGGTTGCGTCCTGAGTGGATCTCGATGCCGGCTTGGTTGCGGTCGGTCTCGGTGGCGTAGGAGATGGCGTCGGCGTGGATGGGGCCGTCCTCAAGCTCTATGCCGTCGGCGATGCGCTGCATGTCGTCCTCTGAGATGTCCTTGTCAGTCCACACGTGGTAGATTTTTTTCTTGACATATTTGGGATGGGTGAGCTTCGATGCGAGGTCGCCGTCGTTGGTGAGCAGGAGCACTCCGGTGGTGTTGCGGTCGAGTCGGCCCACGGGGTAGATGCGCTCATCGCAGGCGCCCTTGACAAGGTCCATCACTGTGGTGCGGCCGTTGGGGTCGTCGCTGGTGGTGACGCAGTCTTTGGGCTTGTTGAGCAGGATGTAGCATTTGCGCTCGAGTGCCACTACCTTGGCATCGTACTCCACTACGTCGCTGTGGGTGATCTTGGTGCCGAGCTCGGTCACAACCTCGCCGTTGACCTTGACCAGGCCCTGCTGGATGAATTCGTCGGCTTCGCGGCGTGAGCATATGCCGGAGTTGGCCATGAATTTGTTGAGGCGGATCTGCTCGTTGGGATCTGGTATGGGCATCTCGTACTCAATGCGTTTGGGGCGTGGCACAAAGCTCTTGCCGGGGCGTCCGGGCAGGTAGCCGTTGTTGTCCTGGCGGTTGTAGCCACCGGGGCGATTGTTGTATCCGCCTTGGCGGTTGTTGTAACCACCGGGGCGATTATTGTTGTAACCACCGGGGCGGTTGTTGTTATATCCTCCCTGGCGATTGTTGTTGTAGCCGCCGGGGCGATTGTTGTTGTAGCCGCCGGGGCGATTGTTGTTGTAGCCGCCGGGGCGGTTGTTGTTGTAGCCGCCTTGGCGATAATTGTTGTAGCCTCCCTGGCGGTTGTAGCCGTTCTGGCGGGGCTGGTAGCCTCCCTGACGGTTATAGCCACCCTGCTGACGGGGCTGATATCCACCTTCTTCGGTGGTCGAGGCTGCGGCTTCGGTGTCGGTAGCGCCCTCGGTGGGGGTGTTGTTGGGGATATTGTTGTTGTAGTTAGGACGTTGGCGCTGCTGGTAGCCACCCTGGCTGTAGTTGTTGTAGCGGTTGTAGCCACCTTGGCGCTGATAGCCGCCCTGATTGTTGTAGCGGTTGTAGCCACCCTGGCGGTTGTAGCCACCGATGCGATGCTGCTGGTAGCCACCCTGTTCGCCGTAGTTGTTGTCGGCTTGGCTATTGTCCTGCTGGTTGTAATCGTTGTTGTAGATGCGCGGTGCGCGTACTCCCTCATTTTCGTCGGCCACGGGCTGAGTGTCGCCAATGCGCGGTCGTTTAGGCTTCTTGTCGTTGTTGTCCATGATGTTTGCTTAAGTTTTTTACTGTTAGTGAGTCTTGCCTCTCGGCGATAACTTTAGAAATGATGGTTGGTGGTTGGTTTTTAGGTCATTGTTATTTAAAAATGATGAATTGGTTGTTATAGTTGAATGTTAGACATATTTTAAGATTATTTAACCCACTGTCTTCTCGCAGACGGTTGTATTGTTTTTCATACCGCAAAAGTACACTATTTTTGCGATATAATCAAAGATTTTTTTTGGTTAGATTTTGAGGAGATGCTTCATGGAGAGGCCAAGGTCGGTGATAATGGCTTTGAGGGGGGTGATGACGGGGCGGAAGGTGGAGTGGGCGGTTGGGGCGAACAGGTGTATGCCGCCGGGGTGGCAGCGTACGTCCATGATGTCGTCGAGCGTCACGGGCTCGCC
Organism: uncultured Muribaculaceae bacterium; assembly: GCA_964628905.1. Taxonomy (GTDB): domain Bacteria; phylum Bacteroidota; class Bacteroidia; order Bacteroidales; family Muribaculaceae; genus JAJPXC01. The sequence continues at coordinate 26,493 of CAZVNS010000016.1, read as the reverse complement.
GTCGATGTGGGCCGGGCCGGGGCTTTGGCGGTAGATGACGGCGGCGGGGGCGCGGAAGGTGTGGATCATGGTGTTGCGGTTGATGAAGCCCATGAACATGTCGACGCCCAGGACGGCTGTGTCGAGGGGCGATCCGGCGTGGACTACGGTGATGTCGAGCAGGCCGTCGGTGATGGATGCTTCGGGGGCGATGTAGGCGTTGTTGCCGTACTGCGAGGCGTTGCAGACGGTGACGAGGAAGGCTTTTTCGGTGAGTATCTGACCGTTGGCTGAGATAGTGTAGGTCTGGGGGTGGTAGCTGATGTATTCGCTGATGGCCGATCGGATGTATGTGAGTTTGCCGCGGCGGTGCTGTCGGGCGAAGCGGTGGCTTACTGCGGCGTCGAAGCCTACGCCGAAAGTGCAGAAGAAGGGCTCTGAGTTGACGGTGCCGTAGTCGGCGTGGATGACGTGCTGCTCGGCGATGATGCGCAGGGCCAGGGTCATATCGATGGGGATGCCCAGGTGCCGCGCAAGGCCGTTGCCTGAGCCGCAGGGTATGATGCCCATGGGCACGCCGGTGTCGCACAGGGCGACGGCGGTTTCGTTGATGGTGCCGTCGCCTCCGGCGGCGATGACTCCCCCAAACCCCTCGCTGACGGCCTTGCGGGCCAGGCGGGTGGCGTCGCCGGCGCAGGTGGTGTAGGCCACGTGCAGCTCATGCCCGGTGAGCTCGCGTGCGGCGAGTTCGGCAAGTCCTGACTTGGTGTTGGTGCCCGATATGGGGTTGATGATCAGCAGGAGTCTCATGGATCAGAAAGTCTGCAGCAGGCGGTGGCGGCGATACGACTTGAGGTAGAGCGGACGGTTGGCTATGGCCGCTTGGGTCACGGCGCTTGTGCGGGGCACGCTCACCACGCTGATGCGAGGGTCATACTCATCCCAGTGGCGAAGATGCTCTATGGTGTCGTCGGTCGAGCCATTGTCGACAATCACCATCTCCCACTGCTTAGTGGTCTGGGCAGGCACGCTCTCAACCGTAGCGTCGATGACGTCGGCCGCATCAGTAGCTGTGAGGATCACGCTTAACATAAGTGCAAAATTACGGCAAATTCCTTTAACGTTCAAAATATTTATTAATTTTGTGGCAAAATCACACCATATATGCGCACATCCGACCAGCTCGACGGCGTGACCCTCCTGGGCCAGAACGCCACAAAATATCCCACCGGCTATGCCCCCCAGATGCTCGAGACGTTTGTCAACAAGCACCCCGACAACGAATACCTCGTGACATTCAACTGCCCCGAATTCACCTCCCTGTGCCCCAAGACCGGCCAGCCCGACTTCGCCCGCATCATCATCAACTACATACCCCGCCACCGCATGGTCGAGTCAAAGAGCCTCAAGCTCTACCTCTTCAGCTTCCGCAACCACGGCGACTTCCACGAAGACTGCGTCAACATCATCATGGAAGACCTCATCAAGCTGATGGACCCCAGATACATCGAAGTGACAGGCATCTTCACCCCCCGCGGAGGCATATCCATCTACCCCTTCGCCAACTACGGCGACCCCCAGCACCAAGAGCTCGTCAAAGCGCGGATGCTCGCAGCGATGACCCGCGCCAACAACTGACCCCATACAACCCCATCATAACCCCAAAACACACCCACAACCATGACAAACTCACATCGATATTGCGTGATAATGTGCGGCGGCATCGGCAGCCGTTTCTGGCCCTACAGCCGCACAGCCCGACCCAAACAATTCATCGACTTCCTCGGCACCGGACGCACCCTGCTCCAGATGAGCTACGACCGCATACTCCCCCTTGTACCCCCCGAAAACATCATCGTAGTCACCAACGAAGGCTACGCCGACCTGGTCAACCAACAGCTCCCCGACCTCGACCCCGCCAACATCCTCTTCGAGCCCGCCCGGCGCAACACCGCCCCCTGCGTGGCTTGGGCAGCTTGGCACATAGCCGCCCGCGACCCACAGGCCTCGATGATCGTCACACCAAGCGACCACCTGGTCACCCGCGAGCGCGAATACGAGCACAGCGTAGAGCGCGGCTTCGAATTCGTCGAAACCCACGACGCCCTCCTCACAATGGGCATCACCCCCACACGACCCGAAACCGGCTACGGATACATACAGATAGGCGACGCCGTCACCGACACAATCAACAAAGTCAAAACATTCACCGAAAAACCCGACCTCGAACTCGCCAAAGTATTCCTCGCATCAGGCGAATTCTTCTGGAACTCAGGCATCTTCCTGTGGCGCGCCGACACCGTACAGCAAGCATTCCGCCAACTCGCCCCCGATATCGCCGCCACATTCGACCGCGGAGCCGACCAGATGGCCGACCCACAGCTCGAACGCCAATACATAGCCCGCGAATTCCCCGGATGCGTAGGCATCTCAGTCGACTTCGCAATCATGGAAAAAGCCCCCAACGTCTACGTCGAAAAAGTGAAATTCGGCTGGAACGACCTCGGCACCTGGAGCGCCCTGTACGACAACTCCCCCAAAAACCGCGAAGCCAACGTCACACAGCGCTGCCAAGTGCTCGCCTACAACTCCACCGGCAACATCTTCGCAGTCAACGGCGAAAAACTCATCGTAGTATCCGGCCTCAGCGGCTACATCGTAGCCGACGCCGGCGACGTGCTCCTCGTATGCCCCATGGCCGAAGAACAAAAAATCAAACAAATGGTCAACGACGCCAAAATAGCATACGGCGACAAATACCAATAATTACAAAACCGTCACACATCCCACATAAGATTTCCATAATTTGTGAGAAAAACATACCTTTGTGACCCAAAACCAAACAAAACTATCACCTACAACTTCCATAACTGATGAAAAAACCACAACTCGACGCCCTCGACCGCAGCATCCTCAGCATGCTCGCCGAAAACGCACGCAAACCATTCCTCGAAATCGCCCGCGAATGCAACGTATCAGGCGCCGCAATCCACCAACGCATAGCCAAACTCACCTCACTCGGCGTAATCAAAGGCTCAGAATGCCTCATCGACCCCTCAGCCGTAGGATATGAAACTTGCGCATACATGGGACTCCACCTCAAAGAACCCGGACAATTCAACACCGTAGTCGAAGAACTCAGCAAAATCCCCGAAGTAGTCGAATGCCACTACACCACAGGCCAATACGACATCTTCGTCAAACTCTACGCACGCAACAACGACCACCTCCTCCACCTGATCCACACCAAACTCCAACGCCTCGGCCTGGCCCGCACCGAATCACTCATCTCATTCAAAGAAGTATTCAAGCGCCAGGTACCCATCACCAGCGGAGACTGACCCAGAGACCCGACCCCGAGCCAAAAAACCATAAACAAACCCCCTCAACCGACGATATATTGCGCAAAAAACACTAAATTCGCGCCAATATACTTCAACAATGAGAACAGTCACCTACAACGGGCTCACCTTCAAGCCCTACATCGAGAGACAACAAATCGACGCCCGCATCGCACAACTCGCCAAAACCATCAGCCAAGACTGCCAAGGCAAGCTCCCGCTCATAGTGTGCGTGCTCAACGGAGCATTCCCATTCGCCGCCGACCTCTTCCGCTCACTCGACATCGACGCCGAAATCACATTCATACGCCTTAAATCATACGAAGGCACAGGCACCACCGGAGTAGTCAAAGAAGTCCTCGGCCTCAAAGAAGACATCAAAGGACGCACCGTAATCATCGTAGAAGACATCGTCGACACCGGCCACACAATCAACCGACTGATCAACGACCTCAAGGCCAAAGACCCCGCCGAGCTCAAAATAGCCACTCTGCTGTTCAAACCCGAAGCCCTCGAATGCGACGTCAACCCCGACTACGTAGGATTCGAAATACCAAAAAAATTCATAATCGGATTCGGACTCGACCTCGACGGCCTCGGACGCAACCTCAACGACATATACGTATTAGCAGAACAAGCCGAATGTTGAACCTCGTAATATTCGGAGCCCCGGGCAGCGGCAAAGGCACACAGAGCGAACGCCTCATCGACCAATACGGACTCTACCACATATCCACAGGCGAAGTACTCCGCGACCACATCGCCCGAGGCACCGACCTGGGCAAAATCGCCGACTCATACATCTCCAAAGGCCGGCTCATCCCCGACGAGCTCATGATCGACATACTCTCACACATCCTCGACGAAGAGCCCGCCGCACAAAAAGGAGTAATCTTCGACGGATTTCCACGCACCATCAACCAAGCCAAAGCACTCAACAAAATGCTCGCCTCACGCGGCTCAAAAGTACACGCCGTGGTAGGCCTCGAAGTCGACGACGACGAACTCGTCGGCCGCCTCATACGCCGCGGCCAGCAGTCAGGACGAGCCGACGACAACCTCCAGACCATCAAACAGCGCCTCCACGTCTACCACAACCAGACCCAGCCACTGATGGACTTCTACAAAAACGAAGGCAAATACCACTCCATACCCGGCACCGGCCCAATCGACACCATATTCGACACCATCAAAACCTCCCTCAACCGAGCCCTCCCCCCCGCCGACAAAGAATAACCCCGCACCCCGCCACCCGATCAGAAGAGTGCCCACAGCCCCAAAGTGTTAGCCTCACCTCCCGCCCCAAGAACCAACCAAAATCAACCAACAAAATCAACCCACCCCAAATAAAATTTGCCAGAATAAAAAAACATCACTATATTTGCACCCACAAAACGCCACACCCCGCCAAAGCGAGCCCACCCCGCCCCGCCGTCCCGCCCGCACAAGCCTCCTCACGGCGTCCCCCTCGCAGCGGCAACGCTTTAGGCAGCGGCGGCACATATAAGGTCCTATAGCTCAGTTGGTTAGAGCACCTGACTCATAATCAGGGAGTCCTTGGTTCAAGCCCAAGTGGGACCACAACATACGGAAGCAATTCGTGGAAGAATCCTGAAAATCAATGATTTTCGGGATTCGCTGTTTTAAGGAGGTGAGCAAAAAGCGGAAAAACGGGCACAAGTCGTAATTTCGGTGCATATGTTAAACCATAAGTCAGCACTTGAATTACGTAATAGACACCCCGAGAGCCTCGAGCATGGCTTTGTCCTTGCTTGAGGCTTCGGTTTTCTTCCACTCATTGTCCAATCTCACGATTCTCTGACGGCAAAGTATCCTTAAGGCTTCCCTTGTCGACATCTTTGAGGTCAGCTCTTTTTCTACTATTCGCTTGCGAAGCATATAGATTAAAGAAACCGCAATAGTTGCCACTATGCAAAACTTGTGAATACAAGGCGAAAATCATACAAATAGGCCGCAAGAGCCGCTCAATTCATAGAATCGTCTGCTGAAACATCTTCGGCAGACGATTTTTCCATATTTTTCCGAGGTATTTTCTTGCATAATTCGTATTGTTTTACTACCTTTGCATAGTGGATGTACCTAATGCTAAATTTACCATATATTATGCCCATACCCGCAGAGATACTGGCCGTACCAAGGCCTAAAAGCACAAGAGTAAAGAAGTCCGGCGACCGTTGGCTCGTCATCAAACGCACATGCCGCCGGGAAGGGAAACGCAACATACCTATTGACCTCGGCACGATAGGAGAAATCATCAACGGAAAGTACGTTGAGATCCGAAAGGAGCCCAAAGGGAGACGTGTCGACATCAAGGACTACGGTGAGGTGAGGCTGTGCAGCGATTGCGCCGGAGACATGCTTCAGGAATTGGCTCACGTATGGGATATTGCGGACGCAAAGAAGTTGTATTGCATCGCCGTCTTGCGTGCCGCCTACGGCAGTATATGCAACCGTGAGCTGCAACTTCAATACTCCACCTCGTTCCTGTCGGAGATGATCCCGGGAGTGAGCCTGTCCGAAAACACAGTCTCATCGTTCCTGATGTCAATAGGCGCTCGGCCTTCGCTGATGACCGAGTTCATGAACAACCGTCTGGCCAAACACAGCACCGCCACGGTTATTGTTGACGGCATGCTCAAGGACTATAATTCCTATCGTTCATCGATGTCGGAGTTCTCTCGCAAAGGAGCGAAGGAAGGCTCGAAAGACACATCCATAATATACGCCTACTCTCCTGAGCTGATGGAGCCGATGGCGGCACGCCCACACCCGAGAAACATGCTGGATTCCACGGCGGTAGAGGATTTCCTGCTTGACACGAAAATTGAAAGGGGCCTTATGATTTTCGACAAAGGCTTCCACAACGACGCTGTGTTTGAGGCGATTGACAAGAAGCCGGAGATGTCGTATCTCATTCCGTTGAAACGCAACTCGGCACTGATTCCCCGTTACGGCATGGACAATCCAACGGAACACCTGCAAGGATACAAGGATGCGGTGGTGCTGTTCAAGAAGGTGAAAATGACAAACGGCAAATGGCTGTATGCCTTCCGTGACCCACACCTCGCATTTGAACAGGAGTGCGCTTACGTCAACTCCGCCGCGAAGAAAGAAAAGTACGACTCCAAAAGATACGAAGAACTCAAGCCGAGGTTCGGGCTTGTGGTGTTCCAGTCAAAATCCGACCTTGACCCCCTGACGATATATATGGCATATCTGGGACGCTGGGAGATAGAGACGATGTTCGACCTGTATAAAAACATTGTTGGACGCGATACCGTCAACGTTCACAACGACTACAGGCTATACGCCACGGAGTTTATCAACTTCCTGACGGTAATAATCGCCATGAGGGTCAAAAAGAAACTGATTGAGACCAGACTCAACAAAAAACACTCACAAAAAGAAATCTTCCACTACCTGGCCAAAGTGAAGAAAGTGCGAGTCGGCAACAACGACAAGTGGCGATTTGCCACTACCGTCAGCTACATCGAGGACATTGCCAAAACCCTCTGCATAGTGGATTGAATTGCGGTTTCTTTAGTTAAGGAAGCATTATACACAGACATGGGGCAAGGCTGGAACTACTGTTTCTATCGTATGAACCTCAATGATAAGTCTCCCAAGTATCTCCATAACCAGCCATTACCATACGCATCAAACTTTGTAACCCTCAAAATCAAATAGTCCATGAAACAAATATGCAAAACCCTTCTTGTGATTTTCTCGATGCTCTCGTGTGTTTCAGTGTATGCCGAAAGCAGTTATGACGTCAAGGAACTATATTCCGTTATAAAGCCCACGGCTGGAACAAAAGCTGTTGGAAAATTCGATAAAACCATTGAGGTCGAATACATATTGACACCGACAAAGGTTGACACTGGGAAATATGTTGTTGAAGTCAAAAAAATTGGTGATAATCTATATCAAGTCAAGAATACCGACCTTTGCATCGAGACCCGATACTGTCATGAATACGCTTCATTCTCTGAAGAAGTAGTCTTAATCTATAAAACCCCTCCGTTAGACGTAATATCAAGACCGACAGCTTGTGCAAGCCGCCGGCTTTGATATTACGTCTAACGGTGGGGTTTTATAGGTTAATGTATAGAAGTCCCATATAGATATAACTGCACCGAGACATTTTTTGTTTGCAACACACCTCCCTGTATCGTGGCCATATCCCCAAATATAGTAGAGCGTAATTCGATGGTGAACGGACTTAGGCGGAGACCATTTGCCAGTAATTTGCCAGTTAAATAAAATGAAAGCGACTTAACTTTGTGATTAACATTTAGTTAAGTCGCTTTATCTGTGCCCAGAACAGGACTCGAACCTGCACGCCTCGCAGCACTCGCACCTGAAACGAGCGCGTCTACCATTCCGCCACCTGGGCATTTGCGGTGCAAAGGTAAGGGGTTTTGCGCGGTTTTCCAAATTTTTTACGTAGAAGTTTTCATAGAAGTTTTCATATTTTTTTGATTTGCCGGATTGCATTGCGGGGCGTTCCTCTTGGGTTTGGCATTTGCGGTAGGCGCTAAAAGGCTGCTCCTGTGTGTCTACTACGTTTGGTCTCCATGTGGATCTTCACGGTTCCGCCCGGATTTCACCACTCCCCGTTGGATATAATGCTGCGAGTATGTAGTATGTGATTTAGTTGGGATTCATGTTGTGATTGGTCTTGTCGGGGGGGGGGGTAAGAGTGGAATTTGAGGGGAAAGTGACGATTATTACCGCGATGGGGGGTTAGTATTGCTCGCGGTCGTTGGGGAAGTCGGATGTCTTTACGTCGTCGACATAGTGGCTTACGGCATCGGTAATCACGGTTGCCAGGTCGGCGTAGCGGCGCAAGAAGCGGGGGGAGAAACCGCGGTTCATCCCCAGCATATCCTGGGCCACAAGTACCTGACCGTCAACTCCGCTACCGGCGCCAATACCGATTACCGGACAGCTCACCTCGGCGGCCACGCGGGTGGCCAAAGCGGCGGGGATCTTCTCAAGCACGATGGCAAAACACCCCATCTCGTCGAGCAGCTTGGCATCGCTGAGCAGTTTGTTGGCCTCAGCCTCTTCTTTGGCACGGACGTTGTAGGTGCCAAACTTGTTGATGGACTGTGGGGTGAGTCCCAGGTGGCCGCATACTGGGATGCCGGCAGTGAGGATACGCTCGATCGACTCGCGGATTTCAGCGCCTCCCTCCATCTTCACTCCTTCGGCACCGGTCTCCTTCATGATGCGAACGGCTGACGACAGGGCCATCTCTGGCGATGCCTGATAGTAGCCGAAGGGTAGGTCGACGATTACCAGTGCGCGCTTGACTCCGCGCACCACTCCCTTGGAGTAGGTGATCATCTCGTCGAGGGTGATGGGCACCGTGGTGTCGTAGCCCATCATCACATTGGCTGCGGAGTCGCCCACGAGTATAAGGTCCATTCCGGCGGCGTCGACGAGCGATGCCATTGTGTAGTCGTATGATGTGAGGCAGGCGATTTTCTCGCCGTTGAGCTTCATTTTGCGCAGCGAGGCGGTGGTCACTTTGCGCTTCTCTTCGTTATAAGTTGACATATTTGTTTATATTTAGTTATGAGAGAGAATTGACACCGCGAAGTTATAAAACTTTTCAGTAATTTCGCGTCGACAGTTGTTTTACTGATAATGACACCCGCACAACGACATCGATGCATGAGCCGAATACGCTCGCGCAACACCGGGCCCGAACTGGTGGTGCGTCGCTACCTGTGGCGTCACGGATTTCGCTACCGGCTCTACCGCCGCGATCTGCCGGGCACACCCGACATAGTGCTCGCGGGGCTTCGTACGGTCATATTGGTCAACGGCTGCTTTTGGCACGGTCACTACTGCAACACGCGCCACCCTCGCACCAATGCTGAGTTTTGGCGTAAGAAGATAGCGCGCAACATCGAGCGCGACTCCCTCAACGAGCAGGCTCTGCGCTCTACGGGGTGGAACGTGATAGTGATCTGGGAGTGCGAACTTTCGCGCCAGCGCCGCCAGGAAACATTAACCCGTCTTCAACACACCCTCGATGCACTCAAGTCGTCCCCCATACCCCCCGCCCCCTATTCCTTCCCGCAAGCCGACACGATGCTTGCGGCTGACGTCGACATCGAATATGGCGACTACTCAACGCCTACCCCTGATTAATAGCACGATAGCCTGGGTGGTGGTTGCCGCCGGGGTTGTCGCAGTGGCGGTAGCGCTGTTCATCTACGACCCTGTGGGTACGTGGTGGATGCCGCAGTGCGCATTTCACTCGCTCACAGGCTGGGAATGCCCCGGCTGTGGAGCCATGCGCGCCATCCACGCCTTGGTGCATGGCCACCCGCTCACTGCATTGACCTACAACTACTTCTTGATTATCGCCCTGCCTTTCCTCGCCTTGGTGGCTTACACGGGTCTGTCGCACAGCAAAAGAGCGCTGAGATGGAGCCGGTGGGTCTACTCACCGACTACGATCGCAGCGCTATTGGTTTTGGCGGTTGTGTGGACCGTAGCCCGCAACCTATTAGGCGTTTAGGAGTACCTGGAAAAGCATTGAGAAGGGCCAGCTGACGCATCCCAATGTGAAGCTGATGATCACCATCATCTCGGCGCGTCGCGACCAGCGTCGGGCCAGGTCGTAGCGTCCCTGACGGTAGCGCGACGAGCTCAGCAGCGAGAACACCAAGCCGATGATGCCACCTATGGTGCAGCAGCAAATGAGCATGGCCACGTTCCAACCCAGGTATGTGGGGGGCTGTTTTGGCATTACGGTCGCGGCCGACTGCACCGGGCTACCGGGCTGACCGCCCCATCCTGCTGTATTGTTGTATCCCATTGTCGGCGGTGGCACGTCGGGGGTGTCGTCACCCTCGGGAGTGAACGCCTGAGGTTGGTTGAGCACGGCGTCAAGCTCCTCCAGGGCCTCCGCCTCCACCCAGTCTGACAGGCCGGTGCGCCACACTTTGGTGTCGGGCGTGATACGGCGTTGGGCGAGCTGTTCGAGCGTGAATGGCCCCTGGGGCTGTTCGTTTACTATTATCCAGTATTCCATTAAATAGGGGCTTATTAGAAGAATTTAGTCTCTTGTCCGAGGATGTCGCTCAGCAGGTTGTTGGCCAAGCGTGAAGCGCCAATGCGGAAATATTCGTTGGTAAGCCATTGCTCGCCAAGCACCTCCTTGATGATGGTGTAGTATTTGACGGCGTCTTCGGCTGTCGACACGCCACCGGCGGCCTTGAAGCCGATCATGGTGCCGGTCTGCTCGAAGTACTCCTTGATGCACTGGGCCATGATGTAGGCAGCCTCGAGCGATGCGCCGGGGTAGCCTTTGCCGGTTGATGTTTTGAGGAAGTCGGCGCCGGAGTACATCGAAAGCACTGATGCGGCCTTGATGTTTTTTGCGGTCTTGAGGGCACCGGTTTCGAGTATCACTTTCAGCCGGTTGCCATGGCAAGAGTGCTTGATTTCAGCGATTTCGTCGCACACCTCCTGATAGTCGCCATCGAGGAAGTTGCCCATATTGAGCACGATGTCGATCTCGTCGGCGCCGTCGGCGATGGCGAGAGCTGTCTCAGCCACTTTAACCTCGAGGAAGGTCTGTGATGAGGGGAAGCCGCCCGACACGCAAGCAATCTCAACATCGCTTACGTCGAGCACCGTGCGCACAATCTGCGCAAAGTTGGGGTAAACACATATTGCAGCCACGTTCTGCAATTGGGGGTACTCCTCGTCGAAGGCGTTGACACGCTCCACGAAGGCGGCCACAGAGCTTGGCGAGTCGGTGGGGTTGAGGGTGGTGAGGTCTATGGTGTTGAAGAGGAACTTTTTCACTTCCTGAGTGTTATTCTCCTCGAAGTGGTCAGCAAGAATTTTCTCAACAGCTGCTTTTGCTTGATCATCATCCTCGACAACTTTCGAGCGCGTGATGGCGTCTTGATACTTATCGCTCATGGTAATATTTGTTTTTTGGTTATTTTTCTTTTGGCAAATATAATGTTTAATTGTGAATTGGCACAACTTTAACGGCTAAATTCAACAAAATGTTTCGTTATCAAAGCCGATTTATTAACTTCGCGAATAATATCTGTAGCACAATGAGCTCACAACCCCTGAAATCCGACTCGGTAGTGATCATACCGATGTATAACGAATGTGAGAACGCCGCCGCTATCATCGACGCGGTGATGGCGCTTGAGCATCAGTTTGATGTACTGGTGATTGACGACAATTCGCCCGACGGAACGGCTGACATCGTCAAGTCGAAGGCTGAGCAATACCCCGGACGCATCCACTTGATCGAACGCGAGGGCAAACTCGGCTTGGGCACCGCCTACATCACCGGCTTCAAATGGTCGATAGCCAACGGCTATGACTACATCTTTGAGATGGATGCCGACTTCTCGCACAATCCCAACGACCTGCTGAAGCTCTACAAGGCTGTGGCTCAGGATGGAGCCGACGTGGCCGTGGGCTCGCGCTATGTGTCGGGAGTCAATGTGGTCAACTGGCCTATGGGGCGCGTGCTCATGTCGTACTACGCCTCAGCCTACGTCAGGATGGTCACCGGCATGAAGGTGCGCGACACCACCGCCGGATTTGTGTGCTACCGCCGCCAGGTGCTTGAGAATATCGACCTTGACCATATAAAATTCAAGGGGTACGCATTCCAGATTGAGATGAAATTCACCTCCAAACTCTTGGGCTACAAGATTGTGGAAGTGCCCATCATCTTCGTCAACCGCGTGCTTGGCGTCAGCAAGATGAGCTCCGGCATCTTCGGCGAAGCCCTTTTCGGTGTGATGCGCCTCAAGTGGAACAGCTGGTTCAAGAAGCCCAAACGCCTCACCGACAAGTAAACTCCCCCAAAAGCCCCAGCAGCGCGAAGCTGTACAATAGCCACCAGCAGCGCGAAGCTGTCCCGTTCAAGCGCACCGCGCTTGTATAGTTCAAAACGCAAATTCTCAAATACCTTGCTAAACTGGCTGATATACAACGTAGAGCTTGTCAATGAGGGTAGCCGCCATCTCGGCTATCTGACCATTGACGCCGCAGGGATGATAGCCGAAATAGGGCATGGCGATCCCCCGGCCGAGCTGCTCGCTTCAGCTACAAACAGCTACGACGGTGAGGGCGCGCTCCTCATCCCCGGGTTGATTGACACGCATGTGCATTTCCGCGAACCGGGGCTCACACATAAAGGCTCGATAGAGTCAGAGTCGCTCAAAGCGCTCCGGGGGGGCGTCACATCATTTATCGACATGCCCAACTGCCGCCCCGCCACAGTCGACCTCGACTCATGGCGGTGGAAGATGGACCGCACCGCCGCCACATCGCACATCAACTACGCATTCTACCTCGGTGCCACCGCCGACAACATCGACTTGCTGGCCCGAGCCGACTATTCGCAAGTGGCCGCCGTCAAGCTCTTCTTGGGCTCATCGACCGGCAACATGCTGCTCGACGACGACCGGCTACTGCGACGGCTGCTCACAGAAGTGCCCGCGCTCATCGCCGTCCATGCCGAGAGTGAGGAACTGATACGTCAGGGGCGCGAGTGGGCCACAGCACGCTTTGGCGAGCATGTGCCCCTGCCGATGCACTCGGTGATACGCTCACGCCGGGCATGCATCGAAGGCACCCGCCGCATCGTAGATTTAGGGCGACGCTACGATGCCCGCATCCATGTATGCCACGTCTCCACCGCCCAGGAACTCGCCCTGTTCACCCCCGGCCCGGCCGCCGGAAAGCGCATCACCGCCGAGACCTCGGCCAACTATCTCACCTACACTTGCCTTGACTATCCGCGACTGGGTGCGACCATCAAGTGCAACCCCGCCATCAAACTCCCCTCCGACCGCGACGCCCTGCGCCGCGCCGTATCCATCGGGCTGATCGACACCTTCGGCACCGACCACGCCCCACATACCCCCGCCGACAAAGAGGGCGACGCACTGACTGCGGCCTCAGGTATAGCGTCAATCGACCGCTCCCTCACAATGCTGCTCAACTTAGCCCTTGAAGGCCATTTCACAATAGAGCAGCTCGTGGAGAAGGCGTGCCACAACCCCGCCACGATCTACCGCATCGCCCGCCGCGGCTTCCTCCGCCGCGGCTATCACGCCGATCTCACCCTAATACCCTCCAGCAACGACTCAACCCCTCTGGCGGTATGGCTCAACGGCCAACTCGCCCTCGACCACGATACAATCAACAACGCTCCCATACAATCATTAACATTTTTATCATAATAAGCCCTAAAGACTTACACATGAAAAAGTTAACAGCGAAGGCAGCCCTGCTGCTTTTAGCCTTAGTCGTTCCATGCCTGAGCTCATACGCCAAAAGTAAGCTCCAAATCAACCACTTCGACCCACCCTGCTGGTGGGTAGGGATGAACAACCCCTCGCTCCAACTCCTGGTTCACGGCCCTGAAATCGCCACAACCGACTGGCTCAACTTCAATAACACCTTTGTTCCCACCAACCATATGAAGTGGACCGTGATGGACCCCCACGCCGCTCCCAGCGAGCGCCGCGGCTTCACCGACGGATGGTTCACCCAAGGGATGCCTGACTTGAACCAGCGCAACCATCTCCTCGCCGACTACCTGATACAGAGCACTATCTGGTGGATTGAGTATGCCGGCATCGATGGTATCCGTCAGGACACACACCCCTATATAGACTTCGATTTCAGCTCCCGCTGGTGTCGCGAAGTGTTTGACGAATATCCTGATTTTAACATCGTTGGTGAGACCTGGTATCCCGCCGACAACGCCCTTGTAGCCTGGTGGCAAGCACGCTCGAAAGAAAATACCGACGACTCCCACCTCAAGACCGTGATGGACTTCAACACAGCCTTCCTGTCGCAAAACGTATTTGAAGAGCCTTCGAAGTACGCCGAACAGCAGTCGACCGGCCTGTTTATATTCAGTTTATGTTCAGTTGTTGTCGACCACGACCTTGGCCAGGTACCACTTCTCGCCGATGCGCTTGAACTCATAGATGTGCTCGGTGAACGAGTCGACCCATCCGCAGGTGAGGTACACAGAGTTGCGCTGCAGCTCATCCCATGCCTGATACCACACATCGTCCTCGCGCTCCACGGGACCCATTGCCTGGAAGTCGTAGGGGTTAAGTATGTCTGAAAATTCTGTCTGCTGAGCGTCTGTCAGCTTCAGACGCGACTTCATAAACTCCTGATCGGTTGAGAATTTGGCGATAAAGTCCTTGAACGGTTCCGCTCCCTGGTTGCAGGGGGCCGACGCGCTCTCCATGCGCACAACAGACTCGTCGATTTCGGTCTTGGTTTGAGCCGCCACCGACATGCAGCCCATCAAGGCGATGAAGGCCAATGAAAGCAATAGTTTCTTCATGTTAATTGGGTGAGAGTAATTGAGGTAGCATAATCAACAGTACTGCCACGATCAGGTATATGATGATTAGTACTCCGGAGAACACGAGCGCTGCCACAGCCAAGTTGCGCGGACGGCGGCGCATCGCTATGATGCCTATCACCATCGATGCAATCGCCAGCAGCGCCGACAGTCCACTGAATACCAAGCTCGCAGCGTATGGCACGAATGCCGACAGCAGGAATAGAAGTTCGGCGAGCATCGCACCTCCAAAGGCCCAGCGAGCGCGGGTGTTGATTACTTTCACCTTGGGCTCGGTCGCAGGTACGTCGGCCGGCGGTTGTTGCGGGGCGTTGTCTACTGCGTTGACGTCGGTGGGGGTTACATCCACTTCGGCGTTGTCGTTGGGTGTTGGGTTGTCGGTAGTCATGTCAGTATGATCAGGAGATATTGAGTTTAAATCGTTGGGTCATATCCTTGAGCGCGGGGTAGGCCTCCATCATCTTTGTAAGGAGCTCGCGGTCGTTCCATGCCGCGGGGTCGTCGATGTCCTGGTTGACGCTGACGGTGAGCGTCAGTGAGTCGTTGTCCACGGCGCCGCGCAGGGCTTCGAGCAGTTGAGGCATCATGCGGTGGAGTGTGGCGAGCTGTATCTCGTTCTGCACCATCACGCTGAACTGTTGCGGTGAGTCGGTGGCTTGAGGGTGTGCCACGCGCATTGTGTTGACGAGGATGTGCTCCTCGGGGTGAGCCGAGGCGTAATCGAGCCATGCCTTGACGAGCTGCTCACGGGTGAACTCGCTGTTGCGTGCCTGATGCTGCGCCGCTGTCTGCTTGGCGGGTTGATCGCCCCCCACAGCCCCATGGAGGGTCAGCCTTGCTCCCCTGACTCCCGAACGCCTCACCGGCGGCACTGCCGGGGCTGCCGCCTGCACTGGCTGGGGGGTTGAGGGGACCGCAGGTTGAGAGGTTGTGGGCTGGTGAGCAGCGGGCGCACTTGGGGTGGCGATAGGTTTCAGCTGCCCCTCTCCGTCGCCACTACAATTGGGGGAGGGGCTGAGTAGTTGGCACAGTTTTATCAACAGAAGCTCCACGAGGAAGGTCTTGTTGGTCGACTGGCGGTAGTTCATATCGGCGCTGTTGATCAGGCTCATGGCCGAGTAGAAAAATTGCGGGGTGCACTTCTTGGCCTGCTCGGCGAGTTGCGCTATCACCTCAGGTTCGAAGTCGAGGAGCGACTGCGTGGCGGGGTTCATCGCCACCATCAGATTGCGCAGATGCTGCCCCAGGCCATTGATGAAAAATTGCGAGTCGAAGCCGCGGTCGCGCACATCTTTATATATAAGGAGCGCCTTAGGCACGTCGCCGGCCACAAATGCGTCGAGCAGCTGGCCGTACACCGCGGAGTCGAGCATGTTGAGGTTCTCGATTGTCGACTTGTAGGTGATCTTGTTGCGCGACGCCGCCGCCACCTGGTCGAATATCGACAGGGCATCGCGCATGGCGCCGTCGGCCTTGACAGCGATGGCTCGCAGTGCCGACCGCTCAGCCTCAACACCCTCGTTGGAGGCCACATAGGCCAGGTGGTCAACCATGTCGGAGATGGTGATGCGATTGAAGTCGTAGATCTGGCATCGCGACATGATGGTGGGTATGATCTTGTGCTTCTCGGTGGTGGCGAGGATGAATATCACATACGACGGTGGCTCCTCGAGGGTTTTGAGGAACGCATTGAATGCTGCTGGCGAGAGCATGTGCACCTCGTCGATGATGAACACGCGGTAGCGTCCGGTGGTGGGTGGCACCTGCACCTGGTCGATAAGATCGCGGATATCGTTGACGCTATTTTTGGAGGCGGCGTCGAGTTCGAGTATGTTGAGCGAGCGCCCCTCGTTGAAGTCACGGCATGAGTCGCACTCGTTGCAGGGGTCGCCGTCGGGCGTGGGGTTCTGGCAGTTGATGGTCTTGGCAAATATGCGCGCGCACGAAGTCTTACCTACTCCGCGGGAGCCGCAGAATAGGTAAGCATGTGCCAGGCGGTTGGTGGCGATGGCGTTTTTCAGCGTCGACGTCAGGGCTTTCTGCCCCACCACCGAGCTGAATGTCGACGGGCGGTATTTGCGGGCCGAAACTATGTATTGATCCAATGTAGAGGGTCTTAATTATTTGTTCTCAACTAATGAGGCGCCCTTGCGGAGTGCTTCTTCGTTGGCGGGAATCAAGTGGTGGTGACGCTCGGGGAGGGTCTTCTTCAAGCCTTTGAGCACTGCCTCGATGGGCACCATGGGCTTGATGGCGAGCAGTGCGCCCAGCACCAGCATGTTGAAGCTCTTGGCGTTGGCGAGGCTGAAAGTGGCCTCCATGGCGTCAATGCGATACACGTTGATGTCGGTGCGAGTAGGGGCGTGGTGTATGCCGTAGGGGTCGTAGATGAGTGTGCCGCCGGGCTTTACCTTCGACTCGAATTTGTCGAGCGACTGCTGGTTGAGGATCACTGCGATGTCGAATGTGTCGAGCACCGGTGATGAGATGGGCTCATCGGAGAGGATTACGGTGACGTTGGCCGTGCCGCCTCTCTGCTCGGGGCCGTACGAGGGCATCCATGTGACTTCGAGGCCGTCCATCAGACCTGCGTAGGCAAGTATCTTACCCATTGACAGCACTCCTTGTCCGCCAAAACCGGCTATGATAATTTCTTCTTTCATGAAGGAGAGTTGTTAAGTTGTTTGAGTTTTTAGAGTTTTTAGAGTTTTTAGAGTTGCGCCCTGCGGGCGCTTTGCTCTCGGGTTGTCGGCTCCGCAAGCCGGCTCGCTGCGCTCGTCGGCATGCGGTTATATAGAGGGTCGCCCTGCGGGCTTTAGGGGGCTCAGAGTCACTAAGGACTTTGGGGGGCTTTAGGGGGCTTAAGGGCTTTAGGGGGCTTAGGGGCGCGGCTTCCTATCCCTTGTGGGGAGGACCGGGGTGGGCTTGAGCCTTTCATCCTTTGATGTCGCCGGTGGGATATTTGGCAAACATGTTTTCTTCCATCCACTTGTTGGCCTTCTCGGGGGTCATCTTCCAACCCGATGAGCAGGTGCCCACAATCTCGACGAGCGAAGCGCCCTTGTGGTCGAGCGAGTTCTGGAAGGCCTTCTTGATGGCGGCTTTGGCCTTACGCACGGCGGCGGGGGTTTCCACCGACTGGCGTGTGACGTAGCAAGTGCCATCGAGGTGCGATGCCAGCTCGGTGATGTTCAAGGGATAGCCGTTGAGGTCGACGCGGCGGCCGTAGGGGGTGGTCGATGTCTTCATACCCTCAAGGGTTGTGGGGGCCATCTGTCCGCCGGTCATACCGTAGATAGCGTTGTTGATGAATATAATGGCTATGTTCTCACCGCGGTTGAGGGCATGGATCGACTCGGCGGTACCGATAGCGGCCAGGTCGCCGTCGCCTTGATAGGTGAACACCAGGCGGTCGGGGTGCAGACGCTTGGCGGCTGTGGCCACGGCGGGAGCGCGGCCATGGGCGGCCTCAATCCAGTCGACGTCGATGTAGTTGTAGGCAAACACGGCGCAACCCACGGGGGCTACGGCGATACAGTTGTGCTCGAGGCCCATCTCCTCAAGGAGTTCGGCCACGATGCGGTGCACCACTCCATGGCTGCAGCCGGGGCAGTAGTGCATATTTCGGTCGTTAAGCAAGCGGGGCTTGGCATAAACGAGGTTTTCTTCGCTGATGATTTTTTCGCGTGTCATGTCGTTCAGGCTTTAAGATTGATACCGAAATTGCGATTGAGTGCGCTGAGGATTTCGCCGGGGTTGGGCACGATGCCTCCGAGGCGTCCGAAGTGGGTGATTGGCAGGTCGTGGCGCATGGCTGAGAGCTTTACGTCCTCAATCATCTGGCCGGCGTTGAGTTCAACCACCAGCACGCCCTTCATGCGCTCTGTGGCTTTCTTGACGGCCTCTACGGGGAAGGGCCACAGGGTGATGGGGCGCAGCAGGCCGATCTTCACACCCTGCTTGCGGGCTTCCTCGATGGCTTTGAGGCAGATGCGGGCCACCGAGCCGAAGGCCACGATCAGGTATTCGGCATCGTCGGTGTAATACTCTTGCCAACGCTGCTCGTTCTGCTCGATAAGGCGATATGTCTGCTGGAAGCGTTCGTTGTTCTTCTCCATCACGTATGAGTCAAGCTCGAGCGATGTTATCACATTGGGCTTGCGGCATGCTGAGTGGCCGGTTGCGGCCCAGGGGCACTGGGCTGCTATCTGCTCCTCGGTGCGGCGGGGACGGGGCTCGGGGAGCACCACCTTCTCCATCATCTGGCCTACGACACCATCGGCAAGTATCATGGCCGGGGTGCGGTATTTGAAGGCGAGGTCAAATCCCAAGCCTACGAAGTCGGCCATCTCCTGCACCGACGACGGCGCGAGCACTATCAGGTGGTAGTCGCCGTGGCCACCACCCTTGGTGGCCTGGAAGTAGTCGGCCTGCGAGGGGTGGATGGTGCCCAGACCGGGGCCGCCGCGCATCACATTGACGATAAGTGCGGGGAGCTCGGATGCGGCTATATACGATATGCCCTCCTGCATCAGCGAGATGCCTGGGCTTGACGAAGAGGTCATTACGGCCTTGCCGGTGGCGGCGCCGCCATAGACCATATTGATGGATGCTACTTCACTCTCGGCCTGGAGCACCACCATGCCGGTGGTATCCCAGGGCATCTCGGCCTCGAGGGTTTCGAGGACCTCGGATTGGGGTGTGATGGGGTAACCGAAGTAGCCGTCGCAGCCGTAGCGGATGGCGGCGTGGGCGATGGCCTCGTTGCCCTTCATCAGGCGTATGTCCTGTTCCATGATTGTATAGTTGGGGTGGATTAGTTACTTGGTTGTGATGATTATTTCTCTACCACGCGGTACACAGTGATGCAGCCGTCGGGGCAGACGGCTGCGCATGACGCACAGCCGATGCACTTTTCGGGCTGAACGGTGTAAGCAAAATGATAACCGCGGTCGTTGACCTCCTTAGGCTGAAGGGCAAGCACGTTGGTGGGACAGGCCACGGCACACAGGTCGCAACCTTTGCAGCGCTCTTCGTTGATGACTACTGCTCCTAACACTTTGGCCATATCAGATGTATTGTTAAGGGTGATGAATAAATGTTAGTTGCAAAATTAGTTAAATTCTCTAATAATGCAACATTTTAACATCTGATTAACGATTGAAGCCTTTCACGGCGGCGAAACAGCCGATCACAGTGGCGCAAGGCAGAAGGGGGGCAGCAGGGCCGGGGGTCTATTTGACCAGGCGGGCGAAGGGGGCGGGGATGGGGGTGGCGAAGTTCATGTCGGTGCGCTCGATGGGATGGACGAAGCGCAGGGTCTGGGCGTGCAGGGCCATGCGGTGGATGGGCGACGACTTGGCACCATACTTCTTGTCGCCGGCGATGGGGTGGCCCAGGTCGTGCATGTGCACGCGTATCTGGTTTTTGCGGCCGGTGTCGAGTTCAACCTCAAGCAGTGTGTAGCCGTTGCGCTGGCGCAGTGTGCGGTAGCGGGTGACGGCGAGTTTGCCGGCCTTGGGGTCGGGTGTGGAATAGACCTCGAGCTGTGAGTTCTCGGCAAGGTAGCTGCGCACCTCACCCTCGGCGGGCTCCATCTTCCCCTCAACCACGGCGAGGTATTTGCGCGACAGTACCATGTTGTTCCAGTTGTGCTGAAGCGCCTCCTTGGCCTGGACTGACTTGGCGAGCACCATCAGACCGGAGGTGTGCTGGTCGAGGCGGTGCACGATGAATACCTTGTTGCGGGGGTTCTTGCGCTTGAGGTAGTCCTTGACTATGGAGTAGGCGGAGTCGGCTTTGACGCGCTCGGTGCCCACCGACAGCAGTCCATAACCTTTGTTGATCACGATGATATGGTCGTCCTCGTACACGAGCTTCACGCGGGGGTGGCGGAGCACCTGGAATTCGCGTGTGTAGTTTACACTCACGGTGTCGCCTGGGTGCAACTCTGTGGAGTTAAGTGTCAACGGGGTTCCGTTGACGGCCACCTGCCCATGTTTGAGCATATCCTTGATGGCGGTGCGTTTGCGGTCGGCGATGTGTTCGATCAGGAAGGGGAGCAGGGTCGTGTCAGCGTCGACGGTGAAGTCGACGATATGGTCGGGGCGAAATTTGGTGCGCTCAGGTGCTGCCATGGAGTCTTATTTTTTGCGTGAGGTGGTACGGCGGGGTTTCTTGGGCGCGGCATCCTGGGCGGCGATGATCTCGCGGCACTCGTCGAGGGTCAGAGCGGCGGGGTCGGCCACGGTGCGAGGTATCTTGTAGTTGGAGCCGTTGTAAGCGATATACACGCCATATCGACCGTTGAGTATCTGCAGGTTAGGCTCGTCGTCGAAGGTTTTTACCACTTTCTTGGCCTCGGCGTTGCGCTTGTCGAGGATGAGCTGCTCGGCCTCCTGAAGTGTGATGGCGGCGGGGGCGATGCTCTTGGGTATCGACACGAATTTACCCTGGTGCTTCACGTAAGGGCCGAAGCGGCCTATGGCCACGGTCACGTCTGAGCCTTCAA
This sequence comes from uncultured Muribaculaceae bacterium, assembly GCA_964628905.1. GTDB lineage: Bacteria > Bacteroidota > Bacteroidia > Bacteroidales > Muribaculaceae > JAJPXC01. The sequence goes on along the minus strand of CAZVNS010000016.1, from coordinate 5,243 downwards.
ATTCACCCAAGTTACGGGGGAATTCGAAGAGCTTGAGGGCTTCTTCGAGGGTAATCTCCTGAATCGACTGCCCCTTCTGGAGCGAGGCGAACATAGGCTTCCCGTCGCCGTCACCCTCGCCAATCTGCACCAACGGGCCGAAGCGACCGATCTTAACTGATACGGGTTTGCCGGTCTTGGGGTCGGTGCCGAGCAGTCGTTCACCCACCTTATGCGCCAGGCGCATGTTCATGGCCTTGTCCACGCCGGGGTGGAACACTGAGTAGAAGTGCTTGATTTCGTTGCCCCATTTGAGCTTACCTTCGGCGATGTCGTCGAAGCGCTCCTCGACCTTGGCGGTGAAGTTGTAGTCGAGGATTTCGGGGAAATATTTGATTAGGAAGTCGTTGACAATCATGCCGATATCGGTGGGGATGAGCTTGCCCTTCTCGGCGCTGGTATTTTCGGTATGTGTTGCCTCGGAGATCTTGCCATTCTTGAGTGTGAGGGTTACGAAGTCGCGTGTTGTGCCGGGGCGCTCACCCTTTTCGACATATTCGCGCTGTTGGATGGTGGAGATTGTGGGGGCGTAGGTCGAAGGTCGGCCTATGCCAAGGTCCTCCATCTTCTTCACCAGCGATGCCTCGGTGTAGCGGGGGGGCGCCTGTGTGAAGCGCTCGGTAGCTACGATATCGTCGGCTGTCAGGGGCTGGTTGAGTGTGAGCGGGGGGAGTATCGAGCCGTCGAGGGCGATTGGCTCGTCGTCGTCACGGCTCTCGATGTATACCGAAAGGAAACCGTCGAACTTGATTACCTCGCCGCTGGCCACGAAGCGGTCGTCGGGCTGCGATGCGGGAGCGATTTCTACGGTGGTCTTCTCAATCTCGGCATCGGCCATCTGCGAAGCCACGGCGCGCTTCCAGATCAGCTGGTAGAGGCGGTTCTCCTGAGTGTTGCCTCCGATTGAGAGTTGGTCGATATGTGTTGGGCGGATAGCCTCGTGGGCCTCCTGCGCGCCTTTGGAGTGTGTGTGGAAGTTGCGGGGCTGCAGATAGCGCTCGCCCACAGTCGACTTAATCTGTTTGGCGATAGCGCCCATGGCCATCGATGAGAGGTTGACGGAGTCGGTACGCATATAAGTGATGTGTCCGGCCTCGTATAGACGCTGTGCCACCATCATGGTCTGGCTCACGGTGAAACCGAGCTTGCGCGCGGCCTCCTGCTGGAGCGTTGAGGTGGTGAATGGGGGTGCGGGCGATTTCTTCAGAGGCTTGACGCTGATGTCGGCCACTGAGAATGTGGTGCCGTTGCACTTGTCGAGCAACTTCCGCGCCTGGTCCTTGTCGTCGAGGCGATGAGGGTATTCGGCTTTGACGGTGGAGCCGTCGGCTGTATTGAAACGGGCTGTCACGCGGAAGTATGGCTCGGCTACGAAGTTCTTGATCTCGTTCTCGCGCTCTACGATCAGGCGCACTGCCACCGACTGCACGCGTCCGGCCGAGAGCTGTGGCTTGATCTTGCGCCAGAGCACCGGCGACAGCTCAAAGCCCACTATACGGTCGAGCACGCGGCGTGCCTGCTGGGCGTCAACGCGGTCGAGGTCGATCACGCGGGGGTTGGCGATGGCGTGGAGTATGGCGTCCTTGGTGATTTCGTGAAACACGATACGCTTGGTGGTCTCGGGGTCCAGCCCGAGCACCTCCGACAGGTGCCATGCAATGGCCTCACCCTCGCGATCCTCATCGGATGCGAGCCACACGGTCTGCGCCTCCTTTGCGGCCTTCTTGAGCGACTGTACGAGTTCTTTCTTATCGTCGGGGATTTCGTAGATGGGTGAGAGGTCGGCATCCATATCGATGCTGAAATCCTTCTTGCGCAGGTCGCGGATGTGGCCGTAGCTCGACATCACTTTATAGTCCTTACCCAAGAATTTCTCTATTGTTTTAGCCTTTGCAGGCGACTCTACTATCACAAGGTTCTTCAGCATCGCGATTAAGTTTTAGACCCATATCATGAAATTTTTAGGGCTTAGGGGTAGTTTTGGTCGAGGGATTTTCGCAAGTTGAAGAGGGAGCTTAGCGAGCTAGGCGTCTGATGAGACTTGGCGAAAAGCACCGGCCAAAACCAGGCTTCCACTAACTTTAAAACAATTTTTTACAAGATATGGTGGTATTATTTAGTTGTTAATAATTCTTGTTAATGAACTCTGATAACCTTATAACTGACATAAAGTTACCTTTTGCACGACCCCTAAGCCATAAAAATTTCATGAAATGGGGTCTAAGGTGTTCTGATAAAAATACGGCGGCAAAATTACGCAATTTTATTTAATAATGTGTAACCTCGCATATAAAAGCAACAAAATCTCGGGACAAACATTTGCACAGATGACGAAGGAGCTATATATTTGTGGCGTAAACGTGTGAGTGATTGTAACAACACCGTATTCATTCACATTTTTTAACCTATAAACCAATCAAACTATTATGGCAAATCTGAAATGCGGCATCCAGCTGCAAGAAGGTGAACAATTAATATTTGAGCTCGAAGCCGAACTTTGGGCTACATCCCACAACCCCATCGCCAAGCTCATCGGTCGCATCTGGCGCCTGTTGGCCCTGATTTTCGGTACCAAGCGCCATGGCTGGCTCGTGATCACCGACCGCCGCGTCATCGAGGTGGCTACCGTGACCGCATGCTGGTGCTTCGAGGTGAACCGCAACGTCAAGTATGTACTCCCCTCGTCAGTGAAGGAAGTCGGCTACGAGAAGGAAAAGGCCTGCTGCCTCTTCTGCGACTCAGTTCACTTCTACTATGAGGGCTTCACCCAGACCACCCGCATCCTGCTGCCCTTCGGCGAGGAGACCGGCATCAAGATTGTTGACGCATTCTACAACGCTATCTCTCACGCTCAGCACTAAATGACTAAAGCCCCGACAGGTATCGACACTCTCCGGCGCAGGCTATACCTTAACAGCTACGTCTACCTGCTGATAATGGCGACGGTAGGCGTGGCTGTCATTCCTACGTGCCTGTGGGGCGCGCGCTGGTGGCTCATAGCCCTGCAGGCCATGGTGGCTTATTTCTGCCTCTACGGGGCCATGTCGATACTGCGCTCTTGGCCCGACAAAAAACGCAAATACGCAATACTGATGGAGAAAAACCGCGACTGCCTCCACCCCGACACGTTCCGCATATTTATGGAGGCACCCTGCGGCCGACTGCTGGCTAAAGTGGTGCTCCGCGACTTAGGGTATCCCCGGGGCACCTACCGCCGGGTCAAGCGCGAGGCCAAGCCGCAGTTCTGGCGCAACTGCCGCTCCACATTCGTCCCCTCCACCGAGCGCGTCGTCCTGCATCAGATCGACCAGCACAACCACCGCAACCGGCACTAACCACCGGCCACATCACTCTAAAGATAGACTATGATGAAAACTGCAGCCCTAATAATCATAGGATTATGCAACATATCCATAGGCCTAAGTGCCCTGCGGTATCGAAGAAACGTGAAAATGAGAGGCCGAAAAGGACTATTGCCTGAGACAATATCGTTATAGGCATCTCTTTGACTGCCTTGTCAATAATTATCAGATAACGAAAATGAGATTTATTTTATCGCGAAACGCTGACTATAAGGTTCATTCCAAGAAATGGATAGTGGGATATGGATTTTTGTTCTGGCTCATATCTCGAATAGTCGCCATGATATTGATGGGGATATGTCTCGTACTCTATGATAGGTATGGAGTCAATCCCATGGAACTGACTAACTTCGGAGGAGACCCCACAGTTGCGCTATCTTCAGGAGGTCTGTTACGAGCAGTATTGATGACGGCTTTGGTTGCGCCTGTGTTTGAGGAATTGTTATTTCGGTTTGGACTCTCGTTTAGGAAAGTTGCCATGGGAGTAGGTCTGGCATGTATCGCCCTTTTCCCTGCATTCTCACATAATATGACTGCGACTCCTACACTATGGATAATTTCCGGCACTATCGCCATAATTGTATTTTGCTGCATTTATTTTGCGACAAAGGAGGATTTTTGGCAACGTAAGAAAAATAAATGGCAGATACCTGCGATGTGGATAACATCGGTAGCCTTTGGCCTTGCCCATCTGGTCGCTTTCAGTAGCTTGAGTTGGGTGGTTTTGCCATACGCTTTGGTCACATGCTTGATCCCATTTTTTGCTGGATGCTCGTGTGCATATCTTAGGGTAAATTTAGGATTTGGTTGGGGAATTGCCATGCATGTCTTCAACAACATCCCGGGCATAATCTTGATGATTTGCGCCTAAGTATCACATAAACGACCAGACGATGATTGACCTGATCAAGAAGCTCGGCGAGGCCAACTGGCTGCTCACTCAGCTATAAGAACCTAACGAACTATGACATGCTTCGGCATCAAACCCTGGCGGTAGGTGCCGAGGACTGTCATGGTTAGGCGGCAAGTGAATGTGTGCTAACCTTGTCACGGTTTGTGCTATCAGGGCGGCAAACCTCAGGTTGGGTATTTTCGCGTTATGAATAAACTGCCCAAATATCGCAATATGGAGACTCGTACGATATACTCAAGGTTTAAGGACATGGTATGCCGTCAGCCCGAGGCTGCGGCTATAGTTGAGGATGACCGCTCAGTCACATAACATCCATGTCATCCATGTCGAATCCATGTCATCGGAGTATGTGCCAACCGCGTCGCAGGCATCAATGAAGATTACGTATGGTATGACTTCATCATTCTTGTCATACCCATGTTTTCCCAACTCAACCCACAATTGCAACAGGTAAGGCCGTATATATTTGTATGTCAGAGCCAATCGGCGGAATGAGGGAACTTCTCAGGGGATTTCTATTTCGTTGATGTCAATTATGTGGTGTAGGATGGCATAGACTGCCATTCCGGCCACTGAGTGTATATTCAGTTTTTCGCCTATGCTTTTGCGGTGGGAATTTACTGTGTGAAAGGAAAGGCACATTTTATCAGCTATTTCCTTTGTTGATAATCCCCGGGCAATCCAACGCAATACCTCCTTCTCCCGGTCGGTCAATATATTCTCGGCCGCTTCACTTGCGGAGGCTTCTTCTTTGATTTGCTCGTCACGCTTGTTTTTCAATTCTCGCTCCAATTTCTCTACCTGGGGAAATAGAAGGTGATTCTCTATTTCACAATGTTGTATAAGGTCTTTTCCGCACAGCATGAGATGAATTAAGGGGGCAGTAGCAAACTTCCGTGGCGGGGTTACCCAAAAATGACACTCACACG
>CAZVNS010000015.1:0-44154 GCA_964628905.1 uncultured Muribaculaceae bacterium | reverse complement strand
TGCCACCTCATATCCTCCAAGTTTTAAGAGCAGGGTGTATAACAGCAACATAGCGGCCCTTAGGTATTAATACGGATAAATATTTATAAGGAGGAACACATATGCATCGCTTTCTAATCATCATCTTAGCCGCGGTGGCCGCATCGATGTCGGCCACAAGGGCGCAGGAGGCGGCAGTGGACTCTCCCGCGGTGGTGAGCGACACCGTAGTTCCTGCGTTGCTTCCCCTGATGGAGGCATCAATCATCAACAGCGACTCTCTGGCCGAGCCGGCAGCAATCGACACCGTGGGCCTGACGCTCTTCGACGACAAAAAGACACCAAATCTCACCATCTACGACTTCCCCTACTCAGTGACCCGAAGCATGCCCCACTGGAAGAACCTGTGGGTCAACGCCGGAGCGCTCTTAGGCGCCGGCTTCGTCACCCTGGGCGTGCTCGAACTGCTACCCGAGTCGGCAACAGCTTGGAACAAGGCCGAAATCCACAAAAAACCCTTCCTCGACCGCTGGTGGTCGAACGTCAAAAAAGGCCCCGTGTGGGACCACGACAACGCCATCTTCAACTATGTGCTCCACCCCTACGGCGGCGCCGCCTACTATATGAGCGCCCGCACCCAGGGCTTCAACATGTTCCAGTCGTTCCTCTACGGACTGGCTGTATCGACTGTCTTCTGGGAGTATGGTATTGAAGCTTTCATGGAGATACCATCAATCCAGGACCTGTTCATCACCCCCATCGGCGGACTCCTTGTGGGTGAGACCTTCTACCGCGTCAAGCGCTACATCGTGGAGCACGACTACCGCCTGTTCGGCTCCCCCGTCTTGGGACAGATCGCGGCCATCATCGTCGACCCGGTCAACGAGGTGATCGACCTGGTGCGCGGCAATCCCAACCGCGGCTATTCACGCCGCCACCGCACCGAGGAGGCAGGGGCGCAACTCATCGTGCAGCCCTGTATGGGAGGTGCGTGGGGTGGCTACCCCGGAGCCAAAGCCGGCTTCACCATCCAGTGCATCTTCTGATGAAATTTTGCTATTTTCGCCGTATATAACCGACTACTATGAGCCTGATCATACCGCTTCATTACCGCAACAAGCTCCTGGCCGAGACCACCGAGATAGCAATCAAGTCAATTAAGGACGACTTCGAACAGCGACTGGCGCGTGCGCTCAACCTCCGGCGCGTCACCGCTCCGATGGTGGTTCCCGTCGGCTCGGGGCTCAACGACGACCTCGACGGCCGGCAGCCCCCGGTGGCCTTCCCGCTCCCTGCCGCCGGCATTGAAGCCGAGGTGGTGCAGTCGCTTGCCAAATGGAAGCGCGTCAAGCTCGCAGCCTACGATATCGCCCCCGGCTACGGACTCTATACCGACATGAACGCCCTGCGCCCTGCCGAAACCCTCGACAACCTCCACTCAGTCTATGTCGACCAGTGGGACTGGGAGCGTGCCATCAATCCCTCGGACCGCACCGCGGAGTATCTCACCTCCACCGTCGGCAGCATCTACAGGGCTATAAAAGAGGCTGAGGATAAGGTGTATAAGACATTCCCGCACATCACACCCACACTCCCCGACGACATCGCAGTGATACATGCCCAGGAGCTGCTTGAGCGATACCCCGGCCTCACCCCTGAGGAGCGTGAGGCACGAGCCGCCCGCGAGCACGGAGCTGTGTTTATCGTAGGTATCGGTGGCGCTCTCAGCGATGGTCGCCCCCACGGCAACCGCGCCCCCGACTACGACGACTGGATCACCCCCACCGCCGATGGCCGCGCCGGGCTCAACGGCGACATCGTGGTGTGGAACCGCGTACTCGACCAGCCCATGGAACTGTCGTCGATGGGCATCCGCGTTGACCCCGCCGCCCTGCAGCGACAGCTGCTGCTCACCGGCACCACCGAACGCGCCGCGCTACCCTTCCACCGGCAGCTGCTCGGCGGCGAGCTCCCCCCGTCAATTGGCGGCGGCATCGGCCAAAGCCGCCTGTGCATGCTCCTGCTTCAGAAAGCCCATATCGGCGAAGTCCAGGCCTCAATCTGGCCCGACACCCACCGCGCCGCCCTCGCCCCCGCCGGCATCACCCTCCTCTGACCTCCCACCGCGACCCCTCCGACTTGTCCGACTTGTCTGACCAGCCTGACTTGTCCGATTTTGCAGAAAATTGCGGCGATGAAGGGGGGAGGTTGCGGGGAATTGTAAAAAAATGTGTAACTTAGCCGATTGAAATTGAAAACAATCGCAATGGAAAAGTTCAAACCCATTATAGCCATAACTCAAGGCGACCCTAACGGCGTTGGATATGAGGTTATTATGAAGGCTTTGGAGCATGCTCACGTGTTGGAGCTATGCACCCCCGTGATCTACGGCTCGGCCAAAATCGCCTCATACTACCGCAAAGCCCTGCAGCTGCAGCCGATGAATGTGCAGCAGATTGCCTCAATCGATGAGGTAAAGCCCGACGCCATCAATATCATCAACGTGGTAGGCGAAGACTTCAAGATAGAGCCAGGAGTGGCCTCCCGCGAGGCCGGACAGGCCGCTTTTGCTGCCCTGGAGCGCGCCGTGGCCGACCTCAAGGAAGGTAAGGTGCAAGCACTGGTCACAGCCCCCATCAACAAGAATACTATCCACTCCGAGGAGTTCAACTTCCCCGGTCACACTGAGTACCTTGAGTCGCAGCTCGCCGGCGAGGATGACCATGCACTGATGATACTCTACGACGAGAACATACGCATAGCCTTGGTCACCACCCACTTGCCCATCACGCAGGTGGCGCAGAACATCACCCGCGAGCGCATCGTGGAGTGCCTGCGGGTGTTTAACGACACCCTGCGGAGCGACTTCGCCATCACCGCCCCGCGCATCGCCGTGCTTGGCCTCAACCCCCACGCCGGCGACAATGGCCTGCTCGGCAGCGAGGAGCTTGAGGTGATAGCACCCGCCATCGACGACGCACAGCAGCAGAAGATACTCGCCTTCGGCCCATACCCCGCCGACGGATTCTTCGGCAACGCTCAGTACAAACACTTCGACGGCGTGCTGGCCATGTACCACGACCAGGGATTGGCCCCGTTCAAGACCCTCGCGATGGACGCCGGAGTCAACTTCACCGCCGGACTTCCCTACGTGCGCACATCACCCGACCACGGCACCGCCTATGATATCGCCGGCCGAGGCGAAGCCTCCGAGGCGTCGATGCGCGCCGCCATCTATCAGTCCGTCGACCTGCTGCGAAACCGTCTGATACACCGCCGCATATCGGCCAATCCACTGAAACGTAAATACTTCGACCGAGGCAAGGACAATGTGGTGCTTGACCTCACAAAAGACGAATAACCAATGCATTACGCCATAATAGCCGCAGGTGAGGGTTCGCGCCTGCAACAAGAGGGGGTCGCTTGGCCCAAACCCCTGGTGCGCATCAACGGCGTGCCAATGATCAAGCGCCTGATCGACATGATGATGCAGCTCAATCCCGAGTCGCTCTCAATCATCGTCAACGAGCAGATGGTCGAGGTGCGGCAGTTCCTCGAGGGCCTGCAACTTCCGGTGCCACTTCACTTAAAAGTGAAGTCGACGCCATCGTCGATGCACTCCTTCTACGAGGTGGCATCGCTTATTCCCGCCGATGCCCAAAAGTTTGTTCTCACCACCGTCGACACCATCTTCCGCCAGGACGACTTCGCCCGATATGTCAATGGTTTTGAGCAGGATGTGCCTGTCGGAGGCTACATGGGAGTGACCACATTTATCGACGATGAGAAGCCCCTCTACGTGGAGGTCGACGCAGATATGCGCATCACGGCCTACCGCGACGAGCCTTTCGAGGGAGCGAAGTACATATCGGGAGGCATCTACGGACTCACCCCCGAAGCCATCACGATACTCTGCGACTGCATGGCGTCAGGAGTCAGCCGTATGCGCAACTACCAACGCGCCCTCATCGCCGCCGGCTACCCCCTTCGCGCCTGCGACTTCTCAAAGGTGATCGACGTCGACCATGCCGCCGACATAGCCGTAGCCGAGGAAATGACACGTAACTAACTATTAACCATCCATATCATTGTCACAGATTAAGATAGCCGGCGTCATGCGTGCCGGAGCATATAGCCCAAACCACATCGGCAACGATGCCGCGATATTCAACGCCACAGTCGACCAGCTGCGCAAGCGCGGCTGCGAGGTCAACGTATACTCCGAGGAGCAGTTTGCGCGCACCGTCCCCGCGGAGCCCATTATATTAAGTATGTGTCGCGAGCAGCGGTCGATAGCCCTGCTCCAACGCCTTGAGGATGAGGGGCGCCTGGTGATCAACTCGGGCTACGGCATCGAAAACTGCACCCGCGAGCGCATGACCCGCATACTCCTTGGCGAACATATCCCTTATCCTGAGTCGCTGATAGTCAACACCGACGAGGTGGTCAAGGACAAGCTCCAGGCTGCGGGATTTGAGCAGGCGTGGATCAAGCGCGGCGACTTCCACGCCATGCACAAGGAGGACGTGAGCTACGTGCGCCACCCCGAGGAGGCCCAGGAAGTGCTGCAGGAATACTTCCTTCGCGGCATCAAGCGAGCCGTGATCAACCGACACTTGGTGGGCGACCTCATCAAATTCTACGGCGTGCGGGGAAGCCCCTTCTTCTACTGGTTCTACCCCTTCGACCTGGGTCACTCAAAGTACGGCCTCGAAGCCATCAACGGCAAGAGCCGCGGTCTCCACTTCGACGAGAAGTATCTCCGCGACATCTGCGAGAAGGCCTCTGAGGTGCTCGACGTAAAGATCTACGGCGGCGACTGCATCGTTGGGGAGGACGGCTCGGTGCAGATCATCGACTTCAACGACTGGCCATCGTTCGCCCCCTGCCGCAACGAGGCCGCCCCGTATATCGCCAAATATGTATACTCAGCCATCAAGAGCCATGGAAAATAACCAGACAGCCAACACCTCACAGTACAAGGCCACCCTCAAGTCGATGGACACCGAGGAATGGTTCGACCTGATATTCTACCGACCCATAGGCTACGCCTGGGCCTGCCTGGCCAAGAAGCTCGGCGTGACACCCAACGCCATCACCATCGCCTCGATATTCCTGGGCATGGGGGCCGGCGTGCTATTCTACTTCCCCGAACCCTATTGGCTCAACCTCATAGGCATACTGCTGCTCGTATGGGCCAACTCGTTTGACTCGGCCGACGGACAGCTCGCCCGCATGACCGGCCAATACTCCCGCCTGGGGCGCATCCTCGACGGCCTGTCGGGCGATTTGTGGTTCGCCACCATCTACGTGGCCATCTGCCTACGCGAGGTCGTAACCAGCGACTTCTTCCAAGCCCACCACTGGGTGATCTGGGTGCTCGCCGTAGTGGCCGGCATGTGCCACGCCAAACAAGCCGCCATGGCCGACTACTACCGCCAGTTCCACCTCTTCTTCGTCAAGGGTAAGGAGGGAAGCGAGCTCGAACACGCCTTCCACCTCAAGCGCAAGCTTGCCCGGATGCCCTGGAAGGGTAACTTCTGGCGTAAACTCACCCTCACATTCTACACCAACTATACCGTAACCCAGGAGAAGGAGACCCCCGCCATGCAGGAGTTCCGCCGCAAACTCTCCCAGCGCCACCCCGGTGAGATACCCCAGGAGATGCGCGATCGTTTCCGCGCCGCCTCGCGCCCGCTGATGAAGTACACCAACATCCTGTCGTTCAACGTGCGCTCATGGGCCCTGATAGCCTCGATACTCTGCAAGATGCCCTGGCTATACTTCGTGTTTGAGATCACCGTGATGAACGGCCTGTTGCTGTATATGCGCCACCGCCACGAAGCCATCTGCCGCCGCTTCGCAGCCGAATTATGACATTAAGGGCATGACTGATATTAAAGGTGTTATATTTGACTACGGAGGCACCATCGACTCCCGCGGCGACCATTGGGCCGAGGTGATATGGGATGCCTACAGGGCGCATCAAGTGCCGGTGACCAAGGAGCAATTTCGCGACGCCTACGTGGCCACCGAGCGACTCTTCGCCCGCGAACCCATCATCAAGCCCGACGACACCTTCGCCGCCGTGATGCACAAGAAGATAGCCTGTCAATTCCGCGAGTTGGGCCTCCCCGAGGCCGATGCCGCGCCTGTGGCCGACGCATGCTACCGGTACGCCCGCCAATGCGTCGACGAGGCTCGCCCGGCGCTTGAGGAGCTGCACCGCCGCTACCCCATGGTGCTGGTGTCAAACTTCTACGGCAACATCAACGCCGTGCTCCGCGACTTCCACCTCGACCACCTCTTTGCTGACGTGGTTGAGAGCGCCGTGGTGGGCGTGCGCAAGCCCGATCCCGCCATCTTTGCCCTCGGCGTCAAGGCATTGGGTCTGGAGCCGCAGCAGGTGCTTGTGGTAGGCGACTCCCTGCGCAAGGACATTCTCCCCGCCCGCTCCTTAGGTTGCCAGACCGCCTGGATCAAGGGGCGCGGCTGGACTGCGGAGGAGGACGCCGCCACCGACCCCTCGCAGATCCCTTCCCTCGCCACCCTGCTCTCCCTCTAACCCAGGCCCGTGGCTCAGGCCCTCTCGGCGGCAGAACCGCCGAGCGCAGTGGCGTTCCCTCAACAAGTAGGGTCGCTCCCCGGATCGTCCGCGTCCCGGCCACCCCTGAGACATTTCTGCCATAGCTCATTTAGAAATCTTTACATAATAGTGTATATTTTGGCCTTAATTTAACTTATTTTAGCTTTATTGGCTATCTTTTAAGTTTATCTAACAAAAATAAGCAAAAAATTGCATTAAAATCCTTTTGCGTTTAGAAATGTATGTTTAATTTTGCCGTTGCTATTTGCCAAAATGGCGGATAATGCCGAGAAGATTCGCGTTTAGAACATAATAATACTGAAAATAAACTTAAACAAATCATGAAAGAAGTGAAAAAAGCCGAGGGTAAGCTCGGTGTATTGGTAGTAGGTCTGGGCGCCGTGAGCTCAACCTTTATGACCGGTGTGCTGATGACACGCAAGGGCTTGGCTAAGCCCGTTGGATCAATGACCCAATATGACAAAATCCGCGTTGGCGAAGGCGACGCAAAGCAATATCTCAAATATAACCAAATCGTACCCCTGGCCGACCTCAACGACATCGTGTTCGGCGCTTGGGACGTTTACCCCGCTAACGCCTACGAGTCAGCTATCAACGCTGAGGTGCTCAAGGAGAAGGATATCGAGCCCGTTAAGGACGAGCTTGAGAAGATCGTGCCCATGAAGGCCGCCTTCGACCACAACTACGCAAAGCGCCTCGACGGCGACAACGTGAAGCAATGCAAGGACCGCTGGGACATGACCGAGCAGATCCGTGAGGACATCCGCCGCTTCAAGAAGGAGACAGGCGTTGACCGCGTGGTTGTGCTCTGGGCCGCCTCTACCGAGGTCTATGTGCCCGTCGACATGGAAATCCACGACACCATGGAGCACCTCGAGGCTGCCATGAAGGCCGACGACTGCGAGCACATCGCACCCTCAATGTGCTACGCTTACGCAGCACTCGCCGAGGGCTGCCCCTTCATAATGGGCGCCCCCAACACCACAGTCGACATCCCCGCTATGTGGGAGATGGCCGAGAAGACCAAGATGCCTATCGCCGGCAAGGACTTCAAGACCGGCCAGACCCTCGTTAAGTCAGGCTTCGCTCCCATCATCGGTACCCGTTGCCTAGGTCTCGCAGGTTGGTTCTCAACCAACATCCTGGGTAACCGCGACGGTTTAGTGCTCGACGAGCCCGCCAACTTCCGCACAAAGGAGGTATCGAAGCTCTCAACCCTGGAGTCAATCCTCGTTCCCGAAAAACAGCCCGACCTCTACGGCCACGGCAACGACGAGGACACCCAGTACTACCACAAAGTACGTATCAACTACTATCCTCCCCGCAACGACAACAAGGAGGGATGGGACAACATCGACATCTTCGGCTGGATGGGCTACCCCATGCAGATCAAGATCAACTTCCTCTGCCGCGACTCAATCCTCGCAGCTCCCCTCTGCCTTGACCTGGTGCTCCTGAGCGACCTCGCCGCACGCAAGGGCCGCTACGGCATCCAGCGCTTCCTGAGCTTCTTCCTCAAGAGCCCCATGCACGACTACACCAAGTGCGAAGTGCCCGTCAACCACCTCTTCCAGCAGTACACCATGCTCAAGAACGCCCTCCGCGAGATGGGCGGCTACAAGGCCGACGAAGCCATCGACTAATCACCACACGCCACATACCCCCGAAGCCGCACCTCCCCGAGGCGCGGCTTCGTCGCATATATGGTGTGGCAATCCAATCAGAATTCGCGGACGCACTGGATATTGGGTAGATGTGGTGTGATTAGGGCTCGGGGCGGAGGGGGTAGAAGTCGCGCTGGCGCTCGAGGGTCAGGGGGGAGGCTTTGAGGGTGAGGGTGTCGGCCATGGGGTCGTAGCCGGCGAGTATCGACTCGGCGGTGACTATCGAGGCAGGGGCTTTGGCTTGCTGACCCATGGGGTCGATGTGGGGGAGGTGGAAGTGGGCGGTGAAGGCGTCGAGGGCCATGGCTGTGGCGCGCGCTTTGCCCATCAGTGAGTAGCCGGCGATATGGGGTGTGGCGATGTCGGCCAGGCGCAGCAGTTGGGGGTCGATCGACGGTTCACCCTCCCATGTGTCGACGGCCATTGAGCTGACACGGCCCTGATCGATGGCGCGGATGGCAGCCGCGGTGTCCATCACGGGCCCGCGGGCGGCGTTCATCACCAAGGGGCGGCGCAGGAGCGAGTTGAAGAAGTGGTCGCCGGCGAGATGGTAAGTGGAGTGATGGCCGATGCGCGTCAGTGGGGTGTGGAAAGTGATGATGTCGGCCTCGGCGGCCACGGTGTCGAGCGATATGAATCCGTCGGCCCCCTCCTTTTCGGCCCTCGGCGGGTCGCACAGCAGCAGGCGGTAGCCTAACTGGCGCGCCCAGCGTTCGAGCTGCCCTCCGACATGCCCCACGCCTACTATGCCCATTGTGAGCGTGCGGGGATCCTCATGGCGAAGGGTCAGGGCTGATGCAAGCACCCATTGAGCCACGGCGGGAGCGTTGCATCCCGGGGCGTTGACGGCCTTGATGCCGTGGCGGCGGCAGTAGTCGAGGTCGATATGGTCGAGACCGATGGTGGCGGTGGCTATGAAGCAGCAGGGGGAGCAGTCGAGCAGCGCCGCATCGCAGCGGGTGCGGGTGCGGGTGATCAGGGCGTCGGCTGTGCGCATGGCCTCGGCATCGATAGCCTCGGAGGGTAGGTATGTCACGCGGCAGTATGGCTCAAGCGCGCCGTGGATGAAGGGTATCTTGTCTTCGACGATTACGTGTATAGGGTCCATTGGCATAGCAGGAAGTAGATTAGCACAAGCCCCCAGATGGGGAGGAAGCCGAGGCGCGACTCGGAGTGGCGGCCGAAGAATGCCGCGAGCTGTACTGCAACATATAGGTTGAGCACCGGCACGAGTATCAGCGCGTCCTCAAGGTCAAAGAATATCAGCGCGGCGGTGGCTATGAGTATCACGGTGATGAAGCCGTTGAGGGCGCGGGTCTGGGCGTTGTAGCCTATCATCTTCACCAGGTTGGCTAATGTGGCGATGAGGCCGATGAGCATTGTGAAGCCTACGGTGACGATCAGCGGCAGCAGGTCGGCCGACTCAAGCGCCGGGAACACATTCTCAAGGTGGGGCCATGTGAAGTGGTCGATTGAGATGATGCCGAAGCCAAGGAGTATCCACGGCGGGGTGATCACGCCTATCAGCGCCGCGAGCAGCGAGCGCCAGTTGAGCACTCGCATCTGCACGCAACCCAACAGCAGTACAGGCAAATAGAACAGCGCCGCGCGGAATGCCAAGGCCGTGAGCGTCATGAAGAAGAACATCAGGAACACCTGTCGGGTGTTGGCCGGCGAGCCGTAGATGGAGTATAGTATCAGTTGCGACATCACTACGGCGAGGGCCAGGATGGTGCCGCCATAGAGTTGGCCGAAGAGCGAGGGGGTGCCCATCATCAGCACGGCGTAGAGTCCGGCGAAGAGCATCGTCATCGAGCGCAACACGTTGAAAGCGCGGTTGATGGCGATGGCCAGCATGGCCACTAATGCGTTGACACCCATCGCAGCTCCCCATGAGGCCCAGCTGCCGGCGGGGAGCCAGTCGTTGGCCGAGGGGAGTGCCAGTCCCCCTTGCCCGGTGATGGCTGCCACACCGCCGTGGGTCATGGCATAGTATGAGCAGGCTATGGCCACCAGCCACAGCAGCAATACGCCGCCGCGGGTGTGCATGTAGTGGGTGATCAGTGCCGGCTTCATGGGGGGCATTATTTGAGGAGGTCCTGGCCGATGTCGCGGCGGAAGTAGCGGCCGTCGAAGTCGAAGGCCTGCATGTTGCGGTAGCTTGTGGCCAGGGCGTCGGCGATGTCGTTGCCCCAGGAGCTGACGGCGATCACGCGTCCGCCGGAGGTAACGAGTCTCCCTTGGTCGTCAATTTTGGTGCCGGCGTGGAAGAGTATCGACCCCTGGGGGTGAAGGTTGCCGGTGATTTCTTTCCCCTTGGGGTAGGAGCCGGGGTAGCCTGCTGACACAGCCATCACGGTGGCGGCAGCGCGCGGGTTCTCGCACAGCTCCAGCTCGCCGAGGTCGCCCCGGGCGGCGGCGCGGAGTAGCTCCACCAGGTCGGAGTCGATGCGGAGCATCACCACCTCGGTCTCGGGGTCGCCCATGCGCACGTTGTACTCTATCACCATGGGCTCGCCGTTGACGTTGATCAGTCCTAAGAATATGAAGCCGCGGTAGGTGATGCCCTCCTGCTGCAACCCCTTGATTGTGGGGACGATGATACGGTCGTTGACCTTCTGCATGAACTCGCTGTCGGCGAATGGCACAGGGCTTACGGCACCCATGCCGCCGGTGTTGAGCCCGGTGTCACCCTCGCCGATACGCTTGTAGTCCTTGGCCACGGGGAGCACGCGGTAGCCGCCGTTGCCGTCGGTGAGCACAAACACTGAGCACTCGATGCCTTTGAGGAATTCCTCGATCACCACCGTTGCCGACGATTGGCCAAACATGCCGCCAAGCATCTCGGCGAGCGACTTCTTGGCCTGGTCGAGGTCGTCGATGATGAGTACGCCCTTGCCCGCGGCCAGGCCATCGGCTTTGAGCACGTAGGGGGGCTTGAGCGACTCCAGGAAGCGGTAGCCGTCGTCGATTGTGTCGGCTGTGAATGAGCGGTAGCGGGCCGTGGGTATCGCATGGTCGGTCATGAAGCGTTTGGCGAAATCCTTGCTCCCCTCAAGCTGCGCGCCGGCCTTCGACGGGCCTACCACCAGCACCGGATGCTGCTCGAAGTAGTCGTAGATGCCGGCCACCAGGGGATCCTCGTTGCCCACCACTATCATGTCGATACCGTTGTCGTCGACCCAGCGGCGTATCCCCTCGAAGTCGAGCGGCGAGAGGTCAACGTTGGTGCCGTAGGCGCTTGTGCCGCCGTTGCCCGGGGCGATAAAGAGCTGAGAGCAGAGCGGGCTTTGAGCCATGCGCCAGGCCAACGCGCTTTCGCGACCGCCTGAACCGAGTAGCAATATCTTCATAGTCAGTGTAATTGAGTAATCTGATGAGTTGAGGAGGCATCCACTTCCATCAGGGCGCAAAGTTACAACTATTTATGTAAAAGGGCAAAAGATTACAAAATGTTAAAAAATAAAACCGTCGCAGTAGTTATCCGCAAGTTAAATGACTGTTTATTAGCTACTTTAGCTGTTTTAGCTAATTTGGCTAAATCCTAAAATAACCTAAATATGCAATCCCCAGCTTCATTAATACGTTGAAAAGAAGTACCTTTGAAGGTCAACTTGTCTTGACCTCACATTAAATAGCCCCGCAATGGAACAAACATTAGTCATTATAAAGCCCTCAGGAGTCGACCGTCGACTCTGCGGCAAAATCATCAACCGCTTCGAAGAAAAAGGCCTCGTGATAGCCGGCATGAAGATGATGCAGCTCGACGAGCAGATACTCCGCGAGCACTATTCACACCTGGTAGACAAGCCATTCTTCCCCTCGCTGGTGCAGTCGATGATGGCTACACCCGTCATCGTGATGTGCCTCGCAGGCGTTGATGCTGTTGAGGTAGTACGCTCGATGACCGGCGTGACCAACGGCCGCAAGGCTGCCCCCGGCACCATCCGCGGCGACTTCTCAATGAGCGGACAGCAGAACATCGTTCACGCCTCCGACACCCCCGACAACGCCGAAATCGAGCTGCGGCGCTTCTTCCGCCACGGCGAGATCTTCGACTACACCTACGCCAATCTCGACGCCATCTATGCGTCGGACGAAATCACTGACTAACCTCTCCCCCCAATCATCTATCTCCACCAATCAACCTCTCAAACCACCCCGACCCACTCTGATGCTCATTAAAGAACTAAAAGCAATCATCCTGACCCTGATGGCCCTGACATCAGGCACCATGCTTGCGCAAGAATACCGATTACCTTCCGAACACAACCAGCACCACAGCGACCTGATAGCCGGCCAGATCAACATCGGCAGCCAAATCACTACCGACGGCACCAGCGAATACCTTGAGCAGCTATTCGCTGAAGAGGAGGAGCCGGAGCTCGACCTCTACACCGAGGGCTGGGACTCGCAGAGCGTCAACCCCTACAAGAACGCCACCGTGCCACAGACCCGAACCATCAACGTCAGCAACTACGCCATGCCTTGCCCCGGCTATGTGACTTCGCCCTACGGCTACCGACCCCGCTTCAAGCGCATTCACAAAGGCATCGACCTCAAAGCGGCCACCGGCGACACTATCTACGCAGCCTTCGACGGCAAAGTACGCCTGGCCAAGTTTGAGCGCAAGGGCTACGGCTACTATCTGGTGATACGCCACCCCAACGATCTGGAGACCGTCTACGGTCACCTCTCGAAATTCCTCGTTAAGCCTGACGAGACCGTCAAGGCCGGGCAGCCCATAGCATTAGCCGGCAACACCGGACGCTCATTCGGCTCGCACCTCCACTTCGAAACCCGCTTCATGGGCTATGCAATCAACCCCGCGGCGATATTCGACTTCGCTAATCAGACGGTGCACACCGACGAATATGTGTTCAACAAGAGCACCTACACCGAGGCTCGCAACTTCGACCCCAAGGCCAATCAGGCCCACCAGCAGCGCTTCCTCCAGGAGCAGGCTAAAAACAAGAAGAACACCCCCGCCTCATCATCAAAGGGATCCAAGACCTACAAGGTAAAGAAGGGAGACTCGCTGAGCCGCATCGCCTCGCACAACGGTGTGTCGGTACGTCAGCTCTGCAAGCTCAACGGACTGAAGACCACCTCCAAGCTCAAAGTGGGCCAGACCCTCCGCCTCCGCTAAGAGTGAGAGAGCAGGAGATCTAAAAGATAATCGCCGCAGCCCTTCGGGGTCGCGGCGATCTTTTTTATTTCGAGCTTTCGCTCTCACACAGGCACTTACACACAGGCGCTTACACCCGTGAGTTGAAGATGTTGCGGTAGATAAGCGCGCCTAACAGCAGTATCACCCCGTTGGTGATGAGGTAGGCGGCGATGGAGTAGGAGCTCAGGAAGCAGAACACCAGGTTGATCACGATGAGCACACCTAAGGTGAGCACGGCCACCAGGCGAGCGTTGAGGCTCGCACGGGGGCATACCGGGTACTGAGCCGGGCATCGGGGTCATGCCTTGGGTTGCGGCGGGGCGGGTGGCGCCGATTGGGCCATCTGACCGAGAATTTCGTTGATTTCGTCGTTCAGTCTATCAAAAAATCCCCATGGTATAATAGTAATTGTGTGCTTATAATGATTGGTATGCGCAAAGATATAAGTAATGATTTATTTTACCGCAAAAAATGGTAACTTTGTGACCGTTAAAAACGTTCAAATCTTTGACCACTCAAAAACTTAAAAACTTAAAAACTTAACAACCCCCAAACACCATACCCCCTATGAAGCGTATAGCAATCTTTTCGGCGATAGCATCGATGGTAACATCGCTCTTTGGCGCCCACGCTGCCAATCCCACTACAGTCAAGCATCCCGAGTGGAGCCGCAACGCGGTGATCTACGAGGTCAACATGCGCCAGTATACCGACTCGGGCAAGGTGACCGACTTCGCCAAACAGCTTCCACGCCTGAAGGATTTGGGCGTTGATATACTGTGGTTTATGCCCATTCACCCAATATCTGAGCTTAATCGCAAGGGTGAGCTTGGCAGCTACTACGCCGTCAAGGATTACAAGGCATTCAACCCCGAATACGGCACCATCGACCAGTTTAAGGACGTCGTAAACCAGGCCCACAAGCTCGGCATGAAAGTGATACTCGACTGGGTGCCCAACCACTCCGGTTGCGACAATCCCTGGGTCACCGAGCACCCCGACTGGTACGCCAGGGATAAGGACGGCAAGATGTACGGCCCTTACGACTGGACCGACGTATTCAAATTTGACTACTCCAACCCCGCGATGCGTGCCGGCATGATCGACGCCCTGAAGTTCTGGCTCACCGAGGTGGGAGTCGACGGCTTCCGCTGCGACGTAGCAGCTGAGGTGCCCGTCGACTTCTGGGATGAGGCTCGCCCCCAGCTCCAGGCCGTCAAACCCGAGCTGTTCATGCTCGCCGAAGCCAGCGAACCCAAGCTGCAAGTCAATGCCTTCGATATGGGCTACAACTGGCCAATGAAGGACCTGTTCAGCGCCATCGCCGCCACATCAGGAGAATACTCTTACGCCGACGCCGAGGGGCATGTGCGCAAATTCCCTGCCACAACAGCCCTCGCCATCGACTCGCTCCTCGCCGACCAGGCCAAGGCATATCCCGCCGATACCTACCTGATGAACATGATCACCAACCATGACCTCAACTCGTGGGAAGGCACTGAGTTTGACCGCCTTGGCAACCTCGCCGACGCATTCGCCGTGCTCAGCTACACCCTCCCCGGCATGCCTCTGATCTACACCGGCCAGGAGACCGGCATGGATCGTGCATTCGAGTTCTTCGTCAAGGACACACCTCCCCGGTGGGAGCCTCGCAACGGCTACTTCAACTTCTATCAGAAACTCAACGCCCTCAAGCGCAACCATCCCGCGCTTAATGCCGGCAGACAGGGTGGCGACATGCTCCGCTTCCCCACCACCAACGACGATATCTACGTATTCTCCCGCACCGTGGGCGACGACACCGTGCTGGTGATGGTAAACCTTGGAGCAGGCCCATCGGTCGACGCCGTTGAGTACACCGACGCCATCCCTTCGGTCGAGGGAATGATCAACTATTTCACTGACAAGGAAGAGACTCTCCCAACCAGCCTTCAGAACGGTGAGTGGCGTATCTATGTCACAGAGTAAGCCTGACAGTATCACCGTGTACTGTGCGTCGAGCACCCACGCCGACGAGCGCCTGGTGGCCACCGCACGCCGTCTGGGCGAGCTGATAGCCCGCTCAGGCCACCCCGTTGTGACCGGAGCCGGCAACATGGGGCTGATGGGAGCCGTCAACGATGGCGCGATCGCCGCCGGAGGCACCACCATCGGCGTGATACCCCGCTTCATGGTGGAGCGCGGCTGGCACCACTCAGGGCTGACACGCCTCGAAGTGGTCGACGACATGCACCGCCGCAAGGAGATGATGGCCGCACTGGCCCAAGGCGTGATAGCCCTCCCCGGCGGCTTCGGCACACTCGAGGAGCTGCTCGAGATCATCACTTGGCGACAGTTGGGGCTATATCACGGCAACATAGTGATACTCAGCGTCGACGGATACTACGACAAACTGCTTGAGATGTTTGACCACGCCGTGACAAGCCATATCATCAACCGCGACCACGCCACAGCCCTATTCACCGTGGCTACATCAGCCGAACAGGCCGTAGAGCAGGCACTCGCACCCCCGACACCCTTCACCCTGTCACCCAAATTCTAAACAATGCCCGACACCCTCAATACAGTCATCGATACCCTCACCCCGGCCCCCGTGCCGGAGTCCGTGCCGGAGTCAGCACCGCAGCCGCAAGCCGTAGCTGTGGTCGCGCCCACCGCCGACACCGAAGCCCAGCCCCCGGCACCCACCGCGCCGTGGGAGATGCTGCGTGCCGAGCAGGCCCCGATGACTGCCGCCGAGAGTGCTCTCTATACCACCGCCCGCGTCAGCTACACCCAGGGCATCGAGCCGACGCCCCGCACCCAAACCATCGCCACCGACTCAGGAGTGTTGCTGCTGCTGACGGCCACGCTGCTGCTCGTGGCGTTCAACTTCAAGCACTGCTACCGCCTGTTCAAGGTGCTGGGGCAGGAACTGGTGTCGGTGCGTAGGCGCAACAACGTGTTCGACGACACCACGACCAACGAGACCCGCGTGCTCATAGTGCTCCTGTTTGAGCTGTGGGTGTGCGAGGGGCTGATCGGCTACACATGGCTCACGCAGCAGGGCTTCCTCCGGGGCGGCACGCAATTTCTGCCGGTGGCGGCGATGGTGGCAGTGGCGATGATATTCTTCCTGTTTCAGCTCGTCAGCTACCGCGTGGTGGGGTATGTGTTCACCGACCACATCGGAGCCCTGCAATGGGTCAAGGGCTACAACGCCTCGCAAGCCTTCCTGGGCATCACACTGCTCGTGCCGGCGCTGATCACGCTATTCTACCCCATGTGGCTCACACCCGTGCTGTGGGTGGCTTTCGGGCTATATCTGCTTGCGCGTATTGTATTTATAATAAAGGGATTTAGGATTTTTTACGAGAATTTTGGCTCATTGCTTTATTTTATTTTGTACCTTTGTGCTCTGGAAATCATACCTGTGGTCGTGTGCGTCCTTGGCTCGATAGAGTTGAGCCGCCACTTCCACTAACCCTTTACCACAATCAACATAAACGCACACGCAGTGAAAGTAAAGAAAATATTAGTTTCCCAGCCGAAACCTTCATCCGAAAAATCACCCTATTACGAGATCGCAGAAAAATACGATGTAGAGATTGTGTTTCGACCTTTTATCAAGGTAGAGGGGCTATCTTCCAAAGAATTCCGGCAGTCAAAGATTAATATTTCAGATTTTACCGCCGTAATATTCACCGCACGCACAGCCGTCGACCACTTCTTCCGCCTCTGTCAGGAGATGCGCATCACCATCCCCGACACCATGAAATATTTCTGCACCACCGAGTCAATAGCCCTCTATCTGCAGAAATACATCGTCTACCGCAAGCGCAAGATATTCCACGGCTCCACAGGCAAGCTCGACGACCTGCTCCCATACTTCAAGAAGCACGACAAGGACCGCTACCTCTACGCCGTGAGCGATGTGCACAAGGACGACACCTCAGTGCTCGACCAGGCCGGCATCAACTACACCAAGGCCGTGATGTACCGCACCGTCAGCAACGACTTCGGACCCGACGAGAAGTTTGACTACGACATGCTCATCTTCTTCAGCCCCTCAGGTATCGCGTCACTGAAGAAAAACTTCCCCAACTTCGAGCAGGCCGACATAGCCATCGGCACCTTCGGCGCCTCAACCGCCCAGGCCGTGCGCGACGCCGGGCTGCGACTCGACGTCGGGGCCCCATCGCCCACCGCCCCCTCGATGACCGCCGCCCTCGAGCAATTCCTCGCCGACAACAAGTAAGTGCTAACCCTCGGCAAGCGATACAAGCTCTGCTCTGCGACAGCAATCGAGATGCTGTTCCGCGGCAGCGACGGAGCGCAGGCCGCTCTCAGCTACCCCGTGCGCGGAGTGTGGCGCATAGGCTCGGCACGCTGCGACGGCTCCACCGACATCAAGATGATGATTTCCGTGCCCAAGCGGCGCATACGCCACGCCGTCGACCGCGTGAGGCTGCGCCGTCGCGTCCGCGAGGCATTCCGGCTCAACTTCCGCGACTACCCCCAGCTCCAAGGTCGTAGCATCGACCTTGCGCTGATGTACATCGCCGACACCGATGTCGACTACCAGCGCATAGCCCGCAGCGTGGTGTGCCTGCTCGACAAGATAGCCACCTCAATCGACCCAGGCACATGTCAGCAGTGAGCCGCCTGGTCAGCCGCGTGCTGATACTCCCAATACGCTTTTACCAGCTTTGCATCTCCCCGATGCTCCCATCGTCGTGCCGCTACACCCCCACCTGCAGCCAGTACGCCATCGAAGCCCTGCGGCGCCACGGCCCGCTACGCGGCCTCTGGCTCGCCCTGCGACGCATAGCCCGCTGCCATCCCTGGGGCGGCTCCGGCTACGACCCCGTCCCCTAACTCCTCCCCCACTCGGCGGATCGGCCGCCGAGTGGAGGGCGGGCGGTGGCGACGCGGGTGGCGATGGTGGCGATGGGCAGGGGGGAGGTGTCGGTCTCGAAGTGGAGGCGGTCGGAGGGGATGATGGCGGCGGTGTCGGGGTTGAAGTGCTCACCCAAGGAGATGTCGAAGCCGTGGTCGAGCAGCTGGCGGGCGAGCTGTGGTTTGCCGCGGAAGCCGTGGATGATCCATCGCTGCTGCGGACGCAGGCGGCGCCTCAAGGCGATGATTTCGTTAAATGCTTTTACCACATGGAGGATGAGGGGGAGTTGCAGCTCCTCGCTCAGGGCGACGTGCCGCTCCAGCACTCGCAGCTGCGTGTCGAGGTCGGCACCGCGAAGGCGGTCGAGCCCCGCCTCGCCGATGGCCACTACGCCAGGCTGGCGCGCGGCCCGGTCGAGCCGCTGCTTCCAGTCAGGGGGGAGCGAGTCGGTGTGCCAGGGATGGATGCCCATGGAGTATCGCCTGCCGGGCATGAGTGTGGCTCCCGGCTCTACGGAGATGATGGCCGGCGGGTCGGCGTCGAGCCGGTGGGTATGGATGTCGACGGGTTGCGTGGCGATTATTCTTTGATGCCGTAGGCCAGGTCGCCGGCGTCGCCCAGGCCGGGGACGATGTAGGAGTGGGAGTTGATTTCGGCATCGATGGCTCCAACCCAAAGGGTGGTGCGGTCGGCGGGGAATGTGCGGGCTATGTAGTCGACGGCGGCTTGTGAGGCGATTACTGATGCCACGTGGATGTGTGCGGGGTTGCCTTTGGTGAGCAGCGCGCGGTAGCTCAGGTTCATCGAGGCTCCGGTGGCGAGCATCGGGTCGGCCAGGATTAGCACTTTGTCGTCGAGGCGGGGTGAGGCCAGGTATTCGATGAACACATCGAAGCTCTCCTTCTCCTTGTATTTGCGGTAGGCTGACACGAAGGCGTTTTGGGCTGCGTCGAAGTAGTTGAGGAAGCCCTGGTGGAAGGGGATGCCGGCGCGGAATATGGTGCCGAGCACGAGTTGGTCGGCGATCACCTGGCAGTGGGCGGTGGCCAGGGGTGTGGTCACATCCTCTGTGCGGTAGTTGAGGGTGCGGCTGATCTCGTAGGCCATGATTTCGCCGATGCGCTCAAGGTTGCGGCGGAAGCGCAGGGGGTCGCGCTGGATCTCCACAGAGCGGAGCTCCATCAAGTATTGGCTGATCAGAGAGGGTGTTTCGGCGAAATTGACGATTTTCATGATGCTATGAGATTAGATTTTTGCAAATGTAATAAAAATATTTCAACTGAGCGTCAACGGCCGCGAGGCGCGAAATCCGGGGCGGTTGTTGAGGGTGAGTGTGGCGATGCGCGACAGTGCTTCAGAGCGGTACACGAGGTGGTATCGCTCGGTGCCGAGCATGTCGAGCGTGGCCATGGCGGTGTCGGCTGGGCCGTCCCAGGTGCTCCCTTCGATGAGTCGCTCCTGGATGGTGAGGTCGAAGCCTATCAGGGTGATTGCGAGGTTAACCATGCCTGAAGTGCGCACACCCTGGAGGCCGCGCCGTATCAGCGTCACTGAGCCGTCGTCGCGGCATATCAGCTCGATTGAGGGCACGTCGGGCTCGTCGCCGGTGTCCATCACGTCGGCCTGGACAAAGAATTGGCGCGCCTCACCGCGCCTTGAGGGGAGCGCCATGAAGCCTACAATCAGGGCCGCCACTACAGCGGCGATTACGAAGAACTCAGTGGAGTGGAAAAATGCCGGGTCGATCATCGGTTATGATGGTGGGCACGTTGGCTGCACACGCGGATGCGGCGGCGCTGTACTAAGGCTCCAATCCAGGCGGCGAGCATTGTCACTGCTGAGAGAACCGACAAGCCGAGCAGGCTTGTGAGGGTGGGGGCTTCCATTGGTGTAAACGTAAAAAGTTATGGTTTTACAAGCTAACGTGTAGGTTGGTGAAAATGTTCAGTTATCGTCGCTCACGAGGTGGTCGGTGGCCGACACCGAGGGCATGTTGCTACTGAGCAGGCGGTTGGCGCACAGGGCGAAGCGCTCGTAGCTCACCGGCGTCATCAGATAGTCGGCTACACCGGCGGCGATGCCCGCGAAGGCTTCGCTCCCTGAGGCGAACACCCCCGCGCACTCCAGCATGGGGGTGCGTTCGATGTATTGCCGCATCTGATCGGAGGTGGCTTCGTCGTGGGTGATTATGTAGCATCGCAGGGTGGGCATAGCGGTAACAAAGGTATGCAAAAATTTGATTTTCCCGGCAGCCGATTGGCATAAAGGGGGAAAAATGTTGACAAAACGCCCAAAAATGAAAAAAAATTGCCAATTCTACATAAATATTAAGTAATTTCGCCCTGAAATTCCGATAGGCACGCGAGGATTCACCCGCACACACTGAATTTATCACGATAATTAAGGAAATATATAACCAAAAAATAGAGTAAATAAACGCAAACTCGATGAAGCAGATTTACCAACTCGCCATCGCCGCCGCCACCGTGGCCGCGATGACAGCATGCTCGGGCAAGGATGCCCAGCAGGAGCAGGCAGCCGCTGCCGCTCAGGCCCAGCAGGCGCCCCAAGTGGCTACAATGACTATCGGCGTGGCCTCGTCAGAGGTCGAAAACGCCTACCCCGCATCAATCAAAGGTATCAACGACGTGGACATACGTCCGCAAGTCACAGGCTTTATTACTAAAGTCAATGTCGACGAAGGTCAGGCAGTGAAGGCCGGACAGGTGCTCTTCACTTTAGACCAGGTGCAGTTCCAGGCCGCCGTCAACTCAGCCCAGGCCGCCGTCAACTCAGCCCAGACAGCCGTAAACACAGCCCGCAGCACCGAGCAGAAGGATAAGGCGCTCTTCGACAAGGGCATCATCAGCTCTTACGCCTACGAACTCTCCGCCAATGAGCTGAAGACCGCCGAGGCCAACCTCGCATCGGCTCGCGCACAGCTCACCAACGCCCAGAAAAACTTGGCTTACACCGTTGTGACTTCGCCCATCAGCGGCGTTGTTGGCCAGATACCCTTCCGCGAGGGTACTCTCGCCTCATCCTCTACAGCCCTCACCACCGTGAGCAACACGTCGAAGGTCTACGCCGACTTCTCGCTCTCAGAGAACTACCTGCTGGCGATGACCGACAACGGTGAGCGCTCAGTGGAGTCGGCCATGAAAGCCCTCCCCAAGGTAAAGCTTATCCTCTCAAATGGCAGCACCTACCCCCTGGGGGGTGAGGTGGTGACCATCGAAGGTGTGATCAACCCCCAGACCGGCGCCGCCAAGGCCCGCGCACTGTTCGACAACCCCTCAGGGCTGCTCCGCTCAGGCTTCACCGGCAAGGTGGTGATCCCCGAGGTTACCGAAGAGGCCATCCTCATCCCCCAGAACGCAAGCTACGGCATCCAGGATCAGCGCTTCGTGCTTAAGGTAGGCGCCGACAACAAGGTGTCAGCCACCCCCATCACCATCGTCGAGGGCCGCACCGACTCGCGCAACTATGTGGTCACCTCAGGACTTGAACCCGGCGACCAGATCGTAATCGAGGGAGTCAACCAGACCGTCAGCGACGGCATGACCATCACCCCCACCGCAGCAACTCAGCAGGAGCAGCAAGCTCAGTAATCCCAATCCATTAGCATCACAGATGAAACTCGACACATTTATTAACCGCCCGGTACTGTCGACGGTTATATCAATATTCATTGTATTGCTGGGTTTGTTAGGGTTGTACTCGCTCCCTATCTCCCAGTTCCCCGACATCGCGCCACCCACCGTCTCGGTGACCACCACCTATACCGGAGCCAACGCCCAGGCCGTGCTCAACTCGGTAATCGCCCCCTTGGAGGAGTCAATCAACGGCGCTGAGGGCATGACCTATATGGAGTCGACCGCCACCAACACCGGCTCGGCTACCATCAACGTATACTTCGAACAGGGCTTCGACCCCGACATGGCCGCCGTCGACGTGCAAAACCGCGTCGCCAAAGCCCAGAACCTCCTCCCCTCGGAAGTTACCCAGGTGGGTGTGATCACTCAAAAGCGTCAGACCTCAGTGCTTATGGCCGTGGCTCTCGCAGCCGAAGTGCAAGGTCTGTATGACCTCGAATTTATCGAGAACTATATGAAGATCAACATCGTGCCGCAGCTCCAGCGCGTATCGGGCGTGGGCGACGTGATGGTGATGGGTGCCGACTACTCCATGCGTATATGGCTCGACCCCGAGAAGATGGCCCAGTACTCGCTGATGCCCGACGATGTCACCGCCGCCTTGGCGGAGCAGAACATCGAGGCAGCCCCCGGTACCCTGGGTGAGCGCTCCGACCAGAGCTTCCAGTACACCATGAAATATAAGGGCCGTCTGATGACCCCCGAGGAGTTTGGCGACATCGTGATACGCTCCACCGACACCGGCGGCGACCTCTTCCTCAAGGATGTAGCCGACGTAGAGCTCGGCCGCGTGACCTACGGCTACTCCTCAATCCTCAACGGCCTCCCCGGCTCCATGGCCATCATATTCCAGACCGCAGGCTCCAACGCCACCCAGATCATCAACGAATGTCTCGACGAGCTTGAGAAGGTGAAGAAAGACCTCCCCGCCGGCCTGGTTATCGAGGTGCCGATGAACAACAACGACTTCCTCTACGCATCGATCGAGGAGGTGGTCAAGACCCTGATTGAGGCCTTCGTGCTTGTGTTCTTCGTGGTGTACGTGTTCCTCCAGGACTTCCGCTCCACCATCATCCCCGCCATCGCCATCCCTGTGGCGCTGATTGGTGCATTCTTCGTGATGTACCTGATTGGCTTCTCAATCAACCTGATCACCCTGTCGGCCCTTGTGCTTGCGATCGCGATTGTGGTCGATGATGCGATTGTGGTGGTCGAAGCGGTGCATGCCAAGCTCGACGCCGGCTACCACAATCCCCGTAAGGCATCAATCGACGCGATGAGCGAGATCGCCGGAGCGCTGGTATCAATCACCCTGGTGATGATGCTCGTGTTCATCCCCGTGTCGTTCATGCCCGGCACTTCGGGAGTGTTCTACCGCCAGTTCGGTCTTACGATGGCCATAGCGATCGGCTTCTCGGCCGTCAATGCGTTGACGCTGTCGCCGGCACTCTGCGCCGTGTTCCTCAGAGGTCACGATGAGGAGGGCAACGCCAAGCCCCTGGGCCAGCGCATGGGCGAAGCCTATCAGGCCGCCGGCGAGAGTGTGAAAAATCGCTATGGACGCCGCTTCGCACTCAACATCCACCCGCTTATCACTATGGTGTTCCTCGTGGCCACCATCACCTTCATGGTGCTCGGCTGGTATCAGCTTGAGAACATCCCCCACCTTGTGATAGCCTCAATCGTGGCAGTGATAGCCATTTTGGGTATATTCAGCAAGCGCTTCCACCGCGGCTTTGAGAATGGCTACAACGGCCTGCTCAAAATCTACCGACCCGTCACACGCTTCTTCATCAACCATAAGATTACCGCATTTATCATCGTAGCAGCATCGATCGCCGTGCTTGTATGGCTCATGCGCATCACACCTACAGCCTTGGTGCCCGACGAGGACACAGGCACGCTGTTCTGTATGCTCGACATGCCCCCGGCCACCTCGCAGGAGGTAACAGACCGCGAGATGCACAAGATCGACTCGGTGCTGTCGACCATCCCCGGTATCCGTCACCGCCAGTCGGTAACGGGCTACAGCTTCATCGCCGGCGCCGGTAACACCTACGGTATGTACATCATCAAGCTCAAGGACTGGAGCGAGCGTTCAGCCGCAGAGTCGTCGACCGAAATCCAGAAGATAGCCCAGGCCAAGCTGGGCCAGGTGGTGAAGAATGGCCGTGTCATCATGTTCGCACCCCCTATGATTACCGGATACTCGGTGACCAACGGTTTTGAGGTGAAGATGCAGGACCGCACCGGTGGCGACATCCAGGATTTCTTCGGCATCGTCCAGAAGTTCCTTGGTGAGCTCAACCAGCAGCCTGAAATCGCCATGGCCTACACCACGTTCAACCCCAGCTTCCCCCAGTATATGGTCGACGTCGACGCCGCTAAGGCCAAGCGCGCCGGCCTGAGCCCGCAGACCATCCTGAGCACGCTGCAAGCCTACTACGGCGGTATGTACGTGTCAAACTTCAACCGCTTCGGTAAGATTTACCGTGTGATGCTGCAGGCTGCCCCCGAGGCTCGTATCGACAAGGAGTCGCTCGACGCCGTCAAGGTGCGTAACGGCTCGGAGATGGCCTCGATCAGCAACTTCGTGGAGCTCAAGCAGGTCACTGGACCTGACTTGCTCAACCGCTTCAACATGTTCACCTCAATCTCCGTGTCGGGTCAGCCCGCCCAAGGATATTCGTCGGGTGAGGCACTCCAGGCCGTAGAGCGCGTGGCCGCCAACACACTCCCCACGGGCTACTCCTACGAGTACTCAGGCATGACGCGTGAGGAGTCCAAATCATCGAGCGGCGCCACCGCCACCATCTTCGGCCTGTGTCTGCTCTTCGTCTACCTGCTGCTGTCGGCACAGTATGAGAGCTATATCCTGCCCTTCGCCGTGATCCTTTCGATACCGTTCGGCTTGATGGGCTCGTTCGTCTTCGCCGGCCTGGAGGGCATCTCCAACAACATCTACCTGCAGATTGCGCTGATCATGCTCATCGGCCTGTTGGCCAAGAACGCCATCCTCATCATCGAGTTCTGTCTTGAGCGTCGACGCACCGGCATGGGTATCGTCAACGCAGCCATCGCCGGCGCCATCGCACGTCTGCGACCCATCTTGATGACGTCGTTGGCACTGATTATCGGTCTGTTGCCCATGATGTTCGCCCACGGCGTAGGTGCCAACGGTAACCGCGCCCTCGGCACCGGATCTATCGGCGGTATGTTGATCGGTATGATACTTCAGGTGCTCATCGTGCCCGCCCTCTTCGTGATATTCGAGAAGATCCAGGAGAAGATCAAGCCTATCACCTGGAAGGATACCAACAACGAAGAGATAGGTGCCGAAATTGAGCAGTATGTACCTAAGAACTAACCAATTATTACAGTAATTCATGAAAATCTCGATAATAAGCAGCTCTGTGGTAGCCATCGCCCTGATGGCTACCGTGAGCAGCTGCAACGTTTATAAGAAGTTTGAGATGCCCACCGACACGGCTCTCACCAAGGAGTATGTGGAGGCCCGCCAGCAGAAGCAGGACTCTACTGCCTTAGGCAACATGCTGTGGGAGAAGGTGTTCACCGACCCCTTGCTCACCGACTACATCAACCGGGCGCTCGCCAACAACTCTAACCTGGCCAACGCCAAGCTCAACGTCGACATCGCCAACGCCCAGCTCCGCGGAGCCAAGTTGGCCTACTTCCCCTCAGTGGCCCTGGCGCCCAACGGCTCCGGCTCGAGCGTCGACGGCGGCAAGTTCGCATGGTCATACCAGCTCCCGGCCCAGGTGTCGTGGGAGGTGGACATCTTCGGCACGCTCCTCAACAGCAAGCGCGGCGCACAAGAGGCTGTGTACAAGAGCGAGGCCTACGCCCAGGCGGCACGCTCGCAGCTCATCGCCGCCGTGGCCAACACCTACTATGCCCTCGCCGCCCTCCATGCCCAGCACGACCTGAGCGTCGAGACCGCCAAACTGTGGGCGCAGTCGGTCGAGGTGATGCGCGAACTCAAGGAGGCCGCGCGCCTCAACGAGACAGCCGTTGTGCAATCGCAGGCCAACTACTTCTCAATCCTCGCATCAATCACCGACATCGACCTGCAGATCGTTAATCTCAACAACACCATGTCGCTGCTGCTCAACACACTCCCCCAGGAGTGGGCCGTCAACTCCGACCTCACACTTGTAGTGTCACCCCTGATGCGCGAGCAGATACCGATGGTGGAGCTCGCCGCCCGCCCCGACGTAGCAGCCGCCGAGCATGACGTGGCCGCCGCCTACTACGCCACGGCCTCGGCCCGATCAGCCTTCTACCCCTCGCTCAACATCACCGCCGGCGGAGGCTTCACCAACTCCGTAGGCACGATGATCATTAACCCCGGAGTATGGTTTGCCAACCTCGCCGGGCAGCTGACCGTGCCCCTGTTCTCGCGCGGCGTCAACATCGCACGCCTCGAAGCCGCCAAGGCCACCCAGCAGCAAGCGATGAACAACTTTGAGTACACCCTGCTCAACGCCTCAGCCGAGGTGAGCGACGCCATGACCGCCTACTCCAAGTCGGCCGAAAAGCAGGTGTACCTCAACGAGCAGGTCGCCAACCTCGAGAAATCAGTGGAATACACCCAAGAGCTCCTCTCACTCGGCACATCCACCTACCTCGAAGTGCTCACCGCCCAGCAGGGACTCCTCGCAGCACAAATTTCGCAAATTACCACCAACCTGGCCCAAGCCCAGGCCATAATCAACCTATATCAAGCCCTCGGAGGAGGACGTTGATCAAACACCCCAACTCACCATGTCAAGCATCAGCCCCTTAGCCCACGTCGACCCGTCGGCTAAAATAGGAGAAAACGTCACCATCCACCCATTCGCCTACATCGATAGCGATGTAGTGATAGGCAGTGGCTGCGAAATCATGCCCTACACCTCGATCATCCGAGGCACACGCCTGGGCCACAACAACAAGATCTACCAAGGCTCAATCATAGGCGCCGACCCCCAGGACTTCCGCTGGAAAGGTGAGGCCACCTACTGCGAAATTGGTGACGACAACGTCATCCGCGAACATGTGATCATCAACCGCTCAATCCGCAATGGACAGTCGACCCGCATCAGCTCAAAGTGCTTCATCAT
Source organism: uncultured Muribaculaceae bacterium (assembly GCA_964628905.1). Lineage (GTDB taxonomy): Bacteria > Bacteroidota > Bacteroidia > Bacteroidales > Muribaculaceae > JAJPXC01. Next base: position 17,076 of record CAZVNS010000015.1, on the reverse strand, counting down.
GGCCGAAAGCCACATCGGCCACGACACCTGGATCAAAGGGCGCTGCGTGATCGGCAACGGTGCCACCATCGCCGGCGACACCGTAATCGACGAGTGCACCATCCTGTCGTCCAACGCCATGATCCACGAAGGGTGCCGCGTGGGGCAATGGGTGATGGTCAAGGGAGGCTGCCGCATCGGCTCCAACGTACCCCCCTACGTCATCATAGCCCACAACCCCGCAGTATATGCCGGCACCAACGCCTACATCATGCGCGCAAAAGGCTTCACCGAGGAGCAGATCGACAACATCGCCTCAGCCTACCGACACCTATACCAGAGCGGCTCGTCGGTGTTCAACGCCATGAAGCGCATCGAAGCCGACATCGAGCCCTCCGAAATCCGCGACAACATCCTTAACTTCATCCGCGACAACAACCTCAAGGTCATTGGCACCCGCGACGACATCTAACCCCCCCTCCCCATACCCGACGGGCCGGTGATGCACCCACGCATCGCCGGCCCGTCGATTTACAATTTATAATTTAGTCAACGAAATTGATTAGGTCGAAGTGCATCGCACGTGTTCTTGACCAATGGTCTTTCTCGGATAAGAACCTAAAACCACATTTCTCATAAAACGGCACCGCGGCTGCACATGCGTCAACTGTAAAAAAACGGCACGCACTACGCCGCATCTATATTATAATTCTGCGGTTAATCCAATCTATGAGTTGTTCAACCCTAAGCTTCTTCACCACTTGTTTTTCCCAAGCCTCAAACGGGGTTTTTTGCATTAAATGAGCAAAAGCTACCTTTGCTTCGATATCACTCCGTTGTTTAATTGCAATAATATTTACGTGCATAAGGAGCTACGTGCGATTAAGTGAAGTAGAGGGGCCAGGCGTGCTCGAGGCGGCGGGCGATGTTGTAGGCCAGCAGGGGGGGGACGGCGTTGCCTATCACTTTGTAGGCGCCGGATGGGCTGACTTCGAAGCGGCCGGAGCCGGGCTTGAGGGTGACGAAGGGGTAGTCCGGGGGGAAGGTCTGTATCAGGGCACATTCGCGGGGGGTGAGTCGCCGCTCGGCCATCCCTTGGCTGAGCTCGTCGGTGTTGGCGCCTCCATGCTCTGAGGATAGTCGGCGGTATTCGATATTGCCGTGATGCTCGGAGCGGATTGTGGGGCCGAGGCCGTCGAGGGGGATTTCGCTCTGCCCCTGGCAATGTTTACCCATGTATTTGGCTCCAGAGTAGTAGCGCTGCGACAGGTCGGTCGATTGGTCAGGCTCGAGAAGTCCTTGGAACACTTCGCGACATGTCACTGCCGGCTGCAGTCCGTGTTCCGGCCGGCTGTTGCGGGAGTGGGTGGGGCTGGGGTAGGGGTTGTATTCGTCGGGGATGGGTCTGTCGGCCGACAGAATGCGTCGGGCCTGGTCGTTGAGGGCTGATCGGCGTATGCCGATGAAGACCACTCTCTCGCGCGACTCGGGCACGCCATAGTCGGCGGCGTGAAGCACCCGCGGGTCGAGCACTATATAGCCGCCATCGTCGGCTCCGGCGAAGTCGCGCTGGATGATCTCCTTCACTTCGCCGAGGCTTACGAGTCCCTTGACATTTTCGGCCACAAATACTTTGGGTTTTACGATATCGATCACTTGTTTCATCCAGAAGTACAGCTTGCCGCGGGTCTCCTCCGAGGGGAGGTCGTCAGCGCGCTTTGAACCATCGTGCATCTTGCCTGAGTCAAAGCCGCGGCGCTTGCCGGCCACAGAGAAGTCCTGACAAGGAAATCCTCCGGTAACGATATCCACATCCTTGGGAAATACGTCGATCCCGCTCTGATGCATCTTCACAAGCTCTACGATGCTCTGGAAGCGGTAAAGCGACGGGTCTTTGCCGAAGCGGCTCATATAGTTGCTCCAGGCGAGGTTGGCCTCGCGCAGTATGTCGTTGGCAAACACGGTGGTGAAGCGGTTTTTGCGCAATGTCACCCAGTTGTCGTTGACGTCTGACTCTATCCAATTGCTGTCGCCCACCGACCGTCGGTGGCATATAAAATGCCCCTCAAATCCCAAGTCCATACCTCCGCAACCCGAGAAGAGTGACAACATTGTTAGGTCGTCATCTCTCTCCCTTTGTCCAGTAGTATATAGAGGTAGTTCGTAAGTTTTTACGCTGTCTGCATGCGTATTATTTTTATTATGATTATGGCTCATTATTTTTAGATTATGATGGACAAAGGTAGTCAAACTATTGATAGACTTCAAATATTAGGGGCGACGTCGGGTTGTGCGGAGGAAGTAGTAGAGGAATAGGGCGGCTGCAAGGAAGAGGGCGCCCAGCAGCGGCGTCAGACCGTAGGTGAAGCCAAGGATGGCGAAGATCACCACGTTGAAGAGGTTGTTGACCAGCGATGCCGCCGACAATGCTTGCGTGGAATACTGACCGAGCATGATGTTGTCGGCGAAGCCAACAACGATCATGCCCAGTTGTCCTACGAGTATTGGTGCTCCTAAACGGAGTATAATGCCGTAGTTTTCGCGAATTGACATCGCTCTACATCGCTCAGTCGCGGTCGCCGAAGAAGCGGAGCAGATAGAGGAAGAGGTTGATGAAGTCGAGGTAGAGGCTCAGCGCGCCTATGCAGGCGAGTTTGCCCACATGCATAGCGGGGAATTGCTGCGCCATGGTCTTGATTTGCTGGGTGTCCCAGGCGGTGAGGCCGATGAAGATGAGTACTCCGGCGCCCGAGATGATCCAGTCGAGGGTCGATGACTTCATGAAGATGTTGACCAGGGCCACGATAATCAGGCCGAAGAGGCACATGATCAGTATCGAGCCGAAGCGCGACAGGTCGCGGTCGGTGAAGTAGCCGTAGACGCTCATTGCGCCGAATGTGCCGGCGGTGATGAAGAAAGTCTTGGCGATTGATGTGCCGGTGTAGATCCAGAAGATGGGCGTGAGCGACACACCGTAGAGGGCGGCCAACAGCAGAAGCAGCCCCGTGGCGGCTCCGGGTGAGAGCCGGTTGATGCCGGCTCCGAGGCCGATTACGATGGCGATGGCGCCGAGCAGTGGGAGCCACTGCACCATGAAGGAGTGCTCAACGGCAAATTGGAAGAACCCGCGAGAGCTGGCGCAGAAATAAGAGATGAAGCCTGTGATGAGCAGGGCTATTGTCATGCGCAGGTACACTTGTTTCATCACTGCTGACACGCGGGCGGCCATGTCGACCGTGCCGGTGTACTGGGGAGGGAGATTGTAGTTGTAATTGTCCATTGTTATGAAATTTGTTGGAGATTATTGAGGGGCCTTTGGATGTTTAAGGACTTTAACGACCCTAAGGACTTTAACTTTAAAAACTCTAAAAACTTCCCTTTACATGCGCTCGGGGGCTTCGATGCCAAGGAGCGACAGGGCGGAGCGGATGATGCGGGCTGTGGCCTCGCTAAGCGCCAGGCGCAGCGAGCGGGTGGCGGCATCCTCCTCGCGGAGTATTGAGAAGTCGTGGTAGAACTGGTTGAACTGCTTTGCCAGCTCATATACGTAGTTGGCGATTAGAGCGGGGGAGTAGCTGCGTCCGGCCTCGGCCACGGTGGAGGGGTAGTCGGCGAGGGTCTGGATCAGCTCAATCTCCTTCTCGGCGGGCACCACACCTAAGTGGTTGGTAATCTCAAAGCCTTGTTCCTTGGCCTTGCGGAGCACCGAGCAGATGCGGGCGTAGGTGTACTGGATGAAGGGGCCGGTGTTGCCGTTGAAGTCGATTGACTCCTTGGGGTTGAAGGTTATATTCTTGCGCGGGTCGACCTTGAGCAGGAAGTATTTGAGCGCTCCGAGCCCTACTACTTCGGCCAGGCGGTCGATCTCGGCCTCTGAGAAGTCGGCGGTGCGTCCTTGCTCCACGGCCACTTGGCGGGCGGTGGTGACCATCTCGTCCATCAGGTCGTCGGCGTCGACCACTGTGCCCTCGCGGCTCTTCATCTTACCCTCGGGGAGCTCGACCATGCCGTAGCTGAAGTGCACCAGGGCCTTGCCCCACTTAAACCCGAGCTTGTCGAGCAGCAGCGAGAGCACCTGGAAGTGGTAGTTCTGCTCATTGCCCACCACATAGATCATCTTGTCGATGGGGTAGTCCATGTAGCGGAGTTTGGCGGTGCCGATGTCCTGGGTCATGTACACCGAGGTACCGTCGCTGCGGAGCAGCAGCTTGTGGTCGAGTCCGTCGGCGGTGAGGTCGGCCCAAACCGAGCCATCCTCCTTGCGGTACATGATGCCGCGCTCGAGTCCTTCAAGCACTTTGTCCTTGCCTTCGAGGTAGGTGTTGCTCTCGTAGTATATTTTGTCGAAGTCCACACCCATACGGCGGTATGTCTGGTCAAAACCGTCGTAAACCCACTGGTTCATCATCGCCCAGAGCTTGCGCACTTCGGGGTCCTGAGCCTCCCAGCGGCGGAGCATCTCGCGGGCTTCGGCCATCAAGGGAGAGGCGGCTTTGGCCTCATCTTCGGTCATCCCCTTCTCCATAAGCTCCTTGACCTCGGCCTTGAAGTGTTTGTCGAAGAGCACGTAGAAGTCGCCGATCAGGTGGTCGCCCTTCCTGCCGGTCGACTCTGGAGTTGCGCCGTCGCCCCACTTCTGCCAGGCGAGCATTGACTTGCAGATGTGGATGCCGCGGTCGTTGACGATGTTGGTCTTGACCACGCGGTTGCCGCAGGCTTTGAGTATCTGCGACAGCGAGTAGCCGAGCAGGTTGTTGCGCACGTGCCCCAGGTGGAGGGGTTTGTTGGTGTTTGGCGACGAGTATTCCACCATCACCAGGGGCGATGAAGAGTCGGCGCGGGTGATACCGTAGTCGGGGGTGTCGATGATGTGCTCGAGCACCGAGTTCCAGGATGTAGGCTCGATCACGATGTTGAGGAAGCCCTTGATCACGTTGAAGCGGTCGACTGCCGGCTCGTTGTCGACGAGCCACTGGCCGATTTCCCGGCCCACGGCTTCGGGCGACTTTCGCGCGGCCTTCACCCATGGGAAGGTTACAACAGTGAGGTTGCCCTCAAAGTCTTTTTTTGTGGTTTCGAGCTTGATAGCGGCGGCATCGGTCTCCACGCCATATAGCTGGTTGACGGCGCGTGCCACAGCTTGAGCTATGATTTTGTCGATTGACATTGTGTTCAGTTTCTTATTGGTTATGCAATTAGGCTACAAAGATACAAATTCCCCCCGGCATTGCCAACCACCTATGTTCTTGTTTAGACTGACTGGAGGGAGTGGATGGTGGTGAGGATGTCGACGGCGTCGGCCACGGTGGGGACGCGGTCGATGGCTATCGAGCGCTTCCCTTGACGCTCGCGGATACGGCAGCGCTTGGGGTTGAGCTGCAGATAGTTGAGGATGCGTCCAAACATGGGGCTCTGGTAGTAGGCCTTGTTGGATTCGTCGACGAAGTAGATGTACATCGAGCCTTGCTTCAGGGCCACCTTCTCGATGCCTAATTGGCGGGCGAGGCGGCGTAGGCGGGGGATGCGCAGCAGTTCCTCGGTTTCGTGAGGTATCTTGCCGAAGCGGTCGACCAGGCGGTCGGCGAAAGCCTTGAGCTGGTCCTCGCGTTCGATGGAGTCAAGCTCCTGGTAGAGGGATATGCGCTCACTCTCCTGGGGCACGTACAGGGCGGGGAGGAGGAGCTCCATGTCTGACTCGATTACGCAGTCGGCCACATACTCAGTGTCATCGGGGGAGTGGGTGGAATCGTCGGTGATCACGTCGGCAAACTCCTCGGTGCGAAGCTCTGTGACGGCCTCCCGGAGTATCTTCTGGTAGGTTTCGTAGCCAAGGTCGGCGATGAAGCCGCTCTGTTCGGCTCCGAGCAGGTTGCCGGCGCCGCGGATGTCGAGGTCCTGCATGGCTATGTGGATGCCGCTGCCGAGGTTGCTGAACGACTCGATGGCTTGCAGGCGTCGGCGCGCCACGAGGCTAAGGGGGTTGGTTGGTGGCACCAACAGGTAGCAGAATGCCTTGCGCGATGATCGGCCCACGCGGCCGCGGAGCTGGTGCAGCTCGCTCAGGCCGAAGTTCTGGGCGTTGTTGACCATGATGGTGTTGACGTTGGGCATATCGATGCCGCTCTCGATGATGGTGGTGGCCAGGAGCACGTCGTAGTCGTGGTTGGCGAAGTCGATGATGGCCTTTTCGAGGCGCTCGGGGGGCATCTGGCCGTGGGCCACGATGGTGCGGGCGTCGGGCACTACGCGCTTTACCATGGCCTCGAGTTCGTACAACCCCTCGATGCGGGGGCTGACGATGAACACCTGGCCGTTGCGCGACAGTTCGAAGTTGATGGCTTCGGCCATGCGGTCGTCGGTCAGTGAATCGACTGAGGTGATTATGGGGTAGCGGTTGGCCGGCGGGGTGGTGATAGCCGAAAGGTCGCGGGCGCCCATGAGCGAGAATTGCAGGGTGCGAGGTATGGGGGTGGCGCTCATTGTCAGGGTGTCGACGTTGAGCTTCATCTGCTTGAGCTTCTCCTTGACGGCAACGCCGAATTTCTGCTCCTCGTCGACTACGAGCAATCCTAAATCCTTGAACTTAACCGACTTGCCTATGAGCTTGTGAGTGCCGATGATGATGTCGATTTTGCCGGCGGCCAGGTCGTCGAGTATCTGCTTGACCTGCTTGGGGGTGCGGGCGCGGCTTAGGTAGTCGACACGTACGGGGAAGTCCTTGAGACGGTCCTTGAAGGTGTTGTAGTGCTGGTAGGCGAGCACGGTGGTGGGCACGAGCACGGCGGTCTGCTTGTTGTCGGCGGCGGCTTTGAAGGCTGCGCGGATGGCGATTTCGGTTTTGCCGAAACCCACGTCGCCGCAGATCAGACGGTCCATTGGGCGCGAGCTCTCCATGTCGGCCTTTACGGCCTGGGTGGCGGTGAGCTGGTCGGGGGTGTCTTCGTAGATGAACGAAGCCTCCAACTCGTGCTGCAGGTATGAGTCGGGTGAGAATTGGAAACCCTTTTCATCCTTGCGGGCGGCGTATAGGCGTATCAGGTCGCGGGCTATGTCCTTGAGCTTCGACTTGGTGCGCTCCTTCATGCGGTTCCAGGCGCCGGAGCCGAGCTTGTTGATTTTTGGAGTAACGCCCTCCTTGCCGCGGTATTTGGCGAGTTTGTGCAGGGCGTGGATCGACACGAAGATGATGTCGTCGTTCTGGTATACGAGCTTGATCATCTCCTGGGTGTGGCCGTTGACGTTGGTGCGCAGCAGTCCGGCGAACTTGCCCACGCCGTGGTCCACATGCACGATGTAGTCGCCCGGCTCAATCGACTGCAACTCCTTGAGCGACAGCTCCACCTTGCCTGAACGTGCGCGGTCGCTCTTGAGAGTGTATTTGTGGAAGCGGTCGAATATCTGGTGGTCGGTGAACACAGCCGTGCGGGTCGTGTGGTCGACGAAGCCTTCGTGGAGGGTGCCGTTGACGGCGGTGAATGAGAAACGGTCGCCGCGGTCGTCGAATATGGCCCGGAGTCGGTCGATCTGTTTGGGTGAGTCGCTCAGTATGTAGAGGGTGTACCCTTGGCCAAGGAGTGTCTTGAACGAGTCGCTGATCAGGTCGAAATTCTTATGGAAGATGCCCTGGGGGGAGCAGTCGAAGTTGATGGCGGCAGCTCCTGACGAGGCCACGTCGGCGGCGGCTGTGAAGCGGAGCATCCTGAAGCCGGATAGCGCATTGGCAAACTCGTCGGGGTCGACCACCTGGAGCATCGCTGAGGCATCCCCCTCCGAGGCCATAGTGGCGCTGGTCGAGAAGCCCTCGGCGGCGATGGCGCGGATGCGCCCGGCGATGTAGTCGGCGGTGACGCGCGAGGCGATGCGCGTCTTGGAGTCGATGAAGCTCAGCAGCGACTCCCCGCGGCTCTGTGAGGCCACGTTGGATGTGATGGAGATGTCGTGGAGCTTGTCCTGCGACAGCTGCGTCTCGGTGTTGAAGGAGCGTATCGACTCGATGTCGTCGCCGAAGAAGTCGATGCGGTAGGGTAGCTCGTAGGAGTAGCCGAAGATGTCGAGTATCGAGCCGCGCACGGCAAACTGCCCCGGCTCGTAGACGTAGTCAACCTCGTTAAAACCGTTCTCGCGCAGCCACTTTTCAGCATCAACCATATCGATCTGCTCATCCACCGACAGCCGCAGAGTGTGGGCCTCAAGTGTGTCGCGCGAAGCCACGCGCTCGGCCAGCGCTTCGGGGTAGGTGATCACCATGCGCAGCGCCGGGTCGGTGGTCCAGCGGTTGAGCGCCTCGACGCGGAGTATCTGGTTTGGGGGGTCGACCTGGCCGTACTTGATGTCGCGCTTATAGCCCGAGGGGAGCATCGCCACGGCCTCCTCGCCAAGCAGGCGCGACAGGTCGTGGTAGATGTATCCCGCATCGTCGAGCGACTCACCTACAACCAACAGCGGGCGCCCCTTCACCGTCGGTAGCGACGCAAGCATCATGGCCACTGACGAGCCGGCAAGCCCGTAGAAGTCAACACCTTTAGCCGAAGTGCTCTTGAGTGCGGCTTTCGCTGCCGCCTGGCGCTCCGGCGAGTCAAATATCTTCAGTAATGCGTGTGTATCCATAAATAGCCTACAAAATTAAACAACTGAAGGCGTATGTTGGCTAAAAAAACTGTAAAAAATCTCAATCAGAGCCGAAAATATATTCTGCGTTGTTGTATCTTTGTAAAATTATTAAATATAGGAAATGGAGAAACATAACCAAAATCAGGAGGATAACGATTTTATCACTCCCGAAGATGAGATAGAAGCTACGGTTGAGGATGCTGTGGAGCCTCAGGAGCGCCCCACATTCGAGCAGCTCGGCGTGGAGCCACGGCTGCTCCGCGCCATCGAGGAGTTGGGTTTTGCGATGCCGATGCCCGTGCAGGAGCGTGTGATACCACATCTGCTCAACAAGGACAACGACGTGGTGGCCCTGGCCCAGACCGGCACGGGCAAGACTGCCGCCTTCGGTCTGCCGGTGATACAGCGCATCGACGTTGACCGCCAAGTGCCTCAGGCGCTTATCCTGTCGCCCACGCGCGAGCTATGCCTGCAGATAGGCTCCGACTTAGCTGACTTCTCAAAGTATGTGCCGGGGCTGGAAGTGCTGCCTGTATATGGCGGTTCGAGCATTGAGAGCCAGATACGCACACTGCGTAAGGGAGTGCAGATTATCGTGGCAACCCCCGGACGACTCATCGATCTGATCAACCGCAGGGTGGTGCACCTCGACGACGTGCACACCGTGATCCTAGACGAGGCCGACGAGATGCTCAACATGGGCTTCCTCGACTCAATCGACGAGATCCTGGCCAACGTGCCTCAGGATCGCAAGATGCTGATGTTCTCGGCCACGATGCCCAACGAGATCGCCAAGATCGCCAAGAAGTATATGCACGACCCTGTGGAGTTTGTGATCGGCACCCGCAACTCAGGCGCCGCCAACGTGCGTCACATATATTATATGGTCAACGCCCGCGACAAATACCTTGCACTGAAGCGTATCGCCGACGACAACCCCAACATCTACGCTATAATCTTCTGCCGCACCCGCCGCGACACCCAGGAGGTGGCCGACAAGCTCATCCAGGACGGCTATAACGCCGACGCCCTCCATGGCGACCTGTCACAGCAGCAGCGCGACATCGTGATGAAGAAGTTCCGCGACCGCGTGATCTCGCTTTTGGTGGCCACCGACGTGGCAGCCCGCGGACTCGATGTCGACGACTTGACGCATGTGATCAACTACGGCCTGCCGGAGGACACCGCCGTCTACACCCACCGCTCAGGCCGTACAGGCCGAGCCGGCAAGACCGGTGTATCAATCGCCATAATCCACTCCCGCGAGAAGGGCCGACTGCGCGAAATCGAGCATAAGATCGGCAAGACATTCGAGCGCCGCGACGTGCCCACCCCGGAGCATATCATCGAAAAGCAGATCTACAACCTCGCCGACCGACTGGAGAAGGTGCAGGTCGACGATGCCGAAATCGACAAATATTTCACAGGAGTTAGCCGCAAGCTCGGCTGGCTCTCACAGGAGGACCTGCTCAAGCGAGTGCTCTCGCTGGAGTTCAACCGCCTGCTCGACTACTATAAGGACGCCCCCACCATCGACTTCATCGACGACAAGCCCGGCAAGGGTAAAAAGCATGAGGATGACGGACAGCCCCGCGACAAGGATCGCCGCACCGCCTCGAAGGGGATGGAGCGCATATACCTCAACGCCGGTAAGCGCGACGGCTTCTTTGCCGGCAACCTCATCGAGGCCCTCAACAAGAATGTCGAGGGTCCGCGTGTCGACGTGGGCCGCATCGATCTGCTCCCGGGCTACTCGCTGTTTGATGTGAAGAGGGCCGACGCCAAACGTGTGGTTGGCGGACTCAAGGGAGCCGACTTCATGGGCAAGCGACTCTACAGCGAGATCGCCGACCCCGATAAGGACTACGCCCGAGCCAGCGACCGACGCATCCGCGAGGCTGCCGCCGGAGGCAGTGGCGACTCCTATGAGTTCTTTAAGAAAAAACGCCGCGGAGGCAATAAAAAGTCACGCCGATGAAACTGATACAGCGCCTGTTGCTCATCACGGGGATGCTGCTCCCCATGGCTGCCTATGCCGTGGGCGACGCCACAGAGGCATTCACCACGGCCCCCGACGCGGTATTCCCCACCATCAACCCCACGCTGCGTCTCGACATGCTCGATTACTACAAGGCATCCCATGGCCATAACGCTGAAAACGACTTCGCCGAGCCGGCGCGCATCGACACCCTCACCTCTGACCGTATCAGCGTGCGCGTGGCCGACAACGCGGTGGTCGACATGACCTTGATGCCCCTGTCGGCCACCGACACCGCAGTGGTAGTGATCACCACCCTCCAGGCTCCCGCCACCATAAGCTCTGTCAAGGTGTTCCATGGCGACTGGGTGGAATATCCCGGCGTGATGCCCTCCCAGCAGCTCACTGACTGGCTGTTGCCCCAGGCAAAGGAGCGGATGGCCGACATCGAGAACATGGTGCCATTCATCATCACCAAGATGACCTTTGACCCCGCCACGCGCACCCTCACGGCCCGCAACACCCTCGATGAATATTTCACCCCTGATGACTATACCAAACTCCAATCATTAATGCGCCCCGCGCTCACATACCGATGGAACGGCAAGAAATTTCAACTCCTCAAGCCCTGACGCTCTCGCAGCTCCAGCGACGTGTCAGCACCACCCTCGCCACGCCCGCGCTGCAATATGTGTGGGCCGTGGCCGAGCTTAGCGACGTGAGCCAGCGCGGCGGCCACTGCTATATGGAGCTCCTGGAGAAAGACCCTGAGCGCGGCACCCCCCTGGCCCGCATGCGCGGCATCATCTGGGCAAGCACCTTCGGCAAGCTTGCCGCCGACTTCTACACCGCCACCGGCCAGCGCTTTGCCGCCGGCATCAAGGTGATGGTGTGCGGATCGGTGACCAACCACCCCGTCTATGGCATATCTCTGGTGATCACCTCAATCAACCCTGAGTACACCATGGGCGACCTGCTGCGCCGCCGCCGCGAAATCGTGGAGCGACTGCGCCGCGAGGGCATCCTGGAGATGAACCGACAGTTGGAGTTCCCCCAGGTGTGCTTGCGTGTGGCCGTGATATCGTCGGATCAGGCAGCCGGTTATGGCGACTTCTGCAACCAGCTCTATAACAACCAGTGGCGACTGCGCTTCAACACCCGTCTCTTCCCGGCAATAATGCAAGGCGACAGGTCGGCACGGTCGATCATCGACGCCCTCGACCAGATAGCCTCGGAGGATGGACAGTGGGATTGCGTGGTGATAATCCGCGGAGGCGGCGCCACCAGCGACCTCGCTTGCTTCGAGGATTACGACTTGGCGGCCAATATCGCCCAGTTCCCCCTGCCGGTAATCATCGGCATAGGCCATGAGCGCGACATCACCGTGCTCGACTACGTGGCCCACATGCGCGTCAAGACCCCCACAGCCGCTGCCGAATGGCTCATAGCCCGCGGGGGAGCACTGCTCGCCGACCTCAACGAGAAGGCCAACCGGATAGTGCGGCTGGCCACCGAGCGCGTGGCCGGAGCCAAGGAGCAGCTGTCGTACTACCAAGGGGCGCTCCCTGTGGCTCCGCTCAACGCCGTGGAGCGCGCCCGCTCACGGTTGCGCAACGCCTTGATGGCCGTAAGCCAGGTGAGCGCCCGCCGCATAGCCCCAGGGCTGACACGCCTCGACAGCGCCTTGGCCAACCTGCCGCAGATTATCGCCAACACACTGCGCCGCCACAGCGAGCGGCTCGACGCCAAGGAGCATCTGCTGCAAGCCCTCTCACCCCAGGCCACCCTCAACCGCGGCTACACCATAACCCGCGTCAACGGCCATGCCGTCACCGACGCGCTGCAGGTGGCCCCCGGCGACGAGATCACCACCATCCTCGCCCGCGGCACCATCACCTCAATCGCCAACCTCACAACCTAACTCGATTTCCCTCGACCTAAATCGATTTAAATCGACTACCCCCCCCCAAAAAAACTCAAAAATAATGGAATTCACCCCCGTAAAAGACCTCACCTACAACCAAGCCGTGACCGAACTCGACGCCATCATGCGCAAAATGCAGAGCGATGAGTGCGACATCGACCGCCTTGCCGCCCTCACCCGCCGCGCCACCGAACTCATCACCGAGTGCCGCAAACGCCTTACAGCCACCGACCAAGAGCTACAGTCGATACTCAGCCAGGTCAACAACTAATCCCACCGCCTATGAACACAGAGCTCAATATCCAGTCGCTGCAACAGCTTGCCGACATCGCCAAGGACTTCAGCCAGCTTGACAATGATTACATATTCGCCCATGTGACACCCTGCAACCTCCATCGCGAGGTGTTCAACCAGTCGATGCGGTTCGATGGTCTGACGATGTTTTTGTGCGCCAGCGGTAGCATCTCGCTCGACATTAATATGCACCCCCACACCATGACCGCCGGCACGATACTTGTGGCCAACCGCTCGACGGTGATCAATGTCACCGGCGTCGACTCCGACTCCGACAACCTCGACGCCTACATGCTTATACTATCAACCGACTTCATGCGCAATGTGGCCATCGACCTCAACACCGTATCTGCATCGACACAGATATTCACCCCTGACTCCGATCCGGTAGTCAACCTCACCCCCGATGAGACGGCGCTGATGGTGCGATACCTCGAGCTGTTCCACCTCAACACCCTCAACAACACCACAAAAATCTATGTCACGGCAATCGCCCGCACGCTCATGGCGGCCATCATCTACCAGTTGATGCAAGTGGCGGTAGCGCACGTCACCGCCGATGCCCCGCAGCGCTCGTATTCGCGCAAGATGAACTATGTTCAGGACTTCATGTCGCTCATGCACAAGTACTGCCGCCAGGAGCGCAGCGTCGGTTTCTATGCCGAAAAGCTCTTCATCTCACCCAAATATCTGTCGCTGATCATCAAGGAGGCCACCGGCCGCTCCGCCGCTGACTGGATTGACGAGTGTGTGGTGCTCGAAGCCAAAAACCTGCTCCGCTTCTCCGGCAAAAACGTGCAGCAGATAGCCTACGAGCTCAACTTCAACAACCAATCCTCGTTTGGCAAATACTTCAAGCACCTCACCGGCATGTCGCCCACCCAATTCCAGCAATCCTGACCCCCAAAAAGTTGAGTCGCCCCCCCGGTGCGCCAGCGGCGCAAAGAATGGCACAAGTGAAAAATGAGTGTGCAATAATTTTGCCCTTAAATTATGTTTTATATATCTTTGCGGCAAGGTATACCATCAGGGTACATCTACCATTAATCAAAGTTCAATAGTTATGACTCAAGAACTCGACTGGGCCAATCTGTCATTTGGCTATTTACCAACAGATTACAATGTGCGTTGCCACTACCGCGACGGTAAGTGGGGTCAAATCGAAGTGTCAAGCTCCGACACCATCAACATTCACATAGCGGCCACCGCACTGCACTACGGACAGGAGATTTTCGAAGGACTCAAAGCTTTCCGCGGCAAGGATGGCAAGGTGCGCATATTCCGCCTTGAGGAAAATGCCCGCCGCATCGCCGACTCAGCCCGCGGCCTGATGATGGCCCCCGTGCCAGAGGAGCTGTTCAAGGAGATGGTAATCAAGGTGGTGAAGCTCAACGAGCGCTTCATACCCCCTTACGGCTCGGGCGCATCGCTCTACATACGCCCCCTCGAGATAGGCATGAGCGCCCAGGTGGGCGTGAAGCCCGCCCGCGAATATCTCTTCCTGGTGCTCGTGACCCCCGTGGGCCCATACTTCAAGGAGGGGTTCCGCCCCACCAACATCTGCATCATGCGCCAGTATGACCGCGTGGCCCCCAAGGGCACAGGCCGCTGGAAGGTGGGAGGCAACTACGCCGCGTCGCTTACCGCCGGCGAGCACGCCCACGAACTCGGCTACTCAGCAGTGCTCTACCTCGACCCCAAGGAGAAGAAATACCTCGATGAGTGCGGCCCCGCCAACTTCTTCGCCATCAAGGACGGCAAATACATAACCCCCGCCTCGGAGTCGATACTCCCCTCGATCACCAACATGAGCCTCCGTCAGATAGCCCGCGACATGGGCATTGACGTGGAGTGCCGCCACATACCCCTCGAGGAGCTTGAGGATGTGCAGGAGGCGGCAGCCTGCGGCACGGCCGCCGTGGCTTCACCCGTAGCCCAGGTGCACGACCTCGACACCGGCCACAAATATATTATAGCCAAGGATGGACAGCCCGGTCCCATCGTCACCGCCCTCTACAACCGCCTCCGCGGCATACAGCTTGGCGAGGTTGAGGACACCCACGGCTGGAACACCATACTCGACATCTAATGAAATATCAGGAAATAATCGACCAACTATATCCCGCGGGCTCACGCTTGCGGGATATTTATATGACACATGCCCGTCAGGTCACCGACTTGGCTCTTGAAATCGCACACCGGCTTGAGCTGCCGCTCGACGACGAGCTGATCACTGCCGCCGCCATGCTCCACGACATCGGCATCTGCCTTACCGACGCACCCTCAATCGACTGCCACGGCTCGGAGCCATACATACGCCATGGCATACTCGGCGCAGAGCTGCTACGCGCCCGCGGCGTCGACGAGCGGATAGCCGCCGTGGCCGAGCGCCACACCGGCGCCGGCATCACCGTCGACGACATCGACGCCCAGGGTCTGCCCCTGCCGCGCCGCGACTTCCAGCCCCGCACACTCCTGGAGCGCCTGGTGTGCTACGCCGACAAATTCTACTCCAAAACCCGCCTCGACTCCCCCAAGACCCTCGAGCAGGCGCGCGCCTCGATGGCCCGCCGCGGCCCTGCCACCACAGCCCGCTTCGAAGCCCTCCACCGCGAATTCAACCAAAAGGATAAATAAAGCAATTATTATTTTTGTGGTGTTATACAAATGCGGTTTATTTGCGCCATTAATATCGCATAGTATGAATACAGCGATAGTAAGAAAGCAAACATCTTTCCGTTTAAGTACAGATCTTCTTGCTCGTTTACAAGAAGAGGCTAAACGTCACAACCGTAGTATCAATAATTTGGTGGAGAGCATATTGATGTCTTTTGTGGCTGATCGTCCAAATAAAGTGACACTTGCGGCCATGAAGGAGGCGGAGGCGTCTGACAATCATGCGACCCTCGATTTGAAGGACTATCGTTCATTTGTCGAGTCCTTATGAAAAAATTACAACTGACTACGTAGTTCAAAAAGGATTTAAAGCGTTACAAGCACGCTACGTCCGTGCTTGACAAGTTGGAATACATTCCACAGCGTTTAGTTGAAGATATTCCTCTCCCGTCTGAATGCAGGCTACATAAACTGCATGGTAATTATCAAGGTCATTGGGAGTGCCATGTGGAAGATGACACACTTCTTATATGGCATGATAGGGAAGCGTCAATTATTAGATTGGTGCGTTTCGGTACCCATCAGAGCTATTCTGAGCTGCTGATGGTATTTATGGGATTAGAACACCAGGCCGACGTTGTCGAGCCAGAGGGTGAGTCCCTCCGTGCCCTCATAGGGTTTGCCGGAGGCTGTGGAGGCCATCACCATGATGTGGGTGGGTGTGGCGTCGGCGTCGTCCCAGCCGATTTCGTGCACCGGCACCATCTTACCCTTGGAGTTGCGGGCATAGTAGGCTCGGTCGCCGTCGAGCAGGCCCATCCAGGAGCGGTAGTTGGGGTCGGAGGTGATGTCGCCATAGTTGACCTTCAGGCGGTGACCGTTGACCCATCCGTTGGTCGACTTGTTGAATCGTTCGCGGCCGGTACCCACGCGCTTGGCGTAGACGTTGCCGTCCTTATCCTCCCAGCGGCGCTGGAGTATGATGAACACCTCTGCGTTCTCACGCCCCTGGAGGGTCTTCTTCTTGCCGAAGCCGCTTGAATAGGTGCGTGTGTCGGCCGATGGCATCGTCACTTTATAATCGTACATCAGCGCCTTGGGACGGCGGGTGAAGGGGATGCCCATCTCGAGCTTGCTCGTGGGATCCTTGGTCGACTTCACCGGCTCGACCATCTGCCCCAAGAAGATTGAGCCTGCCACGAGCACATCGACGTTAATGATGCCGGCGGCCTTGCAGTGCTCCATGATGGTGGAGAGCTTCACGCACTTGTTGCCCCCCGAGCGCTGGTCGGGGAACACGGCGTTGGAGGTCTTGACGATACCCATCACGTTGGCCAGCACATTGGAGGTGGCCCATGGCGACCCTCCCTGGTTGATGTAAGGCTCGTCGCCGTTGATGGTGCGCGTGGGCGCGATCTCATATACTTGCTTGGTATGGCCGCCGAGCACCGACGACTCCTTGATGTTGCGTGTCACCCACTGCTCAAAGTCACCATATTTAATAGGTTCGAATGTGTCGGCTTGCGCTATCACCGGGCAAGCTGCAGCGATAACAACCGCGATTATCGATTTTTTAAGTAAAGATGGTTTCATAATCATGCCACAAAATTATATAAAATATACCTGTTGGTTGAATTAAATTAGTGCATATTTCACTTGACCGATTTGACGATGA
>CAZVNS010000014.1:0-44542 GCA_964628905.1 uncultured Muribaculaceae bacterium | reverse complement strand
GGTCAAATTTTGACTATCGGCTCTGAATATTACGCTTTTCTGTGGGGTTTTATAGATTAACATCGCTTTGGACAATTACAACCCTGTCCGAACTATGGTTTTAGTACGTTCAAGTGATTGCCTGAAATTTTGTCTATTTGAGAAAGACACTCACCGTTACCCATCCAACGAATATCAATGGAGTGTAAACACAAACGGAAACCTGATTGCACACGCAAAATCAAATAACAAAATAGCATTTACCTGGCAACCTCATGGTTCTCAGTTCACAATCCATGAGCAAATCCCCGAGAACGCTGTTAGATTTACCATTAAAAGACCCCCAATCATTTCAAAGGATGCTGTCCTTACAGCGATGGGCTTTGATCCATCATGGATAGAAATCATTAGATAAGTGAGTCCAATTACAACCCGGCAAACGCACCGCAGGGATTAGTCGCGGAGGTGGAGGCGGGTGTGGACGGCACCAACAAGGAGGGCTCCGCCTACGATGTTGCCTAAGGTGGCAGGGATTAGATTGCACCACAGAGCCTGCGCCACGGTGACGTCAGCGCCCTCCATCATGCCAAGAGGGATGAAAAACATGTTGGCAATCGAGTGCTCATAACCCAGGGCCACGAAAGCCATCACCGGGAACCAGCAGCCCACCACCTTTTCCACAAGATTGTGACCCGACAGGGCGAGCCACACGGCCAAGCAAACGCACCAGTTGGCCCCAATACCCTTTAAGAATACCGTGAGCCACGACATCGACACCTTGGCCTGCGCTATGCCTATGATTGAGGTGTGGTAAGGCTCGGCTGCGGTAAGACCACACGCATATACCAAAGCCCACGTAATGGCTATCGCTCCCACGAAATTTCCCACATATACTATAGCCCAATTTTTGAGCATCACCCACATCGAGCAGCGGCTCTTCATGAAAGCCGGCACAAGCAGCGCATTGTTACCGGTGAAGAGTTCCGCACCGAGCACCACCACCAGTATCAGTCCTACGGGGAACACACATCCACTCAGCAGCTTCTGCAATCCGGGGTTGCCGGCTGTGATGCCCGGAAATCCGTAGCCTATGATTAGCGACAGTATGCCGCCGAGAGCTATGTAGGCTCCGGCAAGGATTGATAGGGTAATAAGTCGACCGGGAGCCCCCGAAGTCACCAACGCCTTAGCAGCGCCGACCTCCAAGGCCGCCCGGATGGTATCTGCGGGTGATTTTACCGTCATTGAAGTTCGTTGATAAGTTGGTTTACTTTTGGTATGTCGCTTAGTGCTTCGTTGAGTGTGATTGGCAGGCGATGCAGGTCGACAACGCGGGCATCGGGGATGATGTCGGCCTTGATCTGCTCAAGCGACGGAGCTTGAGGCAAAGCCCTATATTGGTCGTAAGTGAGCCGGAGGAAACGAGTGTTGGCGTTGACGCCGCGGCGGTCGAGCAGATAGCCGTCGGCCACACGCAGCGGTGTCGACTCGGAAGTGAGGTCGGTGGGCGCCGGGTACGACACGATGGTGCTACCATCGGCGCTTACGGTCACAGGCACACAGTCGGCATAGTCGCCATTCATCTTATACACTACAGCCTGCGGAAGAGCCGAGTGGGTACTTCCGGCCACAGGAGCTACCATTGCCACCTCCGACACAGGGTTATTATCAGACACCTGAGCTTTCACTGCTGTCTGTTTATTGCTATGGCAACCGCACAAGGTGGTTGTCATAGCTATTGTAAATATTTTCAGGATTGCGTTCATCGCTTGATCATGCGCTTGGCTACGATCCCATCGGCTGTGGCCACGGTTACGATATAGTGTCCGGGAGCGAGTGTCGATGCATCGACAGTTGCTGCATCCTCACCATCGCAATTGGCTGTGAGCACAAGCGCACCGGCAATTGTGTAGACCTTAACTTCGGTAATCGCGTTACCCTCAATGGTGACGTTGTCAACCACAGGATTGGGATAGAGAGCTACAGCTTCTACGCCGTCGGCCATCACGTCGGCCACACCAGCCTCACCGGTGAGGGTGAACCATACGCGCTTTGATACGCCGAAGTCGTTAAGACACAAATTCTTATAGTTGTCATCTACCGACATCACCATCAGTCCGTAGTACTTCGAAGGGGTAGCGACGTTGGCAAACGGAGCCTTGAAGGTGTAAGTGGCGGTCTCGCCGCTGCGAGCTACCATGATTACAGCCTCGGTCTCACCTTCGATCTTGTTTACGTTAGTACCCCAGGCGAGGCGTACGGGACGTGCAAACTGGCCGGAGGTAACGGGGAGCTTGACTGTCACATCAGCGTTGCGATCGATCTTTGCGGGAGAGGCTTGCGACCACTTACCGCTCTCGATGGCGCAGCTAACAGTAGCAGGAGAGTATTCGAGTGTGCCGGGGTTGGGGAGCACCTTCACGGGATATGAGCCGAGGATCACGCCGCGATCTATGCAGTTGAACTGCACGGTGTAGTCACCTTCGGCGAGCGAGGTCTGCGGGAAGCTGACAAACCAGTCGTAGCTCAGGGGCGCCTCAGAGGTCACATCGATAAGCTCGGCAGTACCGGCGGCCACAACGTTGCCCTTTGAGTCAAGGAGCTGGGGAGTTACATTGCCGTAGAATTCCTCTGAGGTAGTGTTGATCACAGTGGTGAATACTGCGGGCTGACCCAAGGCGATGCCGCCGTAGTCGTTGAAATCAGTGATTTTGGTGTCGCCGGCGGGATATACGGGGGTGAAGAATATGCGGCTTGACGAGCATGTGGCCATCTGTGCGATAGGGCCACCGACCTCCATAGACACGGGGTAGATTTCGCCGTCAGAGTCCTGGAACACTGCTGTCATCGTGTAAGTGCCCTCGGTGGGGAATTTCTGGCCTGACACGGTGTAGCTGTAGTAACCGCTACCGGGCGATGTCATGTTGAACTTGGTACCTGACCAAATGTACGACACCTCACCGGTCGCGTCGTTGACGAGCTTCACGCCAAGAGTGGCGGTGAGGAGCGACAGTGTAGTCGAGGTATAGACCGTGCCGAGGTTGCGGTCGCCTACCGACAGGCTGGATGAGCGCATCAGAGTGGTGGTGGGGAGCTTCAGACCTCCCTGGCCATATACCGAGGGGATGATCTTAGAGCCGCTAACAGCGGGCTTGCAGCCAAACAGTCCGGCCAGACCAGTGGTGTAGCCGCCTGACGTGCCGCCGTTGCCCTGGTCGAATGGGTCGAGAAGGGTCAGCAGGTAGTAGCCATCCGACAGGCCACTCCAACCCCAGTTGATGTGGAAGTAGTAGTCACTGCTATAGCCGTCGCACACGAAAGCATGGCCACCCTCGGAGTTGTGACCCGACAGGAGCACGGGGCGTCCGGCCTTCACCTCATTATATACCATCTGGTTCCACTCGGGGAGGAATTTGGTGGTGCGGTAGATCCACTGCATCGCCTTGTCGTAGCCGAAATAGTCAATCATACCCATAGCGCCAACCATTGTCACAGCACCTGATGAAGAAGTGCCGAAAGTCATCTTGGCTGCCACGCCGCAGTCAAACATCAGCTGAGCTACGGCGTCAGCCTGTGTCTGAGTGTAGCCACCGGAGGGATATGAGTTGAGCATATTAGTCCAATCGTAAGTATGCAGCGAGAAGTTCGAGCCCACCTGGATGGTATTGTCATCGCTGGTGAAGGAGTATTGGTATTGTCCGGTACCGGTCACAGGCCAGTTGTGAGCTTTCATCACCTGAGCCATCGCCGTGGCCACACAGCCAGTCATCGTGGCCTGGTCGTTGATTGTGGGGCAGTTTTCGTTGTAGGGAGCGTCCTGGTCCCACTTTGTGGTGCAGATGGGCTCCACGGGGGTCATGGATGCAGGGGCTTTGTATTCGCGGGAGAGGGCGGCAGCCTGGGGGTTAGCGGCTGCGTAGCGTATCTGCGCGGTGTAGTCATCGAGGAGCCACTGCAAGCTCGCGGGGATGTTCTGAGCGTCGAAGTTGCCACTGTCAGAATAGCCTAAAACAGGGGCGACAGCATCGTCGGCAGCAACGATCACATAACCGTTACCTTCGCCGCGAGTGAACACATAGCAGCCGTTGAAGTTATCGTCAGCGGCAGTATAAGCCAATTTCATAGCCGCAGGGGTCTTCATCATTTTGGAAGCCGAGGGGGTAAGCTTTGCAGCCTGGAGAGCCTCATCCGGGGTGAGCTGGCGGCCCATAGCAGCCGGTGAGGCCACTACCAACGCCGATAAAGCATAATGTAACTTTTTCATATCGGGTAATTGTTTATTTGTTCGTTTGCTGTGGCTTTTGAGCCAATATCGTGCAAAAATACACAAATTTCCCAACATTCCGCACCTTTCGCCAACAAAACAGTGCCATTTTCCCATTTTTCCCATTACCCCCCACCACCTTTCAGCGTTGTTTCGGGATTTTGTATTAAATTTGCAACATCGATTTAACATTTCGATTATGGACAAGCGATACGACACCTTGATAATCATCCCGGCCCGTGGCGGGTCGAAAGGGATACCCCATAAAAATATAAAGGAATTCCTCGGCAAGCCGCTGATACATTGGTCAATCGACTCTGCTCGCACTGTAGCCGACGACTCGCACATCATCATCTCCACCGACGATGATGAGATAGCCGCCGTGGCCGAGCTTACCGGGCTCAAGGTACCATACCGCCGCCCCGCTGCACTGGCCACCGACCATGCATCGACTCAGGAGGCACTGCTCGACGCCATGGCTTGGGCTGACACTCAGGGAATAAGATACAACAGAGTATTGCTTCTCCAACCCACATCCCCTCTGCGCACAGCCGACGACATCATGCGTACGCTCCAAGCCTATACCCCCGACTGCGATATGGCCGTAACGGTCAAGCCCTCAGCCGCCAACCCCTATTACGACTGCTTTGAGTGCGACGCCGACGGCTACCTACATATATCCAAGGGTGACGGACACTACACGCGCCGCCAGGACGCACCCCCGGCATGGCAGCTCAACGGCGCTGTCTATGTTATCAACCCGCAGTCGCTTCGTGCGATGCCCATGGGCCGCTTCACCCGCCGCATAGCGGTGGAGATGCCCGCCGAGCGCAGCGTCGACCTCGACTCCCCCCTCGACTGGCTCGTGGCCGAGACCATAGCCCGAACAATGGTTAAACCCTCAACCCCCACAGATTGTTAATATAGCATGGATCGTCATATAATATCTATCGAGTCGACCGTATGTCAAGCCCTTGAGCAGCTCAACAAGCTCTCGGGCGATGTGATGACCCTCTTCGCTATCGACAGCGAAGGGGCAATGGTCGGATCCATAACCGATGGCGACGTGCGCCGCGCATTGCTCCGGGGCACCCAACTCTCCGACCCCATCGACTCGGTGGTCAACCGCTATTTCCACAGCATCAGCGCTCAATCAAGCGTGGAAGATATCAAGGCCATACGTTCATGCGGCATACGCCTGTTACCCCAGCTTGACGCCAAACGGCATATCGAACGCATCATCGATCTGAACGTGACCCACACCCTGCTCCCCCTCTCAGCCATACTGATGGCCGGCGGCAAGGGTGAACGCCTACGCCCACTCACCCTCACTACGCCCAAACCGCTCCTGAAGGTTGGCGACCGCGCAATTATTGACTACAATATCGAGGCGCTGAGCCGTGTTGGTATCTCCGATGTGACAGTGACCACCCGCTACCTGGCCGAACAGATCGACGAGCATTTCGCCCACCCTGTGTGCGGCATCGAGGTGAAGACTGTGCGCGAGAGCATACCATTAGGCACCATAGGAGCCGCATCACTCGTGCGTCGCAACGACCCCGACGGAGACACCTTGGTGATGAACTCCGACCTGCTCACCACCATCTCGCTCGAAGACATGTACTTGCATCACTTCAGCCAGAAGGCCGACATCACCATAGCCGCCATACCCTACGCCGTGTCAGTGCCTTACGCCATACTCACCACCGACGACGCACGTGTGGTCGGGTTGGAGGAAAAACCCTCATACTCCTACTACGCCAACGCCGGCATCTACATCATCTCCAACCGACTGCTCGACACACTCCCCAACGACCGACGCACCGATGCCACCGACCTGATCGTGAGCGCCATAGCCAATGGCCACAAGGTGGTGTACTTCCCCATCAATGGCACGTGGATCGACATCGGTTCACCCACCGACTTCAAGCAAGCTCAGGAACTGATGCAGCATGCCAAAGCACTTTCCTCATAACCAACTAAATTCTTAAAGCCAAGCTCTAATTTACTATCCCAAAACTCGTTAAAGCCCGTAACGTCCTTAACGACTTAAAAAAAAAACTTTAAAACTTTAAGAATCTCCCCATAATGGCAGACTCCAATTTCATTGATTACGTAAAAATCTTGGCCCGCTCGGGCAAAGGAGGTGCCGGATCACGACACTTCTATCGTGCAAAATATGTGCCCAAGGGTGGTCCTGACGGCGGCGACGGCGGTCGCGGCGGCCACATCATACTCAAAGGCAACAAAAATATGTGGACACTCTTGCCTCTGAAATATCGACGCCACATCTTCGCCGGCAACGGCCAGGCAGGTTCCGGCGGTCGCTCATTCGGCAAGGATGGCGACGATGTGATAGTAGAGGTACCCGTCGGCACCGTGGTATTTGACGCAGAGACAGGTGAATACCTGGCAGAAGTCACTGAGGACGGCCAAGAGGTGAAGCTGCTCAAAGGTGGCCGCGGTGGCTTAGGCAACTGGCACTTCAAGTCAGCCACCAACCGCACCCCCCGGTATGCTCAGCCCGGCGAACCCGCCGTGGAGCGCTCCGTGATACTTGAGCTGAAGCTCCTTGCCGACGTCGGTCTTGTGGGATTTCCCAATGCCGGAAAGTCCACCCTACTGTCAGCACTATCAGCTGCACGTCCCAAGATAGCCGACTACCCCTTCACCACCATGGAGCCACAGCTCGGCATCGTCAGCTACCGTGACAACCGCTCATTTGTGATGGCCGACATCCCCGGCATCATCGAGGGCGCAAGCGAGGGCAAAGGCTTAGGGCTCAGATTTCTGCGCCACATCGAGCGTAACGCCGTGTTGCTGTTCATGGTTCCCGCCGACGCTGAGGATATCCGCCGCGAATACGAGATATTGCTCAACGAGCTGGAGCAGTTCAACCCGCAGCTTGCCGACAAGCACCGCATACTCGCAATATCAAAAAGCGATATGCTCGACGACGAACTCCGCGCCGAGATTGAGCGAGAACTCCCCGACGACATCCCCCACGTGTTCATATCCTCAGTCACTGGTCAGGGCCTGACCGAACTGAAGGACGTGCTTTGGGGCGCCATCACCGACGAGTCCAACCAAGTGGCCACAGTCACCATCACCCATCGTCCGCTCGACGGCCAACACCGCGTACGCGAAGAGGATGAGTTCATCTTCACCCCCGAGCCCATCGAAGAGGAGGAATATGAAGATGCCAGTGGCACCATGCTCGACGAGGATGAGTATGGCGACGACGACTACCTCTGGGATGAGGACATCGACCTCGAAAAGTAACAATCTTAAAATACGCCTGGAGGGTGAGCTTTGTGCTAAAGCTCACCCTTTTCTTACCCGCAAACTCTTCCACCAGTAGGGACGTACCCTGATGCATCCGCGGGGAACTTCTCACTTGCCCGGCTTCGTGGTTCTGAAGAATATCATGAAGGCGATGGCAGTTAGCAACGCAAAGGCTGCGAACACCATCCATGCCGCCGGCCAGTTGCCTACGAGCAGCGACATTTTGGGGTTGACAGGTGAAGGCACCCAGTGGCAGAAGTAGTCGATTACGTATCCCGCGAGGACAGTGCCAACCGACGCCCCAACACCGTTGGATAGCATCATCCACAATCCCTGGGCCGAGGCGGTATAGTGCTTGTCTGTCTCACGCTCAAGGAATATGGCTCCGGCTATGTTGAAGAAATCAAAGGCCACGCCGTAGACTATCATCGAGAAAATCAGCAACCACAATCCATCGCCGGGATTACCGAGGCCGAAACTACCAAAACGTAGCACCCATGCGAGCATCGAGATAGTGAGCACCACCTTGACCCCATATCGACGCATGAATACCGGGACAAGTAGCACGCATAGCGCCTCCGACACCTGCGAGATGGAGGTGAGCAGGGTGGCGTTGGATGCGCCAAAAGTCATAGCATATTGGCCATCATCCATAAAGGATGTGATAAAAGGCCCGGAGAAACCATTGGTTACCTTGACGCACATACCCATCAGCATCGAGAAGATGAAGAACACAACAATCCTCGACGAGCGGAATATGCTCAATGCCTTCAACCCCAGACGGTCGAAAAACGTCTGATCACCCGATTGCCGATTGACTCCAACATCAGGCAATGTCAACGCATAGACGCACAGCACTAAGCTCAACAACGCTGACACCAAGAATTGCCAATACTGAAACTGGAAGCGGTTGGTGCCCGAGAGAGCGAACACAAGCCTACCATCGTTAAGCCCTGCACAGTTGACGAATAGCATAGCGGCAATAAAGCCCACCGTGCCAAACACCCTGATGCGGGGGAAGGCCGTTACAGTGTCTTCACCTCGGCTCCGCAGAGTTTTGAAAATGAGAGAATTGCCCAGAGCGACTGTGGGCATAAAGAATGCTGAACTGATGGTGAAGCAAACCGTGATCCACAGTGCTGATGGATGCGGGTTGGTGTAACCCAACCACCAGCAGCCACCCATGGCTATACCTGCCACTAACTGACATATAGCCAACAGCTTGTGTGGCGCAACATATTTATCAGCCACAATGCCAACCAGTGCGGGCATAATCAGGCACACCAGACCCTGGATGGCGAAGAACCATGCTATTAGATAGCCTAACCCTGCGCTCCCCAGGTAGTTGCTCATACTTGTGAGATAAGCGCCCCAGACCGCAAACTCCAGGGCGATCATCAGAGATAGACGAGTTTTAATCAGCATCTTTCGTTATTGTTTCAACTGTCCGCATGCTCAATCGTGGGGGGGGGTGCTACCTGGTCGGTGCTTCGGATGAATGCCTCGAAGAACCGGTCGAAGGGCACCACATTATCCCTAATCACCAGCAGACTCACTCTCTCATAGTTGCCTTTGTAGGTGGTAGGCTCATAGAGGGCATAGCTGCCATCGAACGGCTCTGCCAACTCTTTGCGCAATCGGCCTTGGTGGGCTGTGGCCGGGACTGGACCCACCCTGCTGCGGGTAAAGCCAGCAGCAGGGTGAGGATTAGAGAGCGGAGGGAGTATTGCATAATGTATTGTTTTTCAGAATTTAACGGATACACCGGCCATTACCGTAGCTCGGGGCATGGGGAAGCCGTCAATGGTCTCGTAGCGGCGAGCGGTGATGTTGTCGACCTTGGCGAAGGGGGTGAGGATGCACTTGGGAGCTACGTGCCATGCATAGGCTATGCGGCCATTGAGCAGTGAGTAGTTCTCCTTATCGGCACCGCCGTTACGCAGGCCCCACACTGAGTTTGACTCCAGTGAGAACTGCCAGTGACCGGGGTGGTACGACACCTCGCCAAACAGGCGGTTTTTAGGAGCGTAGAGCACATTGTCGGTGGTCCACAGGTAACTGTAGTTGGCTGTGACGCTCCACTGACGGTTGATGGCGTATGTGGCGTCGATCTCAAAGCCCTTATTGCGGAAAGAGCCTATGTTTTTGTTGGTCATCGGGCCTCCGGTGACGGGGTTTTTCTCAGCTACGGTCTGGATCATGTCGCGGCCGTCGATGAAGAAGAGAGAGAGTCCGGCATCGAGCTTGCCACCAAGGAACGATTGGCGCACCTCCACCTCATAATTCCACATATACTCGGGCTTGAGGTCAGGGTTGTGAGGGGGATACATATAGAGTTCGCGCAGGTTGGGACTGCGGAAGCCCTTGCTCCATGAGAATTTGATGGTGCTGGTGGCGACGGGGTGGAATATGAAGCCGGCCTGGGGCACGAGTATATTGCCGAATTGCGATGAGTGCTGGAGGCGCAGACCGGCGTTGATTGAGAGCATGTCGCTCCAGAAGCCCTGCTGCATCATCAGGTAGCCTGCCACTTCGTTGACGTGCTCGTCCACACCTTTCTCGTCGGGCGAACCGTCGTTCATCGTGTTCCATGTGCGGCCACCCCAGTGTTGGAAGTCAACGCCCACTGATGTGATGTTGTCAACCCAGGGCTTCACGTTCTGGTAAGCGTTGATGCCCATGTTCACATCCTTGGAGTGGAAGAGGTAGTCGCGGGGCACACCGCCGTTGGTGGCAGTGCCGTGGGCTGAGTAGCCGTCGTTGACGTCGTGGCGGCCCCAGTTGGTGTAGAATTGCAGCTGGCCTGATGTGCGGTCGTAGGTATCATTGACATACACAGCGGCCGTTCCGCGGGTCACTCTTGTCCACATATCAATCAGGGGATCGGAAGTTGAGCCTGGGTTATGGGCATCTGTTTCTGTAATGGTCACGTTGGCACCGGTCTTCCAGTGTTCGGAGAAGCGATATTGCAGCGATGCGAACTGGCTTGCCAATGATGTTTCGCCATTGGGGCGACTGCCGTTGCTGCGTTCGTTGGTGGCAGCGACAAATGCATTCCAACCGTTCTTGTTGTAACCTAAGCTGACGCCTTGGCGTGTAGTGGCATAGCTACCACCCTCAACATGTGCGCTGCCGTTGAAGCCCTGCTGAGTGGCGTGCTTGGTGATGATATTGACCGAACCGCCCATGGCATTTGAGCCATAGAGCAAGGATGATGGCCCGCGCACCACCTCGACCTTGGCCACATCCTCCGACGTGTAGGTGTCGGCAAGTGAGTGGCCGAATATCGAGGCCCATTGCGGCTGACCGTCGATCATGAACAGCACCTTGTTGCCGCCTCCGACGCCGCGGATGCTCACCGTGCCGGCTGCACCGCCCGACACACCGTAGCCCATGATGCCGCGCTCGGTCACGAAGAAGCCGGGCACATGATTGGCAAGCACGGGGAGGATGTTGGTCTCCGAACTTTTTTCAATCTGTTTGGCGTCAATCACCGACACACTCATAGGCAGGAGCTCGGCGGAAGCCTTGGGTGTAGCGTAGACGGCAACCTCATGCAGTTGCATCGTGTCGTTAAGCGAGATGGCTTGTGCGCCGAGAGCCCCGGCGCCAATCATCACTACAGCTAATACTTTTCTCATAAACAATATACTTGGAAACGGTTTTAAATGTGTCTACAATGGTGCGACAAATGTAATGAACTTCCCGATATATCGAACTATGTTTTTGACTTTTTTGTAGCATCTCAATGCCACGAAATTGACTTTTTTGTCGGTGCATGTTCACAAAAAATGGGCGTAAATTGATTTACATCATCATTATAAATCAATCGCTTGGCCTAATTTGTTGAGAAATGCATATACAGGCATGATTTCAACATCTAATCCATTAACGTTTTTTAAATCAGAATTGTTCTCCGTCAGGAGAAATAATTTTTTGCAGTCAGATATACGCGCCAGAGAGTTGAACCCCGACAGTATCCCCTGCATAGCCTCATCGTCGGTGGCATCGGGCAGATATTCCACGGCTGCGCGCATACGCATGTCGCGGCAGATGGCAAAGTGGCACTGGCGGTCGCGGTTGCCGTAATAGTGCATCATATAGCCCATACGCTGACAGTAGCGCTCAAGGTGCAGGTAGACAACGGTTTCGAGTCGATCCACCCGGCTTGAGCCTCCTTTCAGCGAAGGGTCGGCGGCATATAGCTTCTCCATGAAGTTGCGCACGTTGTCAAACATCGACAGGCGGATCAGCGGACTTACCAGCCCGGTTGTTTTGAGCACATCGACATATTTGCGCAGGGTGTTCACGGAGCCGAACTCTGTGGTGGGCAGCAGCTCCTTGTAGTTGAGCACCAGGGGTGAATTGTCAAGGATATGCTGCGCCAACCTCTGCAACTGAGGAATGCTTGATGCGCGCACCGGTATGTCAACATCCTGCTCCACAGCTCGGCCGATGAGACGGTTGGCGTAAGGGCGAATGTTTTTTAGCGACTGCACCCCGGGCAGACCTCCGCGTGTCAGATAGTCGTCCAACGCCTTGCGCTGGAGCCCGCGGGCTGTGGGGGTGGTGACATCGGTATCTACTCCATGCCATCGGCAATATTGGCCCCACGACAGAGGCCACATCTTTACTTCCTGCGGCAAAATCCTCGGTTTTGAGCCTGAATTAAGCGCCATCACCTTCCACCCACTCTGCAGGAACAGCACCACCAATTCGTTCCATATCGGCAACTTGAGGAACTCGTCGATTACTATCATGCGCACATCGCCATAGAGCTTCACCAACGTCTCAGCAATATCGTCGGCATTCAGCCCCTTGACCTGGGCTAACTGCGGATCCTCGCAATCGACATAAGCCGGTGTCAACCCTTGATCCTGACAGTAGCTGATAGCCCACCAAGTCTTCCCCACACCGCGGAGTCCGTAGACCACGGTGAGGTCGTCGCCGACTTCAGCCTGAGGTAGGTGCCGCTCTTGCTTAGATGCGAGCATAACCTTGTTGACTAACTGCTTGTGTTCTGTGAGGATTGATTCGAGGGTCGTCGTAGCCATACTATGCTGCTGGTTTGGTGATACGGATTATGTAGCATTTGTCGTCATCTTCCACAAAGTCGACGTTGAGGCCGTAGTCGCCGAGTTCGCGAGCAAAGTCGTTGCCATCCTTCAGGCGCATCGAGTGCACGCTGCCGTCGTTGTGGTGATTGAACCCGTTGATTGACTCCTTGGGGCTGGGGAAGGCGATCACAATATGCCCCCCGGGTTTGAGATTGACCTTGTAGAGCCATTCGAGGGTCTCGAACGGACGCTCAAGGTGGGGATACATGCAGTACATCGTCACACAGTCGTACTCGCCGGACACCTGGTCGTTCTCCACATCTATATTATAGAAGTCGATGTTGGGGTACTGCTCATACTTGCTGCGTGCCACGGCCAGCATGCCGTCGGAAATATCCGCAGCGTTGATGTGACCCTGTGGTCCCACCACCTCCTCGAGGAATGGGAGGAGCACCCCGGTGCCGGTGCCCACATCGAGCACCGTATCCCCCCGATGGATAAGCGACTTATCGAGGATATATCGTATTTTCTCAGGTGTGACGCTGTTGAAGGCATCCCACTTGGGAGCCATCTCATTAAAAAAGCCTCCATTGCTTTGAGTTCCGCACGACATGGTGAAATAGCGTTAACGTGTTAGAGATTTTTTGCAAATGTAGCCATATTGGACGCCATCAGCAACTGTTTAATAAAAGAATCGAAACCCTCTTCTCTCAACTCAACGACCAGTTTATGATGATCCGAAATTACGCAAAACAGCCCACTGGCCTTTTCACTCGGACAGCAGCCAAAATCGCGGCCCTCACAGTGCTTCAGTACGTTAATTTCATCAATCATCGTCAAATCGGTCAAGTGAAATATGCACTAATTTAATTCAACCAACAGGTAGCAATAGTTTTCAGTATAGATGAAACTTTTCACAAAATCAGCGAAAGTTTTCAGTATACTTGACACATTTGACGAAATCAGCCAGGCTAATTATTTCCGGGTTGACATTAGGCGAGTGCAAAAATAAAGGATGCCATTACGAGGCTATGGCATCCTTAAAGAGATACAGTGTGGTTACTTATTGACGGTGGAAGATAAAAGTGTCCCACCGACCAGTGACTGACATTGAATTTCCAGCAATGGTCACTTCAGCGCTATAAAGACCATCACGTCCGTAGAACGGCCCACTTGCACCGTAGTCACCTGAGGAATAAATCAGCGAAAGCCGATATGAACCATCGCTGCCTTGTGTGAGCGTCCATTCAAATTCCATATGCGCATCAACATTCGATCCCCTTAATCTGTTTATCCATCCTGTGTGATCTTTTCTTAGCAACATGGAATAATAATAACTATTTATAATCAGTTATCCATGTGCCGACAATGTTGGCTTCGGGGCCTGAGGGTTCATCATCATCGTCATCTCCGCCGCAAGCGGTAAGGGGTACGGCGATAAGCATGCATAGAAGCATGCTGAGCAGAAGCGTAGTGGCTTTCTTTACCATTGCAATTAATAATGGAGCATAAAATGGTAATGTGTTTCAGATAATGTTGCTCCGTTCCATTATCGAACACTCCATCGCTCTCAGATGGTAAGAACTGGTATGAAAAAAGCGTGAGAGTCAATACTTGTTGCTCGTCCCGCTGTTTGAGGCTCTGACATTGCCCATTTGGATAGAACGAGCAACACGCAGAGGCCTCACGCAAATATGCAAACCCGACGATCGGCATATGGATCCCTAACATTGGGACAAATTGACGTCGGATTGTTTACATATCAACATGGCATCCACTGTTGCTACAATCTTGATCCAAATTAGAAACTGTCAGATTTCAAACAACCAAGAATGAGCGCTGAGTAAACGCTATTTTATAAAATGTCTGCACTTGCCCGCAAATCCATATCGGATTTCTACGTGCGAAATGCGATTGCAAATATACGAGATATTTGGGACACTTACAAATGTCCGTTTAGATGCTAACAAAGAATTCAAAAATCGTTTAATACTACCTGCTTAAAAATTAATGTGTATGGATAGCCCTGAGCGCTATGCTCTGCAGGTAATGTAGTGGGTCGTTTAAAGCTTTAGCATCTAAGCGCCCCCGCCCACAAGTAGGGTCGCACCCCATGTGCGTCCGCGATAACGCCTACAATAATACCCACTTGGTAACGGATTAACTCGGTGCGGACGCACCTGGGGTTTGACCCAACTTGTGGGTGGGGGCGGCTGGTGGGAGGGGAGATGGAGTAGTGAGATTTTTTAGGGGTTGTAGATGTCGGGGTTGAAGAAGTCCATCACCTGGCGGGCTTGCTCGAGGGCTACGGCGGCCGGACTCGCGGGGTCGGCTGCGACGGCAGCCTCGTAGTCGGAGATGGCATCGCCGCGCTTGCCGAGGCGCCAATACACGCGGCCGCGGGCAAAGAGGGCTTCCGCATCGGCGGGGTTGTTGGCAAGCGATTTGTTCAACATTTCGAGGGCCTGGTCGAGCTGATTTGCCGATATTAATGAGTTGATGGTTGTGTTGTCCATAATTTTTGCGTACTTTTGAGCGTTCAAATTTACGAAAAACTAATCGACGATGCACAAAATTCTCCTGTCAATATGCTTGCTGTGGTCGGCTATGGCCGCATTCGCAGCCGACCCCACCGCCACCCACTATCCCGCAGCCGACTGTCAAGGTAGCTTGAAGCCCTACCCTGTGCCGGAGCACTCCGTAGCGGCTCCTGACACGCTAAAGCCGGTGTATATCAGTCATGTGGGGCGTCACGGCTCGCGCTACCCCGCATCGGCCACTCATTGCGTGGAGCTGAAACAGGTGCTACAGTCAGCACGTGAGCAGGGCACCATCACACCATTAGGTTCGAAGCTCGAAAAGCTCGTCGATTATGTGATCGACACAAGCCATAACCGCTGGGGCGCCCTCGACTCGCTTGGCATGGCCGAGCAGCGGGGCATAGCTTCCAGGATGTTCACCACCTTCCCCGCACTGTTCACCGACGGTGTGGTCAACGCCATCTCGTCGTACTCCCCGAGGTCGATGATGAGCATGTTCAGCTTCGTGCATCAGCTCGACCGATTGAACAACCATGTGGAAATCATCACCTCAACAGGCCGTCAGAACTCCGCGTTGATGCGCCCGTTCGATGTCGACCAGGACTATATCGCCTACATCAAAGGAGGCACGTGGAAGGAAGCCTACGACCCATACTTCGCCGCCACAGCACCTACAGGCCCCATAGCCCGCGTCGTGGGCAAAGGCTTCGATTATGGCGACAAGGACCCTCAAAATCTCTCTCTGATTGAGTATTATGTGATAGCAGGATTAAGCGCCATGAGCGTCGAGGCCAATGCTCTCGACTACTTCACCATCGACGAATACAATGCGCTATGGTCGATATTCAACCTGCGCCAATACCTGCAGCGCGCGGCTTCGACACTCTCGGCGGTGCCCGCCGACATAGCCTCGCAGCTGCTGCTCAACATCATCACCCTTACCGATGAGTTCATCGCCGGCAACAATCCCGCCACGGTCGACCTACGCTTTGGCCATGCCGAGACCCTCTTCCCCCTATTGTCGCTGATGCGCGTGCCCGGCAGCTACTACCTCACCAACTACTTCGACACCGTGGGGCAACACTGGATGGACTTCCAGAACGTGCCTATGGCCGCCAACTTACAGATGATACTCTTCAAGTCGGCCAAGAAGGGGAAGTATTATGTGCGATTTGACCTCAACGAGCGCCCAATCAAGTTGCTCCCTAACGACGAGCGCGAGTATCTGCCGTGGGACGAGGCCCGTAACTATCTGGTGCGCTGCCTCCCCCTGTATTATCAACCCTGATCCAACGGCGTATCACCCACCGGGCCACAAGGTACATCAGCCATCCGGCAAGCGAGCCGATGCATGCTCCGATGAAGATGTCGCCGGGATAGTGCACGCCCAAGTACAGGCGCGTGTAGCTGTTGAGGGCAGCCCACGCCAGGATGCACCATGTGAACCATCGTCGACGCATTATCAGGCTCATTATCACTGCCAAGCCAAACGAGTTGGCACCATGGCACGATGGAAAACCGAAGTTCCCGCCGCGATAGTCGTTGACTATATGCACCATGTGCGATATTGGGTTTTGGAGGTTAGCCGGGCGCAGTCGGCCGATGGCTCCGCGGAGCACTCCCCCGCACACCTGGTCGGCAACAACGATCGTCAGCACCACCGCCATGAGATATACCGTGGCCTGCCGCCACTCAAACCGGCGATACAGCCACCAGAGCAGCAAGGCGTAAAGGGCCACCCAAGTGAACTTACCGGTCAACACCCACATCACAGGGTCAAGCCATGGGGTGTTCAGGCCATTCAGCGCCAGGAACACATTGGTATCCAATTCAGTTATCAGTTCTATTATCGACATGGTCAGCGACTGAGCATTTGCGGTTGTTCGAAATCAGTGTAGAGTATCTGCATGAAGGCCTTGAGCTGAGGCAGAGATAGCTGTTGGTCGGCATCGGCATTCAGCACTTTGCCTCCGGTGTATTCATATATTAATGTGTCATTGGGGGTCACCCATCCGGCATTGCCGATGCTTGAGAAGAAGGCAGCGCCCTCGGCTCCTGGCTGCATCACGTCGCGGCTGAAGCGGAAGGCTGAGTGGTCGAGCCCCATTGCCCCCAACAGCGTAGCCGCAATATCGCTTTGCGACATCGGCGTATCAATCCGGCGCTGACGCTTGGCAAGCGCTCCTCCGGTCATCACTAACGGCACATGATGTCGTTTAAGGAAGTTCTGCTCATTGCGCGGGTAGGCGGCATAGTGGTCGGGCACGAGGATCACCAGGGCGTTGTCCCACCGGGGGGAGTCGCGCAGCTCGTCGACAAACCGAGCCACAGCCTCGTCGGTATAGCCAAAGGCATTTGCGGCCTTGTTGAATTGTAGATTGGGGTTATCGTAAGGCACCTCAAACGGCTCATGACTGCTCGAAGTCTGTACCACCGTAAATGACGGGCCACTTGCATCCTTCATCTCGGCGATGGCGCGGCCGAGCAGCACATGGTCGAGCACGCCCCACTTCGACATGCGGTCGCCCACGGGGAAGTCGACATCCGACACCACGCGGTCGAAGCCCGACGACAGCAGATAAGCCTTCATGTTGGTGAAATTGGCGTCGCCGCCGTAGTAGTAAGTCGACTGATATCCCTGAGCGGCAAGCTCATGGGCAATCGACGGGAGCCTCTCGCAGCGCGCCACCTCCTTCATCACACTCACCGTTGGCACCGCCGGATAGCCGCTAAGTATCGCCGGAATAGCGCGATCGGTGCGGAAGCCTGAAGCGAAATGCCGGGTGAACAGCACCCCCTCGCGGGCTATCGAGTCGAGTTTTACGGCTATCTCCTCTCCACCTAACGATGGCATCAGGTGCGCCGAAAAGCTCTCAAGGATAATGATATACACATCCGGGCGGTCGGTTCGCAGAAGTGGAGCCAGGGTATCTGTTGCCGAGGTATCGCAAGCCATCACCTCATCAAAGATGCGGAGAGCCTCATCGGTATCGTAATATGTGAAATTCTCAAGATCCCCTCCCGAGTGAGTGGCGGAGTAGAGCAGGCTGAACACAGGATTGACCGCCGCATGGTTAAGTCGCTGGTCGGTTGAGAAGTAGGCGTTGCTGAGATTCATCGTCGACACGGTGATGCCTCCGCGTATGGGCAGGAACAATCCGGCGGTCATCAGCAGCAGCCAACCCACTCGCTTCAATCGCGACACCACATTCATAGCCGTCGGAGCCTTCAGTCGGCCTGCGCCATACCACAAAGCCGCATAAATCCCTACGGCGAACGCACCCCACATAAGAAAACCTGCGATGTATTGCCACCACGTGATGCTGGCCAACGCAGCCGAGGGGGAAGTCGTGAAATAGAAAATCGGCGTTGTGTCGAGCTTGAACTCCCAATATCCGTAGAGCATATCGTCGGCCGCAAAAATCCAGCCAACCACCACGCCTATCGCAATACAGTAAATGCGTTCTATCGTATGCAGGCCGCTCCACTTGGTGAATTGGTGTGCTATCAGCAGCAGAGCCGGTATCACCGTCAGATAAGCGCCCACACATAGATCCATCGGCAACCCATGCCATAACGCCTGCAGATAGTCGGCCAAGCCATAATCAGAGTATATGCCAAGGTTGATGACAAGGAATAGCACCTTCATCACCACCCCGATGCCAAACGCCACGCCCAGCCAGGCGAGCAGTTTGCCCGCGGTATACTTAAACGAGTTCCTCGTCTTGCCGATCTTCTTGCTCACTGCCATCATATTTTGCCACAAAGATAGCGATTTGCTGATATCCGCGCAAAAACGCAACGGGGGAAAGTATCGCAGTCAATGATTGTGAAACTTGTCGCTTGTGACCTGGGGCGCATGACGAGGTCGCGGACGCACCTGGGGTGCGGCCCTACTTGCGGGCGGAGGCTATGGTGGGTTAGCGGTTGGCGCGCTTGCGCTCGAGCTCGTCGAGGATGATCTTGCGCAAGCGGAGGTGGTTGGGGGTCACTTCGACATACTCGTCCTCCTTGATGTACTCCAAGGCTTCCTCGAGCGAGAATACAACGGGGGGGATGATGCGGGCTTTGTCGTCGGCGCCGGAAGCTCGCATGTTGGTGAGCTTCTTCGACTTGGTGACATTGACCACGATGTCGTTGTCCTTGGCGTTCTCACCCACTACCTGACCGGCGTAGACTTCCTCCTGGGGGAAGATGAAGAAGCGGCCGCGGTCCTGGAGTTTGTCGATGGCGTAGGCGTAGGCCGTGCCACCCTCCATGGCTATGAGCGAACCGTTGGTGCGTCGTTCAATCTCGCCCTTCCAGGGCTGATATTCGAGGAAGCGGTGGGCTATGATGGCTTCGCCGGCCGATGCGGTGAGCACATTGTTGCGCAGGCCGATTATGCCGCGTGAGGGTATCTGGAATTCCATGTGTGTGCGGTCGCCCTGAGACGTCATCGACACGAGGTCGCCCTTGCGGCGGGTGACCATGTCGATCATCTTCGAGGCGTACTCCTCGGTGACGTTGATGGTGAGCAACTCCACCGGCTCGCATTTCACGCCGTCAATTTCCTTGATGATAACCTGGGGCTGACCTACTTGAAGCTCGTATCCCTCGCGGCGCATGGTCTCGATGAGCACTGACAGATGGAGCACACCGCGGCCATAGACGGTCCACACATCCTCCTTGCCTGCCTTTTCGACGCGGAGAGCGAGGTTGCGGTCAAGTTCGCGGGTGAGGCGGTCGCCGATATGGCGCGAGGTCACATACTTGCCGTCGCGGCCGAAGAAAGGTGAGTCGTTGATGGTGAAGGTCATCGACATCGTAGGTTCGTCGATGGCTATGCGCGGGAGTGGATCGGGATTGTCGATGGTGGTGATGGTGTCGCCGATTTCGAAGTCGTCGAGGCCCACGATTGCGCAGATGTCGCCGCTGGCCACCTCGCTGACGCGTTTGCGCCCCATACCCTCGAAGGTGTGTAGCTCCTTGACGCGCTGCTTCACCACCGAGCCGTCGCGCTTGCACAGGCCGATGTCCATACCCTCGCGGATCACCCCGCGGTGCACGCGGCCGATGGCGATACGGCCTACATAGTTGGAGTAGTCGAGCGATGTGATGAGCATCTGTGGGTCGCCCTCATACACCTTAGGCTCAGGGACATACTCGATGATGGCGTCGAGCAGGGGGAGAATATTGTCGGTGGGCTGTTGCCAGTCGGTGCTCATCCAGCCCTGCTTGGCCGAACCGTATATGGTGGGGAAGTCGAGCTGATCCTCGGTGGCGTCGAGGCTGAACATCAAGTCGAACACCGCCTCCTGCACCTCGTCGGGGCGACAGTTTGGCTTGTCCACCTTATTAATAACAACCACCGGCTTCAAGCCCAGTTGGATGGCCTTTTGGAGCACGAAGCGGGTCTGCGGCATCGGGCCCTCGAAGGCGTCTACCAGCAGCAGGCAGCCGTCGGCCATGTTGAGCACGCGCTCCACCTCACCGCCGAAGTCGGCGTGTCCGGGAGTGTCGATTATATTGATTTTATACCCTTTGTAATCGATTGACACATTTTTGGAGAGGATTGTGATACCACGTTCGCGCTCCAGGTCGTTGTTGTCGAGTATGAGTTCGCCGGCCTGTTGGTTGTCGCGGAAAAGGTGGCCGGCCATCAGCATCTTGTCCACCACCGTAGTCTTACCATGGTCGACATGGGCTATGATGGCGATGTTACGTATCTTCTGCATATTGCCTCTATCGGATTTTCAGGGTGCAAAGTTAGCGCGCACAATAATTTTATACAAATAGTCTGCTAAATTTCGTGCGATTTTTGTAATTTTGCTCGGATATTAAAGAGATACAGGTCACCCTAAAATGAACTAACAAGTGCAATCGTAGAAATTATATCATGACAACAATTCTGAAATCAACGGCAGTCGCCGCCATGCTGACCTCTGCCGCTCTCACAGCCAACGCTGTGGGCTGGCCTGCGGGCTACGAAGGCGTGATGCTGCAAAGCTTCCACTGGGAAGAGGATGAGACACCCGCCGAGCAGCTCGACATCCGCTGGAAGGATATGACCAACCGCGTTGACGAGTTCGCCCCCTACTTCGACCTGATCTGGGTGCCTAACTCAGGCAAGGGCAACTCAACGTTAGGCTATCTGCCGGTGTATTGGTTCACCAACCACAACACCAAGATGGGCACCGAGGATGAGCTGCTCGAAATGATCAAGACTTACAAAGACCGCGGCACCGGCTTCATCGCCGACGTGATCGTCAACCACCGCAGCACCATCGGCGAAGGCGAGGAAGGATGGTACAGCTACCCCTCCGAGGAGTGGGATGGCCGCACATGGTCGATGGGCATCAACGACATAGTTTGCGACGATGAGCTGTTCACCCAGTACCCCGACCTTTCCACCACTGCCAACGCAGATGAGGGTTGCTGGCCCGGCGAGGCCACCCTACCCTGCACCTACTGCCGCGACCTCGACCACCAGGGAGCCAACGTGCAGGAGAGCTCGCGCAACTACATGCGCTGCCTCTATGAGAAGTACGGCTACGTAGGCCGCCGCTACGACTACATGCGCGGCTTCGACGCCCGCCGCATCACCGACTTCAACCACTATATGCGCGCCACACACCCCGAGCAGCCCACATTCTCCGTGGGTGAGTTCTGGGACTCAAGCTACGACCGTGTGCAGCAGTGGATTGAGGCCACAGGCCGCGAGTCGGCAGCATTCGACTTCCCCTTCAAATACGCCCTGATGGCAGCTTTCGACGGCGACGACGACATGACCAAGCTCGTCTGGAACGCCAACGGCACCACACCCCAGCCCGCCGGAATGATCCATTACGGCTACGCTCAGTATGCTGTGACATTCATCGACAACCACGACTCATATCGCGATGAGTTCAACGAGGGCAACAACTTCAAGGATACCGAGCACATCCCCGCCGCCAACGCATTCATGATATGCTCACCCGGCACCCCCTGCGTGTTCATCAACCACTGGACCGCCTACAAAGAGCAGATTATGAAGATGATCGAGGCCCGCAAGGCAGCCGGCGTGAGCAACACTTCGAAGGTGACCGTGCTCCGCACCAACCAATCCTGCTACATGGCCGAGGTGATCGGCTCTAAGGGAAGACTGGTGGTGAAAATCGGCTCAGAGATGGTCAGCCCCGACGCATCGTTAGGCTACGGCACAGAGTATTGCTCAGGCAAGGACTACTGCATCTGGGTGAAGACCAACGGCGGCGAGGCTGCTACCGGCGAGTCGGGCAACCTCAACGTGCCCTCCGGACTCTACGTGGTGGGCACACTCAAGGATGCGCACTGGGTTACCAACAAAGGCATACGCTTCACCAAGTCGAGCCACAAGTTCACCGCCACAGACGTTGAGCTGACAGCCGCCGACGACGGCAAAGCCTACTTCACCTTCACCACCTTGAGCAAAAGCTCCTGGGACGATGTCAACAGCTCTGACCGCTTCGGCGCCCCCAACAAGGATGAGGCCATCACAGCCGACGCCACCTACTACATGAAGCAATACTTCGCCGGATGGAACGCCGCAGCAGCGTCCTCATGGATGGTAGAGCCGGGTGTCTATGACATCGAGGCCGACTTCGACTACATGACCGTCAAGCTCACCCGCACCGGCGATGTCACCGTCGACCCCGACCCCACTCCCGATCCCACACCCGATCCTGAACCTGAAACACTGAAAGTATATTACGACAACTCCGAGTCAAATTGGTCAACCCCTTACATATACTATTGGGGGGGAGCATCATCACCCAGCTGGCCCGGCGTTAGCATGACCAAGTACGAGGGCAACATCTGGGTTTACACCCTCCCCGAAAACACAACTGGCTGCCTCTTCAACGCTGGCGATGGCAACGCAACCCAGACAGGCGACTTCACCGTTGTCAATAACCACGTATATACCCAGACTGGTGACCAGTCAACCTCTACTCCCACCAACGTCTACATCGTAGGCAACTACGGCGGCAGTAGCGACAAATGGTGGAACATCACATCGCCCACTAAGTACACCTCGAAAGATGACCGTACTTACACCTGGACCGAATTCACCATCGATAATGCTGACAACGGCTACGGCTACTTCAGCTTCATCACCAACTACAGCTCTTCAACTGACTGGGACACTACCGTAAACGACGCCGACCGCTACGGCTCCACATACTCCAACCGCCCCTTAGAGCTAATGAAGCCCGCCTTTGTGCAGAAATACGCCAAGGGTGTCAACGCATCGTCAGCCCAGTCGTGGAAGGTAGAAGCCGGCACATACAACATCGTGCTCAACCTCGACAACAACTCAGTATCGATCTACAAGCCTCTGAAGGAGACTCACCTGGTATTCCGCGAGGATGATGACGATTGGCTCGTCAACGGCAAGGTACCCAGTGCTACCGAGGGCGCCGACAACGCCTACCTGACCATACGCTTCGGCGACGTGGACGACAACGACTTCAACGCCGCCTGGGGCTACATGCCCACAGCCACCATGCGCTATCAGAACCCCGGCGCTGCCAACGCCCCCCGCCGTGCAGCCGGCACCATCCCCGGCCAGAATGAGACCCTCGACATCGACGACGCACCAGTGCTCCTTGACGTGAGCATCGAGCTTGAGAACACCACCAACCGCCAGTGGTATGTGATCAACTCCAAATATGAGGGCTGGAGCTGGGATGAGGCCGACCACGATGGCCAGACACCTGACGACTTCTACATAAACCAGGTGCTCGACTTCCCCACCGCTCCCGGCTACATCCGCGTGCCCCTGATCGCTGAGAACAACCATGTTACAGCCACCGCCACTCCCAACGACAAGGTTGGCCTATACAGTGGCGAGCCTGTCACCACGACCAAAACCTACAGCTTTGCAGCCGGTGGCACCACCTCGGTTGACGTAGCCGATGAGACAGCCGACGACGCCGAGCCCGTCTACTACAACCTGCAGGGCATCCGCGTGGCCAACCCCGGCACCGGAGTCTACATCAAAGTCCAGGGCCGGAAAGTAAGCAAAATCACCATCCGCTAACCCTCAACACCACTAATGTTTACTACCGTCAGTTAAATAACTTTAGCTTAAGGTAGTTTTTTTACCGATAATTGTTGTAACTTTGCGGTGAAG
Source organism: uncultured Muribaculaceae bacterium (assembly GCA_964628905.1). Classification (GTDB taxonomy): domain Bacteria; phylum Bacteroidota; class Bacteroidia; order Bacteroidales; family Muribaculaceae; genus JAJPXC01. The sequence continues at coordinate 20,284 of CAZVNS010000014.1, read as the reverse complement.
TAACAACGTATTCACTTAAAAACATCATTAACCAAATAAACTCATAACCCACAATGGTAATTTATAAAGAGTTAGGCTTGGTCAACACCCGCGAGATGTTCGCCAAGGCCATCAAAGGGGGCTACGCAGTGCCCGCATTCAACTTCAACAACATGGAGCAGCTCCAGGCCATCATCAAGGCCGCCGCTGAGGAGAAGTCACCCGTGATCCTTCAGGTGTCGAAGGGCGCTCGCAACTACGCCAACCCCACCCTGCTCCGCTACATGGCCCAGGGCGCTGTAGCCTACGCCAAAGAGCTCGGCTGGGAGCATCCCCAGATCGTGCTTCACCTCGACCATGGCGACAGCTTCGACCTTTGCAAATCTTGTATCGACAACGGCTTCTCATCAGTGATGATCGACGGTTCACACCTCCCCTACGAGGAGAACGTGGCCCTCACCAAGAAGGTAGTTGACTACGCCCACCAGTACGACGTAACAGTCGAGGGTGAGCTCGGCGTGCTCGCCGGCGTTGAGGATGAGGTGTCATCTGACCACCACACCTACACCGACCCCGAGGAGGTAATCGACTTCGCTACCCGCACCGGCTGCGACTCTCTCGCTATCGCTATCGGCACCAGCCACGGCGCTTACAAGTTCACCCCCGAGCAGTGCACCCGCAACGCTGAGGGCCGCCTCGTTCCCCCGCCATTGGCATTCGACGTGCTCGACGCTGTGATGGAGAAACTCCCCGGCTTCCCCATCGTGCTCCACGGCTCATCATCAGTGCCCCAGGAAGAAGTTGACACCATCAACAAATATGGTGGCAAGCTCCCCGACGCCATCGGTATCCCCGAAGAGCAGCTCCGCAAGGCCGCCAAGAGCGCCGTCTGCAAAATCAACATCGACTCTGACAGCCGTCTGGCTATGACCGCCGCCATCCGCAAGGTCTTCGCCGAGAAGCCCGCAGAGTTCGACCCCCGCAAATACCTCGGCCCGGCTCGCGACAACATGGAGAAACTCTACAAGCACAAAATCGTAGAGGTGCTCGGTTCAGCCGGCAAAGCAGAATAATCGACAGCTCTGACCCACTAAGGCCCCATCTCATAAAAATTTTATGAGATGGGGCCTTATATCGGCAGGGGAGCGACCGCAGTCGCTCCCCTGTCCTGTTTCTTGGACCACGACGACAAAGTCGCCGGGCACGGGAAACTTCACGCCTTCCGGGCTGTGATGCCAGGCGTCGCAAGCCTACCGTGCCCCGGCACTGCGCGGCGGGGTCCCCTCACCCACAATAAACACGGTGATTTCACGTTATAATATAGCTATGAAATTACCCAGACTATTATTCCTATTCGCAACGATATTCACACTCGCCACCTCGTGCATCGAGGATGGAGTTTCGTCGTCCACCGCCGACCAGCCCACATTCTCGGTCGACACCCTTGACATGGGCATGGTGTTCACCGACCAAGGCTCTACCACTCACCGCTTTGTGGTGTACAACCACGCCGATAAGATCATCAACATCGGCTCGATAGCCCTGCGCGACCCGCAGCAAGGGATATTCCGCGTCAACGTCGATGGCATGTCGGGTCGCGAGTTCCACAACGTGGAGATACGCCCCAACGACTCAATCTATGTGTTCGTGGAGTGCACCGCCCCCGCCACCGGCAAGCTCGGCCTGGTCAACGTAGTCGACCATCTCGACTTCACCACCCTGGGCGTAACCCGCTCGGTGGTGCTCAGCGCCGATGGCATCGACGTGGAGCGCATGGATGGTGTGGTGCTCGACCAGCCCATGAGGTTCACCGCCGACCGTCCCTACCAGATCCGCGACTCGTTGGTGGTGCTCCCCGGCGTGACAATGACCGTCGACCCCGGAGCCACGCTCTACTTCCACGATGGCGCTGAACTGCTGGTCTACGGCTCACTTCAGGCCCGCGGCACCACCGATAAGCCTATCAACATGATAGGCGACCGCACCGGCAACGTAGCGGCCTCGATACCCTTCGAGCTGATGTCGGGGCAATGGGGTGGCGTATACTTCGGCCCCTCATCGCACGACAACCTGCTGGAGCAGGTGTCGCTCCGCAACTCAAGCTATGGCGTGGCCGTCGACTCCATCACCTCAACCCTCGACCGCCCCGCGCTGCGCATCCTCAATTCGCAGATACGCAACTCGTCGGGCTACACATTCCAGGCAGCCCACTCAGCAGTCGAGATCATCGGCAGCGAGATCACCGACGCCTCGCAAGGACTGCTCTACATGCGCGGCGGCCAACTGCGCGTCAACCAGACCACACTGGCCAACTACTACCTCTTCACAGCCCTCGGCGGCCCGGCGCTGCAACTGGCCCACGTCAACGCCGACGATGACGACCATTCGGGTCTACCCTACCTGCAGGCCGATATCACCAACACAATAATATATGGCAACGGCACCGACCTATCGCACGGCGACCTCACCGGCACCGGCGTGACCCTGCGCAGCTGCATACTCAAGTCGACCGGGTCCAACGATGACAACTTCATCAACTGTCTGTGGGACACCGACCCGCTATACTACACCGTGCGCGAGGATTACATATTCGACTACCGCGTCCGTCCGGAGTCGCCCGCAATCGGCGCCGGCGATCCATCGCTGATGCTTCCCGCAGCCGCCAGCGACCGCCTTGGCCGCCAGCGCACCAACCCGCCCACAATCGGAGCATACGAATACCAACCCGAATAATGGATAAGTTTGAAGTTCAGATCCTGGGGTGCGGGTCGGCCACCCCTACGAGCCGTCACTTGCCATCGTGTCAAGTGGTCGACATCCGCGACACCCTTTACATGATTGACTGCGGCGAGGGCGCGCAGCTCCAGGCCCGTAAGATGGGCATGAAATTCAGCCGTCTGCGCCACATCTTCCTGAGTCATCTGCATGGCGACCACTGCTTGGGACTACCCGGACTACTGTCGACCCTGTCGCTGCACCACATGGATGGTGAGATTACGGTGCACACGTTCGCCGATGGTGTCGACATGTTTCGCCGCATGATTGATTTCTTCTGCCACGAGCTCACCTTCACACTCAAATTCGACATCATAGAGCCGCGCCGGGCCATCATCCTCGACACCCCCGCCATCACCGTGGAGACCGCACCTCTATACCACCGCATCCCCGTGGTCGGCTACGTGTTCCGCGAGAAACCCAAGGTGCGCCACCTCCGAGGCGACATGCTCGAATTCTATAACATACCTGTTGCTCAGCGCCGCGCCCTGCAATTAGGGGCCGACTTCACCACCGCCGACGGGGTAGTGATACCCAACGGCCGATTGACCACCGACCCCGACCCCTCGCGCAGCTACGCCTACTGCTCTGACACGCAGTTCAACCCCAAGGTGGCAGAGGATGTTGGACCGGTGACCATGATGTATCACGAAGCCACATACGCCGACGACAACTTGCTCAAAGCCTCGCAACGCTATCACTCCACAGCCCGTCAGGCCGGCGAGATAGCGCGCATGGCCGGAGCCGAGCGCCTGATGATCGGCCATTACTCCAAGTCGTACTCCGACGAGGAGCGACACCTTACCGAAGCAAAAGAAGCCTTCGGTGGCGAGGTCATCGCCGCTACCGAAGGCTTGCGTATACAGTTGTAGATAATTGTTATAGCACGTCGTTGCGTCGGGCGTTGAAGGCTTTGACGCGGTCGATCACATAGACCGTGAACAGAGGCAGCATCAACATACCCGCCGTGGGGAGTATCACCGATATGATCTTGCCAACAGGAGTTACCGCGGCGAAGTAGCAACCTACCGTAGTGGTATTCATGGCTGAGAAGTAGAGGGCATCCCAATAGCTCTTGACATCGGGGTTGACACCATACTCCTCATAGTAGAATATTAGCGACAGTATGTAGACCAACGTCACGAGTATGACCACATACTGCGACAAAACGGATATCGCCTTGTTGCGCGAGATATATCCCACGACCATCGTCAGTGCGTAGCAGCCGCGAATCAGCGGGATAAATCGTATGATATACATCATGCCGTCTGAGAGCACCTGGCTGTCGCAAGCCGCGATGATATTGAGATATGGGATGGAGATGACCAGATAAAACCAATGCCCCTTGAAGTAATCCCAATGGTTGTGCGAGATGAAAAGCTCAACGAAGAAATCAATCAGGAAGACTACGCAGACCCAGAACTGGAAAGTCATGTAGCGCTGATTTTCAAGGAAAGGTATACCCTTGAACGTGTCGTAGGAAATAAACACTATAAGCAATAGCGACAGCACCAGCACCAGTCCGTGCAGTATGCTGACTGCCACGCGCTCAACCTTGGAATATGTAGGCGGTGTCTGTTGGCCGCCGGGAGCTGCTGTAGCGGGAGCCGCTTTAGTTGATGAATCCATGATGAGAGATGGTTGGAAGTTAATACCGGCGGAGCTGCCTCGCCCCGCTATGTATTAAACAACTAACTCCCTCGAAAAGTTAGAGCCGGTCAGTTGAAGACGCGGTCATTGAGGATGCGGCCATCGAGTCGCTCGCGGTCGCGTCGGTAATCCTTCGATGCCAGGTAGCGCTCAATCGACTCCACATGCGAGGCGTTGTGCAGATCCGACCCTAAGAAGTCCACCATGTCATTTTCAATCAGCCACTCGGCCTGGCGCCGCTGATCCCTGCCGTAATGCCCGGCCAGGCTCAACAGATTTACCTGGAAGAGGGTGCCGTCGTCATGCAATTTCTTCAGACGCTTGCGGTTGTCGAAATAGTAGAGATATCGCTCAGGGTGAGCCAGGATGGGACTCAGCCGCTTCACCTTGATATCAAACAGTGTCTCATCGAGGCCCCACGGCTCCTGTATCCATGAGTTTTCCACAAGTATATAGTCGTTGGGGTAAGGCTTACACTCACCTGCGGCAAACTGGCGCTTGAACAGATCATCGAGGCGATATTCTGCCGAGTGGTCGATATCCACCTCCACTCCGGCCTGTTGCAACGCATCCTTCAACTCAGCAAGCGGAGGCGCAATGGTTTCCACCGAATTCTCAAACACAGTCTCGGTGACATGAGGTGTGGCAAGTATGCGCTTGATGCCCCACGAGGTCATCGACCGGATAAGCTCGACCGAAGTCTCGACGTCGGGCGAACCGTCGTCGATGCCCGGCACCACATGGCAGTGGATGTCGGTGGTGAAAAACAAAGGCTCGGTCTGAGCCGCTTTGCGTGAAAATATATTGAACATATGATTAGGTGGCTATGGGATTGCGAAAGTAGGCATATTTTTCATATCTAACAATTATTTGACTAAAAATTGCGGAAAAATTTCCTTAATAAATATTTAATACATACATTCGCGATTGGAAGATTCTGAATAATCTTTCAGCACAATACAGAAACATCATAACTCTAAAATCGAATAGCAATGACTAAGAAGCTAAGAATTCGCGACCTTACACTCCGTGACGGTCAGCAGTCGCTCTTCGCTACTCGCATGAGCCAGAAGCAGATTGACCAATTACTCCCATTGTACGAGAACGCCGGTTACTACATCATGGAAGTATGGGGCGGTGCAGTGCCCGACTCTGTGATGCGCTACCTCGACGAGTCGCCCTGGAACCGCCTGCGCACAATCAGCAAGGCCATGAAAGGGAAATCGCTCCTGTCAGCTCTCTCCCGCGGCCGCAACCTCTTCGGTTACGTACCATACCCCAACTCGGTGCTCGAAGGCTTCTACAAAGAGTCTATCGACAACGGCCTCAACATAATGCGTATATTCGACGCCCTCAACGATATAGACAACGTGCGCGAGTCAATCAAGCTCATCAATGAGCTCGGTGGCATCGCCGACGGCGCCGTATGCTACACCGTCGACCCCAAAGAGGAGCCCAAGGCCGAGAAGAAAGGCTTCTTCGCTAAACTCTTTGGCAAGAAGGAGGAAGCTCCCGAGAAGATTTTCACCGACGAATACTTTGTCGACAAAGCCCGCCAGATGGAGCAACTCGGAGCCAAAATCATCACCCTCAAGGATATGGCCGGGCTCGTAAGCCCCCTGCGCGCTGCCTCTATCATCAGCAAGCTCAAGGCCAACCTCAGCGTGCCCGTCGACTTCCACACCCACTGTACACCCGGTTACGGCCTGGCATCATCGCTGATGGCCATCATCAACGGCGTCGACATCCTCGACACCAATATCTGGTGGTTTGGGGAAGGCTCAGCTGCCCCCGCCATTGAGCTGGTATATGTGTTCTGCAAGAAACTCGGCGTAGAGGTTGAGGCCAACATGGAAGCCGTTGGCAAGATCCGCAAGCAGCTCGAAGGCGTGCGCCGCGAACTCGCCGCGTTCGACCTCAACAAAGACCACTTCCCCAAGGCATTCGACCCTCTGAAGGATACCCTCCCCGCCGAAGTCGACGCTCTGTTCGACACCGCCATCGCAGCCGCTCAGTCGATGGACGAAGAGGCACTACTCGAAGCCTGCCACGGCATCGAGGAATATTTCGGTTTCCCCAAGCCCAACCTGCTCGTAAAGGACGCTGAAGTGCCCGGTGGAATGTATTCCAACATGGTAGCCCAGCTCAAATCGCTCGGCGCAAGCGACCTGCTCGACGACGCTATGCGCCTGATTCCCAAGGTGCGCCGCGACGCCGGCCTGGTGCCCCTGGTGACCCCCACCAGCCAGATTGTAGGCTCACAGGCTGTGTCAGTAGCCCTCAACCGCAAGAAAGGCAACCCCGACTACGCAACTACCTCCAACCAGTTCATCTCGCTCGTCAAAGGTGAGTACGGTAAGACTCCCGTTCCGGTTGATCCCCAGTTCCGCGCTCAGATTACCGGCAGCCCCGAGGAGAAACCCTACGACACATCATCCTACAAGATGCCCGACAACCCCACCCTCGACGACCTCGGCGGTGTGAAACTCGCATCCAACAACGAGGAATACCTGCTGCTCCAGCTCCTCCCCACCGTGGCCAACGTCTTCCTGCGCAAACGCCGTCAGGAAGAATACGACGCCAAGAAAGCTGCCGAAGCTCCCGCCGAGGCCAAAGCCGAAGCCGCTGAGGAGGTCGACAACTCACCCATCACAGGTCCCACAATCAAGGCTCCCATGGGTGGTCGCATCATCTCTGTGAGCGCAAAGCGCGGCGACAAGGTGAAGAAAGGTCAGACCCTCCTCGTCTACGAGGCAATGAAGATGGAGAATGATGTCACTGCCGACCACGACGGCACCATCAAGCGCGTCTTCGTCAAGCCCGACGAGGTAGTGGGCACCGACGCAGTCCTCATCGAGTTCGAATAACTTCTAACCCATTCCATCAGAGGGTGTGTAATGACCGTGGCTAACTGTCATTACACACCCTCCGTCTTTACCCCCAAACCTTCTGATAATAGCCTCCTTTGCTTTTGAGATACTGATATTTTGATTTTTTAAATCAAACAAATATCTCTGCGATAGAAACATATAAACAATGAAATTGATTGAATAAAGAAAGATATTGAAAAGCTATTGTCAGAATACAGCGGGTCAAGCATGTGATCTTCTATGAAACATAAAAACGCAGAGGACCGCTACTCAGCTCAGTAGCGGTCCTCTTATATTTATGCATTCTTACGAACCGGGGTTAGTCGCGACGGGGTCTGCGGGGGCCTTCGCGGCGGGGACCACGGTCGCCATCACGACGGGAACCGCGATTACCACCCTCGCGGCGAGGGGCGCGGGGACCGCGCTGGGGCTCAACCCATTCTTCGGGCTTCTCCTGAAGGGCGCGCATCGACAAGCGATATTTGCCGGTCTTCTTGTCGACCTCAAGCAGCTTGACGGTGACGGTGTCGCCCTCCTTGATGCCTGATGCCTCCATATTCTCGAGGCGGTTCCAAGATATCTCTGAGATGTGGAGCAGACCGTCGCGGTTGGGCATGAACTCAACGAATGCGCCGAAGTCCTGGATGGTCTTGACCTTGCCGGTGTATACCTTGCCCTCTTCGGGGAGCTCTACGATGGCGTTGATCATCTCCATAGCTTTGTCGATTGATGCCTTGTTGGCAGCGGCAACCTCGATGTAGCCACCCTCGTCGATTTCGTCGATTGAAACTGTGGCGCCCGAGGCCTCCTGGATACCCTGGATGATCTTGCCGCCGGGGCCAATCACTGCGCCGATAAGCTCCTTGGGGATGATCATGGTCACGATGCGAGGCACATGAGGCTTGTAGTCTTCGCGGGGTTGAGGAATGGTTTCGTTGATGATATTGAGGATGTGCAGACGTCCGGCCTTGGCCTGGTTGAGGGCTTTCTCAAGGATTTCGTATGACAGACCGTCGCACTTGATATCCATCTGGGTGGCGGTGATGCCCTCGGTGGTACCGGTGACCTTGAAGTCCATATCACCAAGGTGGTCCTCATCGCCGAGGATATCGCTGAGCACAGCATATTTGGGGCTCTCTGAGTCAGAAATCAGACCCATGGCGATACCTGCCACAGGGCGTTTCATCTTCACACCGGCGTCGAGCAGGGCGAGGGTGCCGGCGCATACGGTGGCCATCGACGATGACCCGTTCGACTCGAGTATATCGCTCACGATGCGGGTCACGTAGGGGAGATCATCGGGGAGCATGCGCTTGAGGGCGCGGTGGGCAAGGTTGCCGTGACCTACCTCACGACGGCTCACGCCGCGGGGTGCGCGGGCTTCGCCTGTTGAGAAGGGAGGGAAGTTGTAGTGGAGCAGGAAGCGCTCGTGACCCTGGTTGAGCACCTCGTCGAGTATCTTCTCGTCGAGCTTGGTGCCGAGGGTAACAGTGGCGAGCGACTGGGTCTCACCGCGGGTGAACACTGCCGATCCGTGAGGGCCGGGCAAATAATCAACCTCGCACCAGATGGGGCGGATCTCGTCGGTCTTACGGCCGTCAAGACGAATACCCTCGTCGAGAACGCAGCGACGCATGGCGTCCTTCTCCACGTCGTGGTAGTAACGCTTCACAAGCGGAGTCTTCTCCTCACGCTCCTCCTCGGGGAGTGAGTCGATGTACTCCTGGCAAATAGCATCGAAGCTGTCCTGTCGCCAGTGCTTGTCGGCGCAACCGGCCTTGGCGATTGCGTAAGCCTTGTCGTAGCATTTCTCGCGCACATCCTTGCGGAGGTCCTCATCGTTGACCTCGTGGCAATATTCGCGCTTAACAGTTGCGCCGGCCTCCTGGGCAAGCTCCAACTGAGCTTTGCATTGCTCCTTGATGGCTTCGTGGGCGGCTTTGAGGGCTGCGAGGAGCACATCCTCGCTCACCTCGTTCATCTCGCCCTCGACCATCATGATGTTATCGTAGGTGGCGCCGACCATCAGCTCGAGGTCAGCGTCTTTGAGTTGGTCGAAGGTGGGGTCAATCACAAACTCACCGTTGATGCGCGCCACGCGCACCTCAGAGATGGGGCCGTTGAAGGGGATATCGCTGACGGTGAGCGCTGCTGAGGCGGCAAGGCCTGCGAGTGCGTCGGGCATGTCCTGTCCGTCGGCCGAGTACATTGTGACTTGTACAATAGTGTCAGCGTGGTAGTTGTCGGGGAACAGTGGACGAAGTGCGCGGTCTACCAGGCGCGCTGTGAGGATTTCATAATCCGAGGCACGACCCTCACGCTTTAGGAAGCCGCCGGGGAAACGGCCGTTGGAGGAGAACTTCTCCTTGTACTCCACGGTGAGGGGCATGAAGTCGACTCCCTCGCCAGCCTCCTTGGCCGAAACTACTGTGGCCAGGAGCATGGTGTTGCCCATGCGGAGCTCAACGGCTCCATCTGCTTGCTTGGCGAGCTTACCGGTCTCGAGGGTAATCTCGCGGCCATCGGCAAGTGTGATGGTTTTCTTGATTGGTTGTAACATAAATCTCTTTGTATTTTTTTAATCTGCTAAAAATCATGCAAAGATACAAAATTTTTTCCATACCGCAGCTATATCCGCGCAATATTATGTGAATACTGCGCATAAGTAATGCCACAGAACCGAATTTTCGTCTGCTCACAAGTAAGATTTTCGCGGACGCTCCAGAGAGCGATTCTACTCGTTGGCAGTATCCGTGATTGCCATCAATGCCTCACCCGCGAGTAGGGTCGCACCACCGGTGAGGCCGCGAATACGCCAGCGTCGCTACTTGGCGGTGTTGTCGCAGAAGAGGCCGCGGATCGAGCCTATCGAGGAGAGCACTGAGGTGGCCTCGTAGGGCATGTAAATCACTTTGTTATCCTTGCCGGAGGTGATGTCGCGGAGTGTGTCGATATACTTGACTGCGAGGATGTAGGTGGCGGGGTCGGTATGGGTCGACTTGACGGCTTCGGCTACCTTGAGGATGGCGTCGGCCTCGGCTTGGGCATTGAGGATGATGGCGCGGGCCTCACCCTCGGCGCGCAATATCTCGGCCTGCTTTGTGGCCTCGGCCTGGTTGATTTTGGAGGCTTTCTCTCCCTCGGAGCGGAGGATGCGCGATTGCTTGTCGCCCTCGGCATTGAGGATCTCGGCACGACGGTTGCGCTCGGCCTGCATCTGCTTCTCCATGGCCACTCGCACGCTCTCGGGAGGGGTGATGTCCTGCAGTTCGACGCGGTTGACCTTCACGCCCCATTTGTTGGTGGCGTCGTCGAGGATAGTCTGGAGTTTGGAGTTGATGGTGTCGCGCGAAGTGAGTGTCTCATCCAACTCCAATTCACCAATCACGTTGCGGAGCGATGTCTGCGTGAGTTTCTCGATGGCGTTGGGGAGGTTGTCGATTTCGTACACGGCCTTTTTGGGGTCGACAATCTGGAAGTAAAGGAGGGCGTTGATTTCTGTGGTTACGTTGTCGCGGGTGATCACTTGCTGCGAGGGGAAGTCATAGACTTGCTCGCGCAGGTCGATCACCGGGGTGGAGGTCGTCGACACCACGCCGCGACCGTCGTAGGTGCGTCCTACTGAGCGCTTATAGATGGTCTTGGGCCGGTCGATGAAAGGGATGATGAAGTTGATGCCGGGAGGGAGCACACTGTGGAAGCGTCCGAGGCGCTCGATGACGCGGGTTTCGCTTTGGGGCACTACTTTGACGCCGGCTGAGATGATGGCGATGGCCAGGAGCACGATCGCTCCGGCAAGAATCCAGGTTTCCATAATTCAGGTGTTAGAGAGTTAGGGTTAAAAGTCATTGTTGTGTATAAGGTGTAACATGCAGGATGATGGAGTCGTAGCCGGTGACCACAACCTCGGTGCCGCGTCGGATAGTGCCGTCGTAGCCGGGGGCGAGCATCTGCCAGTTGTCGCCGTCGATGCGGCCGCGTCCGGGGCGGTCGGGGCGTATCTCCTCCTCGACGAATGAATGGCGGCCGAGCAGTGCGTCCATACCTGTGCGGACGGTCTTGCCGCGACGAGCCGTAGCCTCGGCGTGAAGCTTCTGAAACCACGGTATCAGCAACAGGTATGCCACTACGGCCACTATCGACATAATCACAATCTGCCAAACGAGGTCGAGCCCGCACAGCGAAGCTACGATAGCTCCGGCGCATCCTATAGCCAGACACAGAGCCCACATCATCTGAGTGAGCACTTCGATAATCATCAACACTGCGGCTATGATCAGCCAAATAATCCACATGTCCATATTACACTGTTTTAACTACACAAATATACTGATTTATCCTTAATCGCAAAGGAATTTATGCAACATTTCAGGGGAAAATAATGCAGCGAGCCGGATGTATCCTGCAAGGTTACATCCGGCTCGATAAACCGTAAGGGCACGCCGGTGCGCGCCGCGGTATTTGGCCCGGTGGTTATTTCAAGCCCAGACGAGCTTTCACCAGCGGTGTGGCGTCGATCACGTCAGCGCTTGTGTAAGCGGCCACTCCGTCGGGGAGGATGAGGGTGAAGCCGTTTTCTGCGCCAACGGCCTTGATGGCGTTGGTGAGCTTCTCCTGCACGGGAGCCATCAGCTGCTCATATTTGCTCTGCATCTCCTTCTGGACCTGGTTGGAGAAGAGCTGGGCTTTCTGCTGGAGCTCCTGCACTTCCTGCATGCGGCGTTCAAGTATGCTTTGGGGGGTGGTGCCGTCCTGGGCTAATTTCTGATATTCGGCGACTTTCTTGTCGATTTCGCCTCCGAGCTTCTCGATCTCGGTCTGATAGGTTTTCTGGTCAGCCTCGAGCTGGGTTTTCATTTGCGCTGTTTCGGGCATTGCGTCAACGATGGGGTCGATCTGCACTGTTGCGATTTTGACAGGAGCCTGGGCTGCGGCGAGCATAGGCAAGGCGATCATGATCGCCAGAAGAGCTTTCTTAATCATTGTAATTGGTTATATAGTTTATTAATTTGCTGAATATCCGAGTTTGGCGAGCACTTCGTTTGACACGTCGATGCGGGGAGAGGCGTAGATGATGTTGGCCGACGAGGCGCGGTCGAAGATGGCCTGGTAGCCGCGCTCCTCCGACACCTTCTTTACGGCGTTGTAGACATCGTCCTGGATGGGTTTGAGCAGCGACTCGCGCTTCTTGTAAAGCTCACCTTCGGGACCGAAATATTTCATGCGGAGCTCTGTGGCCTCTTTCTCCTTGGCCACAATCTCCTCCTCTTTCTTCTTCTTTTGGTCGTCGGTCAGGAACACCATGTCCGACTGATAGTTCTTGTAGAGTGTCTCCGCCTCCTTGGCTTTGGCCTCTACTTCTTTCTGCCAGCGTTGCGACAGCTGGTTGAGCTGCTCGTTGGCCATCTCATAGGCGGGTACATTCTTGAGTATATACTCCATGTCAACTAATGCAAACTTCTGGGCTCGTGCGCCTAAGGCACACATCACGGCTACGCCGATGAGCAATAATACGCGTTTCATGTCGATATAGTTTGGTGGTTTGTATTCGTTATATTCCTTAACAATATAGACGCTAAAAGTGGCAAACAGTTTAAGACACCATATTATTAGAATTCCTGACCAAGGATGAAGTGGAACTGGCTGCCTCCCTTGGTGCCGAACACTTTGTCGAAACCGTAGGCCCAGTCGATACCCATCATACCCACCATAGGTAGGTAGATGCGCACACCGGCTCCGGCCGAGCGTTTAATCGAGAAGGGATCAAACTGTTTGACTGATGTCCATGCGTTACCGGCTTCGGCGAATACCAGGCCATAGATTGTGGTGGTGGGCTGGAGCATGAACGGGAAGTGGAGCTCCATGCCGAAGCGGGTGTAGGCGTAACCCTCACTCCCCCACGGTGTGAACTGACCATTCTCATAACCGCGAAGGCCGATGGTCTCTGTGGCGTAGGTGTACGATCCGCTCATGCCGTCACCTCCGACGTAGAATGTCTCGAAGGGCGACTTGAGCCACTTGTTGTAGCTGCCGAGCAAGCCGATGTCGGCACGGGTCATCAGCACCAGCGTCCACTGGCCGGTGGGATCGGTGAGCGGGGTGTAGGTGCGCGATTTGAAGCGCAGCTTCCAGTACTCAATCCAGCGGTAGAGCTGTTTCTTGGACTCTGTGGTGTTCTGCTCCGACAGCTTCTGCCAGTTTTTGCCGGGGTTGAACAGCGATGCGGGGGGAGTGAGCTGCAAGTTGAGTGAGAATGTCGAACCGCTACGGGTGTACAGCGGGTTGTCGATGGAGTTACGGGCCAGGGTCAGACCGAGCACGATGGCATTCGACGTACCGTTGTTCATATAGTAGAGGTACTCCCAATTCTTCAGATAATACCAGTTGTAGGTTAGCTCGGCGGTAAATGTAAACCAGTCGTCGGGCCATTTCAACCTTTTACCCAAACCGACGGTTACACCAACCATCTGTAGCACCTTATTGGGGTCGTAAGCGTTCTGAATCTGGTTCTGGTAGTATTCGTTCCACAGGCTTGAGTTGCTGTAGTAGCTGCTGCCATAGTAGTTGCCGATACCATAGCCGTAGGGGTTGGCCCAGGTGGAGTTGTAGTAGCTGGAGTTAACTCCGGTCTGACGGCTGTAGTAGGCCGACACCTGCAGCGAGTTAGGGCGTTTGCCTCCAAACCACGGGTCGAGGAACGATACGCTGTAGGCCTGATAGTAGCGGGCATTGGTTTGGGCCGAGATGTTGAAGGTTTGACCCTCGCCTTGCGGTATCAAGCCCCTGTAGCTGCCGGGACGGAACAGGTTTTTGATCGAGAAGTTGGTGAATGTCAAGCCCAACTTGCCGATGATACCGGTCTGGCCCCATCCCATCGAGAACTCTATCTTATCATTGGCCTTCGACTCAAGGTTGAATACGATGTCGACCGTGCCGTCATCTTCGTTAGGCTCGGGGCGGATGTCCATATTCTCTGGGTTGAAGTGGCCGGTCTGGGCTATCTCGCGAGCCGATCGCATCAGATCCTCCTTGCTGAAGAGGTCGCCGGGGCGCACTCGCAGCTCACGGCGTATCACCTTCTCGTAGAGGCGGTCGTTACCATTGATGGTCACCTTATTGATCCTTGCCTGCGGGCCCTCCATCATGCGCAGCTCCAAGTCGATGGAGTCGCCGCGCACATTCTTCTCGATGGGGATCAGCTGATAGAAGAGGTAACCGCGGTTCATGTAGAGGTTCGACACCGACTCATCATCCTCGCGCATGCGCTTTTCGAGGAGCTTCTGGTCGTAGACATCACCTTTGTGCATGTCGAGCAGCGAGTTGAGCTGATCGGTCGAGAACACGGTGTTACCTACCCAATCGATATTGTTGATGTAGTATTTATGACCCTCCTCGAGGGTGATGAACACGTCGACGGTCTTTTCGTCGTATGATGCCACGCTATCCTTGAGGATTTTGGCGTCGCGGTAACCTTTTTCGTTGTATTTCTGGATGATGCGGTTGAGGTCGTCCTCGTAGTCCTGTTCCACGAATTTCTTCTGTTTGAACAGGTTACGCAGCGGACCCTTCTCGTTGGTCTTCTTCATCGCACCCTTTACGGCATTGTCCGAAAGCACTTCGTTGCCATCGATATAGATCTTGTGCACCTTGGTCTTGTTGTGCTTGTTGATTGAGATGTCGACAAACATATAGTTGGGCTGCGACAGATCCTCGCGCAGGTCAATCTTCACGTCGGCGTTGGAGAAGCCCTTCTCAGAATAATATTTCTTGATGATGTCGGTGGCACGGTTCACATCGTTCTGGGTAATCTGATTGCCCTTCATGATCTGCAGTCGCTCTTGCAGGTCGTCTTGCTCACCCTTTTTGATGCCTATATAGTTGACATCGGATATGCGGGGCTGGGTGCGCAATGCGATTTCAAGCCACACCTTGTCGCCGGCGATCTTGTTGACCTTAATCTGCGCTTGGCTGAACAGGCGCTGACGCATCAGGCGCTTTACGGCCGCCGATATCTCGGCTCCCGGCACATCAACTTTGTCGCCAACCTTAAGTCCGGAATATCCTATTATATTATATGTGTCGTAGTTGTCGGCACCGGTTACGATGATGTCGGCTATCTCATATTGGCGCGGCATGCTGCTGAATATCACCGGGGGATTGTAGATTGTGTCAACCACTTCAACCGTCTCCTGCGCCGACAGACGCACAGACGAGGTCAGCGCGGCGATGATTGTCAACAGTATTAATATCTTATTTCGCATAATGGATGATGATATGATCGGGATTATTCTGGTCTTATTTGAGTTGTTGGCTTGTCCGGCCAAATCGCCGTTCGCGCCGCTGGTATTCTATGATTGCCTGACAGAAGTCGGCCTTGGTGAAGTCGGGCCAATAGGTGTCGGTGACGTAAATTTCGGCATATGCGATCTGCCATAGCAGGAAGTTGGAGACGCGCATGTCGCCTCCGGTGCGTATCAGCAGGTCGGGGTCCGGCGTTCCGGCGGTAGTCATCACCTGGTCGAGCATCTCGGGTGTGATATCCTCAGGGGCGAGATCACCCGCAGCAGCAAGGCGTGCCAATCGGCGGACGGCTTCGGTGATCTCCCATCGCGATGAGTAGCTCAAGGCGAGCACAAGGTTGAGTCCCGTACAATGCGAGGTGTCGGCTATGCACTGCTCCAATCGTTGTCGGGCCTCTGCCGGCATCCGGTCGAGGTCGCCTATCATAGTGAGCCTTACGTTATTCTTAATCAAGTCAGGTGTCTCTCGCTCGATGGCTACCACCACAAGGTGCATAAGAGCATCCACCTCGGCTTGTGGACGGTTCCAATTTTCGATTGAGAATGTATAGAGTGTCAGAGCCTTAAGCCCCAACTCTGAAGCTATCTCAGTAATCTGACGCACAGTGTTGACGCCCTCCACATGCCCGGCCGAACGGTCGAGACCGCGAGCCGTAGCCCACCGTCCGTTGCCATCCATGATGATGGCCACGTGTGCCGGTAGCTTGGCTTTGTCGATTTGTGCTATCAGTTGATCCATAATCAGTCTACATAGTGGCAAGTGACACAGCGCTTGCCGAATTCATAACTTATCGATATCTGTATCGATGAAGTCCAGTCGGTATTCTTCAGAAACGAGCTCTTGATCTGGTAAAGGTCAGTCAGCTCATCGGAGTCGACCTTGTCGCCAAACACTTTGGTCATGCAGAACTCAGCTCCTAAATTCCACCGTTCCTTGATTTTATACTTCACACCAAAGGCCATCGGCAGAGTTGGCGCTACAAAGAAACCGCCTGCATGGTACGACGACAAGCATACGCCAATACCAAGCGATAGGTATGGGGTCCAGCGCCTCAGCTTCTTGTAAGTCTCGCCGATGCCATAATCAAAGAAGTTGAACTCAAACCGAGCCCCCAAGTCAAAGAGCAGCGACTTGAAGTCGTAGTTCTGATTGCCAGGTAGCACGTTGTCCCACCCTTCGGTACTACCGCTGAGTGTGGCTACGTTGAGCAGTCCGCGGATGGCCATACGCGAGTTCATCAGATACCGGAACGACACATTGCCGGCAAATCCCGGCTTGTGGAATATATTGCTTTCATTGGCATCACCTAAGTAACCGCTCATGCCGATACCGCCTCCAAAGTCAAATTTGTAGGTCTCATCCTGAGCCGTCGACTGCGCCTTCATGGCTGTGCCGACGGTCAACAGCATCGCGGTCAATATGGTGATTATTCGTTTCATCATCGTGTTGAGCGAGGTCAACGGGTTTATTGCAAGGGCTTAAAGGTTAGGCGATTGATTACACCGCGCCACACTGTGTTATAGAGAGCGCCGCCGTCGTTAACGCCCCCAAACAGGTACACCATCGGGGCCTCCCACTGGGTGATGGGCTCTATGGCACGACTTATCGGAGGAGTAACTATAGTATACCATGAGGGCAACGCATTGTCGCGCAGCACATCCCAGCCATCCACGCCGCGCGAGTTGGCGGTTATCGTGGCATCAGCCACAAATGCTTGAGTCTGAGCCATAGCGGGGATGTACGATGGGAGCTGTATCAGGTCGTCTCCCTTCTTCCAGGTCAGACCCATGTCACGCGAAATATACATCGTCGCGTCGTTTATTCCCTCAACATTGCGACCTCCAAAGGCGAACAATGTCGGGTATTCAGTCACACTCCAGTTGGTGCTGTCAGTGGTGAATGTGCTGTAGAGAAACATAGTCTTCTCCTCCCCGGCTGGGACATCCGAGCGGCTGATTCGCGCCCATGACGTGCCATCGTAACCCCATACAGAGCCGGTGAGCGATCCGTCAGCCCTGCGGCCACCTATCATAAGCTTCTGCGGAGTCGACGACCACTTGGTGTCGATATCAATCATCTCACTCGTGCCACTTACAGGGAAGTCATCAACTATAGCCTTTGCCGTACCTGCTGGGTAGGTCATAAGCTTGTATACACCGCCATCCTTAACGCATCCAAGTGCCTGATTTTCATATGCGCCATATAAGTAGTCAAATTTCACGCCAGTTTTACGCCACACCGTGCCAAGTATACCGTAGGTAGCGTCAACCCGGTCGCTCACATACATCTCACCCTGCTGATTGAGGATATAAAGCGCCCCCTCAGCAGCCACCAACGAAGTCACATCCAGATCCACAGGGAAATCCACGCCCGTCGCAGGCTTGATGGCTGTCTCATCCCACTGCTGCAAATCGTTGACCCATCCTATATTATATGTCTGATTGTCCAAAGTTCCCGAAGCTGTGAGGCAAAGATACTTATCACCTGACTTCACAGTCTTCTGACGGACAGGTACCATCGAAAGCGTCGGGAGCGAGCGGCGGGCGGTGCGGTTCCAATACAGCGAGTCAGGCACCATCGCATGCACATTCACCTTAAGCTGATAGTCACGCATAGTGATGCCATCCAGCGCCACAAGATGCAGCAATACAGGACCATTGGCAAAGTTGATAGAGTCAGTGCTATTGCTGAGATAGTCCACAACGGTGTCAGTTCCGTTTACCGACTTGAAATACAACTCAGCTACCGAACATCCTGCAGTGCCTATCACAGGCACCAGATGGGTCACCTTCGTGCCGTAAGGCAGCGAGTCGGCATTGAACACCACAGCGCGGTCCAAGTCAATCGAGAAATACACCGAGTCCAAGCCATTGAGCACCTCCTCATCCTCAGTGAGCGAAAACGACGACACAATCACCGTAGATGTCGACACTCCAAGCTCCTGAGCATCATCACTATCCTTATTACACGACGTTGCAGCGACGCACAACGCCACCGACAATATGATGAATTTTGACAATCTCTTAATCATAATATAACATTTTTCAAACTGCAAAGTTAAAAAGATTTCCCATAATCGCACCTATATACCCGCCAAAACATATCCTTTTATAGGTTTTTAACTGCTGAAATAATACAAAAAGTTGCCTCCAACCGACTCAACCCTCACAGGAAGAGCATCTATTACAGGCGCCTTCACCGCCCCCATGGCACCCATATCATAATCCGCCACCTCCACGCGGGCAAAATCCCACAACCCGCGCTCAATAATTAAACCAAGCAACCTCGGGCCAGCCTCCACAAGCACCGAGATCACCCCCTGACGATACAGATCATCCAGCACTTCCTCAATATCAGCATCATATACAAGCGTCAGCGGATTATCCTTCAGGTGAGTGTCCTCAGGCAGCGCCCGCGAACTTATCACCACAGGCCTGGGATCACATCCCGACCAGCCACGTACCGTCAACCGCGGATTGTCACTCCTCACAGTAGCACCAGTAGTGATAATAGCATCATTCTCAGCACGCAGTCGAGCCGTCATCAGCGACGTCATACAATTCGAGAAGCGCTGAGCCGGCTCACCCACCTTGCGCCTGCGATCCATCCAACCATCCCTACTCTGAGCCCACTTTATAGTCACTACCGGCCGGCGCCTGCTGTGAGCCGTCATAAACTTATAGTTCAATGCCCTGCACTCACCCTCAAGCACACCCACATCCACCTTGATACCCGCGTCACGGAGCATCCTTACGCCCCTCCCCGACACCTTCTCAAACGGATCCAGCGAACCGACAACCACCCTACCAAATCCACGTTCAATCAGCAACTTAGCACATGGCGGGGTCTTACCATAGTGCGAACACGGCTCAAGCGTCACATATATCGTAGCCCCAACGAGAAGCGACCTGTCGACTACCGAGTTAACAGCATTAACCTCCGCATGAGCCTCACCCCAGCGGCGATGATAACCTTCCCCTATCACAAGAGCATCACTCACTATCACCGCCCCCACCATCGGGTTAGGCGACACATTACCTTCACCACAGCGCGCCAGCTCAAGAGCCCTACACATATAATCCTGATCAGTCATCTTTTCTTCAATATCTACCGCAAAGATACAATAAAAAAGTGACGCATACTCACGCACACGTCACCCGACTTCCATACAATATAAAAAAGGGATTAAAATATCATTAAAGAGATCCGCGCCTCCGTATTAACAAAATTAATCAGTAATTAATACAGAATTTGTTGTATAGCATTTATTTCTTACGATTTTCCATCATATTCCATTCACATCAGATAGCGATTTTTTTGCATTCACCCCCCTGCCAGCCTTATACATCAATAAGACTGATCGCAGGCAGGCGTGACGTAATGGGAGTTGTTTTGTAGTTTATTGTGTTAAATGTTAGGCGAATAGGTTGTTTTATAGTGTGGAGTATGCACTCCTTCATTCACTTTTGCGATGCAAAGATAAATCACCTCCTCCAACTTTACAAATTCCCAAAAATAAGTTAACGAACATTAACTAATCCAGCATTCCTGCTGCAGTCCTCGTCATCGCCGGAGCGCCCCCGACACGTAGGTTCAGTCTGGCTCTAAGAACGGCCCGCGGGGGGGGCTTGGGCCCGGGGCTCAGTGGGGTCGGAAAAAGGACGGGCCCGGGCGCCTGTGGCGTCCGGGCCTGCCGGTGAGGGTGGCTG
>CAZVNS010000013.1:0-48120 GCA_964628905.1 uncultured Muribaculaceae bacterium | reverse complement strand
GTGTGAGTGTCATTTTTGGGTAGCCCTTGCCACGGAAGTTTGCGACTGCCCCAAATAAAGTTTAACTTTGCGTTTGAGGAATAGTCCTCAAACCGACATAACAGGGTCATTGGGTTCGGCCTTGGGTGTCGGGAAGCAAAAAATAGAACCTCCCCCAAACTAACGAGGACGAGGGCGATGGGGATGGGCGCTAAAGCAACAAATCCCCTCCGCCGTTGGGCGGAAGGGATCAGTTGAGTTGTCTTACCTGGATTCGAACCAAGACAGGCAGAACCAAAAACTGCAGTGCTACCATTACACCATAAGACAATCCTATGCTTCAAGCCGCTGCGGGCCTAAAAGCGCTGCAAATTTACACACGTTTTGCGATGTGTGCAAATTTTTGCCGTTATTTTTGCTTTTTGCTTAAATCCGGCTCTACTCCAGCGGATTTACTTGGCTATCAGCAGGTAATAGTTTTTCTTACCGCGCTGTGCGAGTATATATTTGCCTTGGAGGAGCATGTCGGTGGTGGCAGGGGCGTAGATGTCGGTCACCTTCTCCTTGTTGATGGAAAAGCCTCCCTGCTGGGCCATCTTGCGGGCTTCGCCCTTGGAGGGGAATATGGGGGCTTTATCGGTAAGGAGGTCGGCGAGCTTGATGCCGTCGTTGATATCCTGCAGCGACACCTCATACCGGGGCACGCCGGCCATCACGTCGAGGAGTGTCTGCTCGTCGATGTGGCGCAGTGCCTCGTTGGCATGGTTGCTGAAGAGTATCTGCGATGCTTCGACGGCTGCCTCATAGTCGGCGGCGGAGTGTACCATGGTGGTGATTTCCTTGGCAAGGCGCTTCTGCAGAGGGCGCTGGCCCGGGTCGGCCATTTGCTCCTCAACCAGGGCGTCAACCTCCTCCTTGGTGAGCTCGGTGAAGATCTTGATATACTTCTCAGCGTCGGCGTCGGTGGTGTTGAGCCAGAACTGGTAGAATTTGTAGGGTGAAGTGTAGCGGGGATCGAGCCATACGTTGCCGCTCTCGGTTTTGCCGAATTTGCCGCCGTCGGCTTTGGTGATCAGGGGGCAGGTCAGGGCGTATGCCTCGCCGCCGAGGGTGCGGCGTATCAGCTCGGTGCCCGTGGTGATGTTGCCCCACTGGTCTGATCCGCCGAGTTGCAAGCGGCAGCCGTACTCCTTATAGAGGTGGAGGAAGTCGTAGCCTTGCACGAGCTGGTAGGAGAACTCGGTGAACGACATTCCTTCGCGGTCCTCGCCCGACAGACGTTTTTTCACTGAGTCCTTGGCCATCATATAGTTGACGGTGATGAGCTTGCCTACGTCGCGGATGAAGTCGAGGAATGAGAATTTCGACATCCAATCATAGTTGTTGACCATGATGGCAGCGTTGGGAGCGTCGGAGTCAAAGTCGAGGAACTTGGCGAGTTGCTTCTTGATTGCCTCTTGGTTGTGGCGCAGAGTCTCCTCATCGAGCAGCTTGCGCTCCTGGCTCTTCATCGAGGGGTCGCCAATCATGCCGGTGGCGCCTCCCACGAGGGCTATTGGGCGGTGTCCGGCACGCTGGAAGTGCTTGAGTATCATTACACCTACGAGGTGGCCGATGTGTAGAGAGTCGGCCGTGGGGTCGATGCCCAAGTAGGCGGTGGTCATCTCTTTCTTGAGTTGTTCGTCGGTGCCCGGCATCACGGTGTGGATCATGCCGCGCCAGGTGAGTTCGTCAATAAAATTCATCGTGAAATGATTGTATATTGTCGTTTTAGAGATTATTTATACAAGTTTGGCGGTAGCCTCGGCGATACGTCGCAGGGCTTCGCGGATGTTGTCATCGGAGGTGGCGTAGCTCAGGCGTATATAGCCGGGGGCGCAGAAGGCCGCACCGTCGACTGTGGCCACATGAGCCTCACGCAGAAGATACATGGCGTAATCGCCCGAGGTGGCTATGCGAGTGCCGTCGGGAGCCTGCTTGCCAAGGAGTTGGCTCACTTCGGGGAACAGGTAGAACGCGCCGTCGGGGCGGTTGACCTTCCATCCGGGGATCGCGGCGGCAAGCTCCACGATCAGGTCGCGGCGGCGCTCAAACGCCCGGCGCATCTCCTCTACGCAATCCTGAGGACCAAGGTAGGCTGCCTCGGCAGCCTTTTGGGCTATAGATGAGGCGTTTGAGGAGTATTGTCCCTGAAGCTTGGCGGCGGCTTTGGCGATGACTGCGGGGGCGGCCATGTAGCCGATGCGCCAGCCGGTCATGGCGTAAGCCTTCGACACGCCGTTGATCACCACTGTGCGGTCGGCTATCGACGCGAACGATGCCAGAGATGTGAACTGCCCGGTGAAGTTGATATGTTCATAGATTTCGTCGGCAAGTATCACTACATCAGGATATTTGGCCAGCACATCGACCAATGCCTGCAACTCCTTGCGGCTGTAGACCGAGCCTGTGGGATTTGACGGCGAGCAGAGTATGATCAGGCGTGTGCGTGGGGTCAGGGCCTGCTTGAGCTGCGCAGGGGTGATCTTGAAGTTCTGCTCGATTGATGCGGGCACTTCAACGGCCACGCCCTCAGCGAGTTTCACCATCTCCACGTAGCTCACCCATGCCGGAGTGGGCACGATCACCTCGTCACCGGGGTTGACGACGGACAGCACCGTATTGCACAGCGCTTGTTTTGCTCCGTTCGACACCACAATCTGGTCGGGAGCGAAGGTCAGCGAGTTCTCGCGACGAAGCTTCTCCACCACAGCACGGCGTAGCGACATGTAACCGGCCACGGGGGTATAGCGTGTATAGTTCTCGTCGATAGCGCGTTTGGCGGCATCTTTGATAAACTGTGGCGTGGGGAAATCAGGCTCGCCCACCGACATATTTATTACGTCAACACCCTGAGCTTTAAGCTCGGCGCTCTTCTGCGACATCGCCAGCGTGGCCGACTGGGCCAACGAGTTGACACGATTGGAAATCTGTAGCATATCTTTCACTTTTATCTCCGCAAAGATAGCGATTTTCCCGCACTCAGCGAAATCTTAGCGCGCATTACACGCGGTGCGGCTTGGGGGTTGAGGGGAAATTTGCTACCTTTGCCTTCAGTTATGGACACCGAAACTACCCAATTCAACGATATGCAGCGGATTAAGCGCCGCTTCTTCGCCATGCGCAACGGCGCTCTTGCCGAACAGCTACGTCGCGCCGGGGCTCCCTACCGCATCATCTTCGGGCTCAATCTGCCACAAATCGCCGAAATCGCCGCCGAGTTCACCCCGTCGGCTGACCTGGCCGAACGTCTTTGGGCCAACCGAACCACCCGCGAGAGCATGCTCATAGCCCCCATGCTCTATCCCACCGCGGCCATGCAGCCCATCACGGCCATGCGCTGGGCTCTCACGGCCGACACCCCCGAGGTGGTCGACGTGCTATGCCACCGGTTGCTGCGCCGCCTCGACTTCTGCTTCGACCTTGCCGACGAGCTATGGCAAGCTCCGCTTTCTATCAACCGCTACGCCGCTCTCAGACTGATGCTCAACCGTTTCCCGCAGCAGATAGACGTGATTGAGCAACGTGCCCGCACCGAGGCCGAGCGCCACGATCCCATGTCGGCATCCCTGTGCCGCCAGATACTCGACGAAGTTGATTTCTTTAAAAACTAAGGATGCATGGCGTGTTATCTGCAAGTTGAGGAGCTGACCAAGAGCGTCGGCGACCGCATACTCTTCCAAGACGTGACCTTCGGCATCGACGAGGGCGACAAGATAGGCCTGATCGCCAAAAACGGCACGGGCAAAACCACCATGCTCCGCTGCCTGGCGGGAGTGGAATCACCCGACTCAGGCTCAATCACCTTCCACCGCGACCTGCGCGTGGGCCTCCTCGAGCAGATACCGCACCTGCCCGAACACATGACCGTGCTCGAAGCCTGCCTGCTCGACGACAACCCCACCACCCGCGCTGTCAAAGCCTATACCGAGGCCATGGACCGTGGCGACACCCACGCCATAGCCGACGTCACCCACGCCATGGACGAGGCTGGGGCCTGGACCTACCAGGACAACCTGCGCCAACTCCTCACCCAACTGCAAATCACCGACTTGCAGCAGCGCATCGAGCAGCTGTCAGGCGGCCAGCGCAAGCGCGTGGCACTGGCGCGCCTTATCCTGACCGAACCGCAGCTGATACTGCTCGACGAGCCCACCAACCACCTCGACATCGCCACCGTGGAGTGGCTCGAAAGCTGGCTCGCCCGCTCCCGCGCCACCATCCTGATGGTGACCCACGACCGCTACTTCCTCGACCGCGTGTGCAACTCCATAATCGAGATTGACCGCGAACACATCTACCGCTACGACGGCAACTACGACTACTACCTGCGCCGCCGAGCCGAGCGCATCGAGGCGATGTCGGCCGAACTGGCCCGCGTCAAGAACACCCTGCGCCGCGAACAGGAGTGGATGAACCGCCAGCCCCAAGCACGCGCCGGCAAAGCCAAATACCGCATCGACGCCTACTGCGACCTCAAAGAGCGCTCACAAGTGCGACTCGACGAGCGCAACGTCGACCTCAACGTGAAGTCGTCGTATATCGGCTCAAAGATATTTGTGGCCCATAACGTGTCGAAGCGCTACGGTCCCAAGGTGATACTCGACGACTTCAATTACACCTTCGCCCGCTACGAGAAGGTGGGCATCATCGGCGCCAACGGCGTGGGCAAGTCCACATTCATCAAGATGCTCCAGGGTCAAGTAGCTCCTGACAGCGGCCACTTCGACATCGGCGAGACCGTGCGCTTCGGCTACTACTCGCAGGAGGGGATACAGTTCAACGGCAACCAGCGCGTGATCGACGCCATCACCGACATCGCCGAGGATATCGTGATCAACGGCGACGTGCGCTACTCCCCCATGCAATTCCTCAACCACTTCCTCTTCACCCCCGCCGACCAGCAGAAGTATATCCACACCCTCTCCGGCGGCGAGCGCGCACGCCTCCACCTGGCCGCCGTGCTGATGCGCTCCCCCAACTTCCTGATACTCGACGAGCCCACCAACGACCTCGACATCGTGACCCTCGGCATACTCGAGGACTACCTGCGCTCGTTCCGCGGATGCGTCATCGTGATCAGCCATGACCGCTTCTTCCTCGACTCGATAGTCGACCATCTCTTTGTGTTTGAGGGGGATGGCGTGGTCAAGGATTTCCCCGGCTCATACACCGACTACCGCGAATGGCGCCAGCAATACGACCGCGAGCAGGCAGCTGCCAGCCGCGAACAGCAGCCCGCCACACCTAAGCGTCCCCAACGACAACGCGAACGGCGCATGACCTACAAGGAGCAGCGCGAATTTGAGGCGCTCACCACCGAAATCGACCGGCTCAACGCTGAGAAGGCAGAGCTCGAAGCAGCCTTCGCCTCTGGCCGGGGCATCGACGACATCGCCACCGCCTCAGCCCGCTACGAACAAATAAAGCAGCTCCTCGACGACAAGGAGCTGCGATGGCTTGAACTATCAGAACTCGCCTAAGCCGATCAGTCGGTGGCGGTAAGGCGGGCGTTGAGATGCATCGTCGTGGGGTTAGCCCCGCCGGGGATATCGTCGGCGCTCTCCACCAAATTAATCTTATATGACACCTGCGCTACAGCCGGAGCATAGTCAACGGCATATACCGAGCACTCCATCTGGAAGCCATCCTCGCGCACCACATAGATTTAATCGTCGACCACAGTCACCCCTGACATATCGAGCGTCACAGTCACCGGCGGCAGATCATCGTCATCGTCACACGCAGTCAGCACGAGCATCGGCATCACCATAAGCAAATAGTAGAAATAGCGTTTCATTGTAACAAATTTTTAAGTTAGTCCACTACAATTAACACCCTCACCCCATAATTGTTTACACCCCCGCCTCGCAGACCACGGCGACACAGCCGCCGGGCACGGTACCCCCGCGAGCGCCGAAGCCGCGTGGGTTAGAGCAACTCCAACCTGCGCTATCGCTCCGGTTGGGGCCTATGCATGGCCAGCCAACCATCCATTAAGGGTCGGAGGCCAGGCCATCATCCCAGCCGTTTCTGCGAAGCTCCCCGACGGTGAAATAAATGCAGAAGTTTATTTTGCGATTGTCGCGAATTATGTATACCTTTGAAGCGTGAAACTCATAGACCTGCATATTACCTACCTGCTCACCCGCCACGACTGTGTGATTGTGCCGGGCTGGGGAGCGTTTGTTGCGAGCTATGAGCCGGCGCGCATCGACGCCGCAGCCGGCGTGATCTACCCGCCGAGCCGCTCGGTGGCGTTCAACTCGTCGCTCAGCCACAACGATGGGCTGCTGACAGCCTCGATAGCCCGCGGCCAGGGTATCAGCTACGGCCAGGCCAATGAGCTTATCGCCGCCACCGTCAAGGAGATGCGCGGCGGCCTTGAGTCGCAAGGTCACCTGATTATTGACCAGGTGGGCACGTTCCTCCCCCAGGGCGACTCCCTGGCTCCGATTTTCACCCCCGCTAATTCGCCGCTTACCAACGCCGACAGCATCTTCCTGCGCCCCGTAGCCGCCCCGGCACTGCGCGAGGTGGTGCGTCGCGACGCCATAATCCGCGGCGAGCTTTCACCCAAGCCTCAGCGCCGGTACGGATGGCTCAGAGCCGCCGGGCGTGTGGCGGCATCAGTGGCGCTGCTCGTAGGGTTGGGACTGCTGCTTACCACCCCCATCACCGTCGACTCCGACATCGACCGGGCTTCAATCAACCCCGTGACCACTATCACCCCTCCCAAGGCCGCCAAGGTAGCCAACGCAGAGGAGGGGATAGCTAATTTAGCTAAAGAAGCTAAAGCAGCTATTGAGCAGGAGCAACCCGCAGAGGAGGTAGCCAACATAGCTAAGGAAGCTACGATAGCTAAAGTATCTGAAAAGCAGCCCGCCGCAGAAGCCGCCAAGCCCGCCGAACCGGCTGCCAAGCCCTCGCGCCGCATGCTCTCTGACGACCCCTACTGCCTGATCGTGGCATCGCTGCCCACCCGCGACGAGGCCGAGACCTACATCAGCCGCGCCGCCGACAAGTCACTGCAAATACTTGAAAAAGATGGCAAATACCGCATCTATGCGGCCACCGGGCGCACTATAGCTCAAGCGCAAGCCCACATCAACAACGGCTCGCTTGGCCGCAACTATCCCGGAGCATGGGTGTGCCATCGATAAGCGCAATACCCCACCTCATGATCGACTTTCACCAACTCATCGTCAATCGCCGAAGCATCAGGCGATACACCCCCCAACCCATCGACCCCGACCAGGTGCGACTTCTGCTTGAAGCTGCGCTGATGGCCCCCACCTCAAAAAATTCGCGCCCCTGGCAATTCATAGCAGTCGAGGATCCCGAAGTCCTCGAAAAGCTCAGCCACTGCAAGTCGGCCGGGGCGATGCCCATCGCCAAAGCCTCGCTCGCCATAGTGGTGGCCGCGGACCCCGCGCTCTCCGAAGCGTGGATTGAGGACGCGTCGATAGCCGCCTCATACATTCAGCTGCAAGCCGCCGACCTCGGCCTGGGCTCATGCTGGATCGAGGTGCGCGACCGCTACGGAGCCGACGGCGTGCCCGCCAGCGACTACATCCAGGAGCTGTTGCAGATGCCCCGCACACTGCCGGTGGTGTGCGTGATCACCATCGGCCACCCCGATGAGGTGCGCAAGCCCCAAGCCACTGACAAACTGCTGTGGGAGAAGGTGCACATCGGCCAATGGCAACCTCAGCAGCAAGACTGATGCGCCCTCGTGTAGTGGTGATCGGCCAGGGCAACGTGGCCACGCACCTGCTGTCGGCCCTTGAGCCGGTGGCCGACGTGAGGCACACATCCTCACGGCAACTCCACCTGCTGCCCACCGACGCACATTATTATATATTAGCGGTGAGCGACGATGCGATAGCCGAGCTCGCCGCCGCCACCGCAGACTGCGGCATCTGGCTCCACACCTCGGGTAGCACCCCCATGTCGGCACTGGCAAAGCATAAGTCGCACTGTGGCGTATTCTACCCCCTGCAGACCTTCACCAAGGGAGTGCCGGTCGACTGGTCGCATCTGCCGATATTCGTTGAAGGCTCTGACCCTGAGGTTACTGCCGCCATAGAGTCGCTTGCCTGCGGAGTCAGCGACAATGTGCATCAGGCCGATAGCGACGAGCGCCGACGCCTGCACATCGCTGCCGTGATGGCCTGCAACTTCGCCAACCATCTGTGGGACATCTCCGACCGGCTGCTCCGCCCACTTGGAGTCGACTTCACGGCCATGGCCCCACTGGTGCAGACCATGCTCGACAAGGCCCGGGCCATCGGCCCGCACGCCGCGCAGACCGGCCCGGCCCGCCGCGGCGACCTCCGCGTAGTGCAGCATCATATCGACTCCCTGCCGCCCGACCTGGCCGAAATCTACCGCATTATCTCGCAACACATCACCCAAGAATATGAGCAAAATTGACTATGACCTGCGACTCATCAGAGGTATAGCCTTCGACGTCGACGGCGTGCTGTCGCCCGCCACAGTGCCAATGGACTCGGCGGGCATCCCCTGCCGCATGGCCAACCTGCGCGACGGCTACTCGATGGTGCAAGCCGTAAAGCAGGGCTACCACTTAGCTATAATCAGCGGAGCCGACACCGGCGAAGTGCGCGGCCGCTTCGAGGGGATCGGCATCAGCGCCGACGACATGTACCTCGGTTCGCTCGACAAAATCACAGCCCTCGGGCAATGGATGGAGCGGCACTCGCTCCGCCCCGAGGAGGTGGCCTACGTGGGCGACGACGTGCCCGACATCGAGCCGATGCGCCGTGTCGGACTGGCCGTTTGCCCGGCCGACGCCGTGTCCGACGTATTAGCCGTGGCCTCCTACATCAGCCCGGCGGCCGGAGGCTACGGCGTGGCCCGCGACCTTATCGAGGAGATCATGAAGGCCCAAGGCACATGGGTAGTAACCTCTCAAGCCTACGGACTATGAGCCTCCCACCCCCGCTATCCCACCTGCAAGGGCGCCGCATACTCCTGGCCAGCGCCTCACCCCGCCGCCGCGAGCTCTTAACGATGCTCGACATCGACTTCACACGCCCCGAACCCATCGAGGTCGACGAGGCATACCCCCCGGAGCTCCCCCTGGAGCAAGTGCCCGAATATCTATCGCGACTCAAGGCCCGGGCATACCTCCCCACCCTAACCCCCGCCGACATACTCATCACCGCCGACACCGTGGTGATAGCCGACGGCAAGGTGCTCGGCAAGCCGGCCGACGCCAATGATGCCGCCCGGATGCTCCGGCTGCTGAGCGGTCGTACCCACCGCGTGGTCACCGGCGTAACCATCTCCGACATCAACCGCTCCACCACCTTCGCCGTCGCCACCGACGTAGAGTTCGCCCACCTCACCGGCCAGGAGATTGAATATTACGTAAACCGCTATCATCCAACGGACAAAGCCGGCGCCTACGGCATCCAGGAGTGGATCGGTGCCATCGGCATCGTAGGCATCAACGGCTCCTACTACAACGTCATGGGACTGCCCGTGCGCAGGCTCTACCAAGCATTAAAGGAATTTTAAGGATTATCCCATAAGTAGTTAAACAACGTTATAACCGCCCCGACGCAAATAAACCTTTTGCGTCGGGGTGCGTCATATAAACAGTAACACGAAAAACGAAATATTAATCTATAACATATACATACACACTACTATGAAAAAGAAATTCATGATCTTATCACTCGCAATTGTTTCAGTTTTTGGTTTTAATGCCTTAGCCCAGACCACCAACGACTGCACAAGCACCAACACCCAATGCACCAACAATAACGGACCTCAGGACAAGTGCTGCCGCCCCACCAATATCGAGGAGATAGCATTCGAAGGCATCCTTCTCACACCCGAGCAGCAGGGCGCAGTAGAACAGCTCAAAGCCCAGCGCAAGGAGCAGCGCCAGCAGATGCGCGCACAGCAGGCAGCCGCCGACTCAACCCGCACCGCCACCTGCATGGAGGCACACCGCGAGGCTCGTCGCGAATACCTCAAGCAGATGCAGGCCATCCTCACCCCTGAGCAGTATATCACCTACCTTGAGAACATCGTAGTGGCTCAGCCTCAGGATGGTAAGGCCAAGATGGACGGCAAAGGTCGCCCCGGCCAGGGACCCAAGATGGACAAGGCCGGCAAAGGCCCCAAACCTCAGAAGATGGACAAGGCCGTAAAGGACGCCAATGACCAAGCCTCAAAGGCCAACACCGACCGCTAAGACCGCAAGAACCGCAAATAACATAAAGCAATAGCACTTTAAACCTTTATCCAGCAGCTTTATACATCATAATTAGACAATCCAAGAGGTTGTGTCCGGGAGTGGACGCAACCTCTTTTTTCAACCAGGCCAGACCTCGACTTCTCTCGAATTAAATCGAGTGAAGTCGAGTGAAGACGAATTAAATCGAGTGAAGTCGAGCTAAATCGAGAGGCCGCAAAAAAAATAGAGGCTATCCTCGCGGACTGCCTCTAAGGTTGGGGAAATTTACCGGGGGGATGGTTGGGGGTGCCCCCCGGCTGGGAATGTGTACGATTACGAATGTATCAGAAATATGGTGCGTTGAGTGTGATAATGGTTGGGGAGGTCGCTTATTTGGTTTCAGCCACCTTGGTGTATCGTTTGTTGAGCTCGTCAATCACTGCGTCGGTGATGTCGAGCTTGGGGTCGAAGTACAGTCCGGGGGATGTTACGATGATTGCCTCCAGACCGTTGGTCGAACCTATGTAGTTGATAACCGATGTGATGGAGTCGGCCATCTCCTGCTCCATGTTGGCGAGCTGCTTGGCAGTGTTGCGCTGGAGATTGTCAAGCTCGTTGGCGGCATTGGTCTGCATCTGCTGCACATTGCTATATGCCTTCTGAGCCTCAGCCTCGGTGGCAAACTGACCGCCGTTGAGCTTGGTCTGGAAGCTCTCGGCAGCCTTCTGAACTGACGCTGACCGAGAGTTGGCTGTGCTCTCGAGATTACGCTGCAGGCGCATTGCGGCCTCATCGTAGTCCTTAGCCAGATTGTATTTAGCCTTGATGGAGTCAAGATTGTAGTAGCGGATGCCTGAGAGCTCGTTGCCGTCCTTATCGGTCTTGCCAACCGTGGCAGCCTCCTTTGAGGCAGAAGCCTCGTCGTCTGATGGTGCGCAGCCTACCATAGCCGAAGCCATGAGCATGGCGAATACCGACAGTTGTAAAATCTTCATTATTTATGTTGGTCTTAATTACTATTATCTGCTTTGGCGGGTGCGACGGTCACTCTTGCGCAGTGCCGGGATGTCGTGGGCGTGACCCGATGGGAACTTTGACCCCTTGACAAACAGCACCTTCACACCGAGCAGCACTATCGCCGCCGCAAGTAGCACAAGGGTGAGAAGCAATGTTTTCACGTCGTAGCCGCAATTCTTTCAGCCACAAAGATAAGCATCCTTGTTAAAATTCCGCCCTCATTCACCGAGATTTTAATTAACCTTAGGGTATCTGAGGGGTCTTTTAACATTTATTTAATATTCGCACTTTGACAAAAAAACTCGTATCTTCGCGTAAAATTCTCACCAAGATGATCACACAAGAACAGCTCAAAGAGGCGCAGCAACGCCGCGACGCCCTTTACCGTTATCTCGATATCGACTCCAAGAAAATCCAGGTGGAGGAGGAGGAACTCCGCACCCACGTGCCCGATTTCTGGGAGCACCCCAAGGAAGCCCAAGCCCAGATGAAGAAAATCAAGGACTTGCAGCAATGGATCGACGGCTACGCCGAGGTGGCAAAGGCCGTTGAGGAGGTAGAGCTCGCCTGGGACTTCATCAAGGAGGAGCTGATCGAGGAGGCCGAGCTCGACTCGCTCTACGCCACCGCCATGGACCTGATCGAGAAGCTTGAGCTGCGCAACATGCTCCGCCGCGAGGAGGACAAGATGGGCGTGGTGCTCAAAATCAACTCCGGAGCCGGAGGCACCGAGAGCCAGGACTGGGCCTCGATGCTCATGCGCATGTACATGCGCTGGGTCGAGAAGCATGGCTACAAGCTGTCAATCGCCAACCTGCTCGACGGCGACGAGGCCGGCATCAAGTCGTGCACCATCAACATCGAGGGCGACTTCGCCTACGGCTACCTCAAGAGTGAGAACGGCGTGCACCGCCTGGTGCGCGTGTCGCCCTACAACGCCCAGGGCAAGCGCATGACATCGTTCGCCTCAGTGTTCGTCACACCGCTAGTCGATGACACCATCGAGGTGAAGGTCGAGCCTGCGCTGCTGTCGTGG
The DNA here is from genome assembly GCA_964628905.1 of uncultured Muribaculaceae bacterium. Classification (GTDB taxonomy): domain Bacteria; phylum Bacteroidota; class Bacteroidia; order Bacteroidales; family Muribaculaceae; genus JAJPXC01. Next base: position 35,836 of record CAZVNS010000013.1, on the reverse strand, counting down.
GACACCTTCCGCTCAGGCGGCGCCGGCGGCCAGAACGTCAACAAAGTGGAGTCGGGAGTGCGCCTGCGCTACCAGTTCACCGACCCATACACCGGCGAAAAGGAGGAGATACTCATCGAGAACACCGAGACCCGCGACCAGCCCAAAAACAAAGAGAACGCCCTGCGCCAACTCCGTTCGATACTCTACGACAAGGAGCTGCAGCACCGCATGCAGGAGCAGGCCAAAGTCGAGGCCGGCAAGATGAAGATCGAGTGGGGCAGCCAGATACGCTCATACGTGTTCGACGACCGCCGCGTCAAGGACCACCGCACCAACTTCCAGACATCCGACGTCAACGGCGTGATGGACGGCGACATCGACGGCTTCATCAAAGCCTACCTCATGGAGTTCGCCGCCACCACCGAATAAGAGCCTTTGGGATATGGTGCGCACGCGTAAACGCTACATCAATCCATATATGAATATCACGATGATGCAGGCCGGCGCCACCCAGCGCATGGCAATGCGGAGCACCGTCACCACCCATCGCGGGCAGTCGTGATTAGCCATCAGCTGACCCTGCAGGAACTTGCGGTCGACCACCCATCCGGCGAATACAGATAGCAATATGCCACCGATGGGCAGCAGCAGGTTGGACGACACGTAGTCAAACAGGTCAAACACCGTCATGCCGAAGATCGTGAAGTCGCCCAGCACCCCGAACGAAAGGGCGCAAGGCACCCCGAACACCGCGGCAATAGCAATCGTGAGCGCCGAGGCTCCCTTGCGGCGCATCCTCCACTGCTCGGTGAAGAAAGCTGTCGAAATCTCAGTCACCGAGATCGTCGACGTAATCGCGGCGAAAAACAGCAGCACGAAGAAGAACACTGCCCATAGCGGTCCGCCCGTCATCCGCCCAAATATCGCAGGAAGTATCTCAAACACGAGCTTTGGCCCCGCCTCCGGGGTCATACCGTAGCTGAACACCGCCGGAAAAATGATCACGCAGGCCAGCACGGCAATCAGGGTGTCGAGTCCAGCGATTGTGACCGCATTGCCCATCAGGCGCATCTTGTCGTTGAAATACGACGCATAAGTCAGCATGCACGACATGCCAAGGCTCAGCGAGAAAAACGCCTGTCCCATGGCCCCTATCACCATCGACGGAGTCACCTTCGTGAAGTCAGGGTTGAACAGGAACGCCAACCCCTCACCAGCTCCGGGCATCAGCAGCGAGTTGACACAGAACACTATGAGTATCACTAACAGCAGCGGCATCAGTATTTTTGACATCCGTTCAATGCCCTTCTCCACGCCGCGGGCTATCACCGCATAGTTCATCGCCAGGAACACCAGCGTCCACCCCACGGTGCGCCACGGATTAGCCACAAGCGCACCGAACCGTGCCGAGTAGTCGCCCACCGGCGCCGGGTCAAACAGCTGCACCACCGACTGATACAGATACTCCAAAATCCAGCCGACCACCACCGAGTAGAAGCTCAAAATCATCAGCGAGGCCACTATGCCGATATATGGCGCCACCTTGAACCACGACCCCGGAGCCAGCGACTCGATGGCCCCCGCGCCACAGCGGTGAGTACCGCGCCCGATGGCAAACTCAGCCAGCATCACCGGCAAGCCCACCACTACCACGCACAGCACATACATTAATAGGAACGCGCCGCCACCCTGCATCCCCGCCTCATAGGGGAAGCGCCAGATATTGCCCAATCCCACGGCCGAACCAACCGTGGCCGCTATCACACCTGTGCGGGTCACAAACTGCGCCCGCTTACTCTTTTCTGCCATATACATCCTTTATAGAAGAAATTGTAAGAATTTCCCGCAAAGATAGTGCATTTTTAAACTACACGACCTATCCGGGGGGAAATCGATGAAAATTTTTCGCAAGATGTTGCATAGTTGATTATAAAGCCTTAACTTTGCAAAGTTTTTTCAACCGACATCAACCGTGGGAAAGTTTTCGCAATTCAAGCTGCAGCTCAAAAGCATGCCCGAAGGCATTGACCGGGAGGAATACCACCTGGACAAAACCTTCTTTGAGAATATGGAGAATACCGACGTGCGCGGCGCCGACCTCAATGTCGAGCTCACCACCAACCATCACGCCGGAGTCTACGACCTCCAGTTCCACATCACCGGCGAGGTGACGCTGCTCTGCGACCGCTGTCTCGACGACTTGATACAGCCGATTGACGCCAGCTACCACATCACCGTGAAGTACGGCAAGGACTACAACGACTCCGACGACCTCACTGAGATCCCCGAGAGCGACAACTACCTCAACGTGGCCTACATGATTTATGACACCGTGATGCTTGCCATCCCCATAAAGCATGTGCACCCCTTGGGCAAGTGCAACCGCGCCATGAGCGCCCTGCTCAAGAAGCACCGCGCACGCCCCGCCGATTCAGAGGACGCAGCGCTCGAGAATGATCTCATCGACGAAATCGAAGCCATCGACGACGCCACCGAAACCCCCACCGACCCCCGCTGGGACGGCCTCAAAGGACTCGTCAGCGACGACGATAACTAAACGTAAACAACAAAAACTTAACTATATAAAGTAGAAAATGGCACATCCTAAACGAAAACAATCAAAGACCCGCACAGCTAAGCGCAGAACTCACGACAAGGCCGCTATGCCTACTTTGGCCGTATGCCCCAACTGCGGCGCATGGCACGTATACCACACCGTCTGCAACGAATGTGGCTACTATCGCGGACGCCTCGCCATCGAGAAATTCGCCGCCCTATAATTAGCTAAAGCGACGCTGCCCCGGGGCCGCACAATAGTCAGGACGCTCCCCGGAGCGTCAGCAAACCAAGCCATTACTTGACACTCTCCCGACCCTACAACCCGCCGACGCCCCACCTGGAGCCGAAGCAGCTCAGAGCGGGTACAGAGTGTCAGGGAATTGCCCTTTTATTACACATTAAGACCCCAAAACACCCACAATGTTAAACGCACGCATTTCGAGCATAGCATCATACGTCCCCGACGACATCCTCGACAACGAGATGCTGTCGAAGATGGTCGACACCAACGACGAATGGATTACAACCCGCGTCGGCATCAAGGAGCGCCGCATCCTCCACAAAGAGGGCGCCGGCTCATCCTACATGGGCATACAGGCCGTAAACCGACTGCTGGAGTCGACAGGCACCAAGCCCGAGGAAGTGGAGCTGCTGATATGCGCCACATCCAACCCCGACTACCGCTTTCCCTCAACCGGCTCAGTGATAGCCCACGGCTGCGGCCTCAAGAACGCCTACGCTTACGACATCCAGGCCGCCTGCGCCGGATTTATCGTGGCCTTAGAGGACGCCGCCGCCTACATCAAGTCAGGCCTGCGCAAGAAAGTGATAGTGGTGTGCGCCGAGAAGATGTCGTCGATGGTCAACTATGAGGACCGCTCGACATGCGCCCTCTTCGGCGACGGAGCCGGCGCAGTGCTCGTCGAGCCCACCGACCGCCCCGTGGGGGTGGTTGACGCCGTGTTCCACGTCGACGGCACCGGACGCGACCACCTGCTGATGAAGGCCGGTGGCTCAGTTAAGCCCACCACCGTCGAGACAGTGCTCGCCGGCGAGAACAAGCTCTATCAGGAAGGGCGCCAGGTGTATAAGCACGCCGTCACCGACATGCTCACATCATCGCTCGACGTGATGAAGCGCAACAACCTCACCGCCGACGACATCGACTACCTCATCCCCCATCAGGCCAACATGCGCATCATCGAGGCCGTGGCCGACCGCGCCGGCGTGCCGATGGACAAAGTGCTGGTCAACATCGATTACCGAGGCAACACCTCAGCAGCGTCGATACCACTGTGTCTCGACGAGTTCAAGGACCGCCTCCACCCCGGCGACAAGCTCATCCTCACCGCCTTCGGAGCCGGCTTCACATGGGGCGCTATGTACCTCATCTGGGATCTTTAAGCCTTCACGGTGCGAAAAAATATGACACGGATAGCATCTTTTCAGGTGCTATCTTTGTTGTATTCTAAAAACAGTATATATTATGGCTGAAGAACATAAAGCGGGTTTCGTCAACATCGTAGGCAACCCCAACGTAGGAAAATCAACCCTGATGAACGACCTTGTGGGTGAGCGCGTGAGCATCATCACCTCAAAGGCCCAAACCACACGCCACCGCATCATGGGCATCGTCAACACCCCTGAGTATCAGATAGTATTCTCCGACACCCCCGGAGTGCTCTCCCCCAAGTACAAGCTCCAGGAGAGCATGCTCAACTTCTCCGAAGGAGCCCTGACCGACGCCGACATACTCCTCTACGTCACCGACGTTGTCGAGGATTCCACCAAAAACGCCGAATTCCTCGCCAAAGTAGCCAAGGAGAAAGTGCCTGTGCTACTGGTAATCAACAAGATAGACCTCGTCAAGAGCCAGGCCGACCTCGAAGCCATCGTGGCCCGCTGGCAGGAGCTCCTCCCCAACGCCGAGATATTCCCCACATCGGCCAAAGAGCGCTTCAACGTGGCCAACCTGATGGCGCGCATCGTGGAGCTGCTCCCGGTCAATCCACCTTACTTCGGCAAGGACGCGCTGACCGACAAGCCCGCGCGCTTCTTCGTCACCGAGATCATCCGCGAGAAGATACTCCTCAACTACGACAAGGAAGTGCCCTACTCCACCGAGGTGATCGTAGAGAAATTCGACGAGAAGGAGGGCGCCATCCACATCATGGCCGTCATCTACGTGGAGCGCGACTCCCAGAAGGGCATCCTCATCGGCCGCGGCGGCTCAAAGCTCAAGAAGGTAGGCACCGAGGCCCGCAAGGATATCGAGACATTCTTCGGCAAGCGGGTCTACCTCGAGCTCTTCGTCAAGGTCGAGCCCAACTGGCGCAACCGCGAGAACAAGCTCAAAGCCTTCGGCTATATCGAATAACCACAAGTATCAACCCACACAACCCCTCATAACCACAACATGAGTCAACTCGTAGCTATCGTAGGACGCCCCAATGTGGGCAAGTCCACACTATTCAACCGTCTGACCCAGACCCGCCAAGCCATCGTCGACGGCACCGCCGGCACCACCCGCGACCGCCAGTACGGCAAGGTAGACTGGAATGGCAAGGAGTTCTCAATCGTCGACACCGGCGGCTGGGTGGTAAACTCCGACGACGTCTTCGAGTCAGAAATCAACAAGCAAGTATACCTGGCCATCGAGCAGGCCGACGAAATCCTCTTCGTGGTCGACGCCATGAACGGTGTCACCGACCTCGACGACCATGTGGCCGAGATCCTGCGCAAGTCGCGCAAGCCCGTGATACTCGTGGCCAACAAGGTGGACTCCAACGACTGGCTCTACAACGTGCCCGAGTTCTACAAGCTCGGCCTGGGTGAGCCATATCCCGTGTCTGCAGTCAGCGGCTTCGGCACCGGCGACCTGCTCGACGAAGTGGTCAAGAAACTCCCCGAGAAGGACGACGAAGCACAGCAGCTCGACGATATACCCAAGTTCGCCATCGTAGGCCGACCCAACGCTGGCAAATCGTCGCTGATCAACGCATTCATCGGCGAGGATCGCAACATCGTGACCGATATCGCCGGCACCACCCGCGACTCCATCTACACACGCTACAACAAATTCGGCCTCGACTTCTACCTGGTCGACACCGCCGGCATACGCCGCAAGAGCAAGGTCAACGAGGATATCGAGTATTACTCCGTGATCCGCTCGATCCGCGCCATCGAAGCCTCCGACGTGTGCATCCTGATGATCGACGCCACCCGCGGCATCGAGGGGCAGGACCTGAGCATCTTCTCGCTGATCCAGCGCAACAAGAAGGGTCTGGTGGTGTGCGTCAACAAGTGGGACCTGGTCGACAACAAATCGGTCGAAGCCATACGCCACTTCGAGGAGGCCATACGCCGCCGCCTCGCACCCTTCACCGACTTCCCCATCATCTTCACCTCAGCGCTGACCAAGCAGCGCATCTTCAAGGTGATAGAGACCGCCGTGCAAGTCTACCAGAACCGTAAGCGCACCGTCCCCACCTCACAGATCAACACCGTGATGCACGAAGCCATCGAAGCCTATCCGCCACCCGCCAACAAAGGCAAATTCGTGAAAATCAAGTACGTGACCATGCTCAAGGGAGCGCAAGTGCCCACGTTCATCTTCTTCTGCAACCTGCCACAGTGGGTCAAGGAACCCTACCGCCGCTACCTCGAGAACAAGATTCGCGAGAACTGGGACTTCACCGGCACCCCCATCAACATCTTCATGCGCGAGAAATAACCATCAGCACACATATATGCCCGCACCCGGCTCCACACCGCCGGGTGCTTTCTTTTTTATAGCGTTTCGCAGATTGGGGAAATTGTGTTAAATTTGCGGTGAAATGCAGACGACCACGCTATACGTTACCGACCTCGACGGCACCCTGCTCACCACCGACTCACAAGTGAGCGAAACATCGGCCACCATGATCAGCGACCTGGTGTGCGACGGAGCCATGATCACCGTGGCCACCGCCCGCACGCCCGCCACCGTCGAGCCGCTGCTCGCCGGCACCTACACGCGGCTGCCCGCAATAGTGCTCACCGGCGCCGCTATGTGGGACCGTGACCGCCGTCGATACCTATACCCCAAATTTATCGATGACGCTCAGGCTGCCGAGGCCCTGCGCTGCTTCCGCGAGGTCGACGTACACCCCTTCATCTACACCCTCCGCTCCGACGGCATCCTCCACGTGTACCACAACGGCGAGATGGTGCGCCCGGCCCGCCAGTTCATGGAGGAGCGTTCGCATCTGGAGCTGAAGAAGTTCCACCTCGACGAGCCGTGGGTGGAGCAGGCCACATCGGTACCCGACACCGTGCTCTACTTCGGCATGGGGCGAGCCAAGCACGTCTATCCCTTGGCTGAGACCCTGCGCAGCCGCGTGGACTGCGCCGTCTACTCCTACCTCGACATCTTCAACCACGACGTGGCAGTGATCGAGGTGTTCTCATCGACGGTGTCCAAGGCCATGGCCATAAAGCAGCTGGCCAAGCGCGAAGGGGCGACACGTATCGTTTGCTTCGGCGACTCCGCCAACGACCTGCCGATGATGCAGATCGCCGACGTGGCCGTGGCCGTCGACAACGCCATTCCCGAGGTCAAGGATGCCGCCGACATAGTGATCGGCCGCAACAACGCCGACTCCGTGGCCCGCTTCATCTACCACGACTATTATGGCTAACATATATGACATACAGCGATATGGGCGAGTGCTGTTCCTGCTGCTTTCGGTGGGGGTGGTAGTCCTGTTTCTGTACGTGTCAAACAACCTGGTGACCGACCTGGCCGCCCAGGAGCGCGAGCGCATGGAGATATGGGCCGACGCCACAAAGGCGCTGGTCGACCAGACGATGTTCTCCGACGAGGAGAGCCCTGCGTCGCGCTTCCTGTCGTCGATCACCGAGCGCAACAACAACATCCCCGTGCTGCTCGTCGACGAAAGCGACGTGATATTGCAGCAACGCAACTTTGACCTCCCCGACCCCGCTGACTCCACCAACATCAACGTCCAGGAGTTCACACCCCGCAACCAGGAATACCTGCAGCAACGCCTCTCAGAGCTCAAAGGCTCGCGCAACCGCATCGAGATCGAGATTGCCCCCGAGATGTCGTATTACCTCTACTACGAAGACTCCAAGATGCTCACCCGCCTGAGCTACTACCCCTACATACAGCTGCTTGTGATGCTGGCGTTTGTGGCCGTGGTCTACTTCGCCGTGCTCTCGACCAAGAAGGCCGAGCAGAATAAGGTATGGGTGGGCCTATCGAAGGAGACGGCACACCAGTTGGGCACGCCCATATCCTCGCTCCTGGCGTGGGTGGAGCTGCTCGAGAGCCTCGGAGTGGATCCAGACACCGTGCACGAGATGGACAAGGACGTCAACCGCCTCAATACCATAGCATCGCGCTTCTCCAAGATCGGCTCGAAGCCGCAGATGGAGCGGGAGTCGCTCAACTCAGTGGTAGAGAAAGCCTCGGAATACATGCGCTCACGCATCTCAAGCCGCATCAACTTCACCCTTCGGCTCACCCCCGACGACCCACAGGTGATGGCCTCAGCACCACTGTTTGAGTGGGTGATGGAAAACCTCATCAAGAACGCCGTCGACGCCATGGAGGGCTCAGGCTCAATCACCGTAACCACCGCCGTCAACTCCCACGGCACTCCCTACGTGGAGGTAAGCGACACCGGCCGAGGCATCCCCCGCAAGCGTCAGAAGACGGTGTTTACCCCGGGCTACACCACCAAGAAGCGCGGTTGGGGTCTGGGCCTGACCCTGGCCAAACGCATCGTCGAGCAATACCACTCCGGCAAAATCTACGTAGCCGCCTCAGAGCCTGGCCGCGGCACCACCTTCCGCATCGACCTCCCCCGGGCCTAAGACCCCATTCATAAAATTTTTATGAATGGGGTCTTAGGCCGGCGGACATGTTGAAGTGTATAACTATAGGAATTCATAAAGAATTGCATTATATTTGCGTGAAAATTTGACGCCATGACAACCACCATTGAGATCAACAACTTGAAAATCCGTGCCCGACACGGCGTGCTGATGCAAGAGCGCTCGGTAGGCAACGATTTCACCGTGACTGTGCACCTGCGCTATCCCGCAGAAGCCGCCATCGCCAACGACGATGTCAGCGACACACTCAACTATGCTGATGCCGTGGAGATTATCAAGGATGAGATGGCCACCCCCTCCACCTTATTGGAGCATGTGGCCGGACGCATACGCCAGAGCCTGCTCGACCAATTCCCCAAAATCGAAGGGGGCTTGGTGCGCGTGGCCAAGCTCAAACCACCGATCCCGGCGCAAATGGATGACGTGGCGGTAAAGATTGAATGGTAAAAATTTTGTATCTTCGCGCCAAAATTATCACAAAAGACTCAACAAATGTCACTTCAATGTGGAATAGTGGGACTGCCCAACGTGGGCAAGTCCACCCTCTTTAACTGCCTCTCCAACGCCAAGGCCCAGTCGGCCAACTTCCCCTTCTGCACCATCGAGCCCAACGTGGGTGTCATCACAGTGCCCGATAAGCGCCTCAACAAGCTCGTCGAGATGTGCCAGCCCAAAAGCGTGGTGCCAGCAACTGTCGAAATCGTCGACATCGCCGGCCTGGTCAAAGGCGCCAGCAAGGGTGAAGGATTAGGCAACAAATTTCTGGCCAACATCCGCGAAACCGACGCCATACTCCATGTGCTCCGCTGCTTCGACGACGACAACATCACCCACGTCGACGGCACCGTCGACCCCGTGCGCGACAAGGAGATCATCGACTATGAGCTCCAAATCAAGGACCTCGAGACCATCGACTCGCGCATAGCCCGCGCCCAGAAGCAGGCTCAGACCGGTGGCGACAAGGTGGCAAAGATGCAATACGACGTGCTCCTGAAGTTTAAGGAAGCCCTCGAGCAGGGGTTGCCCGCACGCACCGTCACGTTCGACACCGTCGATGAGCAGCGTTTTGCCCGCGACCTCTTCCTGCTCACCTCCAAGCCCGTGATGTATGTGTGCAACGTCGACGACGCCTCAGCCGTCAGTGGCAACAAGTATGTCGAGGCCGTGCGCGAGGCCGTCAAGGATGAAGACGCGCAGATACTCGTGGTGGCCGCTCAGGCCGAGAGCGACATAGCCGAACTCGACACATGGGAGGAGCGCCAGGAATTCCTCGCCGAGATGGGTTTGCAAGAGTCAGGCGTGTCGCGCCTGATACGCACCGCTTACGCCCTGCTCAACCTCCAGACATACTTCACCGCCGGGTCCGACGAGGTGCGTGCCTGGACATTCATGCGCGGCACCAAAGCCCCGCAGGCCGCCGGCATAATCCACACCGACTTCGAGAAAGGCTTCATCCGCGCCGAGGTCATCAAATACGACGACTTCGTAAACCTCGGTGGCGAGAAAGGCGTCAAGGAAGCGGGCAAGATGGGCCTCGAAGGCAAGGAATATGTGGTGCAGGATGGCGACATCATGCATTTCCTCTTTAATGTTTAATCACCAATTCGACTTAATCCGATTTAAATCGATTTAATTCGACTTAAATCGAGATAAATCGAGTTAAATCGACCTCAATCTCAATAAAGCTCAATCACAATGGAAGTACGCGTACGTTTCGCCCCGTCACCCACAGGGCCACTGCATATCGGCGGTGTCCGCACCGCCCTCTACAACTACCTCTTCGCCCGCCAGCAAGGGGGCAAGATGATACTCCGCATCGAGGACACCGACTCACACCGTTTCGTCCCCGGAGCTGAGGAATATATCAACGAAGCCCTGCGCTGGCTCGGCATCGAGATTGACGAAGGCGTGCGCGAGGGTGGGGTCTACGGCCCCTACAAGCAGAGCGAGCGCCGCGACATCTACCGCGAGTGGGTCAAATATCTGCTCGACAACGGCAAAGCCTACATAGCCTTCGACACACCCGAGGAGCTTGAGGCCGCACGAGCCGCCACCCCCAACTTCCAATACGATGCCAAGACTCGCGGGCAGATGCGCAACTCGCTCACTATGAGCCCCGACGAGGTCAAAGCATTGATTGATGACGGCACGCCCCACGTGGTGCGATTCAAAATCGAGCCGGGACGCAACGTGGAGGTCAACGACCTGCTTCGCGGCAAGGTGACCATCAACTCCGACGTGCTCGACGATAAAGTGCTCTACAAGAGCGCCGACGACCTTCCCACTTATCACCTGGCCAACATCGTCGACGACCATCTTATGAAGATCACCCACGTGATCCGCGGTGAGGAGTGGCTCCCCTCATCACCCCTCCACACCCTACTGTATGAGGCATTCGGCTGGGAGGCTCCCGCATTCGTCCACCTCCCCCTGCTGCTCAAACCCGACGGCAAAGGAAAGCTGTCGAAACGCGACGGCGACCGCCTGGGCTTCCCGGTGTTCCCCCTGGAGTGGCACGACCCCAAATCCGGCGAGATTTCATCAGGCTACCGCGAGAAGGGCTACCTGCCCCAGGCCGTCATCAACTTCCTGGCGCTCTTAGGCTGGAACCCCGGCGACGACACCGAGATAATGTCGATGGACGAGTTGATCCGGAAATTCTCATTCGACCACTGCTCACGCTCCGGCGCACGCTTCAACTTCGAGAAAGGCAAATGGTTTAACCACGAATACCTCCAGATGATTGATGAGGCCGAGCTCGCCGAGCAGTTCAAGGGCGTGATGCGCGATCATGGCGTCGACCCCGACAACTTCACCGACGACTACATACGCCGTGCCGTGGCCATGGTCAAGGGCCGCGCCAACCTGCTCGACGACCTTTGGGAACAAGGGCAATTCTTCTTCGAAGCGCCCACCACCTACGCCGAGAAGGATGTGAAGAAACGCTGGAGCGCCGACACCCCCGCCATACTCCGCGCCCTCATCGAGAAGATGCGCTCACTACCCTCGCTGGAGTCAAAGCCCGCCGAAGAGGCAGTGCTCGCATGGATCAGCGGCAACGGCTACCACCTGGGCAATGTGATGAACGCCCTGCGCCTGGCTGTGGTGGGAGTATGCCGCGGCCCCCACATGTTTGACATCACCGAGCTGATGGGCATCGACGAGACAGCCCGCCGCGTAGAGGCCGCCATCGCAGCCATCCCCCAACCATAAACAACGCAGCGTGTCACCGCTTTACAATATAGGTCTGCACTGCTACGCCGGAGCCGCCCGATTGGCAGCACTCCGCTCCACCAAGGTCAAAACCATGGTGGAGGGTCAGCGCCACACCTTCGAGCGCCTGCGCCAAGCCGTGGAGTCGCATCCCGGACGCTGGGTGTGGATCCACGCATCGTCGCTCGGCGAATTTGAGCAGGGGCGGCCACTGTTTGAGAAAATCAAGGCTCAGCAACCCGAGATGCGCATCTGCCTGTCGTTCTTCTCCCCCTCAGGCTACGAGGTGCGCAAGGACTACGACCTGGCCGATGTGGTGGTCTACCTCCCCTTCGACACACCCCGCAACGCCCGCCGCCTCGTCGACATACTCCGTCCCGAGATGGCCATATTCATCAAATATGAGTTTTGGGGCAACTATCTTCAGCAGCTACGCGAGCGCCATATCCCCACCTACCTCATCTCGGCCATATTCCGCCCGCGACAGATCTTCTTCCGCCCCTGGGGTGGGATGTTCCGCAAGATGCTACGATGCTTCGACCACATGTTTGTGCAAGATGAGACATCGCAGCAGCTGCTTCAAGGCATAGGGCTCACCAACGTCACCATCAACGGCGACACACGCCTCGACCGCGTAAACGACGTCAAGAACCTGCCCGATGGAGGAGCAGCCGCCCTGCGCGACTTCTGCCGCGGACGCTTCACCCTGGTGGCCGGCAGCAGCTGGGAGCCTGACGAGGATCTGTATATCCCCTGGCTCAACGCCCACCCTGACGTGTGCGCCATCATCGCCCCTCACCAATTTGACGACCACCGCCTTGAGGTGCTACGCAGCCGCATCGACGGCCAGTCGCGTCTACTGTCGGAGTGGACCGACGCCGATGCCTCTAACCCCGCGATCAAGGCCGTGATCATCGACTCCTTCGGACTGCTGTCGCGCCTCTACCGGCTTGCCGACGTGGCCTACATCGGCGGCGGGTTCGGCACCGGGATACACAATATCAACGAGGCCGCCGTCTACGGCATCCCCGTGGTGTTCGGTCCCAAACATGGCAAATTCAAAGAAGCCGCCGACCTGATAGCCTGCTCCGCAGCCTACACCATCGCCGACGCTGACTCCGCCACCCGCACCCTCGACCAACTCCACTCCGACCCCGCGCTCCGAGTCCGCTCCGGCGGCGCCGCCTCAGCCTACATTTCCCACCACCTCGGCGCCACCGACCGCATCTACCGCCACCTCTTCCCCTAAAAAATTACGCCAGCCCCACAAGAGCTGGCCTATTTTTACGTCGGATGAAAAATAGTGTCTGACAGATTGGACCATACACAAAAATAGTGGGGTGAATATGTGAAATTTTATGCTTTTTTGCTTGCGTAATAACATTTTTATTTATTTTTGCATTATACAAAAATAAACCAATATGAAACGTCGTAAGTCCCGCCTGCCGATCATTGTCGACATACTCAACAATCACAGCATCGGCAGCCAAGAGGAATTAGCAAAAGAGCTGGCACGCCGAGGTTATGTGGTAACACAAGCCACCCTATCGCGCGACCTTAAAGCCCTCAAAACCACCAAAGTGCCCACCGACTTAGGTGGATACCGTTACGTGATTGTCGACACCGACAATGGCAACACCGACCCATCGGTGGCCGGCGTCGTTCAGTCGCCCATGCATCCCGCGGTCCTCTCCATCGCGCTCAGCGGCAACATCGTAGTGATCAAGACCCGCAACGGCTACGCTTCGGGGCTAGCCTATGACATGGACACGCTGGGGTCAGACTACATTCTCGGCACCATCTCCGGAGCCGACACCGTGTTCGTTGCCGTCAACCCCAAGGCCACTCCACAGATGCTCTTCGCGCTCTTCTCCACAATGCTCCCAGTGACTGTTATGCAAGCAGCGCGCGATCAATTTTTCAACACTCCAGAAAACGCCGACCTATGATACGAGCGGGCGTCATCGGAGGCACCAACCGCTCAGCCGGCGAGCTCCTCAGCATACTCATCAACCACCCCGACGTGGAGATCGCGTGGGTCAACGCGCCCAACTCCACCGGTAGCCTCATCTCTGACACCCACAAGGGGCTGATTGGCGAAACCTACCTGCGTTTCACCGACAACATCGACTTCAACTCGATCGACGTGCTCTTCCTCTGCACCACCGACGGCCGCTCCAAGGCGCTGCTGTCTACCACCGTGATACCGGAGAAGCTACGCATCGTTGACCTCTCCGCCGACTTCCGCATCGACGGCGAGGCATCAAACTTCGTCTACGGTCTGCCCGAACTCAACCGCAAGGCCCTGGTGCGCGGCGCCACGCATGCTTCCGTGCCGTCGGCTATGGCTTCGGTGTTGGGCTTAGCGTTGCTCCCCTTGGCCAAAAACCTGCTCCTCAACTCACCCATTACAGCTGTGGCCGTGACCTCAACCACCGACCCGGTGGTGATTGACCGGCCATTAGGGCATCGCCAGGTCGAGGAACTCCGAGCCACCCTCCAATCGCTCCAGTCGAGCTTCAACGCCCCCATATCGTTCACTCCCATCCGCGGCTCCCACACCCGCGGTATCCACGCCGTGGCATATCTGCAATGCCCGCTCGAGCTCGACGAAGTAATCCGATTGTATGAGGACTTCTATTCCGACCACTCCTTCACTTTCATCACCCCGCGCATGCCACTGTTGAGCGATGTCACCAACACCAACAAGTGCCTGCTCCACATCGACAAGGTAGATGGCAACCTCGTGGTCACCGGCGTGATTGACAACCTCACCAAAGGGGCCGCCGGACAAGCCGTGCACAACATGAATCTGCTGTTCGGACTGCACGAGCGCGTGGGCCTGGCGTTGAAAGCTATCAACTCCTGATGTCACCTCACCCGCTGCTCCATGCCATCACCCGGGCAATCGGCACCACACCGATGCGCCTCTGCGTAGGGCTCAGCGGCGGCTCCGACTCCGTGGCCTTGCTCCACGCCATGCACTCGTTGGGGCACGAATGTCACGCCCTGCACTGCAATTTCCACCTGCGCGGCCCGGAGAGCGACCGCGACGAGCGTTTCTGCGTCGACCTCTGCCGGCAGCTGCGCATACCCCTGCGCATTGAGCAGTGCGACGTAGCCGGCCGTAAGGCATCGACCTCGGGTCAGTCTGTGGAGATGATAGCCCGCGACATGCGCTACGCGGCTTTCGAGCAGTACCGCACCGCCCACCGGCTCGACTATATCGCCGTTGCCCACCACCGTGAGGACAACGTGGAGACCTTCTTCCTCAACCTGTTACGCTCAAGCGGCGTGAAGGGCTTGGCAGGGATGGCCGTGCGCAGCGAAAACCATCTACTGCGTCCTATGCTTAACGCGCCCAAGGAGCTGATTTTGGACTACATCGAGGCCAACGGCCTTGGATACGTCGATGACTCCTCAAACGCCTCCGACGACTACAAACGCAACCGCATCCGCCACCACATCCTGCCGATGTTGGCCAACTTATTTCCCGGCTCCATAGAGGCCATAGCCAATTCGATGGAGGTGCTTCGCCAGCAGAGCATCACGCTCGACGCTGACACCCTACGACTTAACGCAACCTATCTCAAAGCCGACGGATCAATCGATGTCGCCTCAATCAGCGCCCATGAGGCATCTCCCACCGATGCTCTCTACCGCATGATCCACCCACAGGGGGTGACGACGCAGATGGTGCGCGATATAATGGCTGATGTTGGCATCACCGGCCGACGATTTGGCAACTATGAACTGCGGCACGGCTTCCTGCGCCCCGCACCAACCGCGCCAACGCTTCCTGAACTGACTTTTGAAACCATCACGATCAAGTCCCCATCCGACCTGCGCTGCTCACGATCACAGATCATCCTCGACGCTGAGTCGGTTGATGTGGCGCAACTGCGGCTTGGCACTACCTGCGAGGGGTTACGCTTCGACCCCTTCGGCATGCAAGGGTCAAAGCTCGTGAGCGACCTGCTGTGCGAGGCCGATATCCCAATGGCACAACGCCCAGACTTCCCCATACTATACCACGGCGACATACCGATATGGGTCGTAGGCGTGCGCGCCTCACGTCATTTCGGCATCCCGGACGGAGCCACTTACCCCCGCCAGGCGCTGCTCATCACCGCATCACGGGATTAGATCTATTATTTCAGACGGGCGATTGACGATATACTGGGCGTAAGCCTGACGCAACTCCTTGACATTACGGAACCCCCACGTCACCCCGCACGAGGCCACACAAGCCCGGCGGGCGGTCTCCATGTCCACTCCCGAGTCGCCTACATACAGCACCTCAGCCTTGGGCGTGGGCACCCTTGAGAGTATCTCGAACACAATCGAGGGGTCGGGTTTCAGCGGATACCCCTCCTTCTGCCCCTCAACGGCACTCCACTCCAGGTCGCCGAAGAAATGCTCTATTAGCTTGGCTGTGGCGCTCTGATACTTGTTGGAAGCCACTGCGATATTGTCACCCTGGGCCTTGATGGTGCGCAGCAGTTCCTCAATGCCGGGATATGGCTGGGTGTGCACCCACAGATGTTCGTCGTAATATGCCTTAAATTTCTCGCGTACATGCTTGATGTTATCTTCGCTGCGTCCCTCCTCGGGGAGCACGTGTTCGAGCAGTTTGGTGATACCGTTGCCCACATAGAGGGGGTAACTTGCGAGGGCATGTTCGGGGTAGCCCGACTCGCGGAGGGCGTAGTTGGCGGCTTCGCCAAGGTCGCTGATGGTGTTGAGCAGCGTACCGTCAAGATCAAATATCACTAAGGCCATGGGGGAGTGTTTTTAAGTTTTTAAGTTTTTAAATTTTTAAGCTTTAAGTTACGTCCGCGAGTAAGGTCGCACCCTGGTGCGTCCGCGTTAAGGTCGTTAAGGACTTTAGTCGCTAAGGACTTTAAGGCTGAGGGCCGAGAGGCCATCAGAAGGGGTAGCCGACGGCGAAGTGGAAGGTGGCGTCGCGGCGCCAGCGGGGGTGTAGCAGCGGCCACGGTTCCTGGCCGATGGCGGGGTTATGGGCTTTCATACCCAGGTCGAAGCGGAGCAGGAAGTATGTGAAGTCCATGCGCAGGCCAACGCCGTAGGCCAGCGCGATCTGTTTCCAGAAGGTGCCGAATTTGAACACGCCTTCGGGCTGGTTCTCGTAGTCGCGTATCGTCCAGATGTTGCCGGCGTCGATGAAGAGAGCGCCCTCAAACACCCAGAACAGTTTGGCGCGATACTCCACGCTCATGTCGAGGCGTATGTCGCCGCATTGGTTGATGAAGTCGGTTGTGGAGTTGTGGGCGTCGTAGCCGCCAGGGCCAAGTGCCCTGACGCTCCATCCGCGCACGCCATTGGCGCCGCCGGCGTAGAAGCGCTTTTCGAACGGTATCATCGATGAGTTGCCGTAGGGCACACCGATGCCGAAACCTCCATGCACGGCGATGGCGTTGCGTAGGTCCAGGTGGCGTGTCCATGAGTAGTCGACTTCACCCTTGACATACTGCGCGTACTGGATGCCGAATATCTTGTAGGCACCGTAGCTGCGGTGCTGGCCGCTGAGCGACGATATGGCGTAGAGCAAGTTGCCGGCGGTTTCGACCGAGGCACGGAGCGAGTACACCGACGGCTGTCGCCAGGCATTCTCCATCGCTCCGGCTATGCGGCGGTTGGTGCGACGGTAGGTGTAGCCCATGCGCATTATGAAGTGGTCCTCGTAGCTGTAGCGCAGCAGCGGGTTGGCGGGGGCTATCTCGTCGATGAAGTTGATGGTGCTGTGGGGGAGGTACACGTAGTTGACGTCAATCAGGTCGAAGGTGCGTCGTATGGTGTTGTTGCGGTTGTTCCAGTTGTACTTCCATGCGGCGCCGGAGATGATGCGGGTATACTCCGGTCGCTCCTGGTAGTTGAACGACACGTCGAGCTCAGTGGTGGCTCTGACGCGCTGCTTGAAGTCGCGCTGCAGAAAGGGAGCTAAGAATTTGGGGAACGTCAGCCCTACCTCGGCCGCATACTCGCTGTAGCGGTTATGGAGGAGGCCGTCGAAGTGACCTGACAAGCTCTCGTAATTGGTGCGGAGTTTGGTGGTAAGCAGCTGCGCCCCGTGCCCTAAGTTGCGGTGCTGATAGGTGACACCGACGCCGAAACCTAAGTCGCCCTCGGAGTTAGTGCCCTCAAGCTCGAGGGTGACGCCCTGATTGCGGGTGCGGTCGAGCAGTATGTAGGCGTTGAGCACTTCGCGACCATCGGCGTCGACCTCAGGCTTGAGCTGGATGCTCACGTATTTGAGTATGGCGAGTCGGCCCAGGGCTTCGTAAGTGCGGTTGATGGCCTCGGGGGTGTAGCGGTGGCCGGGCACTATGAAGCAGTTTTCGTAGAGTATCCCGGGGGCGAGGTAGTGGTCGGGGCCGTAGAGTATGTTGATATCCTTGTAGCTCACTGAGTCGGCCGTGGCTATGCGCTGCACGGCCTCGGAGCTTGTGGCGTCGAAGTCGGTGATATAGGTCACCGTGCCGAAGTAGTATTGGTGGTAGAGGGAGTCGGGGGTGGCAGCGGGAGCGTCGAGCAGCGGGCTGCGTGACTGGCCGGTGGAGATCACGCGCTTGGGGGTGCGTATCACCATGGTCAGGTCGATCTCCTTGGAGTTGGCCGCGGTGTCGGCGTAAAATGTGATATTGTCCTTGGTGAAGGTGTAGTAGCCGCGCTGCTGCAGATGCCGGGCTATGCCGGAGCGCATATTGTCGAGCTCGGTGCGGTCGAAGCGGTCGCCGATGCGCAGGGTCTTCATCTGGGGGGAGGCACTGATGATCGAGTCGATGGTCGAGTCGTGGATTTCGTAGTTGATAGAGCTGATGGTGTGGGGTGTGCCTGTGCGCACATAGTATTTGACATCCATCTTCTTGTTTTTGAGATCGCCGATGGTGTCGTAGGTCACCTCCACGTCGAGATAACCTTTGTTGGCGAGGGCGCGGCTGAGCTGTTCGACCGACGCTGTTACCATGGTGGAGTCGTAGATCACCGGGGGCTGGCCCAGCTTGCGGAACCAGCGGGTGTACCATTTGGTGGTGTCGTTGCCCGACAGGTTATAGGTGGCGAGCTGTAGCTTGGCGAAACCCAGCACTTTGTGGTTGGGGGTCTGCCTAAGATAGTAGTAGAGGTCGGCGCTTTTGACCTCGTCGTTGTCGAGGATCTTCACGTCCACATCATCGAGCAGGTATTCCCCTTGGGGCACATGCTTGGTCGACGAGCAACCTGCCACGACCGCGCCCCAGAGGAGCGCGGTCGCCGCAAGCAGCTTGTATGTGGATCGTCGGATGTTCATTACCAGATTACTATCTGGTCTTCAGGAGCACGGTAGAGGGGCTGGTCTTCGGTGATGGAGAAGGCTTCGAAGAATGGGGTGATGTTGCGCAGGGTCACATTGACGCGGTTCTCGCCGAGCGAGTGCACATCGCCTGTGGTGAGTGAGCGCATCTCTTCGGAACGTATGTTCTGGGCCCATACGTTGGCGTAGTTCATGTAGAACGCCTGCATGGGGGTGAGGCCGTCGATTTTAGACTCCTCAGAGTTGACATCTACGCCCTTCTTGCGCTGCGAGTCGAGGAATGCGGTGCGCGAGATGCGCAGGCCGCCCTGATCGGCGATGTTTTCGCCAAGGGTGTACTGGCCGTTGGCGTGAAGGCCGGGGAGCACCTCCACCTCATCGAACTGCGCTACCAGGCCCTTGGTCAGGGCGTCGAAGGCTACAGCGTCTTCGTCGGTCCACCAGTTCACCATGTTACCCTGGTCGTCGAAGTTGCGCCCCTGATCGTCAAAGCCGTGAGTCATCTCGTGGCCGATTACCACGCCGATAGCGCCATAGTTCTCAGCGTCAGAGGCTTCAGGATCGAAGAAGGGAGCCTGCAGGATGCCAGCGGGGAACACTATCTCGTTGGCCAGCGGGTTGTAGTAAGCGTTGATGGTCTGAGGTGTCATGCCCCACTCGGTGCGGTCAACGGGCTTGCCCCACTTGGCATACTTCTCAGCCTGGTGCCACATCGACACATTGTGCATATTCTCGTAGTACGACAGATTGGGGTCGATTTCGAGTGTGTTGTAGTCCTTCCACTTATCGGGATAGCCGATCTTCACGGTGATTGAGTTGAGCTTCTTGATGGCGTTGAGCTTGGTCTCGTCGCTCATCCAGGGGAGGTTGATGATGTGCTTGCCTAAGGCTGTGCGCAGGTTCTCAACCAGGCCGATCATATACTCCTTCGACGATGAGGGGAAGTATTTCTCAACGTAGAGCTGGCCGATAGCCTCGCCCATGGCACCCTCGGTAGCGCCGAGAGCGCGCTTCCAGCGGGGACGCTGCTGCTGCACGCCGCTCATCACCTTTGAGAACTCAAACTGAGCGTTGGTGAAGTCGTCGGAGAGCTTGCCGGCTGCGCCCGACACGTATTTCCACAGGTAGTAGTCCTTTATTTCGCGGTCGGTGAGCGACTTCATCAGGTTGGCGCCCTGGAGCACGGTGTTGGGGGTGGTCACGATCACGGTTTCAGGCGTGGGGATGCCCATGGTAGCCATAAAATAGGTGTCCCAGTCGATGGCAGGGTAGTCAGCCTTGAGCTGCTCGATGGTGCGGAGGTTGTACATCGCGGGGATGTCGCGCGACTGCTCGCGGGTCCAAGTGGAGTCAGCAATCAGGGTCTCGATCTTCATCACATTCTTCATGATGCGGTTGGCCTCCTTCTTCGAGAAGCCGGCGAGCTGCATCTCGTCGGTGATGAGCTTCTTGTAGGCGTTGCGCACCTTGGTGTTGTCCTTATCGTTGAGCAGATAGTAGTCGCGGTCGCCCAGGCCCAGGCCTGCGCCGCTAAGATACATGGCATACTGCTGCGAGTTGGCCAGATCCTCCATAGGGCCGGCGCCGATAAACGGATCGGCCACCTCCTTCTGCATCCATACGAAGAGGTCGTACATCTCCTCGGGCTTGGCGTTCTGAATCTTCTTGATACCGGGCTGGATGGGGGCTGCTCCCTCGCGGTTGCGGCGTATCGAGTCCATGGCCTGGTTGTAGATGGTCGACACCTTGTAGGCCACTGTGCCCGGCTCTGGATTGGTCGAGGCGAGGTTGAGCACGATGTTTTTCACGCGCTCTTGGCTGGTGTCGTTCAACACGTTAAACCATCCGTAGCGCGAGTGCTCCGGGGTCAGGGGGTAAGCTTTTTGCCATCCGCTGTTCACGTGCTTGTAGAAGTCAGTGCCGGCGGGTGTGGAGTTGTCAAAGTAGGCGGGGTTCAGGCTCTTAAGATGCTCAGCTTGCATCATCGACGCTGCCCCGGCCAACAAAATGGCAAGAACAATTTTTTTCATAACATCTGTTGGTTTTTTGAAATAATAGCTTACAAAGATAGTGATTTTTCCGCAGACAAAGATTTTTTGTAACTTTGCGGCGGAGACAACCGTTTAAATCAATAGGGCTCCCCGGCCTTAGTGTCCTTAAAGCCCGCAGGGCGACCCTCTACATAACCGCATGGCGGCGAGCACAGCGAGCCGGCTTGCGGAGCCAACACCCCACCGGGCAGAGCGGCCCGCAGGGCGCAACTCTAAAAACCTTCACAACTCTAAAAAATCTCATAACCTAAAGCTATATGGAACTAATCAAAATCAATGTTAAAGACACCGTGAAGGTCACCGACGCGGCTCTCAACGAGGCCGCGAAGTGCCTCGACACTGTAGTTAAAGGTGATGGCGCCGGCAACGACTTCTTAGGCTGGGTCGACCTACCCACCCGCACCGATGCCGCTCTGCTCAACGACATCAAGGCTTCTGCCAAGACCCTCCGCGACAACTGCGACGTAGTGGTATCAATCGGCATCGGCGGCTCATACCTCGGCGCCAAAGCCGTGATCGAGGCCCTCAACAACGCCTTCGCCCCCTACCGCAAGGATGGCAACAACCCCGAAGTGCTCTTCGCCGGACAAAACATCGGCGAGGACTATCTGGCCGAACTCCAGGACTACCTCAAGGATAAGCGATTTGGCATCATCGTAATATCCAAGTCGGGCACCACCACCGAGCCTGCCATCGCATTCCGCCTGCTCAAGTCCCAGCTCGAAGCTCAGATGGGCAAAGCCGAGGCTTCGAAGCGCATCGTGGCAGTCACCGACGCCCACCGCGGCGCACTGCGCCAGCTCGCCACCGAGGAAGGCTATAAGACATTCGTGATCGAGGACTCCGTAGGCGGCCGCTTCTCTGTGCTCACCCCCGTGGGACTCCTCCCCATCGCCGTGGCCGGCTACGACATCGACGCCCTGATCGAGGGCGCCCGCGCCATGCAGCATCTCTGCACCAAGCCCTCGGCCGACAATATCGCCATGATCTACGCCGCAGCTCGCAACACCCTCTACCGCGACGGCAAGAAAATCGAAATCCTCGTCAACTACAACCCCAAACTCCACTTCTTCGGCGAGTGGTGGAAGCAGCTCTACGGCGAGAGCGAGGGTAAGGACCATAAAGGCATATTCCCCGCAGCCGTCGACAACTCCACCGACCTCCACTCCATGGGCCAGTGGATCCAGGATGGCGAGCGCTCAATCTACGAGACAGTGATCTCCGTGGAGCGTCAGCAGCGCACCGTGGTGATACCCTCCGACGAGGCCAACCTCGACGGCCTGAACTACATCGCCGGCAAGCGCGTCGACGAGGTCAACAAGATGGCAGAACTCGGCACCCGCATAGCTCACGTCGACGGCGGCGTGCCCTGCATCCATCTGACACTCCCCGAACTCAAGGAGCTCTACTTGGGCCAGATGATCTACTTCTTCGAGATCGCTTGCGGCATCAGCGGCTACATGCTCGGCGTCAATCCCTTCAACCAGCCCGGCGTCGAGGCTTATAAGCGCAACATGTTCGCGCTTCTTGCCAAGCCCGGCTACGAGAAGGAGACCGAGGCCATCCAAGCCCGCCTGAAGTAACCACCACCCTAACGACACACAAAGCCGCGCACCCCTCACCGGGGTTGCGCGGCTTTGCTGTTTCGATCGAGCTCTCTCGATTTCTCTCGATTTAAGTCGATCGAGGGGCGGGGCCTCCGGCCCCGCAAAACACAAGAGGGGCGCGGCCACCAGGCCGCGCCCCTCGCGATTATGGGTGGTTAATCCGGATTAGCGGATAACGATCTTCTGAACGTCAGCACCCTGACGGCGGATCACTACGGTGCCGGCGGCGGGCTCGAGGATACGACGGCCCTGGAGGTCGAAGTATTCTACGGGTGCGTCGTTGGCAGCTTCGCTTACGCGTACATCCTCAACGCCTGACTGCGAACCCTTAACGACGAACTCTGAGCGAGCGGGAGTAACAGCCTTAGGAGCCGAGTTCTTCAGCACGAACATCTGCAGACCGGCTGCGCGGTCGAATGCGTAGAGGTTGCCTGCGGGGTCGAATATCATCTGAGTGTACTCACCTGATGTTCCTGAAGAGGGAGCAGAGATGGTGTAGCGGTGGTTGAGCACAGGCTTCTCAGCGTCGGTCCAGTCGATGTCGACGATCATGATACCATTGCCCCAGGTGGGAACGGCCATCACCTTACCGTCAGCAGTAGCGGCGATACCGCCTGAGCAGCTGTGGTAGAAGTCGATGTAGTCGTCGTCGGCTGAGCTCAGGAGGAGCTTGCCATCGTAGGTGTAGAACTCGAAGCAGGGGCAGCCTGCTGAGTTGGCGTTGTTACGGTTCTGGTTGATAATCAGGCCCTGAGGTATGGCGTTGATCTCAACGTTGACGTTGAGATACTTACCGTGGATGTTGCCGAAGCCATTGTCAGAAGTCCATACCTGGTCGGGAGCCATGTCGATGATCGACTTGCCTGCTGATGAGTAGCGGATCATGTTGTTGGCATCTGCGGTGGGATAGTCCTCGCAGAATACGTAGATCTTCTCATCTTCGCCCTTACCGGCAACTTCGAAACAGGTTGCACCACCACCCAAGGCTACGTCATCGAGGGTGTAAGCGCCACCTGCATCTCTTGTACCGGCGAGGATGTTGGTGAGAGATTGATCCTTGGGATCGAACTGCCAGTAGCCTGCGCCACCGTCTGACCAGTCGGTGAAGACGGCCTTACCGTCGCGCTCGCCACCACGCATCAGTGATGAGCCGTTGGTGGCATCCATTGTAGAGGCACCATTATGGTAGTTGCCCTGGAGCTCAAGAGCGGGGGTGAACACGTCGATACCCTGAGCGTAACCTACGCTCATCATGATGGTACCGAAGCTCTCCTGCTCGGGATCGGTGATCATTACCACACCTCCGCGCTGGTTAACAAGGCCGCCTGACATTTCGCGCTTCTGGTTGTAGAACTTACCGGCGGCGGCAACGGGGTTGTCGACGATCTCGATAGCCCAGTTGTAGCTTGCATCCTCGGGGAGGGTGCCGGCATCAAGGGTGGTTGTGTTCTCGCCAAGGGCTACTTCGCCGATAGGGAATGTCAGCACGTCGTCAGCATTGTCGACGTTGGTGAGGATGAGGTTGGCCTCAGGAGCTGCACCGGTGGTCTTGAATGTGATGGTGTAGACATCGTTATCGAGGGTCTGAGCGAGGTCGTAAGCGAAGTTAGCGCGGCCTACGGGCTGCTCGATGCCTTCGGTAGAGAAGCGGGTTACCTGACCGTTGTTGCGGGTGAGGTAGAGGTCAAGGGTGTGACCCTCGTAAGCGTCGGTGTTAGCGTTGCGCTTCACGGTGATGGCACCGTTGGATGAAGCTACGCCTGCGCCAACCTCAGTCCATGCGCGAGCCTGAGAAGCTACCTCGGGAACGGCCATGGTGGTGTTGGTGGTCGATACGGCCTTAGCCTTGTCGAGACCGGCGGTGACGTTGAGCACCTGTACACCGGTGTTGTTGCCATCCTCGTCAGAGGTGGGAGCTACGAAGAACACTTCACCGGCCACTTTGAAGAACTGGCCGCGGAAGCCTGTACCCTCGAGCATGTCGGCGGGGATCTCGGCTACGAAGGTGGGAATGCCTGCAGATGCACCTGCGAGCTTAATCTCGAAGGGAGTGCAGTTCTGAGCGGTGAACACCAGGTGATCCTCATGGAGAGGAGATACGCTCCACTGATAGTCGCCGAGGTCAGCGTCAGTTACGATATGGCCTGTCATTGAGTTGAAGTTCTCATGCCAGTATGATCCAACGGTACCGTCCTCGATGTTGACAACCTCGATACGGGTGTTGTTGTTGGCGGCTGACTTGTTGGCGAAGTAGAGCACACCGCTGGCGATAGTGCCTTTGTAAGCCATAGTCTTACCTAACTCGGCGGTGGTCCAGTTACCGGCATGGTTGGTTTTGCCCATAAGCACGGGAGATCCGGTAGGGAGGCCGTTCTCGTCGTTCTCCCAGCGGTACATAGCCACTACGTTGTCGCCACCGAATGCGAGACCGGTGTAAGCGTTGACAGCTACGAGCACGCCATCAGCTGTGAGGGCGATGTCGCCGATGCCGCGTACGTTACCCTCGGTGCCTTCGGTGGTCACGGTAGCCTTAACCTCGCGGGTATTGGCGTCGATCACCTTGATCACGGGGGTTGATTCTGCGTCGAGTGCGAATATATAGAGGTTGCCATTGCGGAGGATGGTGCGGCGAACGTTCAGGCCGTCGAGGTCAGCTATTGCCTCGTCGGTGTAGATCTGCTCCATCACATACTCACCGGCTGCACCTGCCTCAGCTACGTCGGCCAGGGGGTCGTCGTAGTCGTAGTAGGTAACTGTCGGGGGCTCCCAGTTGACGTCGACCAGCCATGCCTCGGGATAAGAGGTGGTGGCGGCGGCAACTTCAACGGTGTAGTTCTCACCGTCGATCATCTTATAGCCTTCCTTCTCAAACTCTACAGTGTAGGTTCCGGGCTCGATTTCGGCGAACACGAACACACCATTGTAGAAGTCGTCGGTGACGAGGCGGTCAACCTCGTTGCCCTCAGCATTTTTGAGGATAACGGTGACACCATTGAGGGGGAGGTACTTGTCGTTGGTCGCACCCTGGGGTGTATAATATGTGTGGTGGAATGTCTGGTTGACGTCGCGAACCACGCCGTAGATGTCGCCGGTGGTCTCTTTGGTCAGACCGAAGTAGTCGGCGATACCGCGGCAGAACTGTACGCCTTCCATGCGGTCGGCATCCCAGTTCATGGCGCGCTGGCGCGAGGGCTGGTAGGTGTGGAAGTAACCTTCGGCCAGGTAGCCGGGCACGCCGTGCTTCAATACGCCGTAGTAGCCTGAGTAGCCCTTGCCATTGTTCTCGGTGATAGAGCCACCGTTCTGGAACTCAGCGTCACCGATTACACAGCCTGAGCCGACAGCGTCGTTGGTGCGGGCTGTCCAGTGCTGGTGGACCTGACCTAAGGTGTACTTGGCAGCGGCCTTGGCCATGTCGATTGAGCCGGCAGCGAAGTCAGGGGTGTCCTGAGAGTCGCCTGAGCCGCGCTCCTCTCCGCTGGCTGCGAACGACTCGTTGGAGTACCAGCCGCGATAGAAGATAGCGTGGTAGTTGACGGTCGAGCCATCGGTAGCTGCGTTGGAGTGCAGCGAGAAGAACATGTCGAAGTTGTTGACCTCTACCTCCTCACGGATATCAGAGAGGTTGCGGTTGCATATCACTGAGTTGTCGGGATCGTGGGGATAGGGGCCGGCCATCACGTGGCTCATCACGATATTGTTGCTCAGGTCGAGAGCAGCACCTACGCGATAAGGGTTGGAGTTGGTCTGGTTTTTGGTGCGGTCAAACTTCAGTCCGTAGCTTGCGAGCTTGTCGAGAGCGCCGAGCATCTTGCGAAGGTTGGTGTTGGACTCGTAGAAAGCTGTGGTATCGGGGGAGTTGGCCTCGGTACCGGCCTTGGTGTTGGGGTTGATCACAGTTACTTCACCATTAACCTCCTTCAGGGTGTTCATGGGGCGGTCGTTAGATGTCCATGAGCCGTGACCGGGGTTAAGGTATATGCGAAGCTCATCGGCGGTCTTGGCCGATGAGATCATAGCGCCACAGAGCAATGCGGCAGCTGAAATCATAAGAATCTTTTTCATTGCCTAAATTGATTAGCGTGCCACATTGATTACATAAAGCTCGCCACCTTCGGTGGTGAAAGCGATCTTGCCGGCCTGCTCAGCTACGGCGGGGTACATGGCGATCACGTCAGAGCCGGTGAGTGCCTGCTCGGTGCCGTTGAGGTCCATGGCGATGATGGCTGACTCGGTGACAACCTCACCGTTGTCAACGTCGCGCATACCTACTACCATGTCGTTGCCCATCCAGCGAGCAGCGCGGAGGTTGCCGAGGAACTTCACGCCTGTGCCGTCGATGTTGCATACATAGCAGCCTGAGTTGGCGAGGTAGTAAACCACCTTCTGGCCGTCGGGTGAAACTGAGGGCCACAGGTAGCTCTGACCTTCCTTACCGTTGGGGTTGAGGGCCTTGGTGTTGCCGTTTGTGGTGATCATCAGCTGGCCGTAGTAAACAGAAGCCACGGGAGCCTTCTGAAGTTTCTCACCATTGAGGTTGCGGGCCTGCATCTTCTTGTTGTCGATCACCATGGCGTTGGCGCCTGATACTGCGACACCGTTGAGGTTGCGGCTGGGCTTAGAGAGCTGCATCTGCTCGCCGGAAGCGAGGTCGATAGAGCGCACTTCCTTGTACTGGAGGTGGTTGGCGTTCTGCGAGCGGTGTACATACACCACCTTCTGAGCGTCGTCGGTGAACTGCAGGCCTGAGATAGAGCCTTCAGCTACGAGCATCTTAGCCTTGCCGTCGGCGAGGTTAACCTGCTGGAGTGTGCGGTCGGTGTTGGTAGAAGCTACTACCATCTGGCCGTCGGGGCTGATTTCGGCGCGGTCGATTGAGAGAGGAGTGTTGACCTTCTCAATAGAGGTGACGTTGAGCAACTGGGCGTTGCCGGCAACGGCCCAACCGAGCATCAGTGCGGAAACTAACAAATGTTTCATTTGCATTGTGTTTTAAGGTTGATTTATTGGGTTAATAATTAAGTTGTTGTCTTTTCCTGCAAAATAAGGGCTGTATGGTATCAGATACAGCGAGGTAAAGTTATAATCTTTTTTTCAAACATCGGTGCATTTTTTACCAATCTGTTACACCAATTTAGATTTTTTAACACCCGGGTCTACGACCCTCCCCGCTAATGTTTTGCCTATAACTATTTAACGACCCTACCCGCCCTTTCTATGCAGCAGAGGCCGCCCGGATGGGGCGGCCTCTGTTTCCTTTCCCCTTTCTCCTGGTTACCGGATCAGGACTTTGCCGGCCTGGTCTCCTTGGAGGCGGATGTAGACGCCGGGGGCGGGGTCGTAGATGGCCACGTCTTGGTCAAATGAGAGCAGGTCGCAGAAGAACGACCCCATCTTGCCAGCTCCCACAATCAGTATCTTCATCGGATCATGCTGTTGATCACGTCGACCTGCTGACGCACTGACTCCTCGTGGATGGCCAGAAGCACCTTGCCGAGGAACTCCTCGCCCAGACCCAATTGCGCGGCGTTGCTGATGCGGTTGTCCATCAACTGGTTGTAGCGGTCGGCCTGAACCACGGGCATGCGATGCTCCTTCTTGTACTGGCCGATCTCGCGGCACACTTCGAGGCGCTTGCTGAGCACTTCGAGCAGGTCGTCGTCGAGTTGGTCGATCTTCTGGCGTAGCAGGGTGAGGCTCTCTGTGGTCTGCTTTACGGGGCGCACCACTAAGGTGTTGATGATGAAGTTGAGTTTCTCGGGGGTGAGCTGCTGGGCGGCGTCGCTCCAGGCGTGGTCGGGGTCGCAGTGCGACTCCACGATCAGGCCGTTGAGACCCATGTCGAGGGCTTGCTGCGACAGTGGGGCGATGAGTTCGCGCTTACCGCCGATATGGCTGGGGTCGGCGATGATGGGTAGGTCGGGGTAGCGCAGACGCAGCTCGATGGAGATGTGCCACTCAGGCATGTTGCGGTAGAGGTGGCGTCCGTAGGTGGAGAAGCCGCGGTGGATGGCGCCGAGACGGCGGATGCCGGCGTTGTAGAGACGCTGCAGGGCTCCAATCCAAAGCTCCAGGTCGGGGTTGACTGGGTTTTTAACCAACACCACGCGGTCGGTGGCCTCGTTGTCGCGGATGGCGTCGGCTATCTCCTGCATGGCGAAGGGGTTGGCCGATGTGCGGGCGCCGATCCAGAGCACGTCGATGCCGGCGCGTACGGCCTCCTCCACATGCTGGCGGTTGGCCACCTCGGTGGCGGTGAGCATGCCGGTCTCCTCCTTGACGCGGCGCATCCACTCAAGGCCGGGGGCGCCTACGCCTTCGAAGCCGCCGGGCTTGGTGCGCGGTTTCCAGATGCCGGCGCGGAATATCTTGATGCCATAGTGGGCGAGCTGCCGGGCGGTCGACATTACTTGTTCCTCGGTTTCGGCGGAGCAGGGTCCGGCGATGAGGATCATTGAGGCCTCACCGATGCCGGGGAGGTTGAGGGGAAGCAGGTCTTTCATATCTTTTTTGAGGGGTCGAATTTGCGTGGGAGGGCTGCGAGCACGTGCGATATGCGCATCTTATATTCACCGATAATCCGGTGGTGGCCAAGGCGGAGCAGCTCGTGGTTGGCCGGGATAGAGCCGGCGATGGCGTTCTCGATGGCCATGATGCCCAAAAGCGAGGCGTCGGTGTCGAGGGTGGCGAACATCGAGGGGAAGGTTTCGCGCTCAACGGTCTCCACCTGCTGCCGTCGAAGAAGCCGCGGGCTGCGGCGTCGTGGTAGCATCCGGCTACTCCTTGCATTGTGACTCGGCGCGGTTGCATAAATATGATGTAATAAAAAATCCCGTTGGCCTATCGGGCAGCGGGATTATATATTAATGTAATTGAGTTTCACTGATGAGTTGACGCAATCAACATTCCGCTGCCACTTTGGTAAAGTGGAAGCATTAAAAAATACTGACATGCGTAAAATCGTGTCATTTTTTCTCGTCGTGGAGGGTTTTCCCTCACTTTTCTGCGTACAAAGATAATAATTTTTTAATAAACCATCCTCTTTATGCGATTTCTTCAAAAAATGCAGGAAAATGGTTTACACTTTGAACGTCAAATTTGGGGCTATGGTTCTGTCGGTAACGATATTTTGCGTACATTTGCGCATCACCCAATCACCAGCACGACAATGCGCCGCTTCACATTATTCCTACTCATCGAAAATCATCGCCACTTACGACGGTAAGCACTTATACTCAGGCAAGTATACCTACTCTTCCAACATACTCTGCACCGTCGACGGACCCATACTCATCATATTTTTCACAGTGTTGTAAACCATGTATACCACTGACTCAGATATAGATTTCACAAACGGTATCGCAGCTGAGGATGCGGCCGGATATCAACAACATAACGCCGAGATGAACCTGGCGTGGCAATATGTGGCCCACACCGGGGTGTCGGTGTTCCTCACCGGCAAAGCGGGTACGGGCAAGACCACATTCCTGCGCAAGCTGCGCCAGCTGTCGCCCAAGCGCATGGTGGTGCTCGCCCCGACGGGCGTGGCCGCCATCAACGCCGGAGGGCAGACCATACACTCGTTCTTCCAACTACCGTTCGGGCCGTTCAACCCTGCGGCCCCCGAGCGCGAGGGGCAGTCGCACTACCGCATGCCCCAGCAGAAAAAGGACCTGATACGCTCGCTCGACCTGGTGGTGATTGACGAGGTGTCGATGGTGCGCGCCGACATGCTCGACCAGATCGACTACACCCTGCGCAAATACCGCGACCGCTCGCGCCCCTTTGGCGGGGTGCAGCTGTTGCTCATAGGCGACCTGATGCAGCTGTCGCCCGTGGCCAAGGCCGACGAGTGGCAGCTACTCAAGGAGCAATACGACTCCCCCTACTTCTTCACGAGCCACGCCCTGCAGTCTACCCCCTACGTCACCGTCGAGCTCACCCACATCTACCGTCAGCAAGACCGCGAATTCATCGACCTGCTCGCCGCCGTGCGCAACAACCGACTCACTCCCGCCGACGTCCGTAAGCTCGACCAGCGCTACCTGCCCGGCTTCCGCCCCAACGAGCCGGGGTGGATACGCCTGACCACCCACAACAATACCGCCGACACATACAACAACGAGCAGCTGTTGGCACTCCCCACCGCCAGCCACACCTTCGAGGCCCGCGTGACAGGCGATTTCCCCGAATACAGCTATCCCACCGACCATAGCCTGACGCTCAAGGAGGGCGCACAAGTGATGTTTGTCAAAAACGACCCCGGCGGTGCGTACCATAACGGCAAAATCGGCACCGTGACCTGCTGCGACGGCAAAGTGCTTCAGGTGACCTGCCCCGGCGACACCGGGCCCATCGACGTCGACGCCGTATCGTGGGAAAACAACAAGTACGCCATCGACCCCGAAACCAAAGAAATCAAAGAGGAGGTGGCGGGCACATTCTCGCAGATACCACTGCGGCTGGCATGGGCCATCACCGTGCACAAGAGCCAGGGCCTGACATTCGACCAAGCCGTGCTCGACATCAACGCCTCATTCACCCACGGCCAAGCCTACGTGGCCCTGAGCCGTTGCCGCTCGCTCCAGGGGCTGGTGCTCGCCTCACCCCTGAGCATCCGCTCGGTGATCACCGACTCCAACGTCAACTCCTACATCGACATGCAGACAAGCCGCGCCCAACAATGCCGCGAACAGCTCCCACGGCTCAAAACCGATTATGTGGTGCAGCTCCTCGACGAGCTATACTCGATGACCACCCTGTCGATGGACCTGCAATGGCTCACCCGCGTGGTCGACGAGCACCTGAGCCGACAGCAACCGTCGCTGCTGAAGGCACTCAAGGAAGCGCAACCCGCTGTGACACAACTGATGGAGGTGGCCGCACGCTTCCGCGACCAATACACCACCCTGGCCTACGCATCCGACGGACGTATCGCAGGCACACAGCTCGAGCTACGCATCCGCGAGTCAGCGACCTACTTCCTGGCGCAGCTACAGGCCATATTCGCCCCCATATTAGGCCTGGTGAGCATCAACATCGACAACAAGTCGACCGCCGAGACCTACAACAACGCCCTGTCGACCCTGCGCAACACCCTACGGCTGAAGACCGCGCTGATGTCGACCCTCACCGAGGAGGCCTTCTCCCCCACCCTATACCTCAGCACCAAGGCCAAAGCCGAGCTCGACACCCCCTCAGCCCCTTCCGGACGCCGACAAAGCCGCGCCTCAAAGCAGCCCAAGGAGAAGAAGGCACCCCGCGTCAAGGGGGAAACCGTATTGACCACCCACCAACTGCTGCGACAGGGGCTGACACCTCAGATGATAGCCAATAGGCGCGGACTCACACCCGACACCATCTACAAGCACCTCACTACGCTCGTCGAGCAGGGCAAGGTAAACCCCGATGACGTAGTGGCACCCCGCCACCGGCAGATAATCCGCGAAGCCATCGACAAGTTCGACTCATCCTACTCCATCGCCGAAGTCAAGGAAACCCTCCCTCCCGACTTCACCTCCGGCGAAATCGCCTTCGTGATCCGCCTAACCCGTTAACTCGTTTCCGCGGACGCGCCAGGGTGCGCCCCCTACAACTTAAAAACTTAAAAACCTAAAAAACTAAAAACTTAAGAACTTAAAAACCTAAAAACTTAAGAACTTAAAAACTTTTTTGTATTTTTGCGAACTATAACATCTATATCATACATTAGCCATACAAATGTTAAAACGTCTATTTGCAGCAGCGCTGCTCACCATTCCCACATTATGCGGAGCGGTACAGGCCTACCGCACCCCACAGACATTCACCCAGCCAGACGGTTCACAAGTGACCCTGAGCCAACGTGGTGACGAATTCTTCCACTACTACCTCACCGACGACGGTCAGATGGTGGTGGCCGATGGCGACGGCTACTATTTAGCCCAACCCGACGCCTCGGGACGCCCCGTGGCATCACAACATCAAGCCACCGACAAGGCCCAGCGCACATCGGAGCAGGCACAATTCCTCGCCGGCGTTGACTTCAGCACCATGGTGAACGAAGGCGCCAAAGTGGCCAACGCCCGCCGTTCGGAGCGTCAGGCAGCCATGAAGCCGCAGTTCCGCTCGCCCGCTGCCAATGCCTCATCATCAACCTGGCCCGGCGGCATCGGACTGTTCCCCGACAACACCTATCCCGTGACCGGCTCCCCAAAGGCGCTGATCATCCTGGTGCAGTACAAGGACACAAAATTCACCTACACCAACGCCAAGGATTACTTCACCAACATGGTCACCCAGAAGGGGTTCTCGCAGAGCGGCGCCAACGGCTCAGCCCTTGACTACTTCACGGCGGCCTCCAACGGCAAGTTCACCCCCGACTTCGACGTGCTCGGCCCTGTGACCCTGAGCAACAATATGTCGTACTACGGAGCCAACGACTCCTCCGGCAACGATGTGCGCCCCGCCCACATGATCCGCGACGCCATACAGCTGCTCGACGCCACCACCGACTTCTCGGTGTATGACACCGACGGCGACGGCTATATCGATAACGTCTACTGCATCTACGCCGGCCAGGGCGAGGCCTCGGGCGGCTCAAGCAACTCCATCTGGCCCCACTCGTGGGACATCCGCGGAGCCGGCCTGACGCTCAATGTCGACGGCAAATACGTGGCCTCATACGCCTGCTCGGCAGAGTATCTCACCAGCAACCTCGTTGACGGCATCGGCACATTCTGCCACGAGTTCTCTCACGTGATGGGCCTTCCCGACCTCTACACCACCGACTACAACTCATATCAGACACTCACCCCCGGCGAGTACTCGCTGATGGACTACGGCTCGTACACCAACGACTCCCGCACCCCTCCCACATACTCTATATATGAGCGCAACGCCATGGGCTGGGCCGACATCGAGGAGCTCAAGCCCGGCGAAGCACGCAAGGTGAGCCTTGAGCACATGCTCACATCCAACAAGGGCTACGTGATCGCAACCGAGAACACCAACGAGTTCTTCCTGCTCGAAAATCGCCAGGCATCTGACTGGGACGCATACCTCCCCGGCCACGGCATGCTCATCTGGCACATCGACTACGACAGCTCAATCTGGGAGCAGAACTGCCCCAACAACACCGCCCACCAGTATGTCGACATCGTTGAGGCCGGAGGCTCGGCCAACAACGAGGACTACAACACCATGGGCCAGTACCCCTTCCCCGGCACCGCCAAAAATACATCGTTCACCTCCACCACCACACCGGCCCTCACATCATGGGCAAGCAAGGCCATCGACGTGCCCCTGACCGACATCGAGGAGACAGCAGCCGGCCTGATCACCTTCGACGTGTGTGGCGGCGAGCAGATCGACAAGCCCCTCTGCAACTACACCGCAGCAGTGGTTGAGAGCGACGATCCCGTTACCATCACCCTCACCCTCCCCGCTTCAGCCAAGGATGGCGACGAAATCAAGTATGTGTATACGTACAACGACGGCTCCGACCTGGTCGAAGGCACCTATACCGAGCCCATCACCATAGCCAAGAGCTGCGAACTGGAGTACTGGACTCAGCGCGGCGACCTCGAGAGCGAAGTCACCAACATCAAGATCTACATCGGCGAGGAGGCCCCCACGGTCTCGACCTTCAAGATCGTATACCGCAACAACACCGCCGACTCCAATACCGCCCTCAACTCATCAACAAAGCTCTATGCATCTGAAGTTGAGGAAGGTGCCGAAATCGCCACCTCCAACACTTCAAGCACCAAGTACGTCTACCCCGGCACCTACGGCCTGAAGTTCTCATCGAGCAAAAACAACGGTACGCTGGCACTCGACCTCACCGCTGACTACCAGCTCCCCGTGACCAAGGTAGTGATCAACGCCAAGTCATACGGCTCCGACGCGACCACGCTCAGCGTCAACGGCTCGGATGCCCAGTCAGTCACCTCAGGCACCAACGACTACACCTTCGAGCTCGACGGCTCTGACCTCAAGACCCTCACAATAGCCGCCTCCAAGCGCGTCTACGTGAAGTCAATCACATTCTACGCCGAGTCAACCGTTGACCCCGACCCTGTAGATCCAAACCCGGTTGACCCCGATCCGGTTGACCCCGACGACCCCACCGAGTCATACTCCCACATGATCGTGTTTGACGACGGCGGCAACGAGGGCACAACCATCACCGCCAGCAACTTCGGCGCCCGCTGCCTCAGCGGAGGCGACATCGTGACAGTCAACGGCACTCCCACCCGCGTGTACTACGGCACCGTCGGCATCAAGTTCGGCTCATCAAATGGTGGCGGCGAGCTCAACCTCGACATCACCCCCACCTACCAGAAGCCCTACACCTCGGTAGTGGTCAACGCCCGCTCTTACAGCACCGACAACTCATCGCTGACAGTCAACGGCACCACCATGGCCCTGGGCAGCTCGCTTCAGGATTACACATTCAACGTGGCCCCCGCTTCCAACGGCCGTGCTAACGCCGCCACAATCCTCACCAACCTTGCGCTGTCGAGCGACAAACGCCTCTACGTGAAGTCAATCGAGCTGCGCTACGACGCCACCGACACCGGCATCGAAGCCCTCGACGCCGACGCCCTCGACGCCGAACCCGAATACTTCAACCTGCAGGGCATCCGCGTCAACGAGCCCGCCAAAGGCCAGCTCTACATCATGCGCCAAGGCTCAAAGGTGACCAAGATCATCCTCTAAGCTTCACCACACAACACAACAATCGAGGCTGCCCCGCCACCGCGGAGCAGCCTCGATCACTTACAACGGCTGGCTTCCTCAGCGTTAAAATATATTATGGACAGGCTCTAAGATTTCTGCCAAGATTATCGTCCTTTGCTATCAATAGCAAATCATCATCAAGTTGCAGAGCGTAAAGCACACGAGCATATATCCCGATTGAAACAGATGGAGAACCTTTTTCAATTCTTGCAACTGTCAAGGGTGAGCAGGTGGCACGTTCTGCCACCTGAGCAATAGAAAGATTACATCTTAGCCGAGCAAGCTTGATTTGGTCTCCCATCATCTGCATTTTCTGTTCAAGCTTCCGGGGCAACTTGGTAGCCATAGTGCTTTTTGTCATATCAACAATTCATTTGATGATGCAAAGATGCCTAATTTATCTATTATATGATATATTGTCACGCCATTTTTCATTTTAAACTATAAAACCCCACCGTTAGACGTAATATCAAAGCCGGCGGCTTGCA
>CAZVNS010000012.1:0-55327 GCA_964628905.1 uncultured Muribaculaceae bacterium | reverse complement strand
AAAGATACAAATTATTTTTCTAATTTACGAGCACTTAATTTATAGAAGTCCCCTTGATATATCAATCCGCGAATATACAACTTTTTCCCGACAATCACCCAAGCACCTCCCGCCAAATCACCCAAACCGCCCAAAACTCCCTCACCCCTCATCGCCCTTGAGGCGCAGCGCCACCGTGCCCGGCGGTTCCGCCGCCGGGTAAGCCCCCGAGACTCCAATGTTACAAACTCGTGAAGATTTAATTCCTTAATTTGCGCTTCTATTACTTTTTAATTAAGTTTGCAAAAATTTGAAAACAAAGAGACAACGTTACATGAACAAATCCCTGCACACATTACTCGCAGCTCTGGCCATGGCATCAACGCTGACCGCCGGCGCTGCAACCGACGATTTCCTGTCCTTTGAGGACCTCAACGGCCAAGTGAAGTCAATCTCCTCCAAAGGGCTTTCAATCACCATATCCAACGGCAAAGTCTACGCCGCCAACGACTCTGAGTCGATGGAGATGCCCCTCGAGTCGCTCAGCGCCCTCTACTTCAGCGAGACCAGCTCAGCCGCTCTCACTGTCGCCGACACCACTGACTCGCGAGCCACAGTCTACACCCCGGCTGGTCTGCTCATCGGCACCTACCCCTCTGTCAATGAGGCTGTAGCCTCGCTCCCCGCAGGCAACTATGTGATCACCACCGAGTCGCAAACCCTTAAAATCGCCGTGAAATGAAGCAATCAATGATACTCCTCGCAGCCGCCCTCTGCACTCTCACCGCCGGGGCGCGCTCGCTCAATGTCACCTCCGGTGCTGTCACCTACTCATTCCCCTCATCGCAGATGGGACGCGGCCAGGTTACCGC
Organism: uncultured Muribaculaceae bacterium; assembly: GCA_964628905.1. Classification (GTDB taxonomy): domain Bacteria; phylum Bacteroidota; class Bacteroidia; order Bacteroidales; family Muribaculaceae; genus JAJPXC01. The sequence continues at coordinate 54,476 of CAZVNS010000012.1, read as the reverse complement.
CGGCTCAACACTGACCCTGCAGGGCCGCGAGTTCAACATCGCCGACATTTCCACAATGACCGTGGTTGAAACCGTCATGGACGACAACACCGTCGAAATCGCCTACAGCGGCTCTGCCGCAACAGTCACTGTGGCCGGCAACGTGGCACAATACATCGACGCCACAGTCGACGGCGCCCACGTCACCATCACCCAGAGCTCATCGGTAGGCGACGACACCTGCGGTGAAATCAACTACTCCCTCTCGGGCACGACCACCGACGGCTCGCTCACACTCAACGGCTCATATAAGATGTCGCTCGACCTGTGCGGCGTCGACATCACCAACCCCACCGGGGCGGCTATCGACGTAGAGTGCGGCAAACGCATCGCCGTGAGCGCCAAAAACGGCACCGACAACTGTCTGACCGACGGCGCGTCAGGCTCACAGAAGGCAGCCCTCTATTGCAAAGGTCACCTTGAGCTCAAGGGCAAAGGCGCGCTCACTGTGGCCGGCAAAAAGGGCCACGCCATCAGCGCCAAGGAGTACGTGGAGCTGAAAAACTGCTCGCTCACCATTACCGAGGCTGTGAAGGACGGCATCAACTGCGCCCAGTACTTCCTCCAGGAGAGCGGATCAATCACCATCAAGGGTGTGGGCGACGACGCTCTGCAAGTCGACTTCAAGGACTCCACCGACCGCGAGGCTGAGGACACCGGCACGGCTACCATCACCGGTGGCACCTTCACCGCCGAAGTCACCGCCGACGCCTCAAAGGCCATCAAGACCGAGGGCGACATCAACGTCAGCGGCGGCACCATCACCGCCAAAGTTGCAGGCGGCGGCGTCTGGGACTCCACCAATCTCAAAACCAAAGCCTCAAGCTGCCTGTCGGCCGACATCGACATCAACATCAGCGGCGGCGAACTTAACCTCACTGCCACTGGCGGAGGCGGCAAGGGTATCAGCTGCGACGGCTCGCTCTACATCACCGACGGCACAGTCGACATCACCACCTCAGGCGGCATCGTATACTACAACGGCTCCACCATCAACCAAAACTATACCGGCAGTACCGACAACATAGATTCCGACAGAAAGTCTTCCCCCAAAGGCATCAAGGCCGACACCTACATGCAGGTCGACGGCGGCACTATCAGCATCACCTGCGGCCGCTCCGAAGGCATCGAGAGCAAGGGTGAGCTCATCATCAACAGCGGCACAATCACCGTACACTCCTACGACGACGCCATCAACTCATCATCGCACATGCGCATCAACGGCGGCGACATCTGCGTCGTAGCCACCAACAACGACGGACTCGACTCCAACGGAAACCTCTACATCAACGGCGGCACCATCCGCGCCTTCGGCTCCTCATCCCCTGAGGCCGGCATTGACGCCAACGACGAGGAGGGCTACTCCGTGATCTTCACCGGAGGCACCCTGCTGGCCGTCGGCGGAAGCAACGGCACCCCCTCATCGTCGGCCTCCACCCAGCCCTACGTCAGCGGCAACGGCTCAGCCACCGCCGGCTCCACCATCACCCTCAAGAGCGGCTCGACGGTGTTGGCCGAGTTCACCGTGCCCAGCGACTACACCTCGTCGGGCAGCGGAGGCGGCTTCGGCCCCGGCGGCCCCGGCAGCAGCTCCGGCAGCGCCATCCTCATCACCTGCCCCGGCCTGACCAACGGCTCGAGCTACACCCTCACCGCCGGCACCTCATCATCCACCGTCACCGCCCGCACCACCGGCTCCGGCAACAGTCCCGGCGGCCGCTAACCCCCATCCCTCCCCCCACAAGCAGGGTCGCTCCCCACACCGTTATCCCAGACGTCCCGGGTGCGGCCCTACTATTCACAGGTATGGCAGATCCGCCAGCAGCCGAGTCAACTGATATGTTAGAACGGCTCGCTGGTGAGTAGTCCAAACTATGGTAATATAAACGGCGCGAGCCTGCTCCCGGTGGTCGGGGGCAGGCTCGCGGTGTTGGGTGGGGGAATGGGCCCGGGCGGGGCGGTCATTCCTGCGGGTTGCGGGTCTTGGCTTTGGTCTTGTTTTTGGTTGATGATGAGGCCATGTCCTTCTCCTCCTTGAGGTCGATCTCGTTGCCGTCGCGGCCTATCACGCGGTATTGCAGGTAGGCCAGCGACTGGTCGGGCACGATCTTGAAGTTGCGCCCCAGCTCCATGCGCCAGCGGCAGTAGGGCGACAGCAGACCCTTCTTGAGGTAGGCGTCGACAAAGGGGTGTACGTACATCACGAACCCTTTGGCCTGAAGGGTGTTGACCAGGTATTCGAGCTTCTCGTGGAGTGTGTCGGTGAACAGCAGCGAAGGCTGCACGTGCCCCTTGCCGTAGCATGAGGGGCAGGTCTCGGCGGTCTCGATGTCGAGGGCGGGGCGCACGCGCTGGCGGGTGATCTGCATCAGGCCGAACTTGCTCAGCGGCAGGATGTTGTGGCGGGCGCGGTCAGTGGCCATCACTTCGCGCATGTGTTCGTAGAGTTTCTGACGGTGCTCGGCGAAGTTCATGTCGATGAAGTCGATAACGATGATGCCGCCCATGTCGCGGAGGCGCAGCTGGCGGGCTATCTCGTCGGCGGCGCGGAGGTTGACGTCGAGGGCGTTGCTCTCCTGGTCGGCTGAGGCTTTGGAGCGGTTGCCGGAGTTTACGTCGATCACATGCAGGGCTTCGGTGTGCTCGATGATGATGTAGGCTCCTGACTTGAAGGAGACGGTCTTGCCGAACGACGACTTGATCTGCTTGGTGATGTTGAAGTGGTCGAAGATGGGTATGTCGCCCTTGTAGGGCTTGACGATGTCGCTGCGCTCGGGGGCGATGAGCGACACGTATTTCCGGATTTGCGACATCACTTCGTCGTCGTTGACGTAGATGTTTTCAAACGAGGGGCTGAACACGTCGCGGAGCACGCTGACGATGCGGCTCTCCTCCTCGAAGACGAGGGCGGTGGCCTGTGAGCGGCGGGCTTTGGCCAGGGTGTCCTCCCAGCATTTGACAAGGGTTTTGAGCTCGTTGTTGAGCTCGGCTACTCGTTTCCCCTCGGCTGAGGTGCGTATGATCACGCCGAAGTTCTTGGGCTTGATGCTCTCGATGAGCTGGCGCAGGCGCAGCTTCTCCTCGGTGGTCTTGATCTTCTGCGATATGGATATCTTGTCGCTGAAGGGTATCAGCACCATGTATCGGCCTGTGAGCGACAGCTCGGTGGTGAGTCGCGGGCCTTTGGATGAGATGGGCTCTTTGACGATCTGCACCAGCAGCTGCTCGCCTGACTGGAGCGCGTCGATGATTGATCCGTGCTTGTCGATGTCGGGCAGGAGCTTCATCTTCGACAGCTGCGGGATTGGTGCTTTGGGGTCGTCGAGGAGTTGGTGGAGGAATTTGGAGTAGGTTGAGAAGTGTGAGCCAAGGTCCAGGTAATGCAGGAATGCTTCCTTTTCGTAGCCCACGTTGACAAAGGCGGCGTTCAGGCCGGGCATGAGCTTCTTAACCTTGGCGAGGTAGATGTCGCCCACGGCGTAGGATATGTTGCGCGACTCTTTCTGGAGTGAAACGAGCCGCGAATCCTCGAGCAGGGCTATCGATACCTCGGTTGGCTTTACGTCAACTACGAGTTCGCTTTTCATTACTGGATTGTGGTTGGTTACGGGTGGGGGCGTTGACCGGCGGCGCGGACGCACCGGGGGGGATACGTCGCTGCTGTGTCAACAGTCCTCACGGTGATACAAAAACGCTAAGAACAAACGCTCGCGGGGCTTAGCCTGCGTAGTGGTCAGCATCCCCTCAAGGTTTGTTCTTGTGTGGCGTTTGTAGAAATTTCAGCGCACTAAGAGAGAAGTGGCTGAGGGCCGACGCGCGGCCGCTCAATTATTTCTTCTTATGACGGTTCTTTCTCAGACGTTTTTTGCGCTTGTGGGTAGCCATCTTGTGACCTTTACGTTTTTTTCCGCTTGGCATTTTACGCGTGGTTTAAAATATGGTTAGAAAATAATGTAGTCATACGGGGTAGGTGTCTATACGCAACGCCAACTCGTATTATTTAACATCTTCCATAAACACCTTGGCGGGCTTGAACGCGGGAATCTTGTGCTCGGGGATGATGATGGTGGTGTTCTTGGAGATATTGCGGGCGGTCTTCTCTGAGCGGATCTTCACGATGAAGCTACCGAAGCCGCGGAGATACACGTTCTCGCCGTGGGCCAGTGAATCCTTAACTACCTCCATGAATTTTTCGATGGTTTCGAGTACATTGGCCTTGTCGATGCCGGTTGAACGTGAAATTTCGTTTACGATGTCAGCTTTAGTCATTGTTGTAAAATTTTTATGATAATGATAAGAACTTGCTTGCTTTCAGCCTCTTAACCCCCAAAAGAGGGCGAAGTGGCGGAATTTGCATGCACAAATATCGCGCTTTTTTTTCAATTCGTAGCAATGCTTTCAAATTTTTTTCAAATAAAGTACAAGTTTTGACCATTTTAGACCCCATTTCATGAAATTTTGGGGTCGCCGTGGCGGCTCGCGCCCGAAAACCGCCACCAACTGTAGTCGGCATCGGTGTCGAACACGTCGCTCCGCTCGGCCCTCTTGAGCCTGCGCACCACCCTGAGCGTCACCGGCAGCGCCATCACCTCGTAGAGCGTCTTGACCAGCGCCTGCGTCAGTATCATCGACACTATCACGCCCCACGGCAGCACTCCGGCAAACGCCACGGGGAAGAACACGCAGGAGTCAACCCCCTCGCCCCACAGCGTTGACACGATGGCGCGCACCGAGAAGTGGCGCCCCCGCTGACGCACCTTCATCCGGCTCATCACGTAGGCGTTGACCATCGAGCCGCACACAAACGCGCCGAAGCTCGCCACCATGATCCGCGGCACCGACCCGTAGATGCGCTCCATCGCCTCCTGTGCCTCCCAGTTGGCCCCGCCGGGAAGCAGTATCCCCAGGCGCAACAGCACCGACACCAGCAGCGCCAACGCAAACCCCATCCATATCACCAGCCGCGCACGCCCGAAGCCGTAGACCTCGACGATGCAGTCGCTCAATATATAACTGATGGGGAAAACCACGACTCCCGCCGTCAGCGTCAGCGGGCCCAGGTCGATGGTCTTGATCTCGAGCAGGTTGGACACAATCAGGCATACGCTGAAGAGCGCCGCCAGCACAACGAATATCGGGGAGAAGCCGCTTTGTGAGCCCTGCGGCTCGGAGGGCATGGGTTGATTTCGATTCATAATTCTTGTTTTTTAGGAGGTTACAAGCACTCCGCGGGGTTTTAGCAGCGCGAAGATACGCATTTTTTCGCCCATATTGGCGGGATTAACGCTTTTTTGCTACCTTCGCGGTGTAACAACAGCTACATATTATGAGCACAGACCTACCCAAGAGTGTGGTCAAAGACCCCGACGGCCTGATCACATATGAATACATAGCCAACAACATAGAGCAGCTCGACGCCGACAACATCCAACCGCTGATCGACAACATCATAAAAGCCGACTCCACCGGGCAGTTCACAGCCTCAGCCGCGCGCTACCTCTTCGCAATCGACCCCGAAGGCTTCGCCCAGGCCGTCAACGCCCTGGTGGCCGCCACCATCGACCGCGACCGCGAGCGCCGCTACATCGGCACCCTGCTCGAAGCCATCTGGGGTAAAGACTACGAGAGCCGCATCTCAGAGCTCAACGTCTCTGACGACAACTTCCGCCGTATCTACAAGCGCCTCTTCGCCCGAGGCATCTAACACCCCACCCCACCATGCGCATCACACTCCTCCTGGCGATGCTCATCGCAATGGTCAGCTGCCAGAACACCCAAGCCGGCAACTCCTCCGGCGACTCAGCATCATCGGCCTCATCAACCAACAACCACGCAACCATGACCCCCAACGACACCAGCGACGTGCTCGTCGACATCCACACATCGATGGGCGACATCCGCGTGCGCCTCTTCGGCGACACACCCCAACACCGCGACAACTTCCTCAAACTCGTCAACGACGGATACTACAACGGCGTGCTATTCCACCGCGTGATCTCCGACTTCATGATACAGACCGGCGACCCAGACTCGCGCACCGCCGCCCCCGGCCAGCAGCTCGGCGCCGGCGGGCCCGGCTACACCCTTGAGGCCGAAATCCGCTTCCCGCAGCACTTCCACCAGCGCGGCGCACTGGCCGCAGCACGCACCGGCGACCAGGCCAACCCCGAGCGCCGCTCGTCAGGCTCGCAATTCTACATCGTCACCGGCCAAACCTACAGCGCCGCCCAGCTCGACCGCATGGACCAGCAGCTCCGCCAGGCACAGATGCAAGGCATCTTCAACCAGCTCGCCGCCGAGCGCATGAGCCAGATACGCCAGATGCAAGCCGCCGGCGACCAAGCCGGGCTCCAGAAGCTCCAGGAAGAACTCATCGCCATCACAGAGTCGCAAGTCGACCCCTCGGCCCCCATCCTCACCCCCGAGATGCGCCAAGCCTACTCCACAGTCGGCGGCGCCCCCCACCTCGACAGCCAGTACACCGTCTTTGGCCAGGTAGAGTCAGGCTTGGACGTAGTCGACAAAATCGAGAAAGTGGCCACCGACCGCTCCGACCGACCAATCGACGACGTCAAAATCCTCTCCATGACCATCGTCAAATAATGCAAGTCAACTCAGCCACACTCCCCAACGGCCTGCGCATATTCCACCACCACGACCCCTCGACGGCCATGGTGGTGGTCAACCTATTATATAATGTGGGAGCCCGCGACGAACACCCCACATCGACCGGCATCGCACACCTGTTCGAGCACCTGATGTTCGGCGGCTCCCGCCACGTGCCATCCTACGACCAAGCCATCGAAAGCGCCGGCGGAGTCAACAACGCCTGGACCAGCAACGACTTCACCTCATTCTACGACATCCTCCCCGCCCACAACGCCGAGACAGCCTTCTGGGCCGAAAGCGACCGCATTGCATGGCTCAACCTCACCCCCGAGAGCCTCGAAGTGCAGCGCCAGGTAGTGATCGAAGAATTCAAGCAGCAATGCCTCAACCGCCCCTACGGCGACATCGCCCACCACCTGCGGCGCATGGTCTACACCACCCACCCCTACCGCTGGCCAGTGATCGGCCTCACACCCAACCACATCGCCGAGTTCACCCTCGACCAGGCGCGCCAATTCTACCACTCCCACTACCTCCCCAACAACGCCTCGCTCATCGTAGCCGGCAACATCACCCTCGACCGCACCCTTGAGCTGGCCCACCGATGGTTTGGCGACATCCCCGCAGGGCAGGTAGCACCCCGTCTCTACGCCCCCGAGCCGCCGCAGACCTCAGCGCGCGAACTCCGCGTCGACGCCCCCGTGCCCCACACCATGCTCATCATGGCCTACCCCATGGGGCCATTCGACATGCAGCAATACATCGCCGCCGACACCATCACCGACATCCTCAGCGCCGGACGCTCAGCACGCCTCACCCGCGAACTCCTCAACACCACCGACCTGTTCACCGCCATCGACGCCTCAATCACCGGCTCCGACGAGCCCGGCATGCTCATGATCACCGCACGCCTCAGCCGCAACACCGACCACCACATCACCCAAGCCCGCCAAGCCATCACCGACACCCTCCAGCGGCTCATCGAACAAGGCGTCGGCGACCACGAACTCCGGCGCACCGTCAACCGCTGCGAGTCCACCTTCACATTCTCCAACGTCGACCTCCTCACCCGCGCCCAGAACATCGCCAACTACCACTCACGCGCAATCGACATCAACACCGTAATCCCCGCCTACCGCGCCCTCACCCCCGCCGACATCACCGACGCCGCCCGCGCCATCCTCCGCCCCACCGCCCTCAACACCCTCATCTACGGCCCCACCCCCCACTAACCCGCCCCGCCGGCTCCGCTTCGACCCCTCGACATAAATCTACTTTATTCGACTTTATTCGACCTCAGCCTCGCCCCCGCGTCAGAGGCGCAGCCCCACAGTGCCCGGCGGTTCCGCCGCCAGATTAGTTAATATTAGTTAAAAATATACTGAAAAACATATTTTTATTTGCCATCTCGAAAAAAACCGCTACATTTGCAACAGTTTTTCATGGTATTAGATTTAAGGTAAAAAGATTATTCGTCGCGATGACGAGTAATTTTTTTGTTTTTACACCAATTCAATACCATAATGCAATCCCAATCCCACGATTTAACACTTATTCACTTAATTATTGTCAAAAAATCATCACAAAATATTTGCGACGCCCCAAAATATATATAACTTTGCATCGCAAAAGCGGCATCAGGGCCGCGCAACAAAGGGTACACAGACACAGCAAGCCATCAAACACCGCTCGAGGCCTCCGACACACAAGCCTCACGAGCCACTGTCACCACCAATCCCCACCCAACGCCCCCTGAGCCCGCGGCCGACACCGTGGGAGGCCATCTTGACCCCCTAACATCGGGCCAAACCCCGCCCGCACAGCGGCCCCACACAGCCTCGACACCACAGGCTGACGCAAAACAAAAAATGAATAGTTGTTTATAGATAATTGTGTATTTGTAACAGTTGAGTTGTCGTGAGACAACTCTTTTGTTATTTTAACCATCCCGGGCTTCAGAAGTTGAAATTTTATCGCTAATTTCGCGTAAAACTACACCCACCCATGCCCAACGACTCGCCACAGCTCATCGACCGCCTCCGCGACCCCGCCACATGCCGCGACGCATTCGGCGAGGTGATCCGTGAGTACACCGAGCCCCTGTACTGGCAGGTCCGACGCCTGGTGCAGTCGCACGACGACGCCAACGACGTGCTCCAGAACGTATTCCTCAAAGCATGGCAGTCAATCGACTCATTCCGCGGCGACGCCAAGCTCTCCACATGGCTCCATAAAATCGCCATCAACGAGAGCATCAGCCACCTCGAGCGCGAGCGACGCCGCCAGTCAGTGTCGCTCAACGGCGAAGGCGGCGCCCTCGCCGCAGCCATCGAGGCCGACACCCACGTCGACGGCGACGCCCTGGCCCTCAAGCTCCGCCGAGCCATCGCCACACTCCCCCAAAAACAGCGCCTGGTATTCAACATGCGCTACTACGACGACCTAAAATACGAAGAAATTTCAGAAATCCTCGGCACATCAGTCGGCGCCCTCAAGGCATCCTACCACCTGGCGGCCAAGAAGATAGAGCAATACTTCGAAACCCACGACTGACCTCCGCGGCAAAATCCACCACTCACGATTAAACCATCAGCCCCGCCGCGAGTCAAAACAGTAAAACACAGCAACGAAAATGGCCAAACAACCCGACATACTGTCAAAGATCAACCGCCGCACCGGCATGACCGTGCCCGACGGCTACTTCGACGACTTCATCAGCCGCATGCAGGCCCAGCTCCCCGAGCGCCCCGCCGCCCCCGCCCGCAGCGGCCTGTGGTACACCATACGCCCCTATGTCTACATGGCAGCAATGTTCACCGGCATCTGGTGCATGCTCCACATATTCAACTTCATGGGTTCCAACGACGTCGACCTCTCAATCGACTCACACCCTGCGGTCGCCGAAGCACTCAGCAACGACACATTCGTCGAAGAATACATCCTACCCGACTACGACCAGACCGACCTATACCTCCAGCTCTACGAGTCAGGCGTGACAATCGACGACATACAGCAGAGCGCCGACGAGTTTGACGACGACGACTTCATATTCGACGACATCGACTACGACGACATCGACCTCGCCATCCAAGCCCTCGACGACGACACCGACGACACCGACACCCCCTCATCAGCCAACGCGCCCCAAGCAAAATAACCCCCCACGATGAAACCCCGCCAACTGCTCACCCTACTGCTGCTCATCGCCGCCACAGCCCTCACAGCCACGGCGCGCCCACAGCGCGAAGCCAACTTCAACGAATGGGCCAAAGGAATGCGCGAGTATAAGCACAAATTCCTCGCCAAAGAGCTCGAACTCACCCGCGACCAGCAGCGCAAATTCTTCGTGCTCTACGACCAGATGGAGGACGAGATGGAGGCCCTCAACGCCGACACACGCGCCATCGAGGACGAAGTCACCGACAAAGCCGACGACGCCACCGACGACGACTACGAGCGCGCCGCCGAGCGCCTGTTCAACATCCGCACCCGCGAAGGCGCCATCGACCTCAAATACTACGACAAATTCAAAGAGATACTCACCAAACGCCAACTTTTTCAACTCAAAGGAGCCGAGCGCAAATTCACCCGCGAGATGGTAAAATACTACCGCAACAAGCGCCAGGCATCCAAGAAACGACCCCCGGAGGCGCCCCCTCCCCCAAAATAAAACATTGCTCTAAAAACGCCCAACAACACTCATTCCCCTCCCTCTCCCCCACCACCGAGGCTGCCCCACCGGGCAGCCTCGCCTCGTTTCCACCCCCAAGCCCCCTCACACTCACATCCTTACCCCACGAACAATCGTGGGGCTGATTAAATGTATGCGCTCCGCGCATATGCGTCGGCCACTCCCTTCCCTTAGCCCCCTCACCCCCCAAGGGGACTCCTTTGCTGAAAATATGTTACCTTTGTGGTGAGCAAACCCCAATCCCAACCCACCATGAACCACTACCTGCTCTACACCACCGAAGGCACCACCATCGCCCCCAACCCCGATGTCGACGTCGACAACTGCCAGGTGCTCGGCCGCGCCAGCGGCCACACCCCCCAGGAAGCCATCGGCCGCCTCCTGCGCGAAAACCCCTGGATCGCCCGCGCCGGCTTCACCCCCGCCGCCATCCTCGCCGTCAAAATCCAAAATAATTGACTATCTTTGTCGATGAGCCAATCATCGATGCCCAATGACCGCCGTTAGTTACACAAAGGATGCTTTTGACCGCTCTGATCCGATGTCGATATACAACTACAGTCGACATCTGATTGGACAATCGCTACACACCCTATTGGGCGACAACATCGTAAACCTCAGACGCAAAGGGAAAGGCGGCTTGGGTCAGATGGTCGAGGAGCTATTCTTCAAATATGACGTAAACTCCAACCGTGATGCTGATTTTGCCGACGCGCACGTAGAGCTAAAGTGCACTCCCCTACTTAAATCCGACAAGGAGAACTACCGCATCAAGGAGCGACTGGTGTGCACGATGATTGACTACTTTGAGATCGTCAACACTACATTTGAGGACTCCCATCTTTTGGCGAAATGCCGCTTGATGCTACTGCTTTTCTATCTGCATGTGAGTGGCAGCGAGATTTACGACTACGAATTCCTGTTTCGCGTGCTATGGCAACTCCCTGACAAGGACATACAGCTTATAAAGCAGGATTACGACACAATAGCCGACAAGGTCAGGAAAGGAGAGGCCCATTTGCTTTCGGAAGGGGACACCCTTTATCTCGGTGCATGCCGCAAGGGGCAGAAAGGGGACAAACCTCAGCCTCAACCTAATTCCGACATAAAAGCTAATAAGCGCGCCTTCAGCCTCAAGCCCGCCTACATGCGCTATATCCTAAGCCATGTAGTGAACAACGGCACTAACCATTTCACAAACTTTACCTCAAAATCATCCCCTACTTTTGAACTTGTCACTGACCAGGAACTGAAAAATCGCACCTTTGAGGAAATTATCGAGTCGCGTTTTCAACCATTTATCGGCCAGAATTATGTGCAGATATGCGATGCGCTCGGTATTGAACCATATCAAGCAAAAAGCAAATATGCCAATATTGCCGCCTTGATTTCATCCAACCTCCAAAGCAAGAAGATAAACCAATCTGACGAATTCACCAAGTCGGGTATCATCATGAAAACCGTAAGACTGCAGCCCAACGGTATGCCTAAGGAGTCAATGTCGTTCAAAAACATCGACTATAAGGAAGTACTTGAAAATGATGAGTGGATTGACTCCGAACTCTATGAGGTTTTCACCAACCGCTTCATGTTTGTGGTTTTCAAGCCTGTAGAAGGGGAAACAATCTCAATTTACAACCGTCAAACCAAAAATTTTGTGACCGAGCCGGCTTATATACTTGACTCCATATTTTTCTGGACTATGCCGCCAAACGACCTCCAAGTCGCACACAACTATTGGCTAAATATTCGGGAGGCAGTGTTGGAGAATAAAATTGAGGCTCAATCGTTTTGGAATATAGGCGGCCATCAGCAATTCCACGTTCGCCCAAAGGCTCGCAACAAAAACGACAAAGCCGTAAATCCCAATGGTGGATTGTGCGATAAGTTCTGCTATTGGTTTAATGCTGAATATGTTAAAGAAATCATAGATAACAACACCAATGACTAAAAATTACGATATACTCGACAACCAAGATGTCACACTGTGCGAGCCGATAGCGGCGTATAGCAACTCATGTAAACAACAATCCCTTTTTTCGGAGCCGGAGGTGGTGACCGGGGAGGGGGATGTGGGGGTGGTGGAGCTGTTCGCGGGGGTGGGGGGCTTCCGCGTGGGGCTGGAAAGGGCTTCGGAGAGGTTCCGCACGGTGTGGAACAATCAGTGGGAGCCGTCGACCAAGCGCCAGGATGCGTCGATAATATATTGCCAACGGTTTGGCCCTGAGGGGCATTGCAATGAGGATATCGCCACGGTCGACGCGGCCGACATACCGCAGGCCGACATGCTCGTCGGCGGTTTCCCATGCCAGGACTATTCGGTGGCCACGACGCTGAAACGCTCGGGGGGCATCGAGGGGAAGAAGGGGGTGCTGTGGTGGCAAATCCACCGCATACTCCGCGACCATCGGCAGCCCCCTAAGTACCTGATGCTTGAGAATGTGGACCGCCTATTAGGCTCGCCGGCGAGCCAACGCGGGCGCGACTTCGCGATAATCCTCGCGTCGCTGTCGGATCTGGGCTACGCGGTGGAGTGGCGCGTGATCAACGCTGCTGAGTACGGCATGCCGCAACGCCGACGCCGCACCTACATCTTCGCCTTCCGCTCCGACACCGACATAGCGCGCAGTGTGGGCGACCCCGCGGAGTGGATCACCCACTCGGGGGTGATGGCGGGGGCGTTTCCCATCGTGACTGATGGAGTGGAGGTTATGTCGTTCACTATCGAGGGTGACTTGCCACAGGTGTCGGCTGAGTTCAACCGGGGGCGCTCGCTGTCGCCGTTCCGCAACGCCGGACTGATGGTCGACCGCCGCGTGACCACGGCACAGACCGTGCCGAGTTATTCGGGGCCGGCGATCACGTTGGGCGACATCCTCGTGCCGGAGACGGAGGTGGAGCAACAATTCTACATCCCTGACGCCGAGGTGGCTAAGTGGCAGTATGCCAAGGGAGGCAAGAGCGAGCGCCGCGTCAACAAGGCCACGGGCTTTGAGTACAACTATTCGGAGGGGGCAATGGCGTTTCCCGACCCGACGGACCGACCGTCGCGCACCATCATCACCGGCGAGGGGGGAGCTGCCCCGTCACGCTTTAAGCACGTGGTACTCACCCCCTCGGGGCGCTACCGCCGACTTACGCCGGTGGAGCTGGAGCGGCTCAACATGTTCCCCGACAACCACACCCTGGGGGCGTCGGACGTGCGCCGCGCGTTCCTGATGGGCAACGCGCTGGTGACGGGCATCGTGGAGCGCATCGGCCTGGAGCTATTACGCCGCATATAGCCGATGCCCCGGCCCCACACCCCCGCCCACAAGTATGGTCGCGGGATGTCAGACGAGGAAGACGACGATGAGGGAGGAGAAGAATTGCGGCCCCAAAGAGAAGTTCTTATACTTCAACTGCCCGATATAGAATCCGATACCCGGCGTCAGGAAGATGGGTATCACGGGGTTGTTGCGCAATATGTCGAAGATATACTCAATCATAGCCGAAACGTTTAGCTATAATTAAACGCTCCGCCCCGCAAATGATTGGGTCAGACGATTAAGGCCCGCCGGCGTGGAGCCAGCGGGCCTGTAAATTAGGTGAGTGGGGGCTTTGGGGGATCAGATGTTGGGGGTTGGGTAGACCACGGTGTCGGTGCAGGTGGCTTTCACCTTTTGGTTGGCGATGGTGAATTCGAAGTCGCCGCGCTCCAGGGTCCATTTGCCTTGGTAGTTGACAAATGCCAAGTCGGAGGCGGGGATGGTGAAGCTCACGCGGCGGCTCTCACCGGCCTTGAGCTCTACCTTGTCGAAGCCGCGCACGCGGAGCACGTCGGGCGATATCGAAGCCACCAGGTCGGTGCTGTAGAATATCACGGGTTCCATGCCGTCGCGGTCGCCGGTGTTGGTCACGGTTACCGATACGGTAATATCGTCGCCGGGGGCGAACTGCGCCTTGTCGACAGCGATGTCGGAATAGGCGTAGGTGGTGTAGCTCATGCCGTAGCCGAAGGGCCACTGCACGTCGATGTCAGCGTCGTAATTGTATGCGCCGGCCATGGTTGCCACAGTCTCACAGGGCTTATGATCGTAGAACGCCACGGCGTTGCTCCATTTGGGATATGTGATGGGGAGCTTGGCGCTGAAGTTGCGGTCGCCGGCGATGAGTTGGGACAGGGCGTCGCCACCATAGTTGCCGGGGAGCATGATGTCGATGATGCCTTGGGCCAGGGGCTCTATCTCGCGGATGATGCGGGGACGACCCTCGTTGAGCACCAGCACAATGGGCTTGCCGGTGGCTGCCAAAGCCTTGATGAGGGCTGTCTGATTGGCCGAGAGGGTCAGGTCGTTGGTGTTGCCGGGGGTCTCGCAGTAGGAGTTCTCGCCGATGCAGGCCACGATTACGTCGACCCCGGCAGCGGCGGCCACAGCAGCGTCGATGTCGACATTCTGCTCAGCCTCCCAGCGGCCATAATCCTGCGCATAGTCCATGCCTTGGCAAAGGGTCACGCATTCAGCCCCAAAGCGGTTGCACATAGCCTCGTAGATGGTGTTGTACTGCTGGTGATACTGCGGCTCGTCGGTGCCCTGCCAGGTGTACGACCAGCCACCATTGAGGGTGCGCATCGAGTTGGCGTTGGGGCCGGTGAGGAGTATCTTGGTGCCCTTCTTCAAGGGGAGGATGTTGTCGTTGTTTTTGAGCAGGATCTCGCTCTGGATGGCCAGCTCAAGCGACTTGTCGGCATGCTCCTTTGAGCCGAACAGGGGGTAATCCTTGGGGTCGGTGTAGGGGTGGCGCCACAGGTCGAGGCGGAGCTTGAAGCGGATGATGCGGCGCACGGCGTCGTCGATGCGCTCCATCGTCACTTTACCCTCCTGCACCAGCTCCTTGAGCAGTGTGCAGAATTCGACGTCGTAGGGAGTCATCGACATATCCACACCGGCGTTGATGCTGAGCATGATAGCCTCCTTGTAGTCGGCGGCCACACGGTCGCGGGTGTGCAGGTTGTGGATGTCGGCCCAGTCTGTCACGATCATGCCATCCCAGTTGAGGCCATCCTTGAGCCACTCGGTGAGCATCTCATGGTTGGCGTGGAAGGGCATACCGTTGTTGAGGCCCGAGTTGACCATCACCGACAGCGCGCCGGCCTGGATGGCAACCTTGAAGGGGTGGAAATACTTCTCGCGCAGGTCCACGGGGTTGATCGACGCCGGTGTGCGGTCCTTGCCGCTCACGGGGTTGCCATAAGCCATATAGTGCTTAAGGCATGAGCCCACTTGCTTTTGCGACAGATGGTTGGGGTCGTTGCCCTGATAGCCGCGCACCATGGCCACGGCCATCTCACCGTTGATGTAGGGATCCTCGCCGAAGCTCTCCCATATGCGGCTCCACGCAGGGTTGCGGCCCAGGTCCATCACCGGGTTGTAGACCCAGGGGATGGAAGCCGCTCGGCTCTCGTAGGCACAGATGCGGGCGCCCTCCTCGACCAGCGAACGGTTGAAGCTCGCGGCCATGTTGATTTCCTGGGGGAAGAGTGTGCCGCCGCAGGTGTAGGTAGTGCCATGGTTCTGGTCGACGCCATACACGTCGGGGATGCTGATATACTTCATCGACGCCTTCTGCACGTCGGAGATCAGGCGGTGCCATGTCTCCACATCCTGGGCGTGACCTTGGGCAGTGTTGAGTATCGAACCCACACGGTAGGTGTCGAACACTGTCTTGAGCTTGGCAGCGTCGGTCACCACCTTGCCGTCGACGGGCTGGTCGGCACACACGAGGTCGATCACCACCTCGCACATCTGCCCAACCTTGTCGTCGAGCGACATCTTGCTGACTATCTCGTCGACGCGCGCCTCAAGGGCCGGATCGGGAGCGATGGCCGGCTTCATTTGAGCCTGAGCCGACAGCGACAGCCCGAGGGCTGCCACCGCGATTATTGATAAGCTTTTCATGTACAATTATTTAATGGTAAATTTAGCCTTAGAGCGTATGTCGCCGGCCGAAGCTCCAATCAGAGCCTCAAACACACCCGGCTCCACCACCCACTGGTGGGAGTCTGCGTCGAAATAGCCCAGGTCGCTACCCTTGACGGCGATGCTCACCTCGCGGGTCTCGCCGGGGGCGAGTTCCACCTTCGAGAAGCCTTTGAGCTCCTTGACGGGACGGTCAACTGACGATTTGAGGTCTGACACGTAGAGCTGCACCGTCTCCTTACCCTTGACCTTGCCCACATTGGTGACGGGGATGGTGAAGGTGTAGACATCGTCGGCCGAGCCTTCGGAGCGGTCCACCGTGGCTTTGCCATACTTAAACTGCGTGTAGCTCAGACCGTGGCCGAAGGGGAAAGTGGGGCGCAACTTATTCTTGTCGGTGAAGCGATATCCCACGTAGATACCCTCGTTGTAGGGCATATCCCACACCTCGTTGCCAAGGGCGTCAACACCCTTGTGGCCGGGATATTCGCCCATCTTGTGGGCGCCTACCTGGTCGAGCGAGGCATAGTAGGTGTAGGGGAGCTTGCCGCTGGGGTTGACGTCGCCCATGAGCACTGAAGCGATGGTGTTGCCGGTCTCGTTGCCGAGATACCAGGCCTGCATGATGGCGGGCACCTTATCCTTCCAGGGCATGGCCACGCCTGTGCCTGAGATGTTGATCACGGCAAGGTTGGGGTTGGCCTTGGCGAGGGCTTCGATGATCTCGTTCTGGTTGTAGGGGAGGTCCATCGACAGGCGGTCGAAGTCCTCAGCGTCCTGGTGAGGGCTCTTGTTGAGGCCGCCGAAGAATAGCACCAAGTCGGCGTCGGCAGCCACCTTGACAGCCTCAGCGAGCAGCTCCTCAGCCGAACGCGAGTCGTTGAGATCCTGGCCGGTGACCACACCGTTGTATTCGCCGGTGGGGTCGCCCACATAGCCGCGGGCATAGACTATCTCAGCCTGGTCGCCCACGCGGGCCTTCAGGCCGTCAAGGGGGGTGACCTCATAGCGAGCCTTGAGCGACGAGGAGCCGCCGCCCACGGTCATCATCTTGATGGCGTTCTCGCCAACCACGGCTATCTTCTTGACCTTGTCGGTGTTGATGGGGAGCAGGTCGCCGCGGTTCTGGAGCAGCACGATGCCCTCCTGGCCGATTTCGCGGCATGCTGCCACGTGCTCGTCGGAGTTCATCGAGCCGAAGGGGCGGTTGCGGTCCATGGCGGTGCGGAAAGTCAGGCGCAGCACGCGGCGCACCTTGTCGTTGAGCTCATCCTCGGAGTAAGTGCCGTCCTGGATGCCCTGGAGGTAAGGTTCGGCGATGAAGTAGGAGTCGTAGGCGTTGGAGCGGCCATTGGTCAATCCGTTGGTCCATGAGCCGAACTCCATGTCGAGCCCACCCTTTACCGCTGAGGGGGTGTCGTGCACGGCGCCCCAGTCGGAGATCACAGCGCCATCCCAGCCCCACTCGCCCTTGAGGATGTCGTTCATCAAGATGGGGTTGTAGCTGGCGTGCTCGCCGCGGAACAGGTTGTAGCCACCCATGAAAGTCCATGCGTCGCCCTCCTGAGCCGCAGCGCGGAAACCGGGGAGGTAGATCTCGTAGAGAGTGCGGTCGTCGACGATGGGGTTAGATGTGTGGCGGTTGATTTCATTGTTGTTGAGGGCGAAGTGCTTGACGCAAGCGGCCACGCCGTTGCTCTGCACTCCCTTGACGTAGGGCACCACCATCTGCGAAATCAGATAGGGATCCTCGCCCATATACTCGAAGTTGCGGCCATTGAGGGGGGTGCGGTACACGTTGATACCGGGGCCCAGCAGCACACTCTTGTTGCGGAAGCGGGCCTCCTCGCCGATGCTGCGACCATAGAGAAGCGCCATGTCGGGGTTCCAGGTGGCGGCGAGGGCTGTCAGCGAGGGGAAGGCGGTGCAGGAGTCGTTGGTCCAGCTTGCCTGCTCCCACTCATCCCAAAGCACCTCGGGGCGCACACCCATCGGGCCGTCGGTGCACCAGATCTCGGGGACACCCAAGCGCGGCACGCCGGGGGCGCTGAACTTCGACTGGGCGTGGATGATGTTGATCTTCTCGCGCAGGGTCATGCGCTGCAGGGCATCCTCCACACGGTCCTCGATAGGCTTTGTGTCGTCGAGATACACCGGGGTGTCAGCACGGCCACACAGGGCGGCTGCGGCGAGAGCTATTGTAACTAAAAACTTGTTCATAAAGTGATTAATGGTTATTTAGTGGGTACGACGAGTCCCATTGACTCGATATATCCTACTTGAGGCACGCAATTGGCGGCGCGGCACTGCTCGATGAATTTGTCGAGGGCCACCTGAGCCTTTGCGCGGTCGGGCTTGGCCTCGCGGATTTCAGCGAAAGTGTGGTGAGGCCCCTCGGCGAATTTCACCACTTCCTCCCACTCCTGGGGCATCTCGATACCCATCATGCAGGAGTTGTCGCGCTTCTTGTAGGGCCAGAAAGTGTAGCCGATGTTGTTGTCCCTCATTACCTTGACGAAATCGGCCTGCCACTGGTCGGTGTTGTGGCCGATTTCACCCATGTACATGGGGCGGTTGCTGCGGTCGCGGAAGTCGATATACGACTTGATGGCCTCAGCGGTGGCCGGGCCGCCGTAGCGGTGGCATGTGAACATCAGCTGCGGGTCGTAGTCGGTGTCATGGAGGGGCTCAAAGTTGCTGTTCCACTGCGGGGCGCCGATGAGTATCACATGGTGGGGGTCAACCTCGCGGATAGCTGCCACGGTGCGCTTGTGCAGGGGTTCGAGCTTTGAGTTGAGCTCATCCTGGTTGTCGAAATAAGTGGCTATAGGTTCGTTGATGAGTTCGTAGCCAAGGATAGTGGGCTCATCCTTGTAGCGGTCGGCTATCTTGCGCCAGATGTCGATGAAGAGCTGCTGGCTGCGTGGGCTCTCCATGAGCCAGGGGTAGCCGTAGGAGTCGTCGATATTGTCGCCGGTCTGTCCGCCGGGGGCATCGTGCATGTCGAGGATCAGATACATGTCGTTGGCCTTGCACCAAGCCACCACAGAGTCGATGCGGGCGAAGCCGTCCTGATTGGCGGTCATGCCCATATAGTCCTCGTCGGTGAAGAGCTTGTAGTGGAACGGCAGGCGTATAGTGTTGGCCCCGGTAGCGGCGATGAAGTCGATGTCGGCGCGGGTGATATAGTTGTCCTTAAACTGCTGCCAGAAGTCAGCCGCACTCTCGGGGCCCACCAGCTCGCACAGAGTCTCGTTGATCTGACGGGGGGCGTTCATGCGGCTGAAGCCGAACATATATCCCTCGGGGTTGAGCCAGTTGCCCAGGTTGGTGCCGACGATGAAGAGTTTTGAGCCGTCGGGCTTCACCAGGTCAGGACCCTGCACCTGCACAAACTCCGAAGCGGCGGATTTAGCGATGCCACATTGCGGTATCAGCACCGCAGCAGCAAAGATGGCGATGCGCGTAAGCCAAGATTTACTAAGTTTCATATCGGTTTGTTAGAAAATGTCCCCGACTCCCCCAAATGGGCAGTCGGGGACATAGTTAGATAGTTCAGATCGTGTTATTTAACCACTGCCATCTTGATGCCGGAGAGGGTCACCTTGGTGCCTTCGGGTATGCCGGCGTAGTCCATACATACCTGGAGGTTGCTGGTGTCGATACCCTGCTTGCCTTTGAAGAAGTAGACGTTCTGCTCACCGGGGTAGAGGTCTATGCGGTCGAGCACGATGTATGTGCCGTCGTCGGCGTCAGCGTCCTCGCCCAGAGAGTCACCCTTCTGGATCTTGACGGTAACACTCTTGAGCTCGTTGGTGGTCTCGAGGGTCATCAGGAAGTCGTACTGGTTGTCGGCTGAGGTAGCGACATTGGTCCACATGTGGACTTGAGCCTGCCACTGGTCGGAACCGACACCGGCGGGAGCGACGAACGAGTAACCGTCGGCGGTGAAGTCGATAGTGGGCTGGGTAGCGAGCTCGCTCCAACCGCCATCGGCAAACCATGTAGAGTACTTAACTACCTCCATGGCCTTGAACAGGTTGTCATCGTCGTTGATTGTGGGGGGCACGTTATCCTCTGATGGGACGATGGTGCCGTCGTCATACTGGTGCTCCTTGAATACGATGTTGTCGACTGTGATGTCGCAGCCACCGAAGCCGGCGAAGTCGAAGGCAATCTTCAGAGTGCCGTCGAAGCCCTCAACGTCGGAGAACCAAACGATTGAGCCACCTGCGGTGACATCAACGCGGTCGGCCATGAAGAATACGTTGTCGTCGCCATCCATCTGAGGCTTAACGGTGACAGCGCCATCCTTAGGCACGTTGACGTTGCAAGAGAAGTCGTAGGTCACGCCTGACTTCACGGGGATGTTGGTGCCCACGTGTACCTGACCCTGCCACTGGTCATTACCGGTAGCATCGGGAGCGTGCAGGGTGATGCCCTTGGTGGAGGTGATATCCACGGTGGGCTGGGGTGAAAGCTCGGCCCAACCGCCGTCGGCAAACCATGTCGACTGCACGGTGACCTCAGCGTCCTTCCAGAGGTTGTGCTCGCCATCGTACTTGAAGCCGGTGGTGGTCACGTCAGCCTGGCCCTTGGGAGCGATGATGTACTGCCAAGAGATGCCGGTGAGATCCTGCACGAGCACAATCTCGTTGCGGCTGAAGCTTGCGATGCGATATTTGGGAGCATCGTAGCCCTCGGTCGAGGGGATGTAGGGGAACAGGGTGTGAGCGGGGAGAGTCAGGTAGAGGCTTGCGCCCTCGGGTGAGAGGGTGAAGGTGGTCTCCTGAGTGCCCACGGCTATGCGGAAGTCATTGCCGTCGTTGGGATTATTGACGGTGAGACCCTCAAGCGACTGCACGCCGGTGTTGACGTAGACAGTACCTGCCGAGCCGGGGTTGAACACGTAAGAGCCGGTGGTCTCAGAGTCGGTGTAGCCGAAGGTCAAGATGTTGTCGTAGACGCCCTCAGCCTCTTTGCAGCCGGCTTCGCCGTTCCACCAACCGGTGGGGTTGTTGGTGTTCTCGCCGCAACCCATGTTGCCTGACTTGGTGCCGTCGATGCCCCACTCCTTGGTAGAGCCGTTGGTGAGGCCGGTCATGTAGGGAGAGAAGTCGAAGATGGTCTTGTCGATATGGATGGTGCCGTTGACAGAGCCTTCTGACACACCGTTTGAGTTGCCGACCTTCATCTCCACGGGATAATCACCGGCGATGGTGATCAGCTCGCGGTAGGTCAGGGTGGTTGACGGACGGGTGCTACCGTTGACGTACCAGATGGGGTAAACACCCACAGCCTTCTGTCCGTCGGCGGTGAGGATGTTGAGCTCCACGTTGTTGAGCTCGTCGACCGTTACCCCGATCTGGTAGTTTGAAGCCTCGGGGATGCCGGCCTTTGAGGGCAGATTGTAGTCCTCGTCGGAGCAGGCTGTCATAGTCACGACAGCGCCGGCCAGGATACCAAATCTGAAGATATTATTGATTGATTTCATCTTTTTAATAGATTATGAGATTACTGGAAATACTGGTCGTTCTGTTTGAGAGTGCCGTGGCACTGGTCGATCTCTGACTGGGGGAAGGGGAGGTACTTCTTGTTGTCAGTGTATGTGCCGGTGCGGTCGTCGGTGATCTCGTTCATGGGCACGAGGCGATCCTTAGCCAGGCCGGTGCGAATGAGATCCCAGTAGCGCTTGCCTTCGCCGAGGAACTCAAGAGCGCGCTCCTGTATGATGTTGTCGGTGGTGGCGGTGATTGAGCCTACACCGGCGCGGGCGCGCACCTTGTCGAGGTAAGCCTGCTTGTTGGGCGAGCCGAGTTCGGCGGCGTTGAGCAGCACCTCAGCGTAGCGGTACAGACGCAGGTTGTTGTTGTAGTTGAGAACGGCGTCGGCGAGCTGGCCAGCGTTGCCACCAATCAGACCTGCGTACTTAGCCAGGAAGTAGCCGGTGTCCTGATAGCCGATGGTGTAAGAGCCTGCCTCGGGGATCCAGATTGAGGCGTCGCGGCGTTGGTCGGTAGCCTCGTAAGAAGCGTAGGTCGACGGACGTACTGTGCCGAAGCCCCAGCCGGTGTTGTCGTGGATGCCGTCGCGGCTGTCGTAACCGCGGGGGAGGATCATACAGGGCACTACGGTGCCACCGGCAGTGCCACCCCAGCTCCAGTTACGTGTGGCCTGGTAGTCAGAGTAGTTGATTTCGAACACTGACTCCTTGCACCATTCACCTGCTACGGTCCAGATGTCGGCGAAGTTCTCCATCAGGTCATATTTGCCTGAGTTGATGATCTCCTCCATGTACTGCAGGGCGGTGGGCTTACGGGAAGCGTCGTTCTGGTACATCACGATCTCGGCGTAGAGCATGTAGACGAAGTGCTTGGTCACGCGGCCCAGCTCTGAGCCCTCGCACTTCTCGGGAAGGGCGTTGGCTGCGATCACGTCCTCAAGGTCCTTGATCATGAACTCATATACCTCGTCGGCGGTGTACTGGGGAGCGATGTAGTCGCCACCAAGGGGCTCGGTGTAGTACACGATGTTGCCCCACCAGTGCCACAGTTGGTTGTAATAGAACACGCGGAGAGCCTTGACCTCAGCCTCATAGCGCTTGCGGTGCTGCTCCTCGAGGTCGTCGGCGGGTGTCCAATAGTTGTCCATATAGTAGAGGGCGTCGATGCAACGCTTCACGCCTGAGTAGGCGTTGGAGTAGTTGGTGTCGAGCACCTTGGTAGCGGTGACGTTGAAGTTGAACACGCCTTTCCACTGATCCATATCGCTGACGTCGCCGCCACCGGGGAATACCTGGTCGCCGAGCACCTCAGGGTAGATGTTTAAACCGGTATAATTGTTGGCGTAGTCAAACCAGTGCAAGGGGTCGTAAGCCGCAACTACAGCCTGCCAGATGTTGTCCTCGTTGGTATAGTAGTCCTCAACGGGGTCCTGGGTATTGTTGGTGATGTCCAGCCAGTCGGAACCGCAGGAGGTAGCTCCCAGGCCCATGGCGGCAATCGAGGTTATGGCAATATATTTAGTAAGTTTCATTGTTGTTGTCGATTATGTATGAATGTTAGAATGACAGGTTGAAACCGATGGTGTAGGTGCGAGCCTCGGGGTAGTTACCGTAGTCGATACCGATGCTGGTGCCGTCGCCAACCTCGGGGGTGAAGCCGTGGTACTTGGTGGCGGTGAAGAGGTTTTCGCCCATTACATATACGCGGAAGTTTTCAACGCCCACGCGGCGGGTGAGGCTTGCAGGGAGGGTGTATGACAGTGTCAGGTTAGAGCAGCGCAGGTAGGCACCTGAGTAGATGTACAGGTCAGAGCTTACCCAGTTGCGGCTGTCGGCCACGCAGTAGCGGGGGATCCTGTTAGATGTGCCCTCGCCAGTCCAGCGGTTGAGCATCCAAGAGGGGAGGTTCTTGGCGGGTGTGTCGCCGCGGAGCGATGCGTCGTAGATCTGGTTGCCCCAAACGCCCTGGAAGTAGGCGGTGAGCTGGAAGCCGCGCCATCCGGCACCGAGGTTGAAGCCGTAGGTCCAGTCGGGCATACCTTTACCGATCTTGGTGCGGTCATCAGCGTCGAGCTTGCCGTCGTTGTTGGTGTCGACGAAGATCACGTCACCGGGGTGAGCGAAGTAGGCCACGTCGTTTTCGGTCAGGTTGTAGAGTTGGTTGTAAGCGTCGGCCTCCTGCTGGTTCTGGAACACGCCGGCTGTCTTGTAGCCGTAGAAGTAGGGGAATACCTCGCCGTTCTTCGAGCGGGCGATGTCGCCGGCTGTACCGTTGCTCACCTCTGAGCGCCAACCCTCGGAGTTGCCAAGGCTGATGAGTTTGTTCTTAACGTACGACAGGTTACCGCCAACGTTGAACTCTACCTCGCCGAAGTTGTGGGCCCACTGGAGATCCATCTCGACACCGGTGTTCTCCATCTTACCGACGTTACCGGTAGGCTTGGTTTCGCCGACGTAGGTGGGGATCATCATGGTCATAAGCATGCCGTCGGTGGTCTTCTTATACCAGTCGATGTTGAATTGCAGTGAGTTGTTGAAGAAGCCGAAGTCCAAACCGACGTCGGTCTGTGTCGACTCCTCCCATTTGAGGTCGGGGTTGGCAAGCCCTGATGCCTTAGAGCCGTAGGTTGGGCTTACGCCCTCGGGGCCGAAGTAATAGTTGTTGTTGCCGGAGGTGAGCACGGTGTAAGCGAAGTCACCGATTGACTCGTTACCGTTCTTACCCCAAGAGAGGCGTACCTTGGTGTTTGACCACCAGTCGGGGCGATCCTGCAGGAATGACTCAGCGGTGGGATTCCAACCGAGTGAGAATGAGGGGAAGGTAGCCCACTTGTTGTTGGCACCGAAGCGCGACGAACCGTCACGACGGAGTGTCACCTGTGCCATGTAGCGGCCTGCGTAGTCGTAGCTTACACGACCGAAGTAAGAGAGCAGCTTGGGCCATGCCGAGTTGGGGCCGGCATCACCGGTACGGTTACCACCGTCAGCCTCGCCGGGAGCACCCTGGGCTACGGTTACGTAAGGCTTGTCGAAGTTGTAGAGCTTGTTGGCCGATGCGCTGATCCACCATCCGGTCGACTGCTTGCCTGACTGGCCGAGCACTACGTTGATGTGGTTTTCGCCGAAGGTCTTGTCGTATTGGAGGATGTTCTCAACCTGCCATACCCAGCCGCGGTTCATGCTTGATGATGCTGAGGCGTGGGTGGCGTCGGTGTTCACCAGGTTGGTGTAGTACGAGGGCTCGCTGTGGCTGTCGCTACCCCAGAATGAGAGGTCGCCACCGAAGCTGATGCGGTAGCTCAGTCCGTCCCAGAGCTGCAGCTCACCGACGATGTTGGTCACGAATTTGTGGCTCCAGTTTTTACCAGAGGGGAATGACCAACCGTAGAAGGGGTTGTCAAGCTCCTGATAGCCACCACCGTGCGATTCGGGGATCATGTAGAGGTTGCCGTTTGCGTCGTAGCGGGGCACGTATTTGTCGTTGCCTGCATAGTAGGCGAGCTGCTCGTTGTAGAGGTCAGAGCCGGGAGCCAGGGTGGGAGTCAGCAGAGGCGACATACTCAGGGCGTTGGTGATAGCGCCACCATAGTAGCCACCGCCACCGCCGAAGCCCTTTGAGTGGATGCGGGCGTAAGAGAGGTTGGTGGTGAGGACAAACTTGTTGAGGTAGTTGCGCTTCTTCGACTCGTCCATCAGGGTGAAAGTGTTGTTGGAGCGGAGGGTCAAGCGGTTGTAGTTCGACTGGTTGTAGTTACCGCCGACGATACCTTCCTGGTCGTAGTAACCGAGCGACAGGTAGTAGTTGACCTTCTCAGAGGCGCCTGATACTGACAGCTGGTGGTTCATCACCGGAGCGTTGTCGTTGAAGATGGCTGCCTGCCAGTCGAAGCCTGCGCCGTAGCTATAGGGATCGGCATAGGGGGCGGGCTGGCCGATGTTCATGTAGCCCTCATTCTTCATGATGGCATACTCGGTGGCGTTGAGGATGTCGATTGATTTCTGCTTCGACTGCCAGCCGTAAGAGAAGTCGTAGGTCACCTTGGCGCGGCCCTGCTGGCCATTCTTTGTGGTGACGAGGATCACACCGTTGGCGGCGCGGGCACCGTAGACGGCACCTGATGCGGCATCCTTCAGCACCTCGATGCTCTTGATATCGTTGGGGTTGAGGTAGTCAATCCCACCCTCGATGGGCATACCGTCGACGATATACAAGGGGTCGGAGTCGTTGATGGTACCGATACCGCGGATGCGGATCTGAGCTGTGGCACCGGGCTGACCGTTGGATGTGGTGGCGGTCACACCTGAGGTGACACCCTTAAGGGCGTTGGCCACGTTGAGAGGTGCGGTCTGCTCGAGGGTCTCGGAGTTGACGGTAGAGATGGCGGCGGTGACGACGCTCTTCTTCTGCGTACCGTAACCGATGGCCACTACCTCGTCGAGCAGCCGAGCGTCCTCAAGCAGCGAGATGGTGACGCCCTGCGTGTTGTCGGTCACCTTCAGCTCCTTGGGAGTGTAGCCGATGGAGGATACCAGAAGGGTAGCACCCTTCTGGGCCTTGATTGTAAACTTGCCGTCGAGATCAGTGGCGACGCCTGTTTTGGAGCCTTTCACGAACACTGACGCGCCAATCAGGGGCTCGCCATCGCTTTGTGATACCACTGTTCCGGACACACTGACATCTTGAGCGTATACGCCCAAGCATGCCATGATAGCAATCAGAAATAAGGTTAATCTTTTCATCTGATAATGGTTTGTGGGTTATTGTTTATTGGGTTATTGGTTAATATATTAATGTGAAACTTCAGTTTGGTTATCTCTCTCAAAAAGGCTGAGGGCACCCGGGTCACCAAGTGCCCTCCGCATCGCTACCGTTTGACAATCTTGTTTTACTTTACAAATTTCTGTTTAAAACAAAGTGACTATAGGTCTATTTAAATGTCTATTTTACTGTCTACTTAAATGTCTATTTAAGTGTCTATTAAAGTATCTATTTCTTTTGGAATACGCGCACATAGTCAATCTGATAGGTGGCGGGGAGTGCCGACTCGTTCACGCCGTTCCATCCACCCCAGTCGCCACCCCAGGCCAGGTTGAGGATGGGGTGGAAGGGCACGTGGAAGGGCCAGGTGTTGTCGTCGCCCTTGCCATCGTTGGCGAAGTAGAGCAGCGGCTGGCCGTCGACGTAGGTGCGGATGTACTCAGATGTCCACTCCAGAGCGTAGACATGGAACTCCTCCTCGGCGCCGGCGGTGTAGCGCTCAGCCGTCTTCTGCGTATTTATCATGTGGTTGTACGAGGTGCAGTGGATCGACGATGAGGTGTAGTTGGGGTTGACGCCTACCTCCTCCATGATGTCGATCTCGCCGCAGTGGGGCCAGTTGCCGCCGTTGGCGGGCATCATCCAGAAAGCAGGCCAGGTGCCTTTGCCCTGGGGGAGCTTCAGGCGGGCCTCGAAGTAGCCGTAGGTCCAGAGCTCGCGGGTGTTGATGCGGGCCGAAATCACCTGATTATTGTACTTGCGCGCGATGATGTTGAGTATGCCGTCCTCGATGATGGCTGTGTACTCGTCGCCGAGCTTGCCGGGCACGTAGCGTTGCAGCTCGTTGTTGACATATCCGGGGGCCCAGTCGTCGTAGTACCACTCCTGGGTGTTGACCATCGAGCCGTTGGGGGAGTTAAACTCGTCATGCCACACCAAGGTGTAGCCCTCGGGGGCGGTGATCACGTCGGTGTATTGGCTGACGGTGAGCTCCTGCTGAAGCTCGCCGGAGAGGAAGGTCACGGTGGCGATGCGCTCGGCGCTGCCGTCGTTGGCTGTGGCACTGATGGTTACGTTGTCCGATCCTCCCTCGCCCTGGGCGGGGGTGACGGTGCACCAGGCGGCATCGCTGGTAGCTGTCCACGCTGTGCTTGCCTCGATGGTGACGGTGGCTGTTGTGGCCTGCCCGCCGAAGCTCAGCTTATTGGTCGACAGGTTGAGCATCGGGCGAGCTTCCTGGGTGACGGGTATGTCGAGGGAGCTGCCGCCGCTCTTTACCTGCATTGTGGCTGTACGGGCGGTGGCGCCGCTATTGGCGGTGAGTTTCACCCTGACTTCAGTGGGCTGGTTCTTGCTGCCGCCGGTGGGGGTTACGCTGATCCAGTCGGCGTCGGGGGTGATTGACCAGTCGGCGGTGGAGGTCACGGTTATGGTGGTCTCAAATGCCTCGAAGCCGGCGTTCACAGCCTGCGGTGTGGTTGTGATGGTAGCCCCGGTTTGCACAGGTGTGGGTGAGTCGGAATTGCTGTCGGAGCATGAGCACACCAATAGAGGTATGAAAGCGAAAAGAGCTGAAATGATGAGTTTATTCATGGTCGTCTTCTTTATTTCATGTTGATGAGGTTGTCGCCAACTTGCGATGTTACAAATTTAGTCACACTTTTTTTATTTTGTTAACAATGTAACGTCTAATGTAAACTCCGCTAAGCCACTTCACCATGACAATCAGTTGGTTACGATTTTGAGAATGTAAGTTTTTTCGAGGTAGATGTAAGGTGGTTATGGGGGTTATGAGGGTGTCGGGGTCAGTGGTTGAACTTGCCGAGCGACTTGACGGCGTCGGCAAATCCCTCCTTTTCGATGATGGCCTTGTTGCGCATGCGCAGGCGGTAGTTGTAGACGGTCTGGGTGGAGCAGTGGAGCAGGGCCGCGATCTTCACCGAGTCGGAGACGCCCAGGCGCACCAGGGCGTAGATGCGCAGCTCGGTGTTGAGGGTGCCGGGGGGCACCGTGATCTGCTCCTCAGGGCGCAGCAGCTGGTTGAAGTCGCTGACGAAGTCGGGGTAGATGCTAAGGAAGAGGGTGTCGAAGCTTGCGTAGAACTCCTTCATCTCGCGGTTAGAGTAAGTGGCGGTGAGCGCTTCCTCCTGCAGCTCCTTCCACTTCTGGGCGCGCACGAGTTTCATGATATCGTTGCGGTATTTCTCGAAGCGGTCGATGTATGATGAGCACAGGGCGAACGTGGCGCCGATGCACTCCTCCTTCACATAGTTGGCCTCGCGAAGGGCCATCGAGATCTCCTCGTTGCGGGAGTTGGCCTCCATCAGGTTGGCTATGAGCTTGTCGCGCTCGATCTTGTTGCGCGTGATCTCCTCCATGCGGGTTGTCAGCTCGCTGTTGGCGGCCTCGAGTTTGCGTTGCGAGCGCCGCAACTGCTTGCTACGTCGACTGTACATGATGAAGAGCAGCGCCAGGGCCAGCATGATCACGAAGAGCACCACCAGGGCTATGGTGAGGTTGCGCTGGGTGGTGCGCAATGCTTCCTCATGGAGCTGATGCACGTCGGAGACAGTCTTGGCCAGCGTGGCAGCACGCACTCGGTTGGGGAGCAACAGCGCCTGCTTAAGACTGTAGTTCACATAGTTGTAAGCCCGCTCGATGTCGCCATCGTTGCGCAGCATCTCGGCAAGTTCGGTGATTGAGGCGATGTCGCGGTTGGCTATCTTCACGTCGGTGAGGCCCGAGAGTATCAGGTAGCGCATGTGGTTGTCGTTGTCGCCCATGCGGGAGTAGATGCGCGACAGTATGTAGCAGTTCATCGCTTCGGTGCGTGAGCTGAACGAGCACGTGTCGACAGCCTCCTTCAACTGGCTGAGCAACTCGTCGGGAAACTCCTCGGAGTCAATCTTCGACGAAGCCGCATACCACAGGTATTCAGGGTTGTCGGGGGTGATGATGCTCAATATCGAGTCCTCGTAGGCATGGCTGATGCGGTCATAGTCCTCATTGCCGATGATGCGGTGGTCCGACAGCTGCCCGATATGGGAGTAGAGATAGGCCATCTGGCCGTAAAACTTTATCTTATTTGCGTCAGACAGCTCGCTGAAGTTCACGGAGTCAAGCTCCTCCTTGGCCTCGCCGAGCAGACCCATCACCGACAGGGTGAACGACTTGTTGATGCGCCACTCATTCTCCCCCTGCTTGTTGCCCAACTGCCGGGCAAGGGCGAGGTTTTGGCTGGCGTAATGCATCGCCGAGTCAGCGTCGAACACATAATATTGGTCGTAGAGATGACGATTGTTCCAATACAGCTCCTCGGGGGTGCGGAGCGAACGGCGGCTGGCGCGCGCATCGCCGATACGCTTGATCTTGGCCTGCACATAGGCATCCTCGTTGGCGATCGCCGAGTCAAGGCGCGCCAACAAGCTCTCGACGCTCGCCTCGCGGGCACGCATCGGCAGCATGCATATAATAGCCAAAAATGTCGTCAGCAACGTTTTCATGGTATTCTTTCGGTCACAACAGCCATAGGTCGTTACGCAAATTGCGTCCACAAATATAATAACTCTTTTCATTTTTTCACATCCCCACCCCATTTTTAACAATTTCCGGGGGTGTAGGTTGGTGGTGTGTGGGGAAATAGCTACATTTGTAGCGTGGAAAACGACATCGACCAAAATCAAGTAGTGCTGATGTGCGGCATCAGCGGCTCGGGCAAGACGCGCTATGCGAAGCGGCTTGTCCGGCCGGGCTACACGCTGATTTCTGCCGACCGCATTGCATGGCAGGAGTATGGGCCCAATGTGTCGCAACTCCCTCCACAGGAGATGCACCGGGTGTTTGCCGGGGTTAACAACACTATCAACCGGCTTCTTGCCGAGGCCCTGGAGCGCGGCGAGCGCGTGGTGGTGGACTCGACGATGTGCAAGCGCTCGCGCCGCGATCAGGTGTCGGAAATCTGCCGCCAGGCCGGGGTCAATCCGCTGATTGTCTACCTCGAAGCCCCCTACGAGGTGCTCGCCCGGCGACTTGCCGACCGCGACGGCAGCGGTCCCGACGACCAGATCATCACCGAGGGGCAGCTGCGCCACTTCTGCTCGCACTTCGAGGCTCCCCAATCCGACGAAAATTACCTCAAGATACCTTAAATCACTTAGTTATGAAAAAGATTATTGTAGCATGCTGCGTTGCCGCCTCAGCCTTGGTGGCCAACGCCCAACAGGCATTGTGGGGTGGAGCTCCGACATCTTCCCCCCAAGTCAACAGCGACAACACCGTGACCTTCCGCCTCGTGGCCCCCAATGCCAAGGATGTGAAAGTGACAGGCGACTTCCTCCCAACCCAGAAGGTCCAGACCCCCTACGGCGAGTTTGACGGCCCGGGCACCGCCGACCTCACGCTCAACAATGGTGTATGGGAATACACCACCCCGGCTCCACTTGCCCCGGAGCTTTACAGCTACTCATTCCTGGTCGATGGGCTCAAAATCACCGACCCCTCCAACGTCTATCAGTTGCGCGACATCGCATCTGTGACCAACATATTCCTCATCGACGGCCCTCAAGCCGAATATTATAAGGTGGCCGACGTGCCCCACGGCACCGTGTCGAAGATGTGGTACAACTCCCCCACATTAGGTATGGATCGCCGCATGACCGTCTACACCCCCGCCGGCTACGAGACCTCCGACCGCCAATACCCGGTGCTGTACCTGCTCCACGGCATGGGTGGCGACGAGAACGCCTGGACCGAGCTCGGCCGAGCCGCTCAGATACTCGACAACCTCATCGCCAAGGGTGAGGTAGAGCCCATGATCGTGGTGATGACCAACGGCAACGCCGACCTGCAGGCAGCCCCCGGCGAGTCGAGCCTCGGCTTCGTTACCCCCACCACCCAGCTCCCCAAAACCATGGAAGGCAGCTTCGAGACACACTTCCCCGAGGTGGTGAGCTTCATCGACCAAAACTTCCGCACAATCCCCGAGAAGCGTGGCCGCGCCATAGCCGGCCTGTCGATGGGTGGCTTCCACTCGATGCACATTTCCAAGCAGTACCCCGACATGTTTGACTACATAGGCCTCTTCTCTGCAGCCATCATGCCCGGCAAGGATGCCAAATCACCCATCTACGACGACCTCGAAGGGAAGCTGAAGGTACAGTTCGACAAGCACCCCGCGCTCTACTGGATAGCCATCGGCGACAAAGACTTCCTCTATGAGGCCAACCGCGAATACCGCAAGCTGCTCGACGACCGCGGCTACCCCTACACCTACTACGAGAGCCCTGATGGCCACATCTGGAAAAACTGGCGCATCTACCTGAGCAAATTCACCCCCATGTTGTTTAAGAAATAATGCCATGAAAGCAATCACTACTATCATCACGGCCTGTGTGACTACTATGGGCCTGAACGCTAACCAACCGCCCCAATTGGGCAAAGCATCAATCGACGAGGTCATCGCCGCGATGACCCTTGAGGAGAAAGCTCACTTAGCCATCGGCACCGGCATGGCCGGCTTCGACGGCGACAACGCCGTGGTGGGCTCCACCCGCAACCTCGTGCCCGGCGCCGCCGGCACAACCTACCCCATCGAGCGATTGGGCATACCCTCGGTGGTGCTCGCCGACGGCCCCGCCGGACTGCGCATCGACACCACACGCCCCGGCGACCCCAACACCTACTACTGCACCCACTTCCCCATCGGCACTCTCCTTGCATGCACATGGGACACCACGCTCGTAGACCGCGTAGGCCGCTCTATCGGCAACGAGGTGCTCGAATACGGTGCCGACGTGCTCCTTGCCCCGGCTCTAAACATCCACCGCAACCCGCTGTGCGGCCGCAACTTCGAGTATTACTCGGAGGACCCCGTGGTGGCCGGGCAAATTGCCGCAGCCTACGTGCGCGGAGTGCAGAGCAATGGTGTAGGCACCTCCGTGAAACACTTCACCGTCAACAATCAGGAGACCAACCGCATGGGCAACGACGCCCGCGTCACCCCCCGCGCCCTGCGCGAAATCTACCTCAAAGCCTTTGAGATAGCGCTGCGCCACTCTGATCCCTGGACCGTGATGTCGTCATACAACCGCCTCAACAGCACATTCACCTCCGAAGACCCCGAGCTGCTTGAGACACTGCTCCGCGACGAGTGGGGTTATCCCGGAATGGTGATGACCGACTGGTTTGGCGGCAAGGACGGAGCCGCACAGACCCGCGCCGGCAACGACCTGCTGATGCCCGGCCTCCCACGCCAATACGAGGCCATAGTCAACGGCGTGAAGGATGGCACCCTCGATGAACGCAACCTCGACCGCAACGTCCGCCGCATCCTGGAGATGATAGTGCGCACTCCCCGCTTCCGCGGCTACAAGCCCACCAACCATCCCGACCTCGAAGCCCACGCCGCCGTCACTCGCCAAAGCGCCACCGACGGCATGGTGCTCCTCAAGAATGACCAAAACGCCCTACCCCTCGACCCCGCCGTGAAGAATGTGGCCCTCTACGGCTGCACATCCTACGACTGGATCGCCGGCGGCACCGGCTCGGGCAACGTGAACCGAGCCTACACCGTGTCGCTCCTCGACGGACTCAAGAACGCAGGCTATCAGCTCGTTGACCCCACTTTGGCCGACCGCTACGCTGAGCATATCGCCGCCGAAAATGAGCGCAACAAGCCCCAGGGCAACTTCTCAGCATTCTTCCCCATGCCTCGCCCCGAGGAGATGACATTCGCCGCCGATGAGCTTGACCGCCACGCCCAAGAAGCCGATGTGGCAATCATCACAATCGGTCGCAACTCAGGCGAATTCTTCGACCGCCCAACCGCCGACTTCACCCTCTCGGAGGCCAACCGCAAGCTCCTCGACGATGTGAGCCGCGCATTCCACGCCCAAGGCAAGAAGGTGATAGTGATACTCAACATCGGCGGTGTGATCGAGACGGCTTCATGGCAACCCGAAGCCGACGCCGTGCTCTGCGCATGGCAAGGTGGCCAGGAGGGTGGCAACAGCGTGGCCGACGTGCTCTCAGGGCGCGCATACCCCTCAGGCAAACTCACCATGACATTCCCCATAGCCTTCACCGACCACGCCTCTTCGTCCAACTTCCCCCTTGACATGACATCAGAATTCAAAGCCGAGGGAGCCGAAACCGACAAGGCCGACCCGGTGCGCAACTACGACTACACCGACTACGATGAGGACGTATATGTGGGCTACCGCTACTTCGACTCGTTCGACAAGGAGGTGAGCTACCCCTTCGGCTACGGCCTTGGCTACACCACCTTTGAGTACGCCAATCCCCGCGTCGCTCTCGCCGACGGACACTACCGGGTGAGCGTCGACGTGACCAACGCCGGCGACCGTCCCGGCCGCGAGGTGGTGCAGCTCTACGCCGCCGCCCCCGACAGCCGTGCAGCCAACCGTCCCGCCAAGGAGCTTAAAGCCTTCGCCAAAACCGACGAACTGCTCCCCGGCGCAACCGCTACGGTAGAGATGGAATTTGCCCCGGCCGACCTCGCCAGCTTCGACGAGCTGACCTCAGCTTGGGTTGTGACTCCCGGCCAATGCAATCTGCTGATTGGCGCCTCGAGCCGCGACATACGCCACCAGCTCCCAATCGACGTCGAGCAGATGACAATCCCGGTCAACCGACTCTTCTCGCTTCAAGCCCCAATCCACACCCTCCAACGCTGATACCTCCCCGCTGAAGGATGATACGCAACCTCCAATCGCTCCGTGGTTTAGCCATAATGCTGATATACTATCATCATTATGGCTTTGACACGACTTTTACCGAAGGATTAGGAGATTTTGCTGTCACATTCTTCTTCATGCTCAGCGGCTTCGTGCTCTGGCTGTCGATGCAATCGCAGCCGTTGCCCGACCTTAAGCACTTCCTGACACGCCGCATCGGCAGAGTCTTCCCCCTGTACATCATCACCTGGATAGTGGCAATCGCCGTATTGCCCTATTCAGGCTTTTTTAGAGGTAAATTACTCGGATTGTTGGCGTTGCAAAGCTGGATGCCGATACAGGATGAATACTTTGCCGGCAACCCCGTAGGATGGTTTATCAGCGACCTATTCTTCTTCTATCTGCTCCTGATTCCACTCTGCCGCCTGCATAAGCTCAGCTCCACATCTTTCTACGCTATCATAATCGCCTATTTCATAGGCTACTTCGCAGTGTCGGCATCCGTTCCAAGCGAACTTGTTGAAGCGATAGTCTACATCAACCCCCTGATGCAACTCTCGGCCTTCCTCATAGGTATATTGCTGTGTCAGTGGTTTTTGTCATCGCCAAGAGTGAATGGACGCTGCCGAGCAGCGTCGCTTCAGCTGCTGTCAGTCACCGTAATAGCATGCTCCATGATATGCTACGGCATGGTAAACGCTCGGTGGGGAAACGCATCTTACTGGTGGATCGCCGCCGGGCTTTGCATCCTGACCTTCTCCATGACTGACCGGGCCACAACGCTCACCAATCGGCTGCTGCAAAGCTCCCTCCTGATGATGGTGGGGCGATTGAGTTTCAGCTTCTACCTCATCCACGTGCTGTGCATCAAGGGTTGGGACTATCTGCTCACCCTCTGCGGATTGCAGACCGCCGACACCTCCGACATGCTGCTCCAGTCGGTGATCCTGCTCCCGATCGTATGGGCACTTGCCTATCTGCTCAACCGCTACGTCGAGCGCCCCATCTCGAAGCTTTTAAGTTGCTAATTTGTACGGACATATCCTGATGCACCCTTCACTATTCGGCAAGACGCAAAAAAATTTAACACAAAAAGTTACGGCACTAACGAGTATTTGCCGTAAACAACAAAGCATACC
Organism: uncultured Muribaculaceae bacterium; assembly: GCA_964628905.1. Taxonomy (GTDB): domain Bacteria; phylum Bacteroidota; class Bacteroidia; order Bacteroidales; family Muribaculaceae; genus JAJPXC01. Next base: position 19,082 of record CAZVNS010000012.1, on the reverse strand, counting down.
AGCAACTCCCTGTGAGATACTTTCACGAAAGATTTCTCAGTAGGCTTGCCAAAACTTGAAATGATAATGCAATTTTCGGATGTTGTCAAATTCATAATCATGAAGCTGCAGCCATATTGGGAAGGTCTGAAACAAATAGCCCTGAGGCTAATCTACGGGGACGATGTCGCGGGTCTGGGGGTACCAGAGATAGCCGGTAACGGTGGCTGAGGGGAAGATTTCTGCTAAAAGCCCCACATATCCCCTGACTTTCTCGAAATAGTCATCTCTATGCGCGCCGAACTTATAGTCGACCACCTCGATGTGGTCGGCGTCAGTCCAGACTATGCGGTCGGGGCGCTCGCGTCGTTCGGCGTCGAGGTCGATGGTGCGCTCGTTGATCACTCGCAGCGAGCCGTCAAACCAGCGGTCGACCCTGGGGTCGTCAAGAGCATGGGTAAGCATCGCCAGGAATTCAGCCTCCTTCTGAGCCGACAGCCCCACACGGTGGGCGCGGCGACGCAATGCCAACTGCAGGTCGCTTCGACGACGCACCATGCTGAGGACGTCGTGGAGGAATGTGCCTCGCTTGCGTGCGCGGTCCACATCCACCAGGTCTTCGATACGCGTCATATTCCACACGTTGTGGCGCAGTGTGGTTTCGTATGGGGGCATCGGGAGCGTGGGATTGACCTCACGGGGCTCATCCTTCGCCTCCTCTTGCTTTTTACGCTGCTCAGCTTCCCTGCGATCGGCGAGCTGCCCGGCTGTAAGGGGCTCACCTACAGTTGCAACTGACTCATCAAAAGCGACATCGACAGTGAGAGCCGGGTCCTGTACATGCAGATTGCCAAGCTGCGCGATCAGGCGCGTGCCGATGGTATCACCCGCTTTTGCGGGGGGAGCGGTGGTGATCAGCAGCTCCTGGGTGGCGCGGGTGGCGGCCACATAGAAGAGGTTGAGGTTGTCGACACGCTGCTCCTGCATTATCTGGTTGAACTTGGGTGCGAATTGCGTTTTGGCAAGCTTCGACACATTGTCCAAAGGCATCATCGGGGGCATCACGTCAGCATCGATATCGGGGTAGCTCGGCATCGTGTACCAGTCGTACGATGGCTTAAAATTGGTTGAGGGCGAGCACATCTCCCAAGTGGCAAAGGGTATATGCACACACTTGTACTCCAAGCCTTTGGAGGAGTGGATGGTGATTACTGTCAGGGCATCGAGGTCGTCGGGTGTAGCCAGCTTTTCGCAGTGTCCGCGGTCATCCCACCACTGCAGGAAGGAGTGCACGTCGGCCTGTCCGCGCGAACAGAAGTCGACCACGAGATCCTGGAATGCGGAGAGGAATATGTTGTGGGCGTCGCGCTGCTGGGGGCTGATGAACGTGCCGATGATATGCTCCACGATGGAGTGGAGGTTGACCAGACGCATCGACACGGCCTCGGTGGTAAGGCGGTCTATATTTCCCGACTCGTCGGCCAGCGCACGCTCCAAGGCTGCAGTGGCCTCCAACCCCTCGCGGTTGTAGTAGTACTCAAATCGGGTGGTGAGCTGCGCCAATCGCATGGCTGACGATGTGCGGTCGCCCGATGATGAGCCCCGCGAGTCTATGAGGCGCAGCGTGCTTATAATCAGCTTAATCAGAGGTGATGACGATATTAATAGGGCATCGCGCGAGGTGATGTCAAATCGCTTTTCGAAGTATGGCTCATCACCCTCCATCAGTTGCAGCAGGTGATTGATCACCGCTTCTCCCTCGTAGTGGTAGCGCACTATCACGGCTATCTCCTTGGGCCGGTAGCCTGACTGGAGCTGGCGGCGCACTTGCTCGGCAAGCAGATCGAGCGTACGCTTTTCAAACTCATCCTGTTTCATCTTCTCTAAGGCCACTACCCTCACGTAGCCCGGGTATTCGAGTTTCTCGTCCCACACCTGCTGGACGGCGCTTCCGTAGGTGACTCCGGCGTTGATGTCGGCTGCGAGCAGTGGGAATAGGGTGTTGTTGAATTTCACGATGTTGGCGTCACTGCGGCGGTTGGTATTATCCTCACCGCAGATACCGCGCTCCACTGTGGCATCGGTCGAGAGTGCCGACTCCACCTGCTGCTTCACAACCGACGATAGCAGTTCGGGGTTGGAGTCGCGGAAGCGGTAGATGCACTGCTTCTCATCGCCAATTATCAGGTTGTCGTCGCCATTGCCGAGGCTTTCGAGCAACAGGGGGCGCAGGTTGATCCATTGCATCTGCGATGTGTCCTGAAACTCATCGATGAGGAAGTGCTTGAGGAACACTCCCAGACGCTCGTAGATGAAGGGTGTGAGCTCGCTCTGCATGATGCGGCTCAGCAGCTCGTTGGTGTCTGAGAGGAGTATGGTGTTGTTGTCGCGCCGGTAGTTGGCGATAAATTCCTCGAGGTACCCCAACAGGCCGAATAGGTACAGGTTGTCGCGGATTATTTGCGCCTCAACAATCTGGTTGTCGATCAGCGGACACTGCACGAGCATCTCCACGATGGCGTCTTCGACAGCCTTGGGAGGTTGGTTTTTCTTGAGATATGGAGCTTTGTAACGTTTACCTATAGTATCGGGGGTGACATAAAGGAGGGTTTTACTTTTTTTATCACTATCATCGTAAGGCTTTCCCGAAGCCCATTTCTGCATGCGCAGCAATATGGTGTTGTCGATTTGACTTTTTCCCAAGCCATAGTCGGCGGCCGCCTGCATAGCGTCCCGGGCTTTTTTGGCAAATAGAGTGCGGAGCGAGCCGATACGCTTTGACAGGGCCTTTTCGAAGCGGCTGATGCGTGTGGGGTCGTCGTTGAAGTAGCTGCGTATCTTCTCGGCATTTTTGTGGTAGTCCTCGTTCATCACCTTGGTGAGGCCTCCTACCACCTTGTCATGCAACCCCGAGCCGCGGTTGAGCAGATTGAATTTTCCACCATCGTCGATACGGCTCTTCATGTAGCTGATAACCCAACTCATAAGCTGCGAGTCCTGACGATCAGGGTTGTTGAGCGACTGGAACATCTCAGCCACCCCGATGCACACGGCCTGATAGTCACTAAGCTCCACCTCGTAGTTGCCGGGGAGGTCAATCTCGCGTGCAAACGAGCGGAGCACACCCTGGAAGAAGGCGTCGATGGTCGACACGTTGAAGAAGCGGAAGTCGAACAGCAGATCCTGCAGCGCCTCATGGGCCACTTGCGCAAGTTGCTCGGCATCAAAGCCGTAATCTCTGACGAAGTCACTGCGGTATTTACTCTTTCGCTTGGGATTAGCCATTTTGGCGAGCTCGTCGACGATGCGTCGCTTCATCTCGTCGGTGGCCTGGTTGGAGAAAGTGATGGCCAGGATGGCGCGGTGGGCACGGCCGCCGGGCTTGCGCAGACGGTAGTGGCGCTTGCCGTCGGCTGCGGAGGCGTCCTTATCCTTGTATGCTACGAGTTGGAGAATATATTCTTTTGCCAGGTTATAGGTCTTGCCCGAACCGGCCGAGGCTTTGTAGATGGTAAGCACTGTGAGAGATGGGTATCAAAGATGGTATGCGTTATTTCTTTACTTTCACTTTAAATCCGAGGTCGGCAAGTAGCGCTGCCACATCCTGCCGGCGGTCACCTTGGATGAGGATCTCGCCGCCGCGGGCCGAGCCGCCGGTGCCCAGGCGCGACTTCAGCTTAGAGGCGACCGCGCTGACGCGCTCGTCGTCGATCGCAAACCCGCTGATTATCGTTGCCTCCTTACCCCGCCGCCCCTTACAGTCGAGCTCCACCAGGAGCGCGCCTTCGTTGGCCGGCTCCGCAGTAGGCTGCTCGGCGGCGGGCTGCTCATCGTCAGCGCCGTCGGGTTGGTTGAGGTTTTGTAGAGCCTCCTTCCAGTCCATGGTCAATGCTGATGTTCGTGGTCATGTTCATGCTCATCCCATGCCGAAGGTTCCTCCATATCTATGTGCTGCTGAGGAGCATAGTAAAGTTGGCGCATCACCTGCACATACTCCACCCGCTCGGCGGGGACGGTGTTGTAATACCCGCGGGCGGCAACGGAGTCGGCCTTGATGGCGCGCCCGTAAAGCTCGCCGGCGCGCTGCGCCCACCCCTGGGTGTCGGCCTCGTCGCCGCAGTCGCGCATGCGCATATACACTATCGACAGGCGAGCCAGCTCACGGGCCTGCATCGTGTCGATGACGGAGGCCGTAAGATGTTCATCAATCAGGCTGCGGGCTTGGTCGTAGCGATTGCTGTCGAGCGCCTCCTCGGCCTGCCCGATATAGTCAACGTTGTCACCACCCCGGCCATCACAAGAAGCCAACGCAGTGAATATCAACGAAATTAGTAGCATGTAAGTAGCTTTCATGATTTCAATTTTTTCAAATCCCTTCCTATAATATGCTACAAAGATAATAAAAAATGTGGTATAATCTCATCAATCATCTTCGTAGGCTCTACACCAGCATCAAAATATATGAGCGTCGCCATATTAAACCTTAGATTTTACCCGGCTGCATTTTGTTGCGATTGTCCCGCGTGAAGTTATCAAGATTTTGGGAGAGATTTGATGTGGGGGCTGAAATCGGCGGGATTTTTATTATATTTGCACAAAATTTGTCTAACTAATACACCTACACTTGGATTTAGACCCTTTACCGGCCACATCGTTGGCCTGCGACACGACAACGATGATGGTTAACCTGACTGCCGCGTTTGGCGTCGGGCATACGATAGCCCTGATTTTCGCCCTGGTGTGCCTGATCATTTCAGGCTTCGTGTCGTGCAGTGAGATTTCCTATTTTTCACTCGACAGCGCTGACCTCGACGAGCTTGAGGAGTCGCACCCCGAAAAGGGGGAGCGCATCGCCGCCATCATGAGCAAGCCGGAGAAGCTGTTGGCCACCATCCTGATAGCCAACAACCTGGTCAACATCACCATCGTCATCATCCTCATCTATGCCCTCACCCCCCTGTTGGATGGGCTCGAGCCTTGGGCCAACTTCCTGATACAGACCGTGCTGTTGACGTTCCTGATTTTGCTCTTCGGCGAAATCATACCAAAACTCTACGCTAACAACAACCCCAAGGGATGGTCGCTCACAGCCCTCCCCGGCATCAGCGCCATGCTGAAGATATTCCACCCAATGTCGGCGCTGTTGGTCAAGAGCAACTGGCTGGTCAACAAGGTGGTAACACGCCGTGCCGAGAAGATTTCGACCGACGAGCTGTCACAAGCGCTCGAACTCACCTCCATACAAGAGGGTGAACAGAAGGATATGCTCGAGGGCATCCTCAAGTTTGGCGACACCACAGCCTCGGAGATCATGACCCCACGCGTCGACATCACCGACATCTCCATCGCCTGGCCTTTCGACAAGGTGATGGACACCGTGATTGAGAGCGGCTATGCCCGCATCCCGGTGTACGACGGCACACAGGACAACATCAAGGGAGTGCTCTACTCCCGCGACCTGCTCCCCTACGTCGACCACCGCGACCCAACGTTCGAGTGGCAGCACCTGATACGCAAGCCCTACTTCGTGCCCGAGTCGCGCCAGATTGACGACCTGCTCGAGGACTTCCGCAAGCTCAAAATGCACCTGGCCATCGTGATTGACGAATATGGCGGCACACAGGGTATTGTAACTCTTGAGGACGTGCTTGAGGAGATTGTGGGCGACATCGACGACGAGTACGACGACGAGGAGAAGACCTACCAGCGTCTGGCCGACAACACCTTCATCTTTGAGGGGAAAACACTGCTCACCGACTTCTTCCGCATCACCGAGCAGGATCCCGAGCTGTACGAGCCGGTGGCCGCCGACTGCGAGACACTCGCCGGCATGCTCCTGGCCATCAAGGGGGACTTCCCCAAAGAGAAGGAGCCGATGGTCTACGGCCGATGCCGCTTCCTGGTGCTCGACATCGAGCATCACCGCATAGCCTCGGTGCGCGTAAAGGTGATGGATGAGAACCAGCACCTATGATTAAGCGTATATATAATATGCGTAGTCACTGGATCATAGCACTGGCAGCCATCCTGCTCACAGCTTGTGGCCAAAAGGGGGGCGACTCCACCGCCGCCTCATACACCCCCGTGCCCAAACCCGCGGCATACCCGCGGCTGCCGCTCTACGACACCGCCATGGTGGTGGTGGAGCAAGCCCCGATACACTGGCTCGCCAACGCCCAAGCCACGGTGACGATACCCGACCGCAGCGTCTCAGCCGATGGCTCAACTCGCTGGCTCAATGTCGATTATCCCGACTACGGCATCATACTATACTGCACATTCAGCCACATCAACCCTTCGGAGCGAGATGCCGTGCTCGACAACCGTACCGAACGCATGAGCCTCAACGCCGGGGGCAACCGCACCGAGATCATCGACCTGGTGAGCGACGGCGGCTTCCACTCCAGCCTGCTTGTAACACCCCACGGCACAGTCAACCCGCTGCAATTCCTCTCCACTGATGGCGACCGCTGGGTGGTGAGTGGCACAGCATTCCTCAAAAACGCTCCCCGTCCCGGAGCCGAGGACTCCATCGCCCCCGCCATCGACGCCATCCGCGCCGACCTGCTCCGCTCCCTCACCAACCTCCGCTAACCTCCTCTCAAATTATCTCAACAAAGCGATAGAGAAACACCACCGAAAGAGAAAGCAGCAGGCACTCCCATAGCCTTGAATGCTCTTACGATCGTTCCGATTGTGAGGTTATGACCCCTCTCAATTCTCGACACCTGTGCTCGCTGTACTCCCATCAGTTCGCCAAGCTGCTCTTGCGTCAAGCCATATTTCATCGTTGAGTTTTTTGAATAGTTCCTTGTCCATAAAATATCGGCTCTTGGATATGTTGATGCAATCTTATCCTTTACCTTTTCAGGCAAGGACTCAAGAAAGACAAGAGCCTCCTCCATATAGGTCACATTAAATTTTGCTTTCAGTTCCATTCATCTTCTCGGTTGGGCTGCAAAGACACAAATTATGTCACATAGATAGAAACACCAACCAAATTTTTATGTTCCGAATTATTAAATGGGGTCTTAAAGTCTCGAATATCTTATATTGAACCTGTATGGTTCTTGGTCTCCAACTCAAAATTTTCAAGGGTTATGGGAGGGGGCGGAAGTCGGAGGCTGCGGGGTCGTAGGTCACGGCTCGGCCGGCGAACAGCGCCGGCAGCCCGTCGGGGTCAGCAGCGAGCTCAGCGGGTGTGCCCGCAACTACCCCACGCCCCTTGCGCATGAGCCATAGCGTGTCAGACATGCTCACCGCTGAGGCCACATCGTGGGTCGATATCAGCATCGACACCCCCTGCTCCTTGCTCAGCCGCTGCAAAAGCGCCATCACCTCAAGACGACTCGCCACATCGAGGAAGGCCGTGGGTTCGTCCATCACTATCAGTGGGGTTTGCTGAGCCAAAGCACGCGCTATCATTGCCTTCTGCCGTTCACCGTCAGAGAGTTGCGACACCAGCCGACCGGCCATCTCGCTGATGCCTGACCACCGGAGGGCTTGGTCAACCCTGACGCTGTCGTCATGGCGCAAACGGCCGAAAAAACCGGTGTACGGCTGTCGTCCCAATGCCACCAATTCCCTCACGGTCAACGCTCCGGCCAAAGTGGCATCGGTATACACAAGGGCTATCTTGCGGGCTAACTCGCGGGTGGTATATGCCGCGAGCGGTTTACCCTCGAACAGCACCTCTCCATCGATTGGTGGCTGGGAGCCACAGAGGGTGCGTATGAGCGTCGACTTGCCCGCGCCGTTGGGGCCGAGCAGGCACACCAGCTCCCCTCGCCCGATGCGCAAATCCAGATGTGATTGCACCATCTTCCGGCCATAACCTATCGCAAGCTCTTTAGTAGCAAGTATCTCGGCATCCATATCAGTTGAAATAAGCCAAGCGGCGACGTGCCACAATTATATATATTATCACCGGAACACCGATCACCGGGGTGATGGCGTTGATGGGTATCACCCCACCCATTGACGGGAGCACCGACACCAAGGCGCAAAGCAGAGCTACCGCCGCCCCACAGAGGGCTGTGGCCGGCAGAAGCACATTATGGTTGGACGTGCCCATAATCAGTCGTGTGATGTGCGGCACTATCAGCCCGATGAAGCCTATAGAACCGCAGAAGGCTGTTACCACGGCCGTCAGGAGCGCCGACAGCAGCAGCAAACAGTTGCGCACATGCTTGACGTTGAAGCCCAACGACTGTGCGTATCTCTGTCCTAAGAGCAATGCATTCAGCGGTTTGATCATCAGCATCGAAGCCAATACAGCGGGCACGGTCACTGCGGCCATCACCCCTACACTCTCGGGAGTCAGGCCGGAGAATGTGCCCAATCCCCAGATCATAAAGCCATGCACAGCCTCCTGCGTGGCGAAGAAATTGAGCAGGGCTATCACCGACGAAGCGAGGTAACCCACCATCATGCCCACAATAAGCAGCATCGTGGTGGAGCGCACTATCGACGAGAACATTAGCAACAGCAAAATCACCACCAGCGAACCTACCACGGCCCCGGCAATCGTGCCGATATACTCGCCGGCAACCCCCACTGCGCTACCCAAACCGAGCATCACAATGGCCACGCCAAGCGACGCTCCGGTCGATACGCCGAGGATCGACGGTCCGGCCAGGGGGTTGTTGAAGGTGGTTTGCAACAGCAGGCCGGCCACCGACAGGGCGGCCCCGGTGAGCAGTGCCGCAAGAGCCATAGGCAGGCGCAGCTGCACCACTATCACACCCCATCCGGGCACTGTCGTGGGCTCGCCACGAAGAGCATTAAACACCTCACCGGCAGGTATTTCCACCGAGCCAAACACCAGACATAGCGGCACCAACAGCAGCACTGCCGCCGTCAGTACCGCGAAACCTATGATATGTCGCCAGCGGGCCGGATTATTGGGCATGTCGGTAATAGCGAAGTTGGCCCGTCTTATCGGGGTGGAACATCAGATAATAATCGTTTAGAAGTCTCTCGGGATGGAACGGAAACTCCTCGAAGAGCATCGACTCGGCAGTGTTTACTCCATACACTTTACTTGTCGAAAGCGCCTTAAACCGTTTATATAGTGGGTTTTCAGCAGCGAGATTGTCGAGCGAAAGATCGTATCCGTAGGTTTTGATGAGCCATACGTCGGCATTGGTGCCACGGTCGTAGACCTGCTCGATGCTCAGCGGCAGAGAGCCCGCCGAGGTGTCGTCGCTCCACAGATAGCCGCCACCGGCATCCTCGACCATCCTCGCCATGTAGCTTGCGCCGCCGGGCACGTACCACACGCCGTCGGTGAGTCTTTCGGTGAGCACCTGCGGGCGCTCCTTAGCCTTCGCGGCCTCCGAAACTATGTCGTTATAGTCCTTAACTACCTGGTTATATATCTTTTGAGCTTTCACCGGCTCACCATACAGCTCCCCTAAGAGCAGCATCCACTCAGCGCGGCCAAGGGGGGTACTCTCCATCCAGTCGGCCATCGCGATCACAGGTGTGCGCGAGCCTTTGACCTCAAGCAGCGGAGCGCCTTCGTAAGGGGTGGCAAGCACGGCGTCAGGGTTGACCATCAACAACTGCTCCATCACCGGCGACATCGACGAACCGACATCGGTCACCGTACCGTCGGCGAGTCCACTGACTATCTCAGGGATCTTCAGATAAGCGGCGTCGGCCACCCCCTTTACACTCTTAACAGCACCAAGTTCATCGATAGCGCCAATATGCACAGTGCTCAGCACCACTGAGTTGCGCAGTGGCGTTTCGACCCAAATCCCAACAGGGGCATCGGCGGGGAGCTCCGTGCCTGCAGGATAGATCACAAGCCGCTGAAGCACGCGGGTAGTGTCCCACGGATCGCGGATATCAGCCACGCGGTATTCGCCGCAGTCCACCAGCGTGAGCAGCCGCGCGTTGCGGGTCAGCGTGTCGCCGGTTACATCCTGCTGCTGACCGTTGCTCCCGCCGCACGACCACATGGCAAGCCCTGCGAGCATCGCCAGTAAAACCCTAATCATCAGAATTCCACAAAGGCTAATGGTACCAGCGACTTCACCGACGGGAGCAGAAGCATCTTGTCGCGCCCCACGAGTATTACGCGGACATCCCTTCCGGCGAGCTTCTCATACTCGAGCAGCGCTTGGCGGCAGGCTCCGCAGGGAGCGCACGGCTCCTCCACCTCCTTGCCGTCCGTGCCCACGGCAGCGATGGCGATGGTGTCGAACTTAGCCTCGGGAAAAGCCGCATGGGCATAGTAGCAGGCGGTGCGCTCGGCGCATGTGCCTGAGGGGAACGCGGCGTTCTCCTGGTTGGCCCCGGTGACCACCTCGCCGTTGTCGAGCAGTATTGCTGCTCCCACATTAAACTTGCTGTAAGGGGCGTAGGAGCGACTTGTGGCCTCACGCGCGCGGTCGACCAGCAGCCGGTCGGCCTCAGTCAGCTCTTGGTAGCCAGCCTCCACAAAGGGGATTACTATCTCTTTATTGATCATGAGTTTAGGGTGTTGATATATGTTATAACAACAAAATATATGTCTGCAACCGCGAATTTAGAGAAAATTTTGTACTTTTGCATATTATGTCCAACTCATTATCCAGAGCATACCGATGGTTGCGCCGCTATATGTCAGTGATGCTGATGATAGTGCTGGCGTTTGTGATTTTCGTGCTGTTCTTCAACGAGCACTCAGTGATGAAGTCGATGGAGTACAGCCGCGAAATCGATTGTCTTGAAAAAGAAATCAAGATGAAAACCGATACTATAATCAAGTACAAGGATCTCAACGACCGCCTCGAGGCCGACCCCGTCACCATGGAGCGGATAGTGCGCGAAAACTACCACTTCCAGCGCCCCAACGAGGATGTCTACGTATTTGAGGAAGCCTCAGAATCAGAATAATAAACACACCACACACCATGACAATTGAAGAAGCCACCGGCAAGGAGCCATCGCTACTGATGACCCTTTTAGTTAACATAGGCCTGCTGCTGATAGTAGCCGGCGTCGCCATACCCATACTCCACTTCGGGCAGATGACCGCCACACCCCGCTGGATCTACGCTGCGGGGGCCGTGATGACCCTGGCCGGACGACTGTTCACCCCCTACACCGGCCGGGCCATACGTGTCAAGCGTCTGCACCGCATCGAGGCTTGGAGCGCCATATTCTTCTGCGTGGCAGCGTTCTTCATGTTCTACGACCCGGCGAACAACCGCGACTGGCTCGCCTTCACCCTGGCCGGAGGCGCCATCCAGGTCTACGCCTCGATCATGCTCCCCATCGCCATCCGCAAGGCCGTCAACAGCGACTGATCTGTCAGGCCAACCCACACCAAATAATAGGGACGCACCCCGGTGCGTCAGCGGGTCTAACCCCCCGGCGCAGCTGAAGCGTTATTTATCAGTAACAAGTATTATCCCTTATGCCCAAAATTCCTGAAATAGCAACCCCGGTTGAAGAGCGTGCGGTGCTCGTGGGCCTCGTCACCCCCCAGCAGCCTGAGCCGAAGGCGCGCGAATATCTCGACGAACTCGCCTTCCTGGCCGACACCGCCGGAGCCACAACCGTGAAATCGTTCACCCAGAAAGCCGACTACCCCAACCCGCGCTCATTCGTGGGCAAAGGTAAATTAGAGGAAATCAAGCAGTTTATCGACGAAAACAATATCTCGATGGTGATTTTCGACGACGATCTCTCGACCAAGCAGGTGAGCAACATCGAGCGCGAACTGCAAGTGAAGGTGCTCGACCGCACCTCGCTCATTCTCGACATATTCGCCCGACGCGCCCAGACGGCTACAGCCCGCACACAAGTAGAACTCGCTCAATATCAGTACCTTCTCCCACGACTCACCCGCATGTGGACCCACCTTGAGCGCCAGCGAGGCGGTATCGGTATGCGCGGCCCCGGTGAGACACAGATTGAGACCGACCGCCGCATCATCCTCGACAAAATCTCGCGCCTAAAGGAGGAGCTGGCACATATCGACCGCCAGAAAGCCATCCAGCGCAAAAACCGCGGTAAACTCACCCGCGTGGCCCTGGTGGGATATACCAACGTGGGCAAATCTACCCTGATGAACCTGCTGTCGAAGAGCGATGTTTTTGCCGAAAACAAGCTCTTCGCCACCCTCGACACCACTGTGCGCAAGGTGATTATCGACAATCTGCCATTCCTGCTCACCGACACCGTAGGCTTCATACGCAAACTCCCCACACACCTTGTCGACTCGTTCAAATCAACCCTCGACGAGGTGCGCGACGCCGACCTGCTGGTGCATGTGGTCGACATCAGCCACCCGCAATGGGAGGAGCAGATCGAAGTGGTAAACCGCACCCTCCACGACATCTGCGGCGGTCAGGACAAGCCGATGATTATGGTATTCAACAAGATTGATGCCTTCACCTTCACCCCCAAGGATGAGGATGACCTCACTCCCCGCACGCGCGAGAATATCCCCCTCGACGAGCTTCGCGAAACGTGGATGTCGAAGATGAACGACAACTGCGTGTTTATCTCCGCCAAAAAGCAGCTCAACATCGACGAACTCAAAACCATGCTCTACGACAAGGTCAAGACCATCCACCAAGAGCGCTTCCCCTACAACGATTTCCTCTTCCAGAAATACGATGACCTCGAATAACCCCTCATCCTCAATGAGTTGGGATCGTCTGATATGCGACAAGCGCTTCGGCCTCGAGCACTATCACAACCCCAACCAAGGCTCCCGCTCCGACTTCCAGCGCGACTACGACCGCCTGGTGTTCTCCTCCCCCTTCCGGCGGTTGCAGAACAAGACCCAGGTGTTCCCCCTGCCGGGTAGCATCTTCGTGCACAACCGTCTGACCCACTCGCTGGAGGTGTCGTCGGTGGGGCAATCCATCGCCCGCGAGGCGTCGGAAGTGCTCCTCGACCGCTACGCCGCTGAGCCTTGGGTGGAGAAAATCCGCTCGATAGGTGAGATTGTCGCCGCCGCATGCCTTGCTCACGACTTGGGCAACCCTCCCTTCGGCCACTCAGGCGAGAAAGCCATCTCAACGTACTTCTCCGAGGGGGCAGGAAGCTCCCTGCGCGAGCGCCTTACGCCTGAGCAATGGTGCGATCTGGTCAACTTCGACGGCAACGCCAACGCCTTCCGCCTGTTGACCCATCAGTTCAAAGGGCGTCGCCCCGGCGGTCTGGCTATGACCTACTCCACACTGGCTTCAATAGTCAAATACCCCTTTGAGTCGACCCTCGCCGTCAAATCCAACAAATTCGGCTTCTTCACCTCGGAGCGCGACACCTTCGACCGCGTGGCCACCGACCTTGGGCTGATAGCCCGCCCGGGCGACAACGGCGAGATGCGCTGGGCACGCCATCCGCTGGTCTATCTCGTCGAAGCCGCCGACGATATCTGCTACGAAGTGATGGACCTCGAGGATGCCCATAAGCTCAAAATCATCTCCGGCGACGAGGTCAAGTCGCTGCTGTTGGGCTTCTTCCCCGACGACCGCCGGGAGCACATGCTCCAGGTGATGGACGCTGTCGACGACCCTAACGAAAAGATATCCTACCTCCGCGCCTGCGTGATCGGCTTGCTGGTAAAGCTCACAGCCCAGATGTTTGTCGACAACGAGGATGCGATACTCCGAGGTGAGTTACAAGGCTCGCTGCTCGACCATCTACCTGAGTTTGAACACCGTGCCTTCGAGCGGTGCGTAGCCCTGTCGTGGGCAAAAATCTACTGCGCCTCCGACGTGGTCGACATCGAGCTGGCCGGTAACCGCATCATCACCTTCCTGCTTGACAAACTCATACAGGCCGTGCTGCACCCCGAGCTCAACTACTCGCGGCTGCTGCTGTCGAAGGTGCCCGGGCAATATGAGGTAGACCACCCCACCCTGTTCGGCAAAATCCAGGCAGTGATCGACCACGTGTCGGGCATGACCGACGTCTACGCCCTCGACCTATACCGCTCCCTCTGGGGCATGAGTCTACCCGCCGTATGATGAAGCGACTGATACACATATTATTACTGTCGTTGCTCACCTTCTCGGCCAATGGCGCCGTCCCCCGCACTCTGCGCAACATCCCCAACGTACAGGTGGCCGACCATACCAAGCATCTGTCCAACCCCGACGGCATCATTTCACCCGCAGCCCAGGCTCAGATTGACTCGCTGCTTGCCGACATACGCTCCAAATCGACCTGTGAGGTGGCAGTGGTGGTGGTCGACGACATCGACTCCGACGACCCTCAGGCCTTCGCCACCGACCTGTTTGAGCAGTGGGGCGTGGGCAAGGATGACCGTGACAACGGCATGCTCTGGCTCGTCATCAAAAATCGCCGATACGCCGTGACCCGCACCGGCTATGGCGTAGAGGGGGTGCTACCCGATGGCAAAATCGGCACCATAATGCGCCAACAGGTCTACCCGCTATTCAAAAAGGGGGATTACGAGGGTGGTGTGCTTCAAGGTGTTACAGCTTTTCACGATGTGCTCACCGACCCCACCAACATCGAGGAGCTCCGTTCGTCCCACCCCGACAAGCGCCATACCGATGGCGACCGCATGTTTGAGCTGTGGATACTCATCAGCGTCATCATCGCCGCGGGTGGCCTGTTATGGTTCCTATATGTGCTAATCCGCACCCGCAAATACGACGATTTCGAGCGTTACAACAGCCTCGACCGGCTCAAGACACCACTGCTATTTTGCTCATTCTTAGGACTTGGCGCGCCCCTTATCGCCTACATACCCCTATGGCTGACAATGCGGCGGCTGCGCAACAAGCCACACATCTGCGCCAACTGCGGCACTCAGATGAAGCGCCTCGACGAGCAGACCGACAACCTATACCTCACCCCGGCTCAGGACACCGAAGAACGCATCAACTCAGTGGATTACGACGTTTGGCTCTGCCCCAACTGCAACGCCACCGAAGTGCTCCCTTACATCAACAAGAGCAAAAGCTACACCGTGTGCGACCGCTGTGGCGCCCGTGGATGCACCCTCGAGAGCGACCGCGTGGTGGTCAACCCAACAGCCGCCAACGAGGGGAAGGGCCTTCGTACATACCGCTGCTTGAATTGCCACAATCGCACACAGAAATATTACAACATCGCCAAGACACCCCCTGTGGTCATCGTCCCCTCCGGTGGTGGTAGAGGCTTCGGCGGTGGTGGCGGCAGCATAGGAGGTGGCTTCGGCGGTGGCCACACCGGCGGTGGTGGTTTCGGTGGCGGCTGGTGATCACTACTCGTCGTCGCAGCTCAGGCGGGCAAAATGGCGCGCGGCGGTGCACTCATGGATATTGTGGTCCACGATCCAATGCCGGTTGGCCATCTCGGCGATAGTCGATACCTCGTGCGACACCAATATAATAGTATGGTTCACAGCTAATTCCCGCATAATATCATATATGCGGTGCTCGAAGTGCTTGTCGAGGTAACTCAGCGGCTCGTCGAGCACCATTACCGACGGATTGGAGATGATGGCGCGACCAAGCAGGGCTCGCTGCAGCTGTCCACCTGACAGTTCGCCTATCGGGCTGTCGCTATGTGAGCGCAGTTCCACCCGGTCAATCATCTGCTCCACCAACTCACACTTCTGAGCGTTGCCCAACTTCGTGCCGAGCAGCCCTGAGGCCACAACCTGACGCACGTCGATGGGGAAATGGGAGTCAATCATATTCTTCTGTGGCAGATACCCTATTGAAAGCCGCTGCGCCTGAGCACCCGACTCGTCCCAATAAACCACTGACCCTGAAGTAGGACGCAGCAACTTGAGTATAATCTTGAGCAACGTGGTTTTGCCGCCTCCGTTGGGGCCGGTGATGGCCACGAAGTCACCGCGATTGATCTGCAGGGTGATGTCGCTGAGCACCATACGGCCGTCCCAGCGCATGGTCACATCGTCGAGAGTTATCAGTTTACTCATTGGTAGTTAATGCGTTTACTACTTTGTTCATCTCGCCCAGCCAATCCTCGCTCATCGGGTTGATGGTGACGGTGCGGGCGCCGATTTCATCAGCCACGGTCGAGGCTTGACGCGAGTCAAACTCCTGCTGCACAAACATCACATTGGCCTGATGCTCGCGGGCATGGTCGATGCGCTCGCGCTGGGCATTGACGGTGCTCTCCTTCCCCTCCTGACCTACGGCTATCTGTTCGAGACCGTAGTCGCGGGCGAAGTAGCTGAGCGATGGGTGAAGTATCACAAATGCTTTGTTGTCAGCCTTCTCGAAGCGTGAGCGATAAGCGCTGTCGAGCGAGTCGAGGCGCGCCTCGAAGACCCGAAGTTTTGCCCGATAATAGTCGGCATTGGCAGCATCGGCCTCAATCAGAGCGTCGGCCATATTGCGGGCCATGATGCGCGCGTTGGCCACCGACGACCATATATGGGGGTCGCCGTAGCCATGGTTATGTCCGTGGTGATCATGGTCGTCGTCAGCATGTCCATGTGTGCCGTGAAGCAGCTCCACACCCTTCGATGTATCAACTATCGTCAGCCCCGACTCCTCAGCCATCTTTTGCTCAAAGGGCAGTGTGCCGACGGTGAAATAGAGCTGCGACTGATGCAACCCGACCATCGTAGACACCGACGGGTTGTAGGTTTCGGGGTTGGTGCCGGCATCCATCAGCGTCACCACGTCGACCTTGTCGCCGGCTATCTGCTCCAGCAGATACTTCTGGGGGGGTATCGACACCGTGGCCTTTAGTCGGTCAGACTTGCCGCCTGAGCATCCAGCCACAATCATCGTCAGGGCGATTATCGATGCAAATAATATCTTCCTCATTGGTTATAAACTATTTGATGGAGTATACGGATAGCAGCTTCTATGTCGTCGAGCTGTCGGGTGCTCATCAGCAACATCGGCACCTCGGGGAGGTTGCGGCTATATGGGGGTTGCACATACTCCACTGAGTCGATGGTGCCGAACCCATGTCGGCGATAGAAGTCGATGCGGCGCCGGGCGTCCTCGGTGTCAGGGAGTTCCACCTCCAGCAGCGCCGCACCGTACGCTGAAGCCACCACCTGGTCGATAATCTCGCCACCGACACCGCGTCCGCGGGAGGCAGGGTCGACAGCGAAGTGCTCCACATAGAGCGCCATCGGCAGCCGCCAGGTGCTGATGAAACCCACCACGCGGCCTTCATCCTCCGCGACTTCGACCTTGAAAAATGGGTCGGCATCGAGCGCACGGCGCTCAAAATCATCCCATGGGCGGCGCTCCTCCACCGGGAACGCCCCCACGTAGAGGCTCTTGATCACCTCCATATCGCCTTTCTCGGCTCTGCGTAATTTCATCGTTCCTATATTTATCACACTACAAAATTAGCTTAAATGCCGAACTAACCCAAAATCACGTGCGTTTTTATAGACGCAAAGGAGCGGACCCTTGGGGGTCCGCTCCAGCACATTACAATTATCCTCGCGGGAATACTATTTGATGTATTGCTTGCTTGAGGTGTTGCCCTGCTTAACGATGTAGAGACCGTTGGCGGGGTTCTCAACCTTCATGCCCTGGAGGTTGTAGTACTCCTTGGGAGCGTTGGTGTTGTCAGCTGCGATGGCTGCTACGCCAGCGTTGAAGCCTTCCTCGGCCATGAGGTAAACGCCGAGCTCTGACTTGCCGTAGAAGGTGGTAACGTAGATACCTTCCTTGCCGTTCTCGTCCTTAACGTTGTAGGGGAGTACGGGGTGGATAGCACCCTGAGCACCGTTAGATACTGAGCAGTAGGTGACGCCTTCCTTTGAGGGGAAGCTCCACATCAGCTCCATGCCCTCGAATGTGCCACCGTCGGCGGTGCCGCCCATGCGAGAGATCTTCCACATGCCGCCGTCAGCGCCCTGCTGGTCGCCGTAGCCGAGGTACATGTGGTCGCCGAGTACCATTTCCCAAGCACCGGTAGCACCGGGCTTATCGGGAGCGCAGCCTTCGCCGGCCTGCTCAAATGAGCCGAGGAGCTCGGGCATGCCGCCAGCGCAAGAGTACAGGGTGGGGAGGGTGTTACGACCGCAAATGTAGGCGATGTCGTTGCAACCCTTAGCGAACACTGTGGTAGGGTTGTCACCCCAGCCTGCTGCAGAAGCGGGCCATGCGGGAACATCGTCAGCCATCCAAGCTGCGTAGCCGTCCATGCCACCTTCCCACTCGTCAGAGCCCTGGGGCAGTACGAAGCGGTAAGCGTCGAAAGTAGCGCCTGAAGCGTTGGCCATCATGTAGCAGTCAGCCTCAGTGGCGGTGATGTCACCGGTCAGATTGAAGAAGTCGAGACGACCTGCTGAACCGATCTCGTCAGCGGGGTAAACGATTACGGGGAGCTCGGTCAGAGCGCCGGTCTCGGTGTCGAGAGCATAAGTGCGGATGTTGAGGTTAGCCTCGGTGCCGCCCCAGTAGGGAGCTACCCAGCAGTGACCGTAGTCATCGAAGCCGATGTTGTTGCAACCAAGGAGTGAGTTGAAGGCCTCGCCATTGAGTGTGATGGCAACGTCACCGATCTTTTCACCGGTCAACAAGTCGAACTTAACGAGAGTCCAGTTGTAAGTGGTCTGGGCGTCGTCGCCCTCACCTACAGTAGTTGTGCCACCTACGGGAACGTAGATTACGCCTTCGTGAACGGCGCAGTTACGAGCGTAAGAGCCGGTCATGCCGTTAGCGCCGAAGAGGTCGTTGAACTCAGTGTTGTTCAAGTCGGGACCTACTGCCCAAAGACATGTCATTGTGATACCGTCTTTTGTCTCATAGGTACAACCGTCGGTACCGTAAGCAAAAGCATTGCCGGCTGCAAGAAGAGCAGCGCAGCCAAGAAGTAAACTTTTCTTCATAGATGTTGGGTTTATAGTTGGTTATTAGACGATTTCATGGTTATGGTCCGGGGCGGCCCCAGGGTTACGGCCGCAATCGTCCCAAGCTGTTTTTTCACACCGCTAAGGTAGAGCATTTTTTTAATCTACAAACATTTTTATGATAGAATTTTTTGTTTAAAATACTTAAAAAAGTCAATCAAAGTGTAATTCTGACCCACAACGGTGTGCGGAGCGTTAAACTGATTGTGGGATTACACATATTTTATACCTGTTGGTTGAATTAAATTTCTAAAATATTTATAATGAAAAAGTTGCACAT
>CAZVNS010000011.1:0-57081 GCA_964628905.1 uncultured Muribaculaceae bacterium | reverse complement strand
GCACGATCGTCAACCGCATGGTGCCCGTGTTCCGCCGCCTCTACGACCAGCTCGCCGAGCCTAAGTATGTGATAGCCTGCGGCTCATGCGCCATCTCCGGCGGCCCCTTCCGCAACAGCTACCACGTGGCCAAGGGCATTGAGGACATCGTGCCCGTCGACGTGTTCGTGCCCGGATGCCCTCCGCGCCCCGAAGCCATGATCTACGGCATCATGCAGCTGTCGCGCAAGATCAAGGTGGAGCGCTTCTTCGGAGGCGTCAACCGCCAGGAGAAGCAGCAGGGATTTCTCGCCGCCCACCCCGTGGCAGGTGTAGACGATGCCAAAGCCCGGGAAAAATAAGAATAATAAACCTTATAACCATTATCACCAATGGCCAATATACAGGATAAGATAGCACAAGCGTTTCCCCAGGCCACCTTTGAGCAGGGGGAGACCTTGTTGGTAAATATCCCCGATGCCCAGTGGCATCAGTTAGCGCAGACCCTCCGCGACGACCCCGAGCTGAAGTTCGACTACCTCGTCACTATCGTGGGCATGGACTGGAAGGACTCCCTGGGATGCGTCTACTACCTCATTTCAACCGAGCACAACCACATGGTGTCGGTGAAGGTGACCACCACCAACAGCCAGAACCCCATGCTCCACTCCATAGCCGACCTGTGGAGCATCGCCGGAATATATGAGCGCGAGGTCTACGACTTCTTCGGCATCATCTTCATCAACAACCCCGACATGCGCCGACTCTTCCTCTCAGTCGACTGGAAGGGATACCCCCTGCGCAAGGACTACGACGACGCCGACCCCAACCTCAACCCCGTCAGCATCGAGAATGAGCGCCAGGACGACAACACCTACACCTGGGTGGAGAAGGCCGACGGAAAGGTCGAGAAGAAGACCGTGCCGATGTTCAAGGAAGACGACTTCGTGATCAACATCGGTCCGCAGCACCCCGCCACACACGGCGTGCTCCGCTTCCGCACCGCAGTCGACGGCGAGACCATCAAGAAGATCGACGTCTACATGGGCTACATCCACCGCGGCGTGGAGAAGCTCTGCGAGAAGCTCACCTACCCCCAGACCCTCCACTTCATGGACCGTCTGGACTACTTCTCGGCCCACAACTACCACCATGGCCTGTGCCTCTGCATCGAGAAGGCCGCCGGCATCGAGGCCACACCCCGCGCCCAGGTGATCCGCGTGATGATGGACGAGCTCAGCCGCATCGCATCGCACTGCCTCTTCATCGGCACCTACTGCATGGACCTCGGAGCCACCACAATGCTCTTCTACACACTGCGCGTGCGCGAGCAGATACTCGACATCATGGAGCGCACGTGCGGCGCCCGCATGACATTCAACTACGACTGCATCGGTGGCGTGATGCAGGACCTCCACCCCGACTTCGTCCACGACGTCAAGGAGCTCCTGGCCGTACTGCCCAAAAACATCAAGGAATACAACAAGATATTCACCGGCAACGTAATCGCCAAAAACCGTCTTGAAGGCGTGGGAGTGCTCACCCACGACGATGCCATATCATGGGCTGTCACAGGCCCCTCAGGCCGCGGCTCAGGCTGGGCGTGCGATATCCGCAAAACCCACCCCTACAGCATCTACCCGCGGCTCGACTTCGAGCAGGTGGTGCGCACCGAGGGCGACTCCATGGCCCGCTTCAAAGTGCGCATGGAGGAGATGGAGCAGTCAGCCCACATCCTCGAGCAGCTCGTCGACAACATCCCCGAGGGCGACATTTGCGCCAAGGTGCCCAAGGTGCTCAAGCTCCCTCAGGGCCACTGGTTCCAGCTCGTCGAGGGTTGCCGCGGCGCTTTCGGCATCTACATCGAGAGCGACGGCACCACCTCCCCCTACCGTCTTAAGATCGCACCCCCCTGCCTCCCGTTGGCATCGGTGGTCGACCACATCACCCGCGGCGGCAAGATCGCCGACTTGATCACAATCGGCGGATCGCTCGACTACATCGTGCCTGACATGGACCGTTAACCAATCACGAATTATCACATACAATAATGATAACCAATAAAGTTCTCGATTTTACTTCGGTAGGCGACTGGATACACCAAGGGCTGGCGTCGTTCATGCCCAACTGGCTGGCCATCACCACCGAGTGTGTGCTCATCGGCGTCGTGCTCCTGTTGGCTTATGCCCTTCTGGCACTGTTCTACATCTACTTCGAGCGCAAGGTATGCGCCGCGTTCCAGTGCCGCCTCGGCCCCAACCGCGTAGGTCCGCTGGGCATGCTCCAGAGCTTCGCCGACATGTTCAAGATCCTCATCAAGGAGTTGATCGTGCTGAACAACATCGACAAATTCCTCTTCGCACTCGCCCCCTACCTGGTGATTATCGCCTCGATGCTCGCTTTCGCCTGTCTCCCATGGGGTAAAGGCATGCAGATCATCGACTTCAACATCGGCATATTCTTCTTGGTAGCCGTGTCGTCGATAGGCGTGCTCGGCATCCTGCTGGCCGGATGGTCGTCGAACAACAAGTACACCCTGATCGGCGCCCTCCGCTCAGGAGCGCAAATGGTGAGCTACGAGCTCTCAATCGGCCTGTCGGTGCTCACCATGGTATGCCTCGCCGGCACCATGAGCATTGGCGGCATCGTCGAGGAACAGGAAAATCTGTGGTTTATCTTCTCGGGCCACATCCCCGCCATCATCGCCTTCATTATATATATGATCGCAGGTACGGCCGAGACCAACCGCGGCCCGTTTGACCTCCCCGAGGCCGAGAGCGAGCTTACCGCCGGCTACCACACAGAGTACTCCGGTATCCACTTCGGTTTCTTCTACCTGGCCGAGTACCTCAACCTGTTCATCGTAGGCGGCGTGGCCACACTCATCTTCTTCGGCGGATGGATGCCCCTGCATATCCCCGGTTGGGAATGCTTCAACAACGTGATGGACTATATCCCCTCAATCATCTGGTTCCTTGGCAAGGCCATTGCCCTGACATTCGTAATCATCTGGTTTAAGTGGACATTCCCCCGCCTGCGTATCGACCAACTGCTCTCGCTGGAGTGGAAATACCTGCTCCCCATCAACCTGTGCAACCTGGTGCTGATGGTGATCGTGATCATCTACGGACTCCACTTCTAATCGACGACTGCAACAAATATCTGAAAACTGAAAAATAACAACATACTCCCAATGAGCGAGAAATACGGAAAAATAGCCCAAGTCATCGGCCCGGTAGTCGATGTGATATTCGAGGGCGACGATAACATCCTCCCCCCAATCTACGCAGCCCTCAAAGCCGACCGCGGCGACGGTCAGGAGCTGATACTCGAAGTGGAGCAGCATATCGGTGAAGACACCGTGCGCTGCGTGGCTATGGAAAGTACCGACGGCCTGCGCCGCGGACTGCGCGTCGACAACCTCGAGCGCCCCATCGCCGTGCCTACCGGCAACCAGGTGAAGGGACGACTGCTCAACGTGATCGGTGACGCCATCGACCACCTCCCCGAGCTCAAGCGCGAGAACGTGCGCCCCATCCACCAGCCCGCCCCTGAGTTTGACCAACTCACCATCGGAACCGAGATACTCTACACCGGTATTAAGGTGATCGACCTGCTCGAGCCTTACAGCAAGGGCGGTAAGATCGGTCTGTTCGGCGGCGCCGGCGTGGGCAAGACCGTGCTCATCATGGAGCTTATCAACAACATCGCCAAAGGACACAACGGCTTCTCAGTGTTCACCGGCGTGGGCGAGCGTACCCGCGAGGGTAACGACCTGCTCCGCGAGATGATCGAGAGCGGCGTTATGAAATATGGCGAGAAATTCGCCCATGGCATGGAGAAGGGTGAGTGGAACCTCGCCGATGTTGACATGGAGCAAGTGGCCCAGTCGCAGGCAGCCCTGGTGTTCGGCCAGATGAACGAGCCTCCGGGCGCACGTCTGCGCGTGGCGCTTACCGGCCTGACCGTGGCCGAGCAGTTCCGCGACGCCGACGGCGGCGGTAAGGAAATCCTGCTCTTCATCGACAACATCTTCCGTTTCACCCAGGCCGGTTCGGAGGTTTCAGCCCTCCTTGGCCGTATGCCTTCAGCCGTAGGTTACCAGCCTACGCTGGCGTCAGAGATGGGTATGCTCCAGGAGCGTATCACTTCCACCAAGAATGGATCAATCACCTCGGTGCAGGCCATCTATGTGCCCGCCGACGACTTGACCGACCCCGCTCCCGCCACCACATTCAGCTTCCTCGACGCCACAACAGTGTTGAGCCGTAAGATTTCGGAGCTTGGTATCTACCCCGCAGTGGATCCCCTGGAGTCGACATCACGCATCCTTGACCCCAACATCGTGGGCCAAGAGCACTACGACGTGGCCCAGGCCGTGAAGCAGCTGCTGCAGAAATACAACGAACTTCAGGACATCATCGCCATCCTCGGCGTCGACGAGCTCTCCGACGAGGACAAACTCGTGGTGGCTCGCGCCCGCCGAGCCCAGCGCTTCCTGTCGCAACCTTTCCACGTGGCTGAGCAGTTCACTGGACTCCCCGGCGTGATGGTGCCACTTAACGAGACCATCCGCGGCTTCAAGATGATCCTCTCCGGCGAGATGGACCAGTACCCCGAGCAGGCCTTCCTCAACGTCGGCACCATCGACGAGGCCATCGAAAAGGGTAAGAAGATGCTCGAAGATGTTAAGTAACAGTCCACGCCCGCAGTGACAGCAACTTAACAATTCAACAACTTAACAACTTAACAACTAACATGACACTCAAAGTAATATCGGCCGAAGCAATCCTCTACGAGGGTGAAGTTGACTGGGTGACACTCCCCGGTCAGATGGGCTCATTCACCGTGCTCCACAACCACGCTTCGCTCATCTCGACCCTCGATGCCGGCAACATCGCTTACGGTAATCACGGCGAGGATCGTCACGAGACCCCGATCAAGGGTGGCGTGGCCGACAATGACCGCAATGTAGTGTCGGTTTGCGTATACTGATCTGACGATAATGAAGCGACTCACTCACATATTAGCTATATTGATCGCAATGGTGGCGCTGACCCCGCTGAAGGCCGCCGCATCGGCAGATCATGAGGGCGGCAGCCAGGAAATCGACCCCCAGGAGATCATATTCGAGCACCTTGGTGACGGTTACGGCTGGGAGGTGCCTTTCAACCACCACAAGCGCATCCCTCTGCCGGTGATACTCTTCGGCAGCGACGGCTTTCACATCTTCAGCTCTGCCCACATTCAGGACGGTAAACCATATAAGGATGGCAACCTCACATTCCAGCTCGCCCCCGATGGCGACTTCAAGGGAAAAGTGATCGAGATAGCCCCCGACGGCAAGATATCGCGCCCCTTCGACATCTCAATCACCAAGAATGTGCTTGCGCTGTTCATCTCCGTGATCCTGGTGATACTGTGCGTGTGGCGCCTGAAGGTATGGTATGCCAAGCAACAGTACCAGGCGCCGCGCAAGGGTCTGGGACTGCTGGAGCTCACCGTCGACTTCATATATGATGGAGTGATCAAGGCCACACTCAAGAGCGAGGCTCCCAAGTTCGCCCCATATCTGCTCAC
The DNA here is from genome assembly GCA_964628905.1 of uncultured Muribaculaceae bacterium. GTDB lineage: Bacteria > Bacteroidota > Bacteroidia > Bacteroidales > Muribaculaceae > JAJPXC01. Next base: position 51,522 of record CAZVNS010000011.1, on the reverse strand, counting down.
AGTGTTCTTCCTGATCCTGTTCATGAACCTGCTGGGACTGTTGGTGGTGTTCCCCGGTGGCGCCAACCTCACCGGCAACATCGCCGTGACTTTGGTATTGGCGCTGTTCACCTTCTTCATCACCAACTTCTTCGGCACCAAGCATTATTGGAAAGAGATACTCTGGCCCGACGTGCCCCTGTGGCTCAAGTGCCCCATACCCATCATGCCGATTATCGAGATATTCGGCATGTTCACCAAGCCCGCGGCGCTGACTGTGCGTCTGTTTGCCAACATGATGGGAGGCCACATGATCGTGATAGTGCTCACCCTGCTGATCTTCATCTTCGCCGACATGGGAGCCGCCGTAATCGGTGCCACCACGGTGATATCGATGATATTCTCGGTGTTCATGCTGCTGCTTGATGTGCTCGTCAGCTTCATCCAGGCCTACGTGTTCACCATGCTGTCGACCATCTTCATAGCCCTCGCACGTGAGAAGGGGCACCATGAGGAAGCCCTGGCAGCCCAACCCACCCCGGAGCCCGCAGCTCACCCCGCCAGCTAACACTCACGCAACTCAATAACTCAATAACTTAAGAACTTAAGAACTCAACAACTCAAAAACTCAAAAGCTTAAAAACTAATAACTCTAAATACTAAAAACTTACAACTATGTTTTCAATGATTTTAGCAGACGCAGTGGCCAACTTTGGCGCAAGTATTGGTGCAGGTATCGCCGCAATCGGCGCAGGTCTTGGCATCGGTAAAATTGGTGCATCAGCCATGGAAGCTATCGCACGTCAACCCGAATCGGCCGGTGACATCCGCTCTAACATGATCGTGATCGCCGCCCTCGTCGAAGGTGTGGCACTCTTCGCCGTCATCGTTTGTATCCTCGCACTTTTCATCCAGTAAGCAATTAAACTCCTGAGTAAATGGAATTATTCACGCCTGATTTCGGCCTGATATTTTGGATGTTCGTGGCCCTGTTGATACTTCTGCTGATATTGTGGAAGTGGGGCTGGCCTGCGATCACCAAAGGTATCGACAGCCGAGCCGACCTGATCAACAAAGGCGTTGAGTATGCTCAGAACGCTAAGGAGCAGCTTGACAATGCCCGCGTTGAGGCCGACAAGCAGATGGCCTTGGCGCGCAAGCAACAAGCCGACATACTGCGCGAAGCCGACAAGATGAAGACACAAATCATCGAGGAGGCGCGCACAGCAGCTCAGAAGGAAGCGCAGAAGGTGATGGACGCCGCGAAAGTGTCGATCGAGCAGTCGCGCAAGGAGGCTGAAAAGTCATTCCGCGACGAAGTCAGCACATTCGCCCTCGAAATCGCCCAGAAAGTGGTGAAACAGCAACTTGCCGATGACCTCGCCCAGGAGAAGCTCGTGGACAAGCTCATCGACCAGATTGAAGAATCCAAATAATGTGACATGGACCAGGGCCTCATTCCTCACCGATACGCAAAGGCACTCTATAAGTTTGCCTGCGAGCGCGGCAGCGCCGAGCGCGCCTATCAGCTGATGCAAGCGCTGTCAGCCGCATTTGTCACTGAGCCCGGCCTCGACGCCGCCGTTACCAACCCCTTTGTCGCCAACGATGACAAAGTGCGGCTGCTCACCACAGCCGCCGGCGCCACAGCCGCCGACACCGCTTTCACCGACTTCCTCAAGCTCCTTATCGACAACCGGCGCATCGACATGATACGCCTGATGGCCATCGCCTACGAGGATTTATACCGCAAGGACAACAACATCTACCGCATCAACGTGGCCTCCGCAGCCCCCCTTGCTCCCGAAACAGAGCAGCGGCTGCGCAAACTGGTGCAGAAGCACTTAGGCGACGCCAAGATGGAGTACAACACTTCGGTCGACCCCGATCTGATCGGCGGCTTCGTGGTCAACATCGACTCAGAGCGTCTCGACGCCTCAGTGAAGAATGAGCTCAAGCAGCTGCGCCAATCCCTTCTAAGCAAATGACGACCACCAACACGGCGGCGTCACCTATTAATTAAGTCTATCAAATTAGATCAACAACTAAGCACAAATGATTAACCCAAGCGAGATTTCTGAAATATTAAAGCAACAGCTCGAGAATGTCAACTCCAAAGTGTCATTCGAGGAAGTTGGCACAGTGCTCGAAGTAGGCGACGGCGTGGCCCACGTCTACGGACTCGACAACGTATGCGCCAACGAACTTGTAGAGTTTGAGAACGGCGTAAAGGGCGTGGCCCTCAACCTCGAGGAAAGCAACGTAGGTGTCATCCTCCTTAACAACGTCAACAAGGTTTCGGAGAACATGACAGTGCGCCGCACCGGCGAAATCGCCTCAATCCACGTGGGTGAAGGCCTCTTCGGCCGCGTAATCAATGTGCTTGGTGAGCCTATCGACGGCCGCGGCCCCATCGAGGGTGACCTCATCCCGATGCCCCTCGAGCGCAAAGCCCCCGGCGTTATCTTCCGCCAGCCCGTGAAGCAGCCTCTGCAGACCGGTATCAAGGCCGTCGACTCGATGGTGCCTATCGGCCGCGGACAGCGTGAGCTCATCATCGGCGACCGTCAGATCGGTAAGACCGCCATCGCCATCGACACCATCATCAACCAGCGCAAGAACTACGAGCAGGGCAAGCCCGTATATTGCATCTATGTGGCCATCGGACAGAAGGCATCATCGGTTGCCGCCACCGTCGAGACCCTGCGCCAGCACGGCGCGCTGGACTACACAGTGGTTGTGGCCGCCACCGCTGCCGACTCAGCCGCCATGCGCTACTACTCGCCATTCGCCGGCGTGGCAATCGGAGAGTATATCCGCGACACCGGACGCGACGCCCTCATCGTCTACGATGACCTGTCGAAGCAAGCCGTGGCCTACCGCGAAATCTCGCTGATCCTCAAGCGCCCCTCAGGCCGCGAGGCATACCCCGGCGATATCTTCTACCTACACTCGCGCTTGCTCGAGCGCGCCGCCAAGATCATCGACAACCAGCAGGTGGCATCGATGATGAACGACCTCCCCGAGGTGCTCAAGCCCATGGTCAAGGGTGGTGGCTCGCTCACCGCGCTCCCCATCATCGAGACCCAGGCGGGCGACGTGTCGGCATACATCCCCACCAACGTGATCTCAATCACCGACGGTCAGATATATCTGGAGACAGCCCTGTTCAACCGCGGTATCCGCCCGGCGATAAATGTCGGTATCTCAGTATCGCGTGTGGGTGGTAACGCTCAGATTAAGCCTATGAAGAAGGTGGCCGGTACGCTCAAGATTGACCAGGCGCAGTTCCGCGAGCTGGAGTCGTTCACCAAGTTTGGTGGCGACATCGACCCGGTAACCGCCCGCGTGATCGACCGCGGTCGCAAGAACGAGCGTCTGCTCATCCAGCCCCAGTATCAGCCCTGGGCTGTCGAGGAGCAGGTGGCCGTGATCTACTGCGGCGTCAACGGTCTGCTGGCCAATGTGCCTATGGAGAGGATAGCTGAATTCCAGAAACTCTATCTCCAGCTGCTGCACGCTAAGTATCAGAAGGAAACACTTGACGAAATCCTGGCCGGAAAGCTCACCGACGATGTCACCGCCAAGCTCACCGAGGCCGCCCGGGAGATCGCAAGCCGATATACACAAGAGTAAAATCAACTCAACTAACGAACCAACCGTAAACTCAAATAAATGGCAACACTCCGCGAGCTTAAAGGACGCATCGGCTCAGTAGCATCATCAGAGAAAATCACCGGCGCTATGAAGATGATTTCCTCAGCCAAGATGCACAAGGCCGAGATGAGCCTTCGCCAGCTGCAGCCCTTCCGCAAGCAGATTGAAGGCATCATCGGCCACCTGCTCAGCACCGATGCCGAGTTTAAGTCGCCCCTGATCGAGGCCCGCGACGTGCATCATGTGACTATCGTGGTGTGGGGCTCTGACGATGGCCTGTGCGGTGCCTACAATGTCAACATCTACAAGCAGTTGATCGACATTATGGCGACCTACCGCAAGGATGCCGGCAAGCGTCTGACCATCATCCCCATCGGTAAGAAGATGTACATGATTGTGAGCAAGCTTAAGCTCAAAGGTGTCGACGTCAGCCGTCCCGAAGGCATCGACTCAAAGAGCGCGGGTGAGGATGTCAACCGATTTGTGCGCTCACTGATTGACAGCTTCGTCAGCGGCGATACCGACCAGGTCGACATGCTCTACATGCGCTTCGTGAGCGCCGGACGCCAAAAGCCCACCCACGAGATGCTCCTCCCCCTGGAGAGCGAGACATTCAGCGCAAACGGCGTGGTGGAGAGCAACAGACCCTACATATTCGAGCCTGACCCCAACACCATCTTCAACTCCGTATTGCCCATGTTCCTGCAATCGCTCGGCCACGACGTGTTCACCGAGAATCGCGCCTCAGAGCAGGCTGCCCGCATCATGGCAATGCAGAGCGCCAACGACAACGCCAAGAAACTCCTCGAGCAGCTCCAGCTCGAGTACAACAAACTGCGACAACAAAGTATCACCACCGAGCTGCTCGACATCCTCGGCGGTCAAGTGAAATAGACTAAAACTGATAACCAATCATACAATGGGTAGTGTAAAAGAATATTTCTCATCATTGGGCAAAGGCATCGTCTCTCTGGTTAAGGGTATGGAGGTGACCGGTAAGGAATTTATTACCCCCAAGATCACTGAGCGATACCCCGAGGACCGCGACACATTCAAGTGGCCCGAGCGCTTCCGCGCTGAGCTCCACCTCAACTACGACGCTGAGGGACGCCACAAATGTATAGCCTGCGGTATCTGCGAGCGCTCATGTCCCAACGGCACCATCACCATCAAAACCAAGATGGTGGATACCCCCGACGGCAAAAAGAAAAAGAAACTTGACAAGTGGATCTACGACCTGGGCAGCTGCACATTCTGCCAGCTCTGCGTCACCAACTGTCCCACCGGCGCCATCGACTTCGACAACGACTTCGAGCAGGCCGTATTCACCCGCGACAAGCTTGTGAAGCAGCTCAACTATTTCCCCGAGAAGGAGGATCCCGCACCCACCCCCGAGGAACTCGCCAAAGCCGCCGCAGCCCGCGAGGCCAAGATTGCAGCCGCCAAAGCCGCCGCTGAAGCCAAGAAGGCCGCCGCGGCAACCGCAACCGCTGAGGCTCCCAATGCCGAAGCTCCCAAGGCCGTCGCCCCAGCCGACGACAAGCTCGCCAAGGCCCGTGCCGATTTTGAGGCCGCCAAGGCAGCCATGAAGGCCATCGTGGCCCTCCCCGCCGACGACCCTGACCGTGCAGCAAAGCTCGCTGAAGGCAAGAAGGCCATGCAGGACGCCAAGAAAGTGCTCGACGAGCTGCAAGCCGCTCAATCAACCGAAAATAACGAAAAATAAAATATGGAATCAGTAGGAAGTATCATTATCTATTTTATCGTCGCCCTGACGATAGCCGTGTGCTCGGTACTTGCCGTGACAACCCGCAAGATACTCCGCGCGGCCACCTACCTCCTCTTCACACTCTTCGGAACAGCAGCGTTCTATTTCATGCTCGACTATGAGTTCCTCGGAGCTGTGCAGATCGCAGTTTATGCCGGTGGTATTGTGGTGCTCTTCGTATTCTCCATCCTCCTTACCAGCCACCCCGGTGACAACACAGCCGCCCTGACCTCGCGCAAGCGTGTACTTGGCCTGATTGGAGCCATCGCGGTGCTCTTCGCCGCCAGCTGGGCTCTGCTGAGTCGCTGCAAGGACCTGGTGATGTCGATGCCCCAGATGGAGAACCCCGACATGCAACTCATCGGTAGCACCCTTATGGGCACCGACCATGGTCAATACCTGCTCCCCTTCGAGGCAGTATCAGTGTTGCTCCTGGCATGTATAATTGGTGGAGTCGTAGTGGCTCGTAAACGTTAAAACATCTCGAAAGTTATGGAAATCACAATGCTTTATTATCTGATTCCAAGTCTGGTGATGTTCGGTTGCGGTGTCTATGGCTTCATCACTCGCCGCAACATGATTGCCATCCTTATATCGCTTGAGCTGATGCTCAATGCCGTGGATCTCAACTTTGTAGTGTTCAATCGATTCTTGTTCCCCGGGCAGATGGAGGGTATGTTCTTCACACTGTTCGCCATCGCCATCGCAGCCGCTGAGACGGCCCTTGCGATAGCGATCATCATCAACGTGTTCCGCATCTCGCGCGACGTTGACGTCAAGGATCTGTCAAAAATGAAATTTTAACGCGTCATGGCAGCTACGTTACCTATATTAATCCTCTCCATCCCCTTGTTCATGTTCCTGCTGCTGGGACTTGCGGGCAAGTGGATGAGCCACCGCCTTGCCGGCGTGCTTGGCACACTGGGTATGGGCACCACTATGGTACTGGCCTATATCACTGCCTTCACATACTTCTTCAGCGGCTCACCGGAGTTTATCGACGCATCGACCCATGAGCGCCTCCAGGCCATCATCTTCAACGTCGACTGGCTCCAGCTCTACGACCAGCTGGTGATACGCCTCGGTTTCCTCCTTGATCCCATCTCGGCTCTGCTGCTTGTGGTGATCACCACCATCTCGTTCATGGTGCACCTCTACAGTAACGGCTACATGGAGGGTGAGAAGGGCTTCCAGCGCTACTTCGCCTTCCTGTCGCTCTTCAGCTTCTCGATGCTCGGCCTCGTTGTGGCCACCAACATCTTCCAGATGTACATCTTCTGGGAGCTCGTGGGTGTCTCATCTTACCTGCTGATCGGCTTCTACTACAAGCTCCCATCGGCAGTGTCGGCCTCGAAGAAGGCGTTCATCGTAACCCGCTTCGCCGACCTGGGCTTCCTGATCGGTATCCTCGTGCTGTCGTTCTACACCGGCACATTCAACTTCACTGAGCTCACATCGACCAGTGTCAGCGACAACGTCTACCACGTGGCTATCGGCACCTCGGAGCATATCCGCAACATCTTCACCATGAGCGCCACACCCACATTCATGGGCGCGTCGGTGCTCACGTGGGCCTTGGTGCTCATCTTCATGGGTGGTATGGGTAAGTCAGCGATGATGCCTCTGCACATCTGGCTTCCCGACGCTATGGAGGGCCCGACCCCCGTGTCAGCCCTGATCCACGCCGCTACCATGGTTGTGGCCGGTGTATACCTCGTGGCACGCCTCTTCCCCCTCTATCTGATGGAGACCTCAGCACTTGAGGTAGTGACCGTGGTTGGCGGACTCACCGCATTCTACGCCGCGATGGTTGCCTGCGCTCAAGTCGACATCAAGCGTGTGCTCGCCTTCTCTACCATCTCGCAGATCGCGTTCATGATGGTTGGCTTAGGCGTGGCTCGTCCGGAGATACATGAGGGCATGGGCTACATGGCCTCGATGTTCCACCTGTTCACCCACGCCATGTTCAAGGCTCTCCTCTTCTTGGGAGCCGGCGCCCTGATCCACTGCGTGCACTCCAACAACTACACAGCCATGGGCGGTCTGCGCAAGCACATGCCCGTGACCCACATCACCTTCCTGATCGGCTGCTTGGCGATCGCCGGCATCTGGCCCTTCTCGGGCTTCTTCTCGAAGGATGAGATACTCACAGCCGCCTACGAGCAGAGCACCTTCTGGGGCCTGTGGATGTCAATGGTGGCCGGACTGACAGCATTCTACATGTTCCGCCTCTACTACCGCATCTTCTGGTGGAATGAGCCAGACTACGGACACCATCGCCCCCACGACGCACCGTGGGTGATGACCGTGCCCCTGGTGATCCTCGCCGCCATCTCGGTAGTGGCCGGCTTCATCCCCTTCGGCGAGCTCGTAACCTGGAATGGCGAGCCCTACCAGATCCACATCGACTGGAGCGTGGCCTCAATGAGCCTTGTGATCGCCGTGATCGGCATCGCCCTCGCCACAGTGATGTACCGCAAGGAGAACGCCCTGCCCGACAAGGTGGCCAACTCCGTGAAGTGGCTTTGGACATGCTGCTATCACCGCTTCTACTGGGACGAACTCTATCAATTCATCACACATAAGATCATATTCGGCTGCGTAAGCCGTTCCGTCGCTTGGTTCGACCGCCACATCATCGACGGCGCCATGAATGGCATGGCCTTCGTCACCAACAAATCCTCCAACGCCATCAAGGGCTTCCAGTCAGGCTCCCTGCAGATGTACGTATGGTGGTACATTGTTGGAGCCGCTCTGCTCGGCATCATCACAGTGCTCTGTGTGCTTTAATCTAACCTCCACGACTTAATAAGTGTAAATATAGCAAACCGATGTTTTCAAATCCTCTGATTTATTTTGTGGTCATCCCCCTGGTGATGCTGGGGCTGCTGGCCATCTGTCAAAACATCAAGCAGATCCGCGCTGTGGCCGTGGCCGGCTCGCTGGCCCTGATAGGCCTGTCGGTGTGTGTGCTGCTTCAATATCTCGACATACGTAATGGTGGTGGCCCCCACGCCAACGACCCGATGCTCTTCACCGGCTCATGGCAGTGGTTCGGCCCGCTGAATATCAACCTTGCCGTGGGCGTCGACGGTGTGTCGATCGCGATGCTCATCCTGTCGTCGTTCATCGTCTTCGCCGGCTCTTTCGCCTCATGGACCATCAGTCAACCCAAGGAGTTCTTCCTCTGGCTGATCCTGCTGTCGACCGGAGTGTTCGGCTTCTTCATCTCGGTTGACTTGTTCACAATGTTCATGTTCTACGAGGTGGCGCTCATCCCCATGTACCTGCTTATCGGCGTGTGGGGCTCGGGCCGCAAGGAGTATTCGGCGATGAAGCTCACCCTGATGCTCATGGGAGGCTCGGCCTTCCTGATGCTCGGCCTGATCGGTATCTACTACCACTCAGCTCCCGCCGGACAGCCTCTGACATGGAACCTGCTCGACATCGTACGCAACAACGCCATACCTCACGGCTGGCAGAGCTTCCTCTTCCCGATGACCTTCGTAGGTTTCGGCGTGCTGGGAGCGATGTTCCCCTTCCACACATGGAGCCCCGACGGTCACGCTTCGGCCCCCACAGCGGTGTCGATGCTCCACGCCGGTGTGCTGATGAAGCTCGGAGGCTACGGCTGCTTCCGTGTGGCCATCTACCTGATGCCCACCGCAGCCCAGGAGCTGGCATGGATATTCCTGATCCTCACCGGCATCTCGGTAGTCTACGGAGCCTTCTCGGCTTGCGTTCAGACCGACCTCAAGTATATCAACGCCTACTCCTCCGTTAGCCACTGCGGACTGGTGCTCTTCGCCATCCTGATGCTCAACACCACCGCGCTGACCGGAGCCATCATGCAGATGCTCTCACATGGTCTGATGACAGCCCTCTTCTTCGCACTGATCGGTATGATCTACGGTCGCACCCACACCCGCGACATCCGCGAGATGGGAGGTATGATGAAGATCATGCCCTTCCTGGCCGTGTGCTATGTGATAGCCGGTCTCGCATCGTTAGGTCTCCCCGGCCTGAGCGGATTTGTGGCTGAGATGACCATCTTTGTCGGATCGTTTGAGCAGGGTATGGCCGACTACTGGGCACATGCCGGCTCGCTCCGCCTGGTGTTGACCATCATCGCCTGCTGCTCGATAGTAATCACTGCGGTCTACATCCTGCGTGTGGTAGGCAAGCTGCTCCTGGGCCCCGTCTACGACGAGCATCACCTGCAGCTCACCGACGCCACATGGTGGGAGCGCATATCAACAATCACCCTGATTGTGTGCGTGGCCGCCATCGGTTGCTTCCCCAACTTCTTCGCCGGACTCATCCGCTTCACATTTGATCCCGCCAACTTCGCAGCCCTGCTGCCCAAATAAAGATTAATAGAAACATGGACTATTCTCAATTTTTAGCAATGAAGCAAGAGATAGGATTGCTCATCGTATTCCTATTAGTCTTCCTCTATGATACATTCATGCCCAAGAAGGCACTCGGCGCCACCTCAGGCTTCACCTGCGTGCTCTTCGGATTGTTCACCCTGCTGGGCTTTGCCGCATGTGTGATTTCGCCCGACACCTACGCTTTCGCCGGCATGTATCAGACCTCACCAGTGATTGCCACCCTCAAGAACATACTCAACGTCGGAGTGCTCATCGTGCTCATCCAGGCCACCAAGTGGGCCAACAGCGACTTCGTGGCCATACGCCGCGGCGAGTTCTACGAACTGCTGCTCGTCACCCTCTTCGGTATGTACCTGATGGTGTCGGCACGCCACTTCCTGCTCTTCATCATCGGCCTTGAGGCAGCCTCGCTCCCCCTGGCGGCGATGGTAGCCTTCGACAAGGCTCACTACGACAGCCATGAGGCAGCCGTCAAGTATATGCTTACCGCTGTGTTCTCATCGGCCGTGTTCATGATGGGTCTGTCATTCGTCTACGCCCTGACCGGCTCGCTCTACTTCGACGACATCGCCTTCAAGATGATGATTTCGCAACAGAGCGTCAATGTGATGCTTATCGTGGCAGTGGCCTTCGTCATCGCCGGTATGGGCTTCAAGCTCTCGCTCGTGCCCTTCCACCTTTGGACAGCCGACGTATACCAGGGCGCGCCTACATCGGTCACCTCTTATCTGTCGGTGATCTCCAAGGGCTCGGCAGCGTTCGCCTTCCTGGTGATCATGGCCCAGGTGTTTGGCACAGTCTACTCCCAAGTATGGGAATGGATGCTCTACGCCATCATCATCCTCACAATCACTGTGGGTAACCTCTTCGCCCTGCGCCAGCGCAACATGAAGCGCTTCCTCGCCTTCTCATCAATCTCACAGGCCGGCTACATCATGCTCGGTGTGATTGCGATGAACACCACCGGCGTGGCCTCGCTGATGTACTACATCCTGGTCTACATCTTCTCCAACCTGGCAGCCTTCGGCGTAATCCAAGCCATAGAGAACAACACCGGCATGGTGTCGATGGACGACTACAAGGGACTCTACCGCACCAACCCGCGCCTGTCGTTCGCTATGATGCTCGCCATGTTCTCCCTGGCAGGTATCCCCCCGTTCGCCGGCTTCTTCTCAAAGTTTTTCATCTTCACCGGGGCCATTGGTCAAGCTTCAACCGCCATCTATGTGCTGGTGCTCATAGCCTTGATCAACACCATCGTGTCGCTCTACTACTATCTGCTGGTGGTTAAGGCGATGTTCATCAGCCCCGAGGAGTGCAAGATAGCCAACTTCCGCAGCGCCTGGACCGAGCGCCTTGGCCTGTGGGTGACCGTCGGCGGCATCATCTTCCTGGGCATCATCAGCTACTTCTACAACGAGCTGCTCACCATGTCGCAGGACTACAACATCCTCCAGGTGTTCTGATCTGAATTGTGATGGATTGTCGGTGGTGCACCCCTGTGTGTCCGCAATCAAGTCCAAAGCTACCATAAACCGCGTCGGCAATATCCATCCCACATCCGCATATTGCCGACGCCTTAATTTCAACGTAGATATGAATCTTGAGCTGATACTGATAAATATCTCGGGGCATGACCGCCCCGGTGTGACCTCAGCGTTGACCGCCATCCTGGCCAAATACAACGCATCGATACTCGACATCGGCCAGGCCGACATACACCACACTCTGTCGCTTGGCCTGCTGATCAAGACCTCATCAGATGTGTCGGGCGACATCATGAAGGACCTCCTATTTAAGGCCTCGGAGCTTAACGTGCAGATACGCTTCACTCCCGTGTCGATCGCCGACTACGAGGCATGGGTGGCTCGCCAGGGTAAGAACCGCTGGATCATAACCATCCTTGGGCGTCGCCTTACAGCACGTCAGATTGCCGCCGTCACACAAGAGATATCGGAGCAAAACCTCAATATTGACTCCATTCAGCGTCTCACCGGACGCCCCTCGCTCGACGCGCACGAGCAAGAACAGTCGAAGTCGTGCGTCGAATTCTCAGTGCGAGGCAACCCCAACGACTGTCAAGCGATGCAGCGGCGATTTATGGAGCTGTCGTCGCAGGAGGAGTTTGACATTTCGCTCCAACAGGACAACATCTACCGACGCTCGCGCCGCTTGGTGTGCTTCGATATGGATTCCACGCTCATCGAGACTGAAGTGATTGACGAGCTGGCGATGCGTGCCGGCGTTGGTGATAAGGTCAAAGCCATCACCGAGCGTGCAATGCGCGGCGAGATCGATTTCGTTGAGTCGTTCACTGAGCGTGTGGCATTGCTCAAGGGACTCGACGAGTCGGTGATGGAGGATATCGCTCGCCATCTCCCCGTGACCGAGGGAGTGGACCGCATGATGCAGGTGCTCAAACGCGCCGGCTTCAAGACTGCCATCCTTTCCGGTGGATTTACTTACTTCGGCAACTACCTAAAGCAGAAATATGGCTTCGACTACGTGTACGCCAACGAGCTCGAAATCGTCGACGGCAAACTTACAGGGCGCTATGTTGGCGATGTGGTCGACGGTAAGCGCAAGGCCGAGCTGCTCAAACTCATAGCTCAGGTGGAGAATGTCAACATCGCCCAGACCATCGCCGTGGGCGACGGCGCCAACGACCTGCCTATGCTCGCCACTGCCGGCTTGGGCATCGCCTTCCACGCCAAGCCCAAGGTGAAACAGACCGCCGAACAGTCGATATCCACCATCGGTCTCGACGGCATCCTCTACTTCATCGGCTTCAAGGACTCATACATCACCCCCACCAAGTAACATAGACAAGGAGACATAAGACAAAAAGACATAAAAGACACAAGACGGAAAGACAGGAAGACAGGAATACAAATAGACATAAAAGACATAAAAACATAAAGGCTGTTTTTATGTCGTTCTGTCTAATTTAGAGAATATATATGTCTTTATGTCTGTGCGAAGAAAAAAGCCCGCGTCAAAGGGTATGACGCGGGCGATTACATCGGGCCTTTATAATCCATTATTTTAAGTAATGGTGGAGCTTTTTTCATGAAGCTACTAAAAATGCCTTTTGTACCTTTATAACATCGGGTGATGGGAAAGGTTCAAGGCTCCACCAAAATTATTCGATGACGTAGGGGAGCAACAGCTCTCGCCAATGAGCATAGCCGTCGGCGTTGACATGCAGCCCGTCGGTGGTGAACTTCGCGGGGAGGTTGCCTTCGTCGTCAACGAAATGGTCGTATGAGTTGATGAGCGTAAAGCCCATTTCGGCGGCGATGGCGGGGAGCAGAGCGTTGTAATCGCATATCACCTGCTCTTTGCCGATCATATTCTTATAGCGGCCAAACGAGTTGTTGATCGGTAGCATTGTCTGTACATAGATTTTGCTCTCGGGGGAGTGTGCCTTTACGTATTTGACAAGCTCCACCATCTCGCGGGCTACGGAGTCGGCTGAGAGGTTGTGGCTCACGTCGTTGGCTCCGCCAAGGATGAATATCTTCTTGGGGTGGGCGTTGACTATGGGGTCGACACGCTCCAGAAATCCGGGGATCACGTCGCCGATAATGCCGCGGTTTATTACATTGTCCATGCCGAAGAGCTTGTCCCACTCCCCTCCCTGGGTCTGGGAGTCACCGAGGAATACGATGTCGGTGGAGTCAATGGGGTCTTCGGTGGCGAACAGGGCCATGCGCTCATCCCAGAAGTTGGAGTGGGGTACGGGTGACTTAGGCGCTTGGCCCAGTGCGCGGGTCGCGCATGAAGTCAGCGCGATGCCGGCCATGAGTATTAATAGGCGTTTCATGGCTTTCATCGTTGATCTCGGTAAGCGTCGACAGCTTTCTTGACTGAGCCGTGCATCAGCAGCAGGCGTTTTGCCTCGTCATAGGGCAGGCCGAGCTCCTCGACGACCATGCGTGTGCCGCGGTCTACGAGTTTGGCGTTGGATAGCTGCATGTTGACCATCTTGTTGCCCTTGACGCGGCCCATCTGTATCATCACCGAGGTGGTGATCATGTTGCAGATCATCTTTTGGCCTGTGCCCGACTTCATGCGCGATGAGCCGGTGACGTACTCCGGACCCACGATCATTTCGATGGGCACATCGGCGGCTTCTGAGATAGGTGCGTCGGGGTTGGAGGTGATGGCGCCGGTGAGTATGCCGTGCTCGCGGCAGGCCTTGAGAGCGCCAATCACGTAGGGGGTGGTGCCTGAGGCGGCGATGCCGATCACGGTGTCCTTGTCGTTGATGCCAAACTCCTGAAGGTCCTTCCATCCTTGCTCGGTGTCGTCCTCGGCGTTCTCCACGGGGTTGCGCAGGGCAGTGTCGCCGCCGGCGATGAGGCCGATTACCCAAGAGGGGTCCATGCCGAATGTGGGAGGTATCTCTGAGGCATCGAGCACGCCGAGGCGGCCTGAGGTGCCGGCACCCATGTAGAAGATGCGGCCGCCGCGCTTCATGCGGGGCACAATCTGGGTGACGAGTTTCTCAATCTGCGGGAGGGCCTTTTCGACGGCTAAGGCCACTTTCTTATCCTCGTTGTTGATGTCGCGGAGTATCTCACCCACTGATTTCTTCTCGAGGTCGTTGTAGAGCGAGGGTTGCTCGCTGATTTTTACAAATGCCATTGTGTGTTCTATGATTGGTTGTTTTGATGTGATGATCAGTCGATGCGGTGATAGTTGATCAGGCCTTCCATGGGGCTTTGGATGATGTTGCCTACGGTGCAACCCATGTCGGCGGCCACTTCGCGGAGCACATCCTGATAGAAGAATGCGATAGAGCCTACGAAGTTGATTTTCTGCTCTTTGTAGTTCTTATAGTTGGCGATGTTGCGCACGAAGAACGATTTGAACGAGTTGTAGACCAGGGCGTGGATTTCGGGTTCCTGGATATTCTCGATCAGGAAGCGTGTCACTGAGGCGAGGAAGCGGTTGGCCTGGGGCTCTTTGTAGACGCGGCGGATTATGGTCAGTCGGTCGAGTGCGTACTGCTCGAGGAACTTGTCGCAAAGGTGCTTGGGGAGTTGCTCCTTGAGCACGTCACCTACGAGGATTTTGCCTAACACTGCGCCAGAGCCTTCGTCGCCGAGGATGTAGCCCAGGGGTGACACGTTGTCGATGATAGATTTGCCATCGTACACGCATGAGTTGGAGCCGGTGCCGAGTATGCAGGCGATGCCGGGCTCGCGGTCGCACACGGCGTGGGCGGCGGCAAGCAGGTCGGTGTACACCTCGATATGGTCGGCCTTGATGGAGGCGGCGATTGCGTTGCGCACGTTGGCGCACACTTCCTCGCTCATGCATCCCGCACCGTAGTAGTAAACCTTGTCGATGGGGTAGTCGGAGACTTCCGAAGCCAGCTCGGTGGCGATGCGCAGTTGCATCTCCTCCTCAGTCAACAACAGTGCGTTCATGCCGCACGTAAACACTTGTTTGACCAGTTTTCCATGGTCCACGACGCACCAGTCAATCTTGGTGCTGCCGCTGTCAGCTATTAGTATCATATCTTTATATATATTTTTTTCTTATACAGAATATATCCGATTATCCAGTTGAAGCATACGAAGAGCAGGGCGAACACCAGCGAGGCCAGTGTGTCGTCGCCGCACATGGGCACGAGCCAGTCGCGGTAGACTATGCTCTTGATTGTGGTGACGGTGCCGTCGGGGCGAGCAAATTTTATCAATCCGATGATTTGGCTCAATAATGCGCCTAACACATACATAAACAGGGGGTTGACGCCAAATGCCTCGAAGAAGCGACACCATTTCTTCTTACCCTTGATGTCGATAATCCATATCAGCAATCCGAGCAGCGATGAGGCCAGGCCGCAGGTGGTGAGCACAAACGTGGGCGACCATATCTTCTTGCTGATCGGCAGCCCGTAGTCGAGCAGGAAGCCGGCGAAGGTGAGTATCGTGCCGAGGATGAACAGCTTGGTGATGCGCTCGCGGTTGTCGGTGGTGCCCATGATCATCAAACCGCACCAGAAGCCGATCAGGCAGTGGGCGATAGATGGCAGGGTTGACAGCAGGCCTTCGGGGTCGAGATGGAGCGTCACGCCCCCTACGGTGTCGGAGTAGAGATGGTTGGGGCCGAGCACGGCGTTGTCGACTATGTATAGCACATTGTTTTCCGAGAACTCATACCCGCTACCGGTGAGCAGTATGATGGTGTAGACCACCAGCATAGCGCCGATGAGCCAGGGCAGATATCGGTGCTTGAGGGTGATGGCAATGATCGACGACACTCCGTAGCAGATGGCCAAGCGGGGCATCACGCCGAGGATGCGTATGTGGTCGAACGAGAATATCGAATCCCATAGCGTGGCTTCGCTGAATATTACCCTGAGGAAGAGGCCAAACCATGCTATGAACATACCGATCAGGAATATCACCACCGTGCGGCGCAATATCTTCCACAGCGTGGGCCATGTGAACGAGAAGTCGTACTTGCGCAGTGATATATAGGTGGAGATACCCATTATGAACATGAAGAAGGGGAACACGAGGTCGGTGGGAGTCAGCCCGCACCATTCGGCGTGCTCCAGCGGGGAGTATATGTGTCCCCACGATCCGGGGTTGTTGACCAGGATCATGCCGGCGATGGTGATGCCTCGAAGTATGTCGAGTGCAAGTAGTCGCTTTTTGGCCTGGCGGGGGGTGGTGGTAGTCATGGGGGAGGGTAGTTAGGAGTTTAAGGGGTTACTTGGGTTGGGTGCAGCGGTTGACCAGGTAGGCTATTGACTTGTAGGGGATGCCTGAGTTGGTGGTAAGGCCAATCTCGCAGGTGCGGGAGTTGGAGTAGCCGCGGGTCACTCCGGCCTTCTGGATCTGCGGGCGCAGTTTGCGCAGGCCGTAGCTGTTGAGACCGGGATGGGTGAAGCCTTTGTCGCCGGCAAATCCGCAGCAGCCCACTTCCTTGGGCACAAGCACGTTGGTGGAGCACATGCGGGCCAACTGCTCCATCTTAGCTTCAAGTCCCATCAGGCGGCTTGAGCATGTGATGTGGATGGCGATATGCTCGTCGGTAGGGGTGAACTGCAGGTGGGGCGCGAGGTAGTCGAGGATGAATTCCACGGGTTCGTAGAGCTTCATCGATTTGATGTTCTTACGCATGCGGTGCAGGCAGGGGCTCTGGTCGCACAGCACGGGATAGCGGCCATTCTCAGAGGCTTTGATCAGCGCGGCTTCGAGCTCGCGCACCTTGGCCTCGGCGGTGCCGGGCATTCCTTTGCTCTCCCAGATCATGCCGCAGCACAGGTTGGCCATCCCTTCGGGATAGATCACCTCATATCCGGTTTTATGGCACAGCTCTACCATGACATTGATGAGCTGGGCAGGTTTGCCTCCCTTCTCGCGGGCGGCTCCCATGGTCTGGTTGATGCAGCTGGGGAAGTACACCACCTTGCGCTCCTTCTCGTTCTGGAAGAGAGGCTCTACATGGGCGGCTCCGGGGAGTGCGGGAGTCCACAGTGGCACACCGATATGGTGCAATCCTCGGCCAATTGTGGTCACGGCCTTCGGGCCAATCACTTTGCCGACTCCTGAGGCGGTGCTGAGCACTGGGCGCAGCGAGCCTTTGATGAGTTTGAGGTGTTTGCCGGTCCAGCGGCCAAACGACATCGTTGTCTGCGAGTGACCCTGCTCGCGCACCTGGTGGATCATCTCACCGACGTTGATCTTCATCGGGCAGGATGTGCTGCACAGTCCGTCGCCGGCGCAGGTTTCTTCGCCTAAGCGGCGGAATTGGCGCTGCAAACGTTTCAGGCGCTTGGCATCGTCGGTCGAGATTGAGCCTTTGAGGCGCGTCATCTCGCGCTCGGCCACTATACGCTGGCGCGCTGACAGAGTGTAGCCGCACGACACGCAGTTTACCTCGCAAAATCCGCACTCTATGCAGCGGTTCACATTGTCGTAAGGGGTCAGTGGCATCGGTTTGATGCTGCTGATGAAGCTGTTGGGGTCGTCGTTGAACACCACTCCGGGGTTGAGGATATTCTTGGGGTCGAGCAGCTCTTTGAGACGGCGCATCATCGAGTAGGCTTTGTCGCCCCACTCCTTCTTGACGAAGGGCGCCATGTTGCGGCCGGTGCCGTGCTCGGCTTTGAGCGAACCGTTGTAGCGGTCGACCACCAGCTCGGTGACAGCGAGCATCAGCTTCTTGTAGCGCACCACTTCGGCGGGGGTGTCGAAGCTCTGGGCGATGATGAAGTGGTAGTTGCCTTCAAGTGCGTGGCCGTAGATGCAGGCATCGTCGTAGCCGCAGTCGACGAGGAGCTTCTGGAGCTCGACGGTGGCTTGCGGCAGGTCCTGGATGTGGAAGGCCACATCTTCGATGAGCACCGTGGTGCCTAAGGGGCGAGTGCCACCCACCGAGGGGAAGATGCCTGAGCGTATCTTCCAGTATTCGCCGTAGATGGCGGGGTCGGTGGTGAATTCGGCGGGTTTGTAGAGGTTGAATTCGCTCACTTTGTCAGTGACCTCCAGGATGCGCTGGTCCAGCTCTTCCTGAGAGTTGCCTTTGACCTGCATCAGCACAGCGGTGAGCCCCTTTCCGGTGGTATCGCCCACCGAAGCGAGCGACTTGGAGTCGAGCAGCTCGGCGGCGTCGACTTGCATCGACTTCATGGCCACGATAGCCTCGCAGGCTGAACGCAGCTCGCTGAAGTAGAGCATCGCGCTGGCCTTGTATGGCATCACATCCTGGGTGTTAACCGTAACTTGGCTCATGAAGCCGAGTGTGCCCTCGGAGCCTACCATGCAGTGTGCGATGATCTCGTAGGGGTCGTCCAACTCCACAAACGGGCGCAGGTTGAGTCCGGTGACGTTCTTGATGGAGTATTTATAGCGTATGCGCTCGGTGAGCTCAGGGTCGGCGAGGATCTCGGCACGAATTTGCTGAATGCCCTCAACGATTTCGGGGTGGGTCTGGGCGAACGCCGTGCGCGACTCCGGGTTGGCGGTGTCGAGCACAGTGCCGTCGGCAAGCACTATGCGCATCGAGCGCAGTATCTTGTCGGAGTTGGCGTGGGTGCCGCAGCTCATGCCGGAGGCGTTGTTGATCACGATACCGCCCACCATGGCCGAGTTCTTCGATGCGGGGTCGGGGGCAAACTCCTTGCCGTAGGGGGCGAGGATGGCGTTGACGCGGGCTCCGACGATGCCCGGCTCGAGGGCGATGGTGTTGGCGCCCTCACCTATGGAGTATTTCTCCCAATTTTTCCCGGCGACCACGAGCACCGAGTCGGTGATTGCCTGTCCTGACAGGGAGGTTCCGGCGGCACGGAATGTGACGGGAACGTTCATAGCGTGGGCCAGACGGAGTATGCGTGCTACTTCGTCCTCGCCGTTGGAGCGAACCACGATTTTGGGCAGCAGGCGGTAGAAGCCGGCATCGGTGCCCCAAGCCAAGAGGCGCAAGTCGTCGGTGTAGATGCGTTTGCGCTCTACAATCTTGCGTAGCTCAGTGAGAAATTGCTTATAGTCAGCCATTGGGGAGTAGAGTTTTAATACAGGTGATATTTAGCTTTCTGGATTTTGAAGGCGGCATCGTCCTTGGTCCAGTAGTCGATGATGTTGTCCACGCGGTAGTTATTGGTGAAGCGTGTGCGGATCTCGGGTGAACCGGTGACTTTATCGAACATCTTGTAGCGCGACTTGTCGCCGATGTCGAAGGCCTTCTTGTCGGGGTACATGTCGGCCAGCTCCTGCATGATGTAGAACTGGGTCAGCGACAGCGGAGCCTGCTCCTTGTCGGTGACGTAGATCTCGACGCCCGACACATTCTCACCCTTGAAGGTGGAGTAGAAGGGCTTTGCCGAGATGGGGCGGAACTGCAGGCCGGGGAGCTTCAGGGCGTTCAGGCGGCGGCTCAGCTCCTGACCGTCAATCCAGGGAGCGGCCACCATCTTGAAGGGGAGGGTGTAGCCCACGCCGATTGACATGCAGTAGAGTTCGCCTAAGATGCCGGTCACGGGGTACATGATGCCGGTCTCAGGGTTGGGGATGTGGGGGGAGGGGAGTATCCAGGGCATGCCGGTGTCGGCGAACGACATGTCGCGCTTCCACCCCTCCATGGGCACTACTGTGAGGTTGACCTTCTCGCCATCCTTGAGCATGCCCTCCTGGTTGAGCATCTGAGCCAACTCGCCGGGGGTCAAAGCGTAGAGGTAGGGGATCGGGAAGCGGCTTACGAACGATGTGTAGCCGTCCTCTACCAGGCATCCCTCCACCTTGTTGCCGCTCACGGGATTGGGGCGGTCGAGCACCATGAAGTCCTTGCCATTCTCGGCGCAGGCTTCCATGGCTTCACCCATGGTGGAGATGAATGTGTAGCTGCGGCAGCCGATATCCTGGATGTCGTAGACCAGCACGTCGATATCTTTGAGCATCTCGGGGGTGGGCTTGGTGGTTTTGCCGAAGATTGAGTAGACGGTGACGCCAGTTGCGGGGTCCACGTAGGTCTCAACGGCATCACCGGCGTGTACGTCGCCGCGCACACCATGCTCCGGCGAGTATAGGGCGGTGAGGGTCACACCCGGTGCCTCGTGGAGAATGTCGATAGTCGACTTGAGGTTGTTGTCAACGCCGGTGGGGTTGGTGATCAGACCCACGCGCTTCCCTTGCAGCTGTGCGAAACCATTGTCGCGCAGCACTTCGATGCCGGGCTTCACTTGCGCCGACATGCCCACAACGGCAGTGGCTGCTATGATCGAGCAAATTATCTTCTTCATTGCGATTGGTGTTATTTTGGGCCTTTGCGGCCGTAGCTGGGGTCGATGTGGCGGTAAACAAGTGCGGTCACACCCCAAGTTGCGAATGTGCAGCAGAGCACATACCAGAAGAATTTATTGTAGCCAAGAGCCTCCTCAACGGCGCCGGCGATCATGCCGGGGAGCATCATGCCCAGAGCCATGAAGGCGGTGCAGATGGCGTAGTGCGAAGTCTTGTAGGGGCCGTCGGCGAAGTACATCATGAAGAGCATGAATGCTGTGAAGCCGAAGCCGTAGCCGAACTGATCAAGGAACACGCATGAATAGATGGTGATTTGGCCAATGAGTGTGTCGACGCTCGGAGCCACGGCGCTCAGATAGATGTAGACGATGGAGTTGAGCGAGATGCACAGAGCCATGGGCCAGATCCACTTCTTCAAGCCGCCGGCCGATGCGCAGATACCTCCGATGATACCACCAATAGTCAGACCAATTACACCGATTGTGCCGTAAGCGATACCCACCTGAGCTGTCGACAGACCAAGACCTCCGGCATTGACGGGGTCAACCAGGAAGGGTTGGATGAGTTTGATCAGCTGCGCCTCGGGCAAGCGGTAGAGGAGCATGAATAGAATGGCGATGACCACATGGGGCTTCTTGAAGAATGTGGCGAATGAGTCGACAAACGACTTGAGGATCGCGCCCACGCCGGCCTTACCGCTCTCATCCACTTGGGGTTTGTCGGATGTGGGGTAGGGGAGTATCACCAGGTGATAGATGGCGACGATGCCGAAGAACACAGCCATGCAGGCGAATGTGGTAACCCATGCCGTAGGGATGTTGTTGGTCGATGTCTCAAGATAGCCGGCCAGTGCCACAAGACCGCCCTGACCAAGGATAGAGGCGCAGCGGTAGAATGTGGAGCGGATACCCACAAACAAGCTCTGCTCGTGGGTGTTAAGCGCCAGCATGTAGAAACCGTCGGATGCTATATCATGTGTGGCCGAAGCGAAGGCCATGATCCAGAAAATGGCGAGGCATATTGAGAAAAGGCTTACCGGTGCGTCGGTGACAGTCAGCGACTCCGGCAGCACGTTGACGCCGTTGGTGGGGATGGTGAAGGCCACGCCGGCCAGGGCTAAGGCCACAATAATCTGCATCACTACAGTCCACCAGCGTTTGGTCTTGAGCACGTCGACGATGGGGCTCCAGAAGGGCTTGATCACCCAGGGGAGGTAGAGCCAGCCTGTGTAGAGGGCGATGTCGGTGTTTGACATGCCCAGTCGCTTGAACATCATCACCGAGATCATGTTGACGGCGAAGTATGGTATGCCTTGGGCGAAGTAGAGGGTGGGGATCCATGCCCAGGGGTTGCGTTTGGTTGCTTTCTTCATTGCTTAATGTGTGATTGGTCGGGGTATTGATTGGCTTAGAGTATTTAATATGATTGTGTGATTTGGGCTCCTACGAAGTAGTGTTTGAGGATTGTCTGGTAGTCGTAGCCGAGCGATCCCATGACGGCGGCTCCGATTTGGCACAGTCCCACGCCGTGACCCCAGCCGCCGCCGCGAAGGGTGAACCCTGCGGGGTGGCCGCTCTGGTCGGGCTCGTGAGCCTCGACCACGAAGGCCGAGCTGTAGAGGTGGCTTGGTGAGAGTGTGCGGCGTATCTCCAGCTCCTTGCCTATGACGCGGGTGCGCTTGGTGCCCACGATGCGCAGCTTCCACAGTCGGCCTGAGGTGCCGCGTGCCACCGGCTCCAGGGCGATGATGCGCCCGTAGTCGATGCCTGAACGCTCCTTGACCAGCTGCGACAACTCGTCGGCTGTGTAGGTCACCTCCCAACGGTAGAAGTCGGTGGTCTCCTGGTCGTAGTTGTTGAGCACTTGCGACAGGATGTGAGCGTCGGCGGTGTTGCAGAAGGCTGCGGGGCGACCTAAGATCCATTCGCGGGCGTTGGCCTCGATGGTCAGGTCGGGGAAGTCGTGCTCGCCCACGGAGTCGCGCAGGGGTTGCAGATAGGAGTGGTTGACCGGCTCCCAGCAGTTGTCGAAGCGCTCGAACACGCCTCCGCAGCACTTCGAGAAGCGTGCGTCGCACAGCTTGCCGTCGGCCATTAGCACCTGGCCGGCGGTGGCGCGCACGGCCTGCTCGACCTTGGGGGTGGTCTGGCGCGTCACGCCCTGATAGCGCTGGCAGTGGTCGTCGGCGCACACGTCGAAGTTGACGTGGTCGTCGCGGTCGTACCAGCGTATCAGCTCCCGGTCGGTGTCGACTTCGGGGTTGGGGTAGCGCGTCTTGCCTGCGGCGGTGGCGTCTTTGTCGATTTGTGCCAAGAGCCAGCTGCGCGAAATCACGGCGTGGGCTTCGAGCAGCTCCTTGGAGGCTGTGGCGCTCATTTCCGATGAGATCACCGAGCAGAGGTAGTCCTCGACGGGGAGGATGTTGATGGCTGTCACCTTGTCACCCTCGATGATCAGGCGCAGGTCGCCGGCGAAGCGCTGGTTCTCCTTACGCTCCCAATGGAAGTTGACTCCGATGGTCACGTCGCACAGTTCGATCAGCGACTCCGCGGAGTCGGCCTTGAATTCGAGGGTGCGGCCTGAGAGTTCGCCGGTGGTGATGATCCCGTCGGCAATTTGGGCTTGGAAGTCACCCTCTACGATAGCTCCTTGGCATCGATATGGGCCGATGAGCTTGAAGCTGATCTGTGGGGCTGACATTATGCCTACTTTGATAAGTGGTTGTTGCATTGGGCGGTAAGGTTTATAAGAACTATTTGAGTTGGTCGGCGATAGCTTGGGCTTCGTCGTGGCTCAGGCAGAGCTCGTAGTAGAGGCGGCGAGCGGTGTCGGCGTCAAAAGCGTTGAAGTCTTTCTCCAGGGGGGTGATGAACACGCCACCGAGGTCGACCGATGCGGGTGAGATGAGCATTGTGCCTTCACCCTCAGTGCCGTAGAACGACGGACGGTGGCGCTTGCGGGGTATCACCAGCAGGGTCACTGAGCCGTCGTGGGCGTAGCAGAGCAGGTTGAGCATGGGCTCGCGGTGACCTTCCTGTACGGGGAGGGCGGCATAGAGTTTGTCGAAGAGCTGCTGCCCATAGTCCATATCGACGGCATTGATCATGAATATGGGGTAGGGGAGGCCTTTGACCAGCGAGAGCGAGCCTCGCATGTCGACCTCGATGGGCTCGCGGCGGGCGGTGTCGTGCACGGCCTGTGCCACGGTGAGGAAGTCGGTGTTGCCGGCCTGAAAGTGCATGTGGTCGGGGGCCGACGCACCGCAGAATGGGCCGTTGTAGAACACTGTGTAACCCTCCATCGCGGCTGCCAGGCGCATCATGTCGGCGATACGGCCGTTGATGAGCTGGTCGGTGTGGCTTACGTCGGGGATGGTGAAGTGGCGGGGGAAGATGGGGAAGGGGTTGATCAGCACCACATAGTGGTCGCCCCATTCGATGCCTCGCTGCACGTCGGGGCGGTTGGCGGCGCAAAGGAAGCATTTGCGCTCCTTGATGGTCTTTGCGTCGACCTTGGCGCCTGACGATACGATGCGTGCGGGGTTGAACTGCACTTTCACCTTCATACCGTCGACGTCAATCTCCTTGGTCTTGACGCCCTTCAGCGCCTCAAAGTTGCCGGCGGCGGTGGGCCACTCGGTAAGCTGTGAGGCGAGAAGTTGCTCGACGCCCTGTCGTATGCTGTTATTCGCCATTTTTGCGGTTTTTGGCTATGCGGGCCTGGAGCTCCCAGGTGCGGATGCGGTCTTTGTAGAGGTTGTTGGCGTTCATCTTGTTGCGGTCGAGGGCGGCGTCGGAGTTGTCCTCCCAGCGGCGGCACAGGTATATTACGTCCCAGATGCGGCCAATCTGGTAGTTGCGGCTCACGGCCAGGCCTTCGGCGTAGTCCTCGCCGTAGCAGGTGTTGGGGAGGGGGAGCTCACGCAGCAGCGGGGTGTAGAATGCGCGGGGTGCGCCCAGACCGTTGATGCGCAGGGCGTTGTTGCGGCCATTCTCGGGTGTCCACTCTTTGTGGTCGATCACGCCGGGGGGTATCATCTGCTTGTTGATGTCGGTGAGCATGTAGGTGCCAACGACCATGCCGCAGTTCTGATCGTGGAATGCTTTCACAACCTTGGCCAGGGTGGTCTCGTCGGCGTAAACGTCGTCGGAGTCGAGCTGGATGGCGAACTTACCGCACTTGGGGTGGTTGGCGCCGAGGTTCCAGCAGCCGCCGATGCCGAGGTCCTTACGCTCGGGGATCACGTGGATCACGCGGGGGTCGTCCTTATACTCCTCGATGGCCTCGGAGGTGCCGTCGGTCGAAAGGTTGTCGACCACGATGATGTTGAAGGGGAAGTCGGTCTTCTGCATCAACACTGAGTTGATGGCATCGCGGATGGTGCGGATGCGGTTGCGCACTGGAATGATTACCGATGCCTCAACCTCGAAGTTGCCCTTGTTGAACTCGATGGTGTCGAACTCGGGAGCGAGGTAGCCGCCGATAGCCTTGAGGTGGGCGGTACAAGCCTGCTCCATCTCAATCTGGGTGCCGCGGTTCTTGGGGTCAACGTAGTCAAAAATCTTCTCGCCCGACTTGCGGTTGTCGGTCTCCACGTCGTCGTAGAGGTACTCGTTGATGTGGCAGATCTCGCCTTCGCGCGACAGGCGCAGACGCAGGTCGTAGAGGCCGGCAGCCTTGTAGTCGGCGTCGATGCCGGCTGCAGCCTTCTTCAGCGCTGCGGTGCGGATGAAGAGGAGCGAACCGAAGTCGAAGTCGTCGCGGAGCGATCCGAACTGGTAGTCAATCACCGGAGCGTTGGAGCGCTTACCCTCGGCGTTGACCTCGTAGTGGTCGGCGTAGAGCATCACTGCGTCAGAGTCCTCGGCGAGTTGCACGAAGCGGTCGAGCGCCTTGTAGCCTAAGACCAATGTGTTGTGCTTAGTATATATTAATGTGTAGTCGCCCTTGGCGGCAGCGGAGATAGCCTTCATTGTAGCCGATGAATGGAGGGCGTCTATCTTGATCACCTCGCATCCCTTGATGGGGGCGGCGTCGCCTGAGGCGAGCAGCACGATCTGGCATACTTGGGGTTCTTTAAGAAATCCCTCGACGGTGGCTGCGGCCTGGGCAGCGTCGATGTAGGGTACGAAACAGCTGATAGTTGGTTTCATGATAATGGATTGGTTTTTATGTTTTGGTTAAATTATTTCTTTTTTCGTTTGCTCTTTTTGCTTTTCCCTTTTCCCTTTTTTGTGGCGGTGGCCTTGGTGGTAGCCTTGGCCGGTGCCGCTGTGGCGATTACTTTGTGGGGTGAGGAGAAGAAGTCGAGGGCATCCTTCATCAGATGGTCGCGCTCGGCCCCTGACTTTATTGACTCGAGGGGGAAGCCGACGGCGAGGGTTTTCCACTTGCCGTTGTCCATGGCTGTGCCGGCGATGAGGTTGTTCTCCTTGTAGCGCATGAAGGTGGCGGTGGTGTTGTCGTTGGCAGGGTAGAATGAGTCGGGCGACTCCACGGCGTACCCCTCGGAGTTGAGCTCGTTGTAGAATTGGTACTCACCGCCGCCGTTTAAGGCTCCGTAGCGGCAGGGCACCTGGTAGGCTTCGCCGGTGACTGAGGCTTGGCCCACGCGCCAGTTGTAGCCGAGGATGTCAGCTGCAAACCGCTGGTCGGCGACCTTTATCTCGGCTGACGAGTGGGGGTTGTCCCACAAGTCGGTGGCTATGTACGAACCGCTTACCAGCAGGTTGCCTCCACCTTGGCAGTGGGCTGTGAGTCGCTGCTGGAGCGCAGGGGTGAACGTCTTGTATTTAGTGCCGTAGACTCCGCGACCCACTGCTATCTCCTTCTGTTTGCCTAAGATAAGGTCAACTGTGGTAGATGTGGCCAGGCCGTCGGCGTAGGCTTGCACTGATGCTGATATGAAGCCCCGGCCGGCATTGCGGATGGCTTGGCCGTGGGTGTATATATAATCAAATGTGTTGCCGGCGATCACCTTGCCCTCGTAGTTGGCGCGTGAGGCGCCGAAGCCGCTGGCGTCATCGTCCATCCAGGGGATGTCGCGGCGGAATTCAAACTGGTCGCCGATGAAGCCGATCTCGCTGATGTAAGGCACGCCGTGGTCGCGCTCATGGTAGAAGCCGGCGATGTCGCCCGAGTCGAACCAGTCGGGACCTGACATGCGTGTGAAGCCGTTGACCACCAATACCGGGTCGTCACCCATGTTGCACAGTGCCATCACCTCTGAGGGGAACGAGCGGCCACCGGCGTTGGCGGCTATCACTCGGTAGGAGTGGATGTCGCTGTCAGTAACCACGGTGGTCCAGGCTTGGGTGTTGACGGTGATCACGGGGCGGAAAGCGCCATCGTTGATGCGCTCCTCGATGATGTAATCTGTGGGGTTGGCGGTGGCTTCCAGCGGGTCGACCGTGGGTTGCCACGACAGTGTGTAGTGGTTGTTGCCCTCGGCGGTGAGGTTCATGGAGTTTACGGCTAAGGGCTGCACCACATAGTTTATGCCGTCGCGCTCGGCCAGGAATTTGAGCATCCCCTTGTAGACGGCGCGGCTCACTGTGAAGCGGAATGTCGGGTCGAGACCGTACTTCATGTCGGCGAAGTTCTGGTGCGACAGCAGCTCCAGGAGCATAGCGGGCACTTCGGGCACACGGGCCTCGAAGTAGGAGGCGTCGCGCATCTCGCGGCGGGTCCAGTTGGGCTCGTATTGCGAGCGTATGTCGTCGACTATGGCGGTCATCACGTAGTCGGTGAGGCGGCCCGAGGCACGGCGGTCGGTGCCGTTTACGTATTTGTCACCCTTGTTGGTGAAGTAGATGCCGAGGGTGCCGATGATGTCGTCGTTGGTGGTGGTGCCGGCGTCGGAGTGAAAGGCGAACGACAGGTCGACCGGTATCTTCAGACCCTGCTTGTCGGGGAGAACCGATGAGCCGCCGGCGAGCCAGTTCACCCATTCGCCGCGGCTCTTATAGTCGTCGGTATAGTCGTTGACGTTGTCAGAGGGTGTGTAGACCTCAGTGGGGGCTCCGGCCCATTGCAGCCAGTAGCGTGCGCCCTCGGTGAAGCGGGGGTAGCCGCTGGTCACATATTGGTAATCGATTTGGTCGAGCGGTTCTTTGACCTTGCGGGCCACATTGCCCATGCCGCCGCCGATTTTTACCGCGTCGGCTGTCACCACGGCGTTGGGATCGGCTGATGTGTTTGTGAGTTCTACCACGGCCTGACGACCTTTGGCCAGGGGGAAGTGGCCTAAGTAGACCCATGTGCCGCCGCCCATCTGCTGGTTGACGAGGAAGCGACGGTCGCCGGCGGCGGTATGCACTATGTACTCAGCGTCCTTGGCGCTGTTGGGGAGCGACTGGTAGGAGACGTAGACGGCGTATTCATCGTCGCGGGGTATGTCGGCGGCCCATGTGGCACGCGAAGCCTTGTAAGGGTCGGTCACAGTGGCCACTTGGCGGGCTGTGCCCTCACGGAAGGGGTTCTGATTTTCTTTGAGGGCCTCGGTGGTGTAGGCGAAGCCGGGGAGGCCCGACTTGCCCCAGCGCTTGGCAGCCGACGAGTCGCGGTAACCGTCGACGGCGCGGGCCACGTCGTTGTCGATGATGATCTCGGTGAGGTTGGTGTCGCGCTCGCGGGGCGACATCACGTACGCCCCGGCGTTCTGCAACATCGGCATCAGGTAGGGCATCACGTAGGTCTGTGTGTAGAGGTCCTCGACGGTGCCGAACAGGCGGGCGCGCTGCCACTCCCAGCGGTTGAGCTTAGGCTCGAAGTACCACCCATGGCTCTGCCACACGGCAATAATCTTTCCGTCAAGACCTTGCGGCGCCTTCACACCGTCGACTTCGGTGATGAAGCGGTCGGTTTCGGTAGGGCCGACCACACGGTAGCCACCAACCGTATTGGCCGACATGGCGCTAAATGAAGCTAATGATATGATGAATGCAATGTGTTTCGCTGACATGATGTCGAGGTTAGGGGTCTTATTGATGGCAAATTTAATATAAAGGATTTAAAAAAACCTCAAAACACCGTCATCAATTTCGTCGTTACAACATTGTTTAATGTTTAACTACAAAAATTAAGAAATGAATTCTACCCTATCACTTTTTTATTGGTAAGAATTATAAGGAGAATTCTGATGGTTCTTGCGAAAAAATGTTTGCTAAAAAGTTGCAACGGTGGTGGGAAATCGCTAACTTTGCAGCCGCAAAAGAAGTGTAGCGCAGCTATGCTATTGTAAATCAAATTATTCAACCAATCAATTCATCTTAACAATGAATCATTACGAAACCGTTTTCATTTTAACTCCCGTTTTGTCTGATGAACAGATGAAGGAAGCGGTAGCAAAATTCACCAAGGTGCTCACCGACAACGGTGCCACCATCGTGAACGAAGAGTTGTGGGGAATGCGCAAGCTCGCTTATCCCATCCAGAAGAAGTCAACCGGCTTCTACACTCTCGTAGAGTTCGACGCCGAGCCCACCATCGTAAAGAAGCTCGAGACCGCCTTCCGTCGCGACGAGAAAGTGCTCCGCTTCCTGGTGTTCCGCCTCGACAAGTACGCCGCTGAGTATGCCGCAAAGCGTCGCAGCCTCAAGGCCAACAAGCCCGTAGAAGTAGTAGTAGAAACCATTGAAGAAGTAAAGGAGGCATAATCATGGCACAAGCACAATCACAATCGGAAATCCGCTATCTCACTCCCCTTTCGGTTGACGTGAAGAAGAAGAAATACTGCCGTTTCAAACGCAGCGGTATCAAATACATCGACTACAAGGATCCCGAATTCCTCAAGAAGTTCCTCAACGAGCAGGGTAAGATCCTCCCCCGCCGCATCACCGGCACATCGCTCAAGTTCCAGCGCCGCGTGGCTCAGGCCGTTAAGCGCGCCCGCCACTTGGCTCTGCTCCCCTATGTAACTGACTTGATGAAATAATTCACTTTAAAAGCTAAGGAACCAATATGAAGTTAATTCTGAAAGAAGACGTCGCAGGCCTTGGATACAAGGACGATGTCGTTGAAGTAAAAAGCGGATATGGCCGTAACTACCTTATCCCTTACGGCAAGGCCGTAATCGCTTCTCCGTCGGCTCTTAAAGTACTCGCCGAGAACCAGCGCCAGCGCGCTCACAAGCTCGCCAAGATTCTCTCTGACGCCCAGGCTGCTGCCGCAGCTCTCGAGGGCGTGGAGCTCACCATCGCCGCAAAGGCCGCCGAAAACGGCTCAATCTACGGCTCAGTTGGCGCAGCCCAGATCGCTGAGGCTCTTGAGAAGGCCGGTTACACCATCGATCGCAAGATCATCTCGCTCAAGCACGCTATCAAAGAGCTTGGCAAGCACACCGCCACCCTCAACTTCCACAAGGAGGTCAGCGTTGAGCTCCCCTTCGAGGTTATCGCTGAGGTTGTAGCCGAGTAATCGACTGCTGAGCAACACAATACACCGGGCCGCACCCACATGGGTGTGGCCCGCTTTTTCGGGGGAAGTCGATTTATCTCGATTTAATTCGATTTAAGTCGAGGGGCTCGACGGGCTAACCGCGTCGAGCAGGCGGCGGTAGCAGGCAGCTTTCCACTCGATGGAGCGCGGGAAGGCGCGCGACGATGATGGCATGCGCCAGATGCGCAGGTGCCGGCCGAAGTGGTCGACCTCCGCATATTCCCCAACGCCTATGTGCTTTATGCCCACGATGTTGCCTAAGGTCTCGACGGCCTTCTCGCCGGTGAGGGCTATGTCGTGGCAGAGTGGTATGCGGTCGAGGATTTTGCCAAAGTCGCGGGGTTTGACCACCGTCAGATGCGCGTCGGAGGCATTGCCCCGCTCGCGCACCACTTCCTCGCCGGTGTCGGTAAGGGCCAGCCCTGTGCGGCGGCAGAAGGCCACAATCTTGTCGCGGTCGAAAGTCTTGCCGTCGGGGAGCATGAACGCATCCTTGTCGCCGGTGTCGATGTAGGCCCAGATACGCCACATATCATTCTGACGGTTAGGGTAGAAGAAGTCCATACACCACCGTGCCCTCGGCGGCGGAAAACTCCCCGACATCAGTATTTTGGCACCCTCGGGCAGGAACGGTTCTAAAGGGTGTCGCTCAACTGTAGACTGACTGTTTGTTTCATTACTTTTCATAGCTGATGGCGAAGTTACAAAAAACCTCTCAGCCTCTCAACCCTTCAGGCATAACAAAAGTTTTGAATTTGAGTGCAAAAATTGCGCACGAGGGAGGGAAATAGTGCGAATTTTCATGTAACTTTGTAGGCTGAAAGTTGAAGATGTTATGCTTGATATGATACCACTGGGCATTTTTGATGCCTCAGCACTGTTTCAATTCTTCGTCGACCATGCAAGCTACTGGTTTGTGTTCTTGTTCATGGTGGTCGAAAGCTCGTTCATACCCTTCCCGTCGGAGGTGGTGGTACCCCCGGCGGCCTATTTGGCTTGTCAAAACGGCAACCCGATGAACATCTACGCCGTGGTGCTTGTGGCCACCGCCGGAGCCTTGGTGGGCGCACTGATCAACTACTACCTGTCGGCGTGGATAGGCCGTCCGTTGGTCTACAAGTTCGCCAACTCGCGCTTTGGCCATGCGTGCTTGATTGACCAGACCAAGGTAGAGCGGGCCGAACAATACTTCGGCAAGCATGGTGCGGTGTCTACCTTCATCGGCCGACTTATCCCCGCTGTACGACAGCTGATATCAATCCCCGCCGGACTTTCGCGGATGAATGTTGGTGTGTACGTCATCTTCACCTCGTTAGGAGCGTTGGTGTGGAATTGCGTGCTTGCGTTCCTTGGATGGTGGTTGGCGCGCACCGTAAGCACCAACGACCTCTTCAAGCAGGTGGAGAAGTACAACGACTACCTCACCTACGCCGGCTTGGCCCTGGGCGTGCTCTGCGTGGCCTACATACTCTACAAAGCATTCTCTAAAAAGAAAACCTCAAAATAACCCCCCCTCTCCCTACCATGCTCGTTTCCCCCTCATTACTCTCAGCCGATTTCGCCAACTTAGGCCATGACGTGGAGATGCTCAATCGCTCTGAAGCCGACTGGCTGCATTGCGACGTGATGGACGGCGTGTTTGTGCCCAACATCTCCTTCGGATTTCCGGTAATCAAATCTGTGAGCCGGCTCACCGACAAGCCTCTCGACGTGCATCTGATGATAGTCAATCCGCAGAACTATGTGAGCCAGACCCGCGACTGCGGCGCTGCCATCATGAACGTCCACCAGGAGGCGTGCGCACACCTGCATCGCACCGTCCAGGCCATCAAGTCGGCCGGGATGAAGGCTGCCGTCACCATCAATCCCGCCACCCCTGTGGTGATGCTCGAGGATATCATCGAGGAGGTCGACATGGTGCTGTTGATGTCGGTCAATCCCGGCTTTGGAGGCCAATCGTTTATCGATAACACTCTGAAGAAAGTGCGCCAGCTGCGGGCATTGATAGATGCGTCGTCGTCGCACGCTCTTATAGAGGTAGACGGCGGCGTCAACGACCGCACCGGGGCGCTTCTGGCCCAGGCCGGAGCCGACGTGCTCGTGGCCGGCAACTATGTGTTCAGCGCCCCCGACCCACTCGCCGCCATCTCCACTCTCAAACAACTCTAATCTCCATAAACACACCCACCTTTATATGGCAAAATATTACGACCCTGACTACACTCAAAGCGTTGAGCACCCCAATATGTCGGACCCTTCTGACCCTCAGGCCGATCCATACACTCCCAAACCGCGCCGTCGCCGGACAGCCGCTGCCGACGAGGCAAGCCCGCGCACCTCGGCCGGCAAACGCCCGAAGGCCGTGCGCCATACCGATGAGGCCAAGCCATGGCTGGTGCGCATGCTGCTCGACCGCCGCGTGCATGGGGTGTTGGGTGTGATACTAATACTTGGAGCGGTGTTCGCCCTTGTGTCGTCAATCTCCTACATGAGTCATGGCGGCGCCGATCAGAGCCTGGTCACCAACAACAGCATCGAGAAGATAGCCAGGGCCCCTGCCGAGGTGGAGAACATGGGAGGGGCCGTCGGTGCGTTCATGGGCAACACCCTGATCCACGACTGGCTTGGACTCGGATCTTTCGTACTCATCATCTACGTGATGCTTGTGGGCTTGGCTTTGGTGAGGGTTAAGTCGGTGAGCTTCTGGTCGTTTACATTCCGCTCGCTTGTGCTCACCTTGGGTGTGTCGATAGCGCTTGGAGGTATCACCAGCCCATTCCCGTTGGGAGGATTGCACGGCATGTACTTCAATCTATTCCTTACGAGCCACTTAGGCGTGTTCGGACGCATCGTGGTGCTCGTGGGAGTGGTAGGCATAGTCGCTTACGTATATCTCAACGACCTGATGAACCTCTACATGGCTTACCGTCAGAGGGCTGAGATACGCCGTGAACGCCGTCGACTGCAGCGCGAGGCCCGCGAGGCCCGCGAGGCCAAGGTCAATGCCGCCATGGCCTCAAGCGCCCTTGACGAGAAACCGCAGGAGAAACCCGAGGCCACTTCCGATATTGGGAATACCACACTGCAGTTTGAGCCTGAGCGTGAGAAGACATTTGAGGAGATACCTGCCGATAATCCTTCCCACATCGACCCCTACGCCGTGGCTGCGGAGGTCACCGAGCCTAACGTAGAGGAGCTTACCAAGGATGTCCCCGCTGAAGAGGGTGAGGCATCGTTTACGGTCAATGCCCCCACAATTGAGA
Source organism: uncultured Muribaculaceae bacterium (assembly GCA_964628905.1). Lineage (GTDB taxonomy): Bacteria > Bacteroidota > Bacteroidia > Bacteroidales > Muribaculaceae > JAJPXC01. The sequence goes on along the minus strand of CAZVNS010000011.1, from coordinate 18,263 downwards.
AGGCTGATAAGCCCGCGGTCGACAACAGCCAGTATGATCACCGTGCCGAGTTGTCGCTGTTTAAATTCCCCACACTCGACCTGCTTATCGACCGTCCCGTGCCTGTCAACAACGTGGACTACGCCGAGCAGGAGGCCAACAAAGAGCGTATCACTCAGACTCTTGCCGAATACCAGATTTCAATCCAGCGCATAGAGGCTACCGTTGGACCTACGGTCACGCTCTATGAGATAGTGCCATCAGAGGGTGAGCGTATCGCTAAAATCAAGCGCCTGGAGGATGACATCGCCCTGAAGCTCGGTGCCAAGGGTATACGCATCATCCCCATCCCCGACAAGCGCACAATCGGTATCGAGGTGCCCAACCGCGAGCCGCAGACTGTGTCGATGCGCTCCATCCTCGAATCAAAGCGCTTCCAGGAGTGCAAATATGCGCTCCCCATGGCCATGGGAGCCACTATATCCAATGAGGTGTTTATCGCCGACCTCACCAAGATGCCTCACCTGCTCGTGGCCGGAGCCACAGGTCAAGGCAAGTCGGTGGGTCTCAACGCCATAATCACCTCGCTGCTCTATAAGAAACACCCGTCGGAACTCAAATTCGTGCTCATTGACCCCAAGATGGTGGAGTTCTCGCTCTACTCGCGCCTTGAGCGCCATTATCTGGCCAAAATGCCTGATGAGGAGGATGCCATCATCACCGACACGGCCAAGGTAGTCGCCACCCTCAACTCGCTCTGTGTGGAGATGGACCGCCGCTATGCCCTGCTCAAGTCGGCGGGGGTGCGCTCTGTGGCTGAGTACAATGCCAAGTTCACCTCCAAGGTGCTCAATCCCGAGATGGGGCATCGCTATCTCCCTTACATAGTGGTGATTGTCGATGAGTTTGCCGACCTGATAATGACCGCCGGCAAAGAGGTGGAGACCCCCATAGCCCGCATCGCCCAGAAGGCCCGCGCCGTGGGCATGCACATGATCATTGCCACCCAGCGCCCGTCGGTCAACGTGATTACCGGTATCATCAAGGCCAACTTCCCCGGCCGCATCGCTTTCCGCGTATCGCAGATGGTCGACTCCAAGACTATCCTCGACCGCACCGGTGCCAACCAGCTCATAGGCCGAGGCGACATGCTCTTCAGTATCAACGGCGAGCTCACCCGCGTGCAGTGCGCATTTATCGACACACCCGAGGTCGACGCTATCTGCGACTGGATTGACGCCCAAGCCGGCTTCCCCACAGCCTACATCCTCCCCGAGTTCACACCGGAGAACGATGGCTCGGCAGGCATGAACGGTGTCACCGATACCGACTCGCTCTTCGAGGAGTGCGCCCGCATCGTGGTGCAGACCGGACAGGCTTCCACCTCGTCGCTCCAGCGCCGCTACTCCATAGGCTACAACCGCGCCGGCAAGATTATGGACCAGCTCGAGGCCGCGGGCATCGTCGGCCCATCGACCGGCGGCAAGCCCCGTGCCATACTCGTCGATATGCCCGCACTCGACCGCATACTCGACGCAATGAACTCCAACGGCGGTTACTGACCCGCTCACAACAATCACCGATCTTTACACGTTTTTATTGATATGACAAAACACGCATTTACAATAATAATGATGCTCCTGGTGGCTTTCGCCGCCCAGGCTGCCTCACCTGCTTCGCAGGTACTCACCGCTTCTGCTGAGAAACTGCGCAAAATGCCTTCGCTTACAGCCGATATCACTATATCCGGGCAGGAGGGGTCGTCGACTGCGAAGATCCTGCTGTCAGGCGAGAAGTTTGCCCTAACGAGCCATGGTGCCCAGTCGGTATGGTACGACGGCAAGACTCAGTGGGTCTACAACCCGGCTGTCGATGAGGTCAACATCTCAACACCCACCGCCGAGGAGCTCACTCAGATCAACCCCTTTAAGATCATCAGCTCATTCCAGAAGTCTTACACTCCGCGGCTGCTCAAATCGGCCGCCGGAGCTCAGGTAGTGGAGCTCACCCCTACAGCTAAGAGCTCCGACTACAAGAAGGTGGTGATCACTTTCGACGCTGCGACCCATCTTCCCACAAAGGTGGTGATTGACACCCGCTCGATGGGCACTGCCACAATAGGCATCTCCAACATCAAGCAGGGGGGTAAGGTGGCGGCATCGCGCTTCGTTCCCACCACCAAAGATTACCCAACTGCCGAATTCATCGACCTGCGATAGACACCGTCAACTCAACAAGTATATATGGAAACCACTCACACCAAATGCCTTATAATAGGCTCAGGCCCCGCCGGATACACGGCGGCGATATATGCGGCCCGCGCCAACCTCCGCCCTATACTCTTCCACGGTGTGCAGCCCGGCGGACAGCTCACTACCACCACCGAAATCGAGAATTTCCCCGGTTTCCCCAACGGCATCACCGGCCCACAGTTGATGGAGAACATGAGCGAGCAGGCCAAAAAGGTGGGAGCCGACCTGCGTTTTGGCATCGTCACCACGGTCGATTTCAACCGCCGACCCTTTGAGGTGATCATCGACAACCACGAGGTATTCACCGCCGACACCGTGATTATCGCCACGGGCGCCACCGCCAAATACCTCGGTCTCGACGATGAGAAGAAGTATGCAGGAATGGGCGTGTCGGCTTGCGCCACCTGCGACGGATTCTTCTACCGCGGACGCACTGTGGCAGTGGTCGGTGGCGGCGATACCGCATGCGAGGAGGCCGTCTACCTCAGCGGTCTCGCCAAACAGGTTTACCTGATAGTGCGCCGCAATGTGCTCCGCGCATCCAAGGCCATGCAGAACAAGGTGGCATCACGCGACAATATCAAGATACTCTATAACACCAACACCGAGGGCCTCTTCGGCGATGAGGTGGTGGAGGGCGCTCACCTTGTCGAAAACCTCGGCACACCCGAGGAGCGCCACTACGAACTCCCCATCGACGGCTTCTTCCTGGCCATCGGCCATCACCCCAACACTGACGTGTTCAAACCATTCGTCAACATCGACGAACAGGGCTACATCGTGTTACCCACCAACACCACTGCGACCAACGTCACAGGCGTGTTTGCCGCCGGCGACGTCGCCGATCCCCGCTACCGTCAGGCAATCTCGGCCGCCGGCATGGGTTGCCGCGCCGCCATGGACGCCGAACGCTACCTCGTCGACAACAACCTCAATTAACTATAATAGCTAAGATAGCTACAATAACACACAAGCGGTTGCAGCCCCCGGCTGCAACCGCTTGACGTATGTGGGGTAAGGGTTTAGCGGATGATGACTTTGTCGGTGGTGACGTTGCCGGAGGCTATCACGCGTATGATGTAGAGGCCGGGGGCTACGTCGCAGTAGAGGCCGCCCTCGCCCTTGGCGCTTGCCACGAGCATGCCCGACGGGGTGAACAGCTCGATGCTCTCGGCTACATCTGACAGGCATACCTGACGGCCGTAGACGGCGATGCTGACTTTAGCATCGGCGGTGGGACGGTCAACGCCGGTGAGGTCGGAGTTGTAGAACTTGTAAGCGGCCACGCCGTTGCCCGGGGCGTAGGCGTAGATGTATGATCCGTCGTTCTCCTCCGATGGGTCGATGTAGTAGTCGGTCTGTGCTTGACACACGTTGTTGTTGTTTGTCCCCATGCCGTTGGCCGGGAAGGTGTAGAGTGACTCCAATGACTTGTAAGAGAAGTCTTTATCGGCTTTGTATATCGACCAGCGGTAACCGCCGTTGAGTCCTTCATGATTGTCGACGGGGCTGACCATCAGGTTGAAGGTGCCGTAGGTGAAGACAGATCCTCCGTTGTGGGTGGCTCCGGGTTGGATTGCCGGGTCGGAGTTGAGGAATGAGTCGTCGGCATTGATGGTCTGATTGGCCTTGAAGGTGTATCGGGTGAGGGCGGTGTTGGAGCCGTTGACGTAGAAGGTGTCTCCCTTGATGCCGGTGATGATCGGGGCGATACCTAAATGGGCTGCTTCCTGGGGGTAGAAGTCGCCAAGGGTGCATACCTCGGTGGCTGTGACTTCGCCGCCGGTGGTCACCTTCCAGCGCACGATCTTGTTGGAGCTGGCGATGGCGGCCCATACGGTGAAGTCGCCGGTCACGTCGCCCGACACTGCGCAGTGGTCGATACGGCCTGTGCCTGAGTATGTGAGCTCGGCCTGTTGCCATACGTTGCCGTTCTCCACATCCACCTTATATAAATAGAGGGGTGTGGTGGCGATGTTGAGGGTGAGGTTGGTGATGATGATGTTGTCGGCGTCATCCTTGATCACGTCGTTGCAGGGGTAGTACTTGCACTGGCCACCCTTGAGGTCGATGTTGCCCAGGAACTCGCCGGTGAGGCGGTCGTAGTGGGCCAGGTAGAGGTTGGCGGTCGACGAGTTGGCGTCGCGCCCTGAGATGTAGAGTCCGTCATTGCACACTACGAAGCCGCGGTTGAGCGATCCAGCGCTCTCCTGTGAGAAGTTGCCCCACTGCGGAGCGGCGCTGTTGATCCAGATGTTCTGTAGCTGGTAGGTGCCGTAAGCGGGGTAGTCGACGCCCTCGACTGTGGGTACGTACTTGTCGGGATCGTCAGGGTCGTCGGGGGGTGTGACGGGTTCAGTGTAGTTGATGTAGGCCGCCGGGTGCTCATGGCCGAAGCCGTCGTAGAGGCACACTGCATACCAGTAGCCTGAGGCGCGGTCGGCTGGGAGGTCAAACGAGGGGGTGTAGGAGACACCGAGCAGGTAGTCGGCGCTGATGCCATCGCCGTTTGATGCCTGGGCATTGTCTTTTGACACCGACGAGGGCACGGCGTAGACTGAGTAGCGTACTATGCGGTTGCCGTCGGCCTCACCGTTCCATTCGAGGGTCGAGCCTGACAGCTTTGCGTCGGAGGGGGCGTCGTATTCATGACGATAGGCGGTCTTCCATGTCACTTCGGGGTGCAGGGCTTTGCCGGGTGAGACGTTCTGCACCAGGTAGGTGCCGAGGCCTGAGGCGGTGGGGCCGCTGATGAAGGCCGTGCGGAAGAGGCAGTAGCCTGGGGCGTCGTTCTGCGTGTATTGGCGGTTGAGGCGCACCTCCTGAGCGTATTCCTCCCAATAAGATTCGGTGTTGTTGGAGGCAAGGTCGGAGATCGACATGCTTGAGTAGTGATGGCGTCCGGCCTTGGCTGCGGCGTTGCTCCACCAGTTGGTCAGCGGCCCGTAGGGAGCTGTGGAATGTGTGGTGTGCCAGTAGATTTGGGGTGAGATGAAGTCGATGTTGCCTGAGAACATCCACTGCAGCGGGTCGGTGTACTGCCCATCATACTGCCAGTCGCTGGCTGTGATGCCATAGGAGCTTGTGGTGGGGAGACCGTAGGTGGCAGCCGATGCTCCGCTGACTCCGGGAGGGCCGATGCCGAAGCGCACGTCAGGTCGCACATCCATGATCTTCTTGTGGATGTCGGCCACAAGGGTGTTGACGTTCTGGCGGCGCCAGTCGCCGATGCTCAGCGATGTGCCGCTGCTCTCATATGTCTGGTAGTCGCTGGCGTCGGTGCCTTTGGAGATGCCGTTGGGGTAGAAGTAGTCGTCGATGATGAGGCCGTCGACGGCATAGCCGCTGACGATCTCATCGACCACATTAATAATAAGGTCGTGCACACCCTTGATGCCGGGGTTGAGGTATTTCGATGTGCCGTGGGTGATGATCCAGCCGTTGTTGATCCACTGCTTGTCGAGCGTTGTCGTCCAGTCGGAGGATGTCGACCAGCGGTATGGGTTGATCCATGCGTATAGTTCGAGACCGCGCTTGTGAGCCTCCTCAACCGCGAAAGCTAAGGGGTCCCATCCGGGGTTGGTGCCGCGGGTGCCGCTGACGTCGGAAGTCCAGGGGGCGAAGCTCGAATTGTAGTAGGCGTCGGCACGCGACCTCACCTGGAGGCACACGCCGGTCATGTTGGCCTCCTTCATGCGGTCGAGGTAGTCGGTGAGAAGCTGTTTTTGAGCGTTGACTATGGCGGTGGTAGTGCCCTGTCCGGCCGAGCCGGGCCAGTCAAGACCCCAAACCGTCGAGATCCAGGTGGAGCGGAACTCGCGCTTGATGTTTTGCGCCTGGGTTGAGGGGATTGCGCATGCACCAAGTAAGGCAGCTAAAGCTAAGGACTTAAGGTAACGTTTCATCTGTGATGAGTTATAGATGGTTGTAGATAATGATCGGTGTCAAGTTTTAGTGACTTGCATCGTTGTATACACATATTCAAAAACACTTGCGCAAATATATGATATTTGTGAAGAATTGTGATATTTTTTTTAGTGACATTAACATTATTTTATTCAAATTGTAGGCAGAATGGTGTTCGAGCAGGCAAATCTGCGCCGTTTGTGAAAAAAAATATCTGCAACATGCCAAATAATTCATATAAATGTAGTAACTTTGCAAATCAAAAATGTAACTACACCAACTATGCGCAACATTCTCATAATAGCATTGTCGTGTCTGCTGCTGACATCCTGCGGCGAGTATCAGCGCGCCCAGAAGAGCAAGGACTACGATTATAAATTCGAATACGCCAAGCGCGCCTTCGAGCAGGAGAAGTATGTGCAGGCCGCCACTCTGCTCGAGGAGTGTGTCACAGTGTTCAAGGGGAGCGACAAGGCCGAGGAGTCGCTCTACCTGCTGGGAATGAGCCACTTCAAGAACAAGGATTATGTAAGCTCGGGTCCCTACTTCAAGGCATACTACAACCGTTACCCCAAGGGTAAATACGCCGAGATGGCCCGCTACTACTGCGGCTACGGATACTACCTCGACTCCCCCGAGGCTCAGCTCGACCAGTCAGGCACGATCAAGGCCATCGAGGAGCTTCAGGGTTTCCTCGACTATTTCCCCCGCAGCTCATACGTGCCCCAGGCGCAGCAGGAGATATTCGACCTACAGGACAAGCTGATGCTCAAGCAGTTGCAGAATGCGCAGCTCTACTACAACCTCGGCAACTATATGGGCAACAATTACGAGGCCTGCATCGTCACCGCCAAAAACGCCATTAAGGATTACCCCTACTCAAAATATAAGGAGGACCTCGAATTCCTGATGCTCAAGGCGCGCTACCAGCTCGCCAACCAGAGCGTCGACGAAAAGAAGGTGGACCGCTTCCGCGACGTGGTCGACGAGTACTACTCGTTTGTCACCACATATCCCGACTCCCCCCACCTCCAGGAGGCCGAAACCATCCTTAAAATCGCACAGAAATACGTTAAAGAATAATCATAACACCTACTCCTGATGGACTATAAGAAAACCAACGCTCCGCTCAACACCGTGACTCGCGACATGATCGAGCTGTCGTCAGACACCGGCAACGTATACGAAACCGTGTGCATCATTGCCAAGCGCGCCAACCAGATCGCCGATGAGATGAAGCATGACCTCTCCAAAAAACTCAAGGAATTCGAGACCCTCAACGATCCCATCGAGGAAGTCGTGGAAAACCGCGAGCAGATCGAAATCTCGCGCTACTACGAGAAGCTCCCCAAACCTACACTCATCGCAGCCCAGGAGTACCAGGAGCACAAGATCCACTTCCGCAACCCCGTGAAGGATAAACCCAACCTTGACTGATCCCGGCTGATTTTTTCGAAAAAAATCACGCGGCAAGCTTGATTGTTAAAAAATTATGCTTACCTTTGTGCCGCTTTTTAAATATTTTATAAATCCACCTAAACTCCGAAAGAATGTACTTGAATTCTGACGACAAAGTTAAAATCTTCGAGACATACGGTAAGGGCAAGACTGACACTGGCTCACCTGAAGCGCAGATTGCATTATTCTCGGTCCGTATAGCTCATTTGACTGAGCACCTCAAGTCAAATCACAAAGATTATAGTACTGCTCGCGCTCTGAAGGCTCTCGTTGGTAAACGTCGCCGCCTCCTCGATTACCTGATCAAGAAGGACATCAACCGATACCGCGCCATCATCGCTCAGAAGGACCTCGGCATCCGCAAATAAGCGATATCACGACCCTCCAACTCATCAAAAGGCCGCAGCTCCACCAAGAGCCGCGGCCTTGTCGATTGTCAATGTCACATCTCAAAAGCCATGAACATCTTGCCACCCATGAGTAGAGTCTACGCCTCAGTGTTGCATCTGCGCATCGGAGCTCTATGCGCGGCCGCCATCGCGGCGGTGATGCTCATGGCTCAAGAGCCGTCCAACCCCGCCGACTCACCCTCCTGTTTCCTCAGATACCAGGAGAGCTATAGCGGCAAGCTACTGGTGCTAAGGCCCGACTCCGCGATTGCTATGACGTGGCCGGTGACGCCTGCGAGGGGCTATGCCGAAGTGAGGGCCAATGTCAGCTGCAACTCCGAGGGGCGTGGTGCCTCACGTCAGCGTTGGGGGTTGCGCTGGGTGTCGCCTGACAGTGTGCGCCACCGTGTGGCGTTGAGCTGGGGCAACACCAACTTCGGCGACTTCACCGACCGCCGCTACCTGCGGGTCGACGTGCTCCGGGTCGACTCCATCGTCGACACACATTATTATTATAGCGACGTCGATATGCACAATGGCGCCAACACCCTCGCAGTCGACTTCGACGAGGGGCGGTTGCGCATTGCCGTGGGCGCCGACCACTTGGCCGAATCGTTCGTGATATCGGAGCCGGTGCTGCTTCCCGACACACTGGAGGTGTGGACAGCGACCCCGCTGACGGTGCGCAGCGTCGACGCTCGCGCCTGGCCCGACTACCGCGCTCTATATCCCCCGCGATACACCTACGACGAGCTGATAGAACGCATCAGCTCGTCGACCGACCCACTCGAAGGCTTCTGGGCCTACTTCGACCGCGACGCCGACGAGTCGACTCAGATAGGCGGCCGTTACGTGGTCGCTACAAGGGCCACTGATGATGGCGGCTATGACATAGTGATGGTAGATGGCGCCCGTGTAAGTCCCGAGGTATGGCCGTGCGGCACAATCAAGGGTAGACTCACCCCCACAATTTTCGTCGACACATACACTTTGGATTGGCGCGATGCCGCCGGCCGATGGATCCACAGCTCCAATGAGCTGTCGGCCACAGTGGCCAACTCCTCGCTCATGACTCTCCGCTTCCCCCACATCGACGCCACAGTACGCCTTAGCCGCGTGCCCCTGTCGCAGATGAGGGCGCAAAAGTAGGGGCGAGCCCTGGTGCGCATGCGTCCCCGTAAGACTTAATTCTAAAATTTTGTTATCAAACATTAATGTTTGCTTATTTTTGATTATAATTCAAAAAAAAATAAGTAGGTTTGCACTGCCTAAATAGAAACACAGTGAAAACCAATCTTAGCTCTCAGATTAAGCTCGATCAAGTGCCCCGCCGGTACTTTGCCCCCCAGGGCGAAATCGAGTTAGCGGAATTGACCCGCGAGGAAAAAACCTATACTCGCATATTTGAAAACATGAACGATGGCAGCGATTACATCGCCGGCCATGTGGCACGTATCATCAAGGAAAACGTTGAGCACAAAGGACATTGCGTCGTAGCAATGGGCGCCGGCATGAGCCTTCACACCGTCTACGCCAAGCTCATCGAGATGCATCGCCGCGGCCAGCTGTCGTTTAAGGATGTCATCGTGTTCAACATCAGCGAATTCTTTCCCTTGGAGGAGGGTGCGCCCAGCACATACGCACGCCTTAAGGAGGTGCTCCTCGACCATGTTGACATAAACCCCGCCAATGTTCATACCCTCAACGGCTATGTCACCCGCGAGAACATGTACGAATACTGCAAGAGCTACGAGCAGGAGATAGCCCACTGCGGCGGCCTCGACCTGGCTCTGTGCGAGGTGGGACCCCAGGGTTCACTCGCTTTCAACGAGCCCGGCTCGCTTCCCACAAGCCTCTGCCGCCTGACTCTGCTTTCGAGCGAGATGCGCCACTATGTATCAGCAGCTTACTCCAAGGATACCGCCCCCACCACCGCGATTACCCTCGGCATCGGCAACATCTTGTCGGCCAAGCGAGTGATCACAATGGCTTGGGGCGAAAACTCAGCTAAGATAATCAAAGAGGCTGTTGAAGACCCGATCACACCCAACGTGCCCGCATCGTTCCTCCAGACCCACAACCATGTGCGCCTGGTAGTCGACCTCCCCGCAGCTGAGGATCTGACTCGCATCAGCCAGCCCTGGAAGGTGACCTCTTGCGACTGGAACGACAAGCTGATCCGCCGCGCCATCGTTTGGCTCTGCCATCAGACCGGCAAACCCATTCTCAAGCTCACCAACAAAGACTATATGGACTACGGTCTGGGAGAACTGGTGACACAGTTTGGGTCGGCTTACAACGTGAATATCAAGGTGTTCAACGAACTGCAGCACACCATCACCGGTTGGCCCGGCGGTAAGCCTGGGGCAGACGACACCTACCGTCCAGAGCGCGCCAACCCCTATCCCAAACGCATAATAGTGTTCAGCCCTCACCCCGACGACGACGTAATCTCGATGGGCGGCACACTCAAGCGCCTCGTTGACCAAGGTCACGACGTGCATGTGGCCTATGAGACCTCAGGCAACATCGCCGTGGGCGACGAGGATATGGAGCGCTACTTCATCGTGATGAAGAAAATCGCTGACAACTTCGGCTTCAACACACCCGAGTATCAGCAGAAACATAAGGAGATACACGAGTTCCTCGCACAGAAGAACCCAGGCGACATCGACGCCCTCGATATCCGCTTCATGAAGACCATGATACGCCAGGCCGAGGCATCTATAGCCTGCCACTACATCGGTGTCAAGCCCGAGAACGTGCACTTCCTGCGCCTCCCCTTCTATGAGACCGGAGCCATCAAGAAGGGCGATCTCACCGAGAAGGATATCGCTATCGTGCGCGACCTGATCACATCGGTTAAGCCCCACCAGATATTCGTGGCCGGCGACCTTGCCGACCCCCACGGCACACACCGCGTGTGCACCGACGCCGTACTCGCCGTGATCGACGAGGTCAAGGATGAGGACTGGATGAAGGATTGCCGCATATGGATGTATCGCGGCGCATGGGCCGAGTGGGAAATCGACCACATCGAGATGGCAGTGCCCATCAGCCCCGAGGAACTCCGCTTCAAGCGCAACTCAATCCTCAAACACCAGTCGCAGATGGAGAATGCCCCCTTCCTGGGCGACGACGATCGTCTGTTCTGGCAGCGCGCCGAGGAGCGTAACCGCGGTACCGCTCAGCTCTACGAGAGCTTGGGCCTGGCAAGCTACGAGGCTATCGAAGCCTTCGTGGAGTACCATCCCATCCGCGAAAACGATTAACACATACATGATTATTTGCAGAATAGGATAAAGAATGGATTTAAATGGCTTGTGATAAATAGGATAAAGCAACAACAAATAAGTGAATCATAGGTTAAGAGGTCCGGTGGCTCGTGAGAGTCGCCGGACCTCATTTTTTTCGACAGCTAATCGGTCGGGGCGTTGCGCGATTTGTAGGAGTTTATTATCTTTGTGAAATTAATCGACTATGAAAAAGATAAGCCCCAAAGATATAGATATCAAGGACTTCGACTATCCGCTGGCCGACGAGCGGATAGCGCGTCACCCGCTGGCTGAGCGCGACCGGTGCAAGCTGCTCGTGCGCCGCGCCGACGGCACGCTCGAGGATCACCGCTTCGATGAGCTCCCCGGGCTGCTTCCCGCCGACTCATTGCTAATCTACAACGACACCCGCGTAATCAACGCTCGCCTGCGCTTCCGCAAAGGCGCGGAGGGGGAAGGGGCGCTGATTGAGGTGATGCTGCTCGACCCCGCCACCCCCGCCGACTATGCGCAGAATTTCGCGCAAACCGCCTGTTGCTCGTGGCACTGCTTCGTTGGCAACTCCAAACGCTGGAAGGATACCCCCCTGCGCCTTGCAGTGACTGTGGGAGACCGCCAGGTCGACCTTACCGCCGAGCGCGTTGCCCGTGACGGCCGCACGTCGGTGGTGCAATTCACTTGGGATGACCCCGAGGTGACCTTCGCTGATGTGATCGGCGCCGCCGGCGAACTCCCGATTCCCCCATATCTCAACCGTGCTACTGAGGAGAGCGACCACCGGGATTACCAGACGGTATACGCCGACGTTGATGGTTCGGTGGCCGCCCCGACTGCGGGTCTGCATTTCACCCCCAAGGTACTTGCCGACATCGCCGAGCGCGACATACCGCGCCGCCACGTCACGCTCCATGTAGGTGCCGGCACATTCCAACCAGTGCAGACCGACACCGTAGGCGAGCACCCGATGCACAGCGAGTTCATAGCCGTAAGCCGCGAACTGATTGAAGATTTGATAGACACCAACCGATGCGTCATTGCCGTGGGAACAACCTCGGTGCGCACACTCGAGTCGCTGTATCACGCCGGGATGGCCCTGCTCGAAGGCCGCTGGGATGGCGAGGTAGGTCAGTGGTGGCCGTACGTCGACCGTGAGAGTTGGCCCTCAGTCAGAGAAGCCCTACAAGCTATTGTCAACTATCTCGATCATAATAATTTGGCTACCTTTGTGGCCTCCACTCGTATCATCATAGCCCCGGGCTACACCTACCGTATAGTCAGCGGCATGGTCACCAACTTCCATCAGCCGCAGTCAACACTTCTGCTGCTCGTCTCGGCATTCACCGGCGGCGACTGGCTGCCGATGTACCACCACGCCCTGGACCACGGATACCGCTTCCTCAGCTACGGCGACGCACAATTACTTTTGAAATGAAGAGCCTATGGAAGATAAGATAAGACTTTTGCCCGATGCGGTGGCCAACCTGATAGCCGCCGGCGAGGTGGTGCAACGTCCGGCCTCAGTTGTCAAGGAACTGGTGGAAAATTCAATCGACGCCGGCGCCACAGAGGTACAGTTGATAGTGAAGGATGCCGGACGCACGTTGATACAGGTGATCGACAACGGTTGCGGCATGTCGCCCACCGATGCCCGCATGGCTTTCGAGCGCCACGCCACATCCAAGATCGTCAAGGCCGAGGACCTGTTCACGCTGATGACCATGGGTTTCCGCGGGGAGGCTCTACCTACCGTAGCTGCGGTGGCCGACATCGACTTGCGCTCTATGCCTCATGACGAGGCCATAGGCACCCGCCTGATAATCACCGATAATAAGGTGGAGAGCCAGAGTCCTGAGGTGTGTGTGCCCGGCACCAACATCATGGTGAAGAACATCTTCAGCCGACTACCGGCACGACGCAAATTCCTCAAGCGCGATGCCGTAGAGCTTAGCCACATCGTGCATGAGTTCGAGCGATTGGCTTTGGTTAATCCCGGTGTTGAATTCACGCTGATGCACAACGGCTCTGTGATGCACAAACTTGGCAAGGCACCACTCAAGCAGCGTATCGCAGACTTGTTCGGTAAATCCGTGGGGCATCAGCTGATACCTGTCGAAACCGACACCTCACTGGTGAAAATCAACGGCTTCGTGGGGCTTCCCGAACACGCACGCCGCCGCAATGCCCTGCAATACTTCTTTGTCAATGGCCGCAATATGCGTCACCCCTACTTCCACCGGGCGGTGATGCAATGCTACGACAATCTCATCCAGACCGACATGCACCCGGTGTATTTCCTTAATTTTGAGGTAGATCCAACAACGATTGATGTCAACATCAGTCCGACTAAAAATGAGATAAAGTTTGAAAACGAGCAGGCGATATGGCAGATACTCACAGCCGCCATACGCGAGTCGCTCGGTCGCTACAACGCCGCTCCGGCGATCGACTTCAATGTGGATGACGCACCGGATATCCCCGCCTTCGACCCGAAGGCCAACATCGGAGGGGTGGCTATCGAGATTGACCCCAGCTACAATCCCTTCAACTCACCTTACCAGTCAGAGATGGGAGGACAGTCAGGAAGTGCGATCAACCGTATCTACAGGGGTGGCGTCGCCCAGGGGGTGTATGTCCGCGAGAAGTCACCACGGGGATTGTCGGATTGGGACAAACTCTATGCTGACTTCCAGCGCGGGGCTGAAACTTCAACAGTAGCCATCGCGTCGAGCGCACTGAACGACATTTCGGAGGCCTCATTCAATCTCAATGCCGAAGGCACGACAACCGCCTTGTTGCAGCTGCGCAACCGCTATATCGTGTCGCCTTCGTCGACCGGGTTGATGGTAGTTGACCAGCATCGCGCGCATGAGCGCGTGCTCTATGAGCAATATCTGACGATGGTCGAAGGAGGTCAGATGGCTACGCAGCGACTTATTTTCCCTGAGAGTGTGGAACTAACGGTGGCGCAGAGTGTTATGTTGGAGTCAATCCTGGCACAGTTGGCGGTGATGGGCTTCGACCTTTCACCATTGGGCAATAATACGTGGAGCATCAACGGACAGCCGGCCGCTCTTGACAAGGCCAATCCCAAGGAAGCGCTGTTGGCTATAATCGATGATTTCAGTGCCACGGGCATCGACCCGTCGCAGGATTTGTTTTCACGGGTAGCTCAGTCTATGGCGCGCGCCGCCGCAATACGTCCCGGACAAGTGTTGACACAAGAGGAGATGGAGCGGCTGCTAAGCGACCTGCTTAAACTCTCCACGCCCAACTATACACCTGACGGCCGCACTGTAATCTCCATAATCCCGATGACCGACATCAGCCGCCAGTTTGAGTGATGGAGGTTAATGCGCTGTATCGTTGCGGAATTGCCGCGGCGACTGCCCGGTGTGGTGCTTGAAGTATTTGCCGAAGAATGATTGGTTGGGGAACGATAATTCAGCGCTGATCTGCTTGATGCTCTTGTCGGAGCTCGAAAGTAGCATCTTGGCTTCGAGGATTACGTAGAAGTCTATCCACTCGCCGGCAGTGCGGCCGCTGCACTCCTTGACTACCGATGACAAGTGTTTGGAGGTCACAGCTATATGGTCGGCGTAGAAGCTCACGCTGCGTTCGGTCTTGAAGTGCTGTTCGACGAGTTGGAGAAACTTGTAATACAATTCGTCGCTGCGGCGCCGCGACACCATCGGTTGGTGCACAAGGTAGTGCGAGTATACTCCGAGTGTTTCGTATAGTATTGTCTCACCCAAGTGGCGCAATATCAACTCGTTGTCGTTAGGGCGATCCTTTCTGAGCATGATGCGTTGCAGCAGGTCGTGGAGCATCACCTGGGTGTCGAGCTCTTCGCGGGTGATTTCCACCACCGGCGACTCGTTGGAGTGAAGAAAACACATCACCACCCGCGACATGTAGGGGATGGCCCCCGAGAGGGTTTTCATCGACGCCACTATGGAGAATCCCTTGAAGTCGGGAGAGGTTTGCACCCCCTTGAGTGTATGGGCCGGACCAAGTACCATCATGTTGCTCGGCTTGAGCCGGTATTGCTCCAGGTTGACATCGAGCGTGGCCTCACCTTCGACACACACCACCGACACTGCCGAGCTGAGTTTGAGGGGCAGCTCGAGGTGAGTCAGCAGGTCGGTGCTGTTGACCACAAGCAGTCCCATGTTAGCATTCACTGCCCCCGCTGACAGGGGCAGTGAAGATACTCGTTCTAATTGTCGGAATGTGTTCTGAGCCACAATTGTATATGCGTTAGATCTGGTCGATAAGGGCTTGGAAGGCTTGGGCGATAGCTTCGGCATCCTTACCGCCGGCCTGGGCAAATCCGGGCTGACCGCCGCCGCCACCCCTGATGGCTTTGGCTGCGGTGCGCACCATGTTTGAGGCGTTGTGTCCGGCCTTGACCACGTCGTCGGTGAGCATCACGGTGAGCAGTGGCTTGCCGGCCACATCGGTTGTGGCGGCGATGAATGCGGTGTTTTCGGGCGAGAGTGTGCGCACGTTGAAGGCCACGTTTTTCACCACGTCGGGGATACGCACGCCTTGCATGGACACCACCTTGACACCGTTGACTATCGGGGCTCTCTCGATGAGCTGCTTTGCGAGGTTAGTGACCTTCTCGGCCATGTATTCCTCGGCCTGACGGCGCAGTTCAGCGTTGTCCTCGAGTGATTTGCGCAGGGCTTGGATGAGGTTGGGGGCGTTGTTGAAGAGTTGGCCAATCTCCTTGAGGGTGTCTGCCATCTCGTCGATAGCGTTCTCCATGAGTTCGCCGGTGATAGCCTCGATGCGGCGGACTCCGGCGGCGATTGAGCTTTCGGAGATGATGCGTATCATGCCGATATTGCCCGTGTTGGCCACGTGCGTACCACCGCAGAGCTCTACGGAGTCGCCGTAGCGTATCACGCGCACTTCGTCGCCATATTTCTCGCCGAAGAGAGCCATGGCGCCCATCTCGCGGGCATCGGCGATAGGCACGCAGCGGCGCTCATCGCGGGGGATTGCCATGCGCACACGCTTGTTGGCCAGATGCTCCACGGCGCGGATTTCCTCGGGAGTGAGTTTTTGGAAGTGGCTGAAGTCGAAGCGGAGCACTTCGGGCGACACGAACGAGCCGCGTTGCTCCACATGTGTGCCAAGCACCTCACGTAGAGCCTGGTGGAGCAGGTGAGTGGCGGTATGATTGGCCGATGTAGCTTCGCGAGCGGCTGTGTCGACGCGGGCCTCGAAGGTGGCGGTGACGTCGGCGGGGAGCTGCTCGGTGATGTGCACACCGATGCCGTTCTCGCGCTTGGTGTCGATCACGGCTATCACTTCGTCGCCGTTGACGAGTTGGCCGCGGTCGCCTACCTGGCCACCCATCTCGGCGTAGAATGGGGTGACGGAGAGGATTATCTGGTAGAATTCGCGGTTTTTCTGCTTCACCTTGCGGTAGCGGAGTATCTGGGTGGGGGTTGAGGTTTCGTCGTACCCAACGAATTGCTGCTCACCTTCGCGCAAGGTCACCCAGTCGGTAGCTTCGACGGCGGCGGCGTTGCGGGCGCGGGTCTTCTGCGCTTCCATCTCAGCGTCAAACTCCTTCTGGTCGAGTGTCATGCCCTTCTCCTTGAGTATCAGCTGGGTGAGGTCGAGAGGGAAGCCGTAGGTGTCGTAGAGAGTGAAGGCATCTTTGCCTGAAATCTCGGTTTTGCCGGCTTTCTGCGCCTCGGCGATTTTGGAGTCGAGGAGTTTCATGCCGTTCTCAAGTGTGCGCAGGAATGAGTCCTCCTCCTCTTTGATGACGCGGAATATCAGGTCGCGCTGCTTCTTGATTTCGGGGTAAGCTTCGCCCATTGAGTCGATGAGGGTGTCGACCAGGCGATAGATGAAGGCATCCTTTTGGTCAAGGAAAGTGTAGGCGTAGCGGATGGCGCGGCGGAGTATTCGGCGGATCACATAACCGGCTTTGGCGTTGCCGGGTAGCTGTGAGTCGGCGATGGCGAAGGCGATGGTGCGCACATGGTCGGCAATCACGCGCATCGCTACGTCGACATCCTTGTTCTCCCCGTATTTTTTGCCTGAAAGGCGGGCGATGGTGTCGATCAGGGGTGTGAACACGTCGGTGTCGTAGTTAGAGGTCTTACCTTGCAGGGCCATACAGAGGCGCTCGAAGCCCATGCCGGTGTCGATCACCTTGGCGGGGAGAGGCTCGAGGGTGTGGTCGGCCTTGCGGTTGTACTGCATGAACACCAGGTTCCAGATCTCAATCACTTGGGGGTGATCCTTATTGACCAGCGCGGCACCGTCGATTTCGGCGCGCTCGGCGTCGCTGCGCAGGTCGATGTGGATTTCCGAGCAGGGGCCGCAGGGGCCGGTGTCGCCCATCTCCCAGAAGTTGTCGTGCTTGTTGCCGTTGATGATGTGATCTTTGGGCAGATGCTTCTCCCAATATCCGGCGGCCTCGTCGTCGCGGCTCAGACCCTCCTCAGGTGAGCCTTCAAACACTGTGGCGTACAGACGTTTGGGGTCGAGATGAAGCACATCGACGAGGTATTCCCAGGCCCAGTCAATGGCCTCGGCCTTGAAGTAGTCGCCGAACGACCAGTTGCCGAGCATCTCAAACATGGTGTGGTGGTAGGTGTCGTGACCCACCTCCTCAAGATCGTTGTGTTTGCCGCTGACACGCAGGCACTTCTGCGAGTCGGCGACGCGTGTATTTTTAGCCGCCTTGTTGCCAAGGATTATATCCTTGAACTGGTTCATGCCGGCGTTGGTGAACATAAGTGTGGGGTCATCCTTGATTACCATTGGAGCTGAGGGGACGATGGTGTGACCTTTGGAGCGGAAAAAGTCCTTGAAAGACTCTCTGATTTCCTTAGCTGTGAGCATATTATGTCGTTATGAGTTAGCTATATGAATTATTCCGCAAATTTACAAAATTTTCGGCAGAGTTATATCAGAATGCGGGGCAGTAGCAAACTTCCGTGGCGGGGTTACCCAAAAATGACACTCACACGGTA
>CAZVNS010000010.1:0-57747 GCA_964628905.1 uncultured Muribaculaceae bacterium | reverse complement strand
GTGAACCGAATTTATTTAATTTTTAATCCCGTCCATTTTTAGTGGACAGTAGTGTGCAAAAATACATAATTTCGCTGATAAATGGGGTACAACACTATGGATATTTGTCGCAGACAGTAGCTCCTTTAAGAAATAAAAAAGAGGTGAAAAAGACGAGAAATCGGTATTTTTTGAGGTAAAATTTCGGTATGTGACAAATATATATTACCTTTGCAACTCGTAAAACACCATAGAAAGCACGTGCGCAGCATTGGGCACTCCAATCACCAACAAGCAATAAAAAAGTAACTACAAATATGGCTAAGAAAGGAAACCAAGAGACTCACAACGCAGTCGACAACCTCAACGACTCCCTCACCAACGTGAGCCAGAATCTTCAGAACAACAAACGATACATCGTGTGGGCCGTGGCCGGCATCGTGATCGTATTGGGCGGCATCCTCGCCTATCTATACGGCTATCGCCAGCCCCATATCGAGAAGGGCAACGTGGACGGAGGCATGCTTGACGTGAAAGTCGCCACCCACAACCCCACCGACACCATACCCCTGGACACCAACGCAATCATCGCCGGGTATCAGGCAGTGATCGCCGAAGGCTACGACGCCGGCAACCTCGCCACCGTCAAGGCCGCAGGCCTCCTCTATCAGCAGGGCAAGGCCCAGGATGCCTACAACCTGCTCGAGAAATACAGCAAGACGGGCTCAGAGGTCGTTGACCCCGCCGTCTACTCGCTTCAGGGCGACTGCCTGGTGGAGCTGGGCAAGCTCGACGAGGCACTGGTGAAATATCAGGACGCCGAGAAGTACTCCAAAGAGAACACCCTCTACACCCCGATGTTCATCGTAAAGCAAGCCCGAGTGCTCGAGGCAAATGGCGACAAAAAGGGTGCCCTCGAAGCATTTGAGCGCCTTGCTAACACATATCCCGACTACGCTCAGGGCAACGCCATCGACTACGAGATCGCACGCCTGCAGTCAAAGTAACCCCCACTCACCGTGGCTACCCAGAGCCAATCGCTACAACATCTACTAAGCCGCCCCATCGGGCGGCTTTTGTGGCATTATAGCCTCCCCGCAGTGGTGGGCACGCTGGTGATGAGCGGCTATAACGTGATCGACCGCGTATTCATAGGGCGCGGCGTGGGCTCCGACGCCATAGCCGGACTCACCATCACCTTCCCCGTGATGAACCTCTCGGCAGCCTTAGGCGTGCTCGTAGGCGCCGGCGCTGCAGCACTCGTCTCGATCCACCTTGGCGCCGGCGACCGCCATCAGGCAAGCCTGGTGTTGGGCAACACCCTTGTGATGATACTCCTGGTCGCCACATTATATATTACAGGCTTCGCCATCTGGCTCGACCCGATATTGCGCATGTTCGGCGCCTCGGACCGCACCATACCCTACGCCCGCGACTTCATGCAGTGGATACTCCCCGGCATGCTGGTGATGAACATAATGTTCAGCTTCAACAACGTGATGCGCGCCTCAGGCTACCCCATGCGCGCCATGGTGACGATGCTCATCGGTGCCGGCGCCAATCTGGTGCTCGCCCCCATCTTCATCTTCGCCCTCGACATGGGCATCCGCGGCGCGGCCATCGCCACCGACATCGCCATGCTCATCTCCGCCATTTTCGTCATGGCCCACTTCTTCAACCCACAGGCCAACCTCCACTTCACCCGCGGCATCTACCGCCTGCGCTGGCCCGTGATGCTGAGCATCATATCAATCGGCGCCGCCCCCTCGCTGGTCAACGCCGCCTCAAGCGCCATCAACGCCATCATCAACACCACCCTGGCGCAGTATGGCGACAACGCCATCGCAGCCGCCGGCATATTCAGCACCTACACATCGCTGCTTTGCATGGTCATCGTGGGCATGTGCCAGGGCATGCAGCCCATCGTGGGCTACAACTACGGCGCCGGGCGCATCGACCGCGCCCGCGCCACATTCTGGCTCGCCGTGACCGTGGGTACCGTTGTTAGCACCTTAGGATGCCTCGGCGGACTGCTGTTGCCTGATTTCATAGCCATGGCCTTCACCGTCGACGCCGCACTGATAGCCGTCACCACCAACGCCCTGGTGGTGTCGCTCACGATGTTCTGGGTAGTGGGATTTCAAATCGTGTCGACCAACTATTTCATGTCGATCGGAAAGGCCGGCAAATCGATATTCCTGAGCCTTACGCGCCAGGTGATATTCCTCATACCATTCCTGCTGTGGCTTCCCCGCATGCTGGGGCTCAACGGCGTATGGTGGTCGTTCCCCGCGAGCGACGTCCTCGCCACCCTCGTCACCGCCGCCATGATCTTCCACCAGCTCCGCCGCAAATAGACCCCACCCGCAACATAGCGACAAAGTAAATCTTAATAATACCAATCAAATTTTTTCGTACTTTTGCGGTGTGATTGAGCGCCGAGGCGACAATCGAACCTACTTGGTCAAGCGGCTTGATTTTATTCATAACTCTTTGATTATCACCTATAAAGTTACGAAAAATCTGTGACTTGGCCAAATTTTTCAAGCACTTATTTTGCTGAATCTCAAAGAATTATACATGTTTTACAGCATATTTCCAAAAGTCAAATTTTTAACGAACTATTGCTGTGAACAACAAGACTAATAAATCAATTTCAAATCAAAAAATCAATGTTCTCTCGTATTTTATTAAATACTAATATATTATCCATAGTGGTTGGATTTTTATCGCACCACTACTAATTAATTTTCATTTGCTATGTACGAATACATTGAGCCATTCAAGAATAAGGATGAAGCTAATCAGCCAAATACACCTAAAAACCCCCTTCCTTTAGGTGTTGGAATTTTAATTCTTATAATTATAGGTGTTTTCTTCTGGATAAAATGTGACAGTTCAAATGGCTCATCATCAGATAATAGTCAAGAGAGCGACATTCAAGTTCAAGCACAAATAATTGCGCGCGAGGAGGTTAAAAAACAATTAAATTATCCAAAAACAGCTGACTTTCCCTTCTTCGGTGCCGATGTAGAGAAATTTGGCAACAATGTTTATAAAGTTAAGGGAACGGTCACGGCTAAAAATGCCTTGGGGGTAGAGGAAGAGGCTAATTACACAGTTACTTTGACATTTTGGGGGGATGATGACCATGGAAATGGAGATTCCCGCAAAAGAGAGAATTGGCAGGTAACAGGATGCATGCTTTCTCCAACAAGGTGAATCAAAAAAGTTGATGAAAGACAGGAACATCCAACTTTAGAAAAAATAAATAGGTATAGGCGCTTAGGCCGCACTAAATTCAAATAAAGGTGCTACCTTTGCACCATGGAACCAAGGGATAAATTCATGGGAGTGAACTCAATCAAGTTTTATCAACGTTTTGTGTCTGATGACGAGTGTTACAAATATCTCGCAGGCATCAAATGGGAGAATGGCTACGCTTGCAAGAAATGTGGACACACACATTATTGCAAAGGCGAGAAGCCATACTCACGCCGCTGCACGAGGTGCAAATACGATGAGAGCCCTACTACAGGCACAATGTTTGATAAACTGAAGTTCTCATTGCTTATTGCGTTTCACATCGCGTTTAAGATAAGCACAAAGAAGAAAGGGATGTCTTCACTTGAATTATCCGAAGAATATGAGTTGCGGCAAAAGACTTGTTGGGCTTTCAAATGGAAGATTCAACAAGCCATGAAAAGTTCTTGTCAGTATCCGCTTAAGGGTCAAGTACATGTAGACGAGTTCTATGTCGGAGGAGAAGAAGAGCAAAAGCGCGGACGCTCCAAAGGAAAAAAGAAGCTGGTTCAGGTGGCTCTTGAGGTACTCCCAGTCAAAGGTGTCGGCAGAGCCTATGCCCGAGTCATCGACGATGCCTCCGCGAAATCACTGAGGCCACTGTTTGATGACCATATATCCAAAGATGCTGAAGTCATTACCGATGAATGGAATGGATACTTACCAATCAAAGCGGATTATCCCAAGCTAAAACAAAGGAAGTCTGATGATGTATCCAACTTTCCCGATATACATATTCACATCATGAATATCAAGGGATGGCTTCGCAGAATACACCACCATTGTTCTAAAGAACAGCTGCAAGGCTACCTTGACGAGTACCATTTTCGATACAATCGGAGGTCAAATATGGACACAATCTTCGATGTGCTTATCCGTAGAATGGTGCGTTCTCAACCAATTAGACTACAAAACAACAAGTTAGACGGTGCGGTCTAAGCGCCTATACCTAAAAATAAAATCTCAGTTGTCTTTAACTGAGATTTTATTTTTATGTGGCTGGGGTGTGGATTAGTGGGTGCGGGTGGCGCCGGAACCGGAACCGCCCGAGGGCTGTGCGGGAGTGGAGATGGGACGGCTCCCCTTACCTGAGTTAGACCCGGAGGAGGGGCGCGACGAGCCGGGATTGCCGCCGCCTTTGCCAGAACCCAACGAGGGGTCATTGTTGCCGGGAGGGTTGGTCTGGGTCGACCCATTGGGGCGGTTGCCGGTGCCACCGCCATTGCCGGGCGAGCGTGCCGGGCCTCCGCCGCCATTCACCGGGCCGGGGTTGACAACCACCGGTGGTAATGAATTGTAATCAGGCACGGGAGGGAGTACCGGACCGGTGTAGATCGGGTCGCTGGGATAATATCCACCGCCGATGTCGGTGGAGATCCATCCGCCGCAGCTGCTCAACCCGAGCGATGCAACGGCGATAACTGCTGTGGCTAATTTAACTTTCATGGCGCCTTGTCGTTTTATATATTTAGACAAACTTATGCCCAAAAAGTTTATCCCGCCCGGTGAAAATCAGGGGCAACCGCAACAAAAAGCCTCCTCGTAGCGCCCACCCCTTGACAGCGGGGGCGCCTCTCGGCGGCGAAACCGCCCGGCACAGGGGCGCTACGCCCAACGGCACCACTTGTGATAATGGTTTGTTATGATAAATAATGTGTAATTTCGCGGTATGAATTGGATGCAAAACCGCTGGCTGGGACATTTGGCCTGCTTCCTGGCATATTCGATATTCGGCTTCAACATCATCGTGTGCAAGAGCCTGACTTCGAGCACCTATCTGTCGCCGATGGGGATCTTCCTACTGCGGTCGGTGGGTGCCGGGGCGATATTCTGGTTGCTGTCGCTGCTGATGCCCGGCGAGAGGGTGGCACGCCGCGACTTGCCCAAGATATTCGTGGCGTCGCTGTTGGGATTTTTCCTGACGCAACTGTCGTTTTTGGCGGCGATACCGCTGATCACCCCCATGGAGAGCTCGATAATGAGCTCGCTCACACCCATCTACACGATGTTCATTGCGGCCGTGGCGGTGCGCGAGCCCATCACGGTGAAGAAGGCCGGGGGAGTGCTGCTGTCGCTTGCCGGAGTACTCTATCTGATCATGGGCATGAAGACCGCCGGTGGTGTGCAGCAGAGTTCGCCTTTAGGCATCGCGTTGATGGTGGGCAACGCCCTGTTTTTCGCCATGTACCTGGGCATTTTCCGCCCGCTGATTGAGCGCTACACGGTGGTGACATTCATGAAGTGGATATTCCTGTTTTCGACAGTGATGTCGGCACCCTTCGCCTACGACGAGGTGCTGACACTCGACTACACCGCCCTACCCTCGCGGTGGCTGTGGGAGCTGAGCTACCTGATCATCATGGCCACATTCGTGGCATACTACCTCATCCCCTTGGGGCAGAAGCTGATACGCCCCACGCTGGTGAGCATGTACTCCTACGCCCAGCCCATCATCGCAATATCGATATCGATAGCCATCGGTATGGACTCGCTCACCGCCGGCCGTGTTGTAGCCACGTTGGTGGTATTTGCCGGGGTAGTGATAGTGAGCCGCAGCCGCTCCGCCAAATCCGACGCCGCCGCGCGCATCAAGAACATGAAGCAGCGCTGCGCCGCCGACGGCTACACCCACCCTTAATTAGGCTGAAACACCGGTATATATACCCACTAATTAGTGAGTTACACAGCCATTATAGAGGGGTATTTCCTGCGTTTCCCTGATGTTTATTGATTACGCAGGGTTGGAGCGACTAAACCTGCGGAAATCCGCGCTGTAGATCTGCGAGTCAATCGGCTTAGGCCGTAAGGCTTAGCCGCGATTTTAGTTTTAATCGGACGCAGCAGGATCCGCCTCTACAACATGATGATTGACAGATTCCACCATTAGAGGGCGACGTGGATCCAGCGGCCGCCACCCTCCCAGAGGAGCTCGGTGTGGGGTAGCGACTGAAGGATGCGGTAAAGGGGGCGGTTGAGCCGCGGGTTGCCCACGGTGAGGTCGGCGGCGCGTCCCTGCAGGTGGTAGGAGCGAGCGGCGCCACCTACGGCGCTGTTAAGCCTTGGACAGCGCAGGCCGCTGTTGACGTGGATGGGCCGGCCAAGCAGTTCGCGGGCCGGGTCGAGCACGCGGTCAACTAATCGGGTCAGATTTTCTACTTGTGTTGGGTCGGGACGATTGGCTATCCCCAGAGCCGTGGCGGCATCCGACCGGCACAGCTCATCAATGGTAAAATACTTCATGGCAATAATTTGAGTTAACGATTACAGCCACAAAGTTATAAGCGGAAATTGCCGCCGATATCCCTAAAAGTACACACTGTTGACACAGACGTACCGGGGGCGCATGGCGCTTCAAATAACGGAGATGGGTAATTCACTTTGGGAGCGCCGAAGGCGCGTTGTTTAGAGTAACCCTCGGCGCTCTGCGCCTATGCATACGATTATCAGTTGCGGTTACGACTCCCTGTCGATGTTGATGGGGATCTCGCGATGGATGGAGTAGTCGAGCGAGATCAGGGTTTCGGTGTCGGTAACACCGGGGATGTTCTGTATCTTATCGTTGAGCAGCTCCATAAGGTGCTCATTGTCACGAGCAAAGAGCTTGATGAGCATGGTGTACGGGCCCGTCGTGAAGTGACATTCCACAATCTCGGGTATCTTCTCCAACTCAGGCACCACCTCGCGGTAGAGGGCGCCGCGCTCAAGATTCACACCTATATAAGTGCATGTGCTGTATCCCAACACCTTAGGATTGACTTTGTAGCCCGAACCGGTGATCACGTTGAGATCGATCATGCGTTGGATACGCTGGTGGATGGCCGCACGCGACACGCCACACTCCTCAGCGATATCCTTCGAGGCGATGCGGGCGTTGCGTATGACGATGTCAAGAATACGACGGTCGAGGTTGTCGATTTTTTCCATACAGTTGTTAGCTTCTTTAGCGCTTTGTGTGCAAATATACACATATTTTTTAAATTCAATAGCAATTTTCCATAATTTTCATATCTTCGCCACCAATTTTAAAACATCAGCGGCATAGGCGGAGGCACGAAGCCTACACTGCAGTCGAGGCGTACCTGATCGAGAGCCACGTACAGGCCGATGGCGCGGGTCATCAGACAGTCGTCGTGTTTGCCATGGCGAGCGGCGTATGAGCCGTTTGGGAGCCGCTCGTAGGTGAGCAGCTCGTCGACGGTGGTCACATCGCGCTCTATATAGCCGTGATCCCTGACCAGACCGATGAGATGGTCGATCACCAACGGCTTGGTGGAGGCGCTGGTGTGGAAACCCACTCGCTGCGAGCGTTGGCCGCTGACGGAGTCGAACGACTCGCGCAGATAGAGGTTGGGGTACGTGTCGCGAAGTCGGGTGAGCAGATATAGCGACTCACCCCCATTCTTGGTCTCCAGAGTGTTAGACTCCACAACGAGCAAAGCGTCGTTGTACCAGCGGCCTATGCGCGAGGCACGCTCACATAGCAGGTCGTGGTCGATATGGCCGCGCCACTGCGCCACTACCTCGGGTAGCGGAGTTGAGAAGTCAATCACAGCGATTACCGACCAATCACTTGACTCAGAGCGACCGCCGACATCCACGGCCGCCACATATCTATGCCCCGCCTGAGGGTCAACCCACTTTTTCAGCTTTCCATTATTTACCTCCTCAAACTTTCCGAAATCACTTACCTCACCCTTCTCAAAGTCATCTCGGCAATCGGCGCGCATCGCCTCCACATGGGCCACATCGAACACATTGCAGCCGGAGTTGGTGAACGCCTCTTGCGCATCTGTGGGGTATTCGGCCTGCATCTGCGCATGCGTATTATACTCGCGCCGTTTGTTGTGATACCACTTGATGCGGTCGAGTGTCATGGTCGGGATTGAGTTCCAAAGTTTTAGCTCATATTCATCGAGCGACCTCCATAGCTGCGGCAGCTCCTTGCGGGTCACCGGCTCGCGGTAGATTTCGATATCGTGCCAGGCAACAAACACCGGCAGCTTATCGCTCTTACCCTCAACGGCCCGGAGCCACTCTTGATGGAAGAAGTTGCCCACGCCATTAGCCGTCGACTCCATGACTATCAACGTGTAAGGAGCACGGGCCACGGCTCCGCAGATGGTGCGTATCAGGTCGGTGGGGTCCTTGCGCAGGGTCGCGGGCCAGAACGCCACCTCGCTCAAGTGGGCCATCGCATAGTCAGATCCGCGGGCCGCATCCTGGTTTTCAGCCGAAGTGAGGGTCACGCGGCAGCCGCGTCCGAGCAGTTCGCGCACATTGTTGGTTCGCTCAAATGGCACGAACCTAGGCGCCGCGTCACCCTCGCCATCCCACAGCTCGCGGGGGTAATGGCCAAGCATCTTGGAGTAGATACCGCGGATCGTGGCTGCCGCATCCTTTACGTGGGCGCATATCAGCGAGTGCCAATTACGTCGCACACAGCTCTGTATCCACGCCATATAGAGCTGCACGAGGGTCGACCCGCCCCACTGGCGCGCCTTGAGGATGATCAGGCGCATCGGCTGGCCTGCGCGTCGCTGCTCCTCAAGCTTCGCGGCCACAAGCCGCTGCGGGGCGTTGAGCACGAACGGCTGGTCAGCCCCCGATATCTTATCCTTGATAGTCACGCAGCGCCAAGCCCAGAAGTAGAAATCGTGCCGACATCGCAACATCTCGAAGTCGTTGACACTCAAGCCCGCAGAGTATAGCGGGTCGGCAATCATCGCACCGGGTATGCGCACCTTATGTCCGCCGGGGTCGGTGACTTCGCGGCGTAGGTGTTCGTCGGGGCACCCCAGGCCGCGCTCAGGGTTGTAATCGCATCGCTGCGACTCAACCCTGGCGCAGTGGGTAGCCCAGATTTTGTCATATTCGGTAGTGGTGGGTTTCATGCTTCGATTATAGTGTCGTCGCTTACGTTCGCATTGATTTTCAGATATATATTGCGTCGGCGAGGGTGGCGGAAAGTCACTCCCGGCCGAGTCACATACTTGCCGCTTACCGAAAAACGGAGCAGTCGGGCCGGCTGAGGGAGAGCGAGGCCGTCGGGTTTTCCCGCATGATTAGTGCCAAACACGTCGACCGTGGCGTCAACCGAACTTCCTGACATCGGCACTTCGGCAACATCGACCATCCCACTTCTCCGTGTAGCTACACCGACAGCCGACACCTCAACATGCACCGTATTGTCGGTCCACTTGATCAAGTCCCGGGAGGCCACACGCCGCAACCCCTGTTTGTCGCTGACGTACAGGGTGTCACCATCGCTCCAGAGCGCTTCGCCCGAACATTCACGGCGCGATATGCACCCCGCCGCGGGGTGGTAGACCATCACCTGACCATCGATACCGAGCATCCACAACTCACCGCCGAGGTAGGATGTCCATCCCGGTTGGCGAGCTGCCACGCTTGCTATCAGCACCTTAACCTTCGTCCCATCCAACCGCAGTAACGCCCCTCCGGCTATGGCGTAACAGCAGTCGGCGCCTACGCACAGACTCCCCGCAGCGGTCACACCCCGCCGGTCGATAAGCGACGCGCGGGTCACTGAGGCGCTGTCGGTGGAAGTGGTGACCATGGTTATGCCGTCGGCCGAAGCGACATAGAAGTGGGGGTTGCCCGACATGAACCCCGACGATGCCGAGCTCGCAGGTTTTACATCGGCGATCGTGGAGGGCGCCACACGCTTTAGCTGGGTAGGTATCAACGGACCAGAGGCTTGAGCGGTGGCAATGCAACCGTCGTAAGCGACGGCTCCCTGAGTTGATTCGGGTGTGGTCCACGCCGTGGAATTGGGAGCGGGCGACCATGGCACAAGCGATGGGTGCAGGTAATAGGCGACTCCCATGGCGGGGACACCCTTCAGGGGGAGCTCATGGCGCGAGAAGCGCCCGGAGGGGGAGTAGTAGTGGATCGTCATCTTCACGGCATCAGCCGAGGGGTAAGTGAGGAGCGGACTCAGCAGCAGTGGAGCAGCCGACGCACCCTTGCCACTCCACACCACCTGGCGGCTACCGTCGCCCAACTGCACCACCACGTCAGCCTTCCAGCCGCCGGCGGTAGTCATCAGCGAGTGGCACATCGACTGGAGGGAGTGGCCGCTGAACGGCAGCACGCGGGGGTTGGCATACACCACCGAGTCAACCTGGCGGGCGACAGCGGTGGCTGTGAAGCGGTGCGGGAAAGCCTGAAGAGAGTAGGCGGCTACGCTGGTCGACCTTGTGGTCTTATTGAAGGTGGCATGCATCGAGCGTGTCTGCTCGCGGGCGTCATCCCCGGGCGACAGATTGACCTGACGCACCTCGCCGGGGGTCAGTCCTCCGGAGAACGGGTCAGGGATATGGTCGACAACCTCCATCAGCGACTGCGCATGCTCAAGCACCCTGCGCACCAGCGAGCAGCGTTGCTCACTGCCCGAGGGGGAGGCCGCGGCTCCGGGGAAGTTGAACGACAGCACACCTGACGAAGATATGCGCCCCGTGCAATTGAGATTGTAGTTCAGGGGGTGGATCTGCGGCGACGCCAGCACCTCAAGCGCCGCCACCCGCGAAGCCCAAGCAGGGTCGACATCGTCGCCCAAAGCCTCGGCGAGCATCACCCCGGGGCGCCAACCGTCAACGGTGAGATTGCAACCTCCGCGTTGTGTACGCCCGTCGTTGACATCAAGGTCCACCGTGGAGGTGAGTTGAAATCCACCCTCGGCGCTCACCAGCACCGGCGACGACTCGTATATCACACCCCCCTGGCGGTCGAGCAGCCGGTAGCTCATCAGCGCCGGCTGCACCAGGTAGCCCCCCTGCGCCGCATCAGCCACAAGCCGTTGGTAGGCGTCGGTCACATCGTCAGCAATACTCTCGGCATCAGCTTTGGCCAGCGGCCCCTCGCCATGCTCGTAGGGTCCATGCAGCTCGGCAGCCATCATGGTGGCTTGATATGTGGCGGTGGAGTGGCGGGTCAGCACCACCGCCGGCCATTGGGGCTCATATCCCATGTCGACCCAGCCGCGGTCAGAGTCGTAGGTCACGAGATAGGGGCCGCGGTCGGTGAAAATCAGCACATCGCCGCTGCCGGCCGTGGCACAGTGGATGGTGTCCGAGATCGTCAGCGTCAGCTCTTGGCGACCGGTCAACGAATTGACGATGGTGACCGATGAGCCATCGTTGACCACAAGCGACGTACCGCCGCTGTGGTGTATCTGACAGAGTACACGGCCTGTGGCCGACGAGATGCGCGAGGGCACCCTCACCGGGCGCAGGATTTCGGGGTTGAGTGGATCGGGAGCGAGGTTGAGCGCACCCTGAAGTGTTGCCTTAAATTCCATATTCGTAAGTTTAGTGTGAATTTATGGCAAAATTACGCCCCCCAAAACCCAAGGATATCCCTTAGAATACAATAATGCCCCCGATATTTGCGTTATTCTATAGATGAAGTGCGCTCATAAGCATAATTGGCTCATTTTTGCCCTGGTAGTGATGCTGGGACTCTCGGTGGCAGGCTGTTCGCTCAAAAAAAACACCGCCTCCACACGCCACTATACGGCCTTCATCACCAAGTACAACATCTATTACAACGGCGACACCCACTACAAGGAGACCCTTCACGAGATGGAACGCACCTACGAGGACGACTATACCCGCACCCTCTACATGCACCCCATCGAGAGCAAAAACGACCCCAAGGCACCTCAGCCCAACGGCAACTTCGACCGCTCGATTGAGAAGGCCCAGAAGGCCATTCAGCTCCGATCCATCAAAAAGAAACCCGCCAAAAAGTCGGGCAAAGCCAACGACCCCGAATACAAGGCGTGGATGAAGCGCGACGAGTACAACCCCTTCCTCCACAACGCCTGGATGATGATGGGCCGCAGCCAGTACTACAACGGTGACTTCCTCGGCGCAGCATCGACATTCTTCTACGTAGCAAAGCACTTCACATGGCTCCCCAACACCGTAACCGAAGCCAAGCTCTGGCAAGCACGCTCCTACATATCAATGGATTGGCTCTACGAGGGGGAGATGATTGTGGCCAAAATCAAGCCCGAGGAACTCACCAATAATACCCTCCAACAGCTCTACAACTACGACTACGCCGACTACTACGTGCAGCGCAAAGAGTGGGCCGAAGCCCTCCCCTACCTCAAGGAGGCGATACGCTACGCCAGCGGTTCGCAGAAGACGCGCCTCAACTTCCTCTTAGGACAAGTCTACTCCCGATTAGGGGAAAAGCAGCTTGCATATCAAGCCTTTAAGAAGGCCGGCGGCTCGTCGTCGGCAAGCTACCGCACAAAATTCAACGCACGCATCAAGCAGAGCGAGGTCTACACCGGAGCCAACATCGAGCCGGAGGTCAAGGCCCTCAAGCGCATGACCCGCTACGACCGCAACGCCGACTACCTCGACCAGATCTACTACGCCATCGGCAACCTCTACCTCAGCCGCCACGACACCATCCAGGCCATCGACAACTACAAGCTCGCCGCCGAAAAGTCGAAGCGCAACGGCATCGACAAGGCAATCAGCCAGATCACCCTCGGACAGCTCTATTACGCCCGCCACGAGTACGACCTGGCCCAGCCTTGCTTCGCCGAGGCTGTACCACTTCTGCCGGAGTCCTACCCCGACTACGACCTGCTCAAACGCCGCTCCGACGTGCTCGACGAACTCGCCGTCTACTCACAGAACGTGCAGCTTCAGGACTCCCTGCTGCGCCTGTCGAACATGTCGCAAGATGAGCAGCTGAAGGTGGTCAACAAGATCATCGACGACCTCAAAAAGAAGGAGAAAGAGGAGGCCGAAGCCGCCGCCCGCGAGGAATACCTCGCACAGCAGGCCGCCAACGGCTCAAATATCAACAACCCCAACGCCCCCACCACCTTCCAGCTCAACACCGACGATTCATGGTACTTCTACAACAACACCGCCAAAAACGCCGGTAAAACCGAATTCCAGAAGCGTTGGGGCTCTCGCAAACTTGAGGACAACTGGCGCCGCCGCAACAAGGCATCATTCGCCATGAGCGACTTCGGCCACACCGAGGAGGATGAAGAGGAGGAGGGCCAGGCCAACGCCGAGGCCGAAACCGACGAGTCGCCCGAAGACAAAGAGGCCGCAAAGCGCGCCGACGACCCCCACTACCCAGAATACTACCTCAAGCAGATACCCAAGACCGACCAGGAGCGCCAGACCTGCAACGACATCATCCAGGAAGGCCTCTACAACATGGGCGTAATACTCAAGGACAAACTTGAGGACTACCCCGCAGCACTGAGCGAATTTGGCCGTCTGCTCACCCGCTACCCCGACAACGTATACCGCCTCGACGCATACTATAATATGTACCTCATATACATGCGCGAAGGTAAACTCGCCGAGGCCGAACGCTATCGCCAGCTGATACTCAGCGACTTCGCCGACTCAAAGTATGGCCAGGCAATGCAAGACCCCAACTACCTCGACAACCTCAAGGCCATGCCCGCCCAGCAAGAAACCCTCTATGAGCAGGCCTACGAAGCATATCTCGACAACGACAACGCCCGAGTCCACGCCATCTACGACCAGATGCGCCGCCGCTTCCCCATGAGCAAAATCAT
The DNA here is from genome assembly GCA_964628905.1 of uncultured Muribaculaceae bacterium. GTDB lineage: Bacteria > Bacteroidota > Bacteroidia > Bacteroidales > Muribaculaceae > JAJPXC01. The sequence goes on along the minus strand of CAZVNS010000010.1, from coordinate 43,877 downwards.
GCCCAAATTCATGTTCCTCGAAGCTCTTACATACGTCACCGAGAATGAGCCTGAGAAATTCCAAGCCACACTCAAGGAGATGCTCGAGCTATACCCCGAAACCGACATCACCCCCACAGCCAGCTCATACCTCAAGCAGCTCAACCAAGGACGCAAATTCCACAGCGGCCCCACCAACACCCGCGGAATGCTCTGGGACATCCGCCTGGGCAACGACTCCACAGCCGGCCCCGGCGCCGACCAGCCCGCCAACTTCGAGCTGAACCCCGACGGCCAGCAGCTGCTCGTGCTCACATACCCCACCGACTCTGTATCAGCCAATCAGCTGCTCTACGACATCGCACGCCACAACTTCACCACCTTCGTGGTCCGCGATTTCGAACTCGAGCAAATGAACTTTGGACGCCTCGGAATGCTTATAATAAAAGGATTTGCCAACCAGCGCGAACTCGACCACTACCGCAAAACGATGTCGCAGGACGTGCAGCTGCAGATTCCCCCACAGGTGCGACCCATCATGATCAGCACCCAGAACTTTGAAACCCTGATACGCGAAGGACGCTCGCTCGACGACTACTTCCGCTTCCTCGACGAACATAACTACCGTCAAGCACAGGAGGACGTGCTCCCACCCGAAGTCTACGGCCCCGCCGAAACCCTCCCCGAGCGCGAATCCTTCACCCCCACCCCCGACGAGCCCGCCCAAGAGCCCCAACAGCCCCAAGAGCCCGCCCAAGAGCCTCAGCAGCCCACCTCCCCACAAGTAGGGTCGCTCCCCGGAGCGTCCGCGCCCCAAGAGCCTCAAAAGCCCGCTCCCGCCCCCACCCTCCCAGCCTACCCCGAAGGCTCTGAAGGCGATGATCCCCTCTTCGACAACCCATAAGCCCGTCGAGCCACGGCAGCGCGAAGCTGTCCAGTTCAAGCGCACCGCGCTTGTCCCCCCCTTAAAAACTTAAAAACTCAAAACCAAAAACCCAAATAACTTCCCATGAGCGCTCCCCAGATACTGTGGGCCGACGACGAGATTGACCTGCTCAAGCCCCACATACTCTTCCTCAAAGGCAAAGGCTACGACGTGACTACCGTCAACAACGGCCGCGACGCACTCGAACTGGTCGAAAACCAACACTTCGACCTCATAATCCTCGACGAAAACATGCCCGGACTCACCGGACTCGAAACCCTGAGCCGCATCAAGCAGATAGCCTCGCTCACACCCGTGATCATGATCACCAAGAGCGAGGAAGAGAACATCATGGACCAGGCCGTAGGCAACAAAATCGCCGACTACCTCATCAAACCCGTCAAACCCAACCAGATACTCCTGTCGATCAAGAAGAACCTCCACAGCGACCAGCTCGTGTCGGAGCAAGCCACCAGCGACTACCGCCAAGAGTTCGCCAAAATCACATCCCAGATCAACGACTCCTACAACCTCGACGACTGGCGCGAGCTCTACCGCAAACTCGTGTTCTGGGAGATGGAACTGGCATCCACCGAAACCAACATGGACGAGATGCTCTCCATGCAGAAGGACGAAGCCAACCAAGCCTTCTACAAATTCGTCAAGCGCACCTACTACGACTGGGTCACAGCACCCTCACCCGCCGACCGCCCCGAAATGAGCGTCGACATATTCCGCAACCGCGTGTTCCCGCTGCTCGACCGCGGCGAGAAAGTGTTCTTCATACTCATCGACAACTTCCGCCTCGACCAGTGGCTCACGGTCAAACCCCTGCTGAGCGACCTGTTCACCTTCGACGAACAGCTCTACTGCACAATACTCCCCACCGCCACCCAATATGCCCGCAACGCCATCTTCTCCGGGCTGATGCCCCTGCAGATCGCCCGCATGTTCCCCGACCTGTGGGTCGACGAGGACGAGGACGAAGGTAAAAACCTCAACGAATCGCCACTGATCGCCACACAATTTGAGCGCTACCGCCGCAAATGCCGCTTCTCCTACAACAAGGTCAACGACTCCATAGGCGCACAGAAGCTCCTTAAGGAGTTCTCCAACCTCGAAGTCAACGACCTCAACGTGGTGGTGCTCAACTTCATCGACATGATGTCGCATGCCCGCACCGAGTCGAAGATGATACGCGAGCTGGCATCGTCCGACGCCGCCTACCGCTCATTGACCGAGTCATGGTTCCGCCACTCCGCCGCGCTCGACCTCTTCCGCCGCATCAGCGAGAAGGGCTACAAAATCGTGCTCACCACCGACCACGGCACCATCCGCGTCGAAAACCCCATCAAAGTCGTCGGCGACAAGAACACCAACACCAACCTCCGCTACAAACTCGGCAAAAACCTCAACTACAACCCCCGCCAAGTCTACGAAATGAAGCAGCCCGAGCGCTTCGGCCTCCCCTCGCCCAACGTTTCCACCACCTACATCTTCGCCGGCGGCCGCGACTTCTTCGCCTACCCCAACAACTACAACCACTACGTCCAGTACTATACCGGCACCTTCCAGCACGGCGGCATCTCGATGGAGGAGATGCTCGTGCCGCTGATCACCCTCACCCCACGCTAACCCCCCCAGCCCCCACAAGGGGGGGAAGCCCCTACCTGGCGCCACCGTGCCCGGCGGTTCAGCCGCCGGACCCACACCTCCTCCTAACAAATGTTAACTCTTATTTAAAATTGTAACAGCCGAACATTTACCCCGCAAAAAACCTTAAATTTGTAAGGAATAACTAAAACGAGAGTATGGCCACCTTTTTTATCATATTAGACTCACTGCTGATGTGCGGCGCCATCGTGATGGCGTTCCGCCCATACTTCCCCGGCTCGCTGCTGGCCTACGCCGGGCTGTGGGCGTTCCACCTCAGCGGACTGATGCCCATCACCATGCGCGAGCTGCTCTTCTGGGGCGTGGCCACACTGCTGGTGATCGGAGCCGACACACTGCTCCCGCGCAAGAGCACCCGCTCGCTCCCGGGCCGCGGCTATGTGGCCGTGGGCACCCTCGCCGGCATGGTAGTGGGCATGCTCATGGACTCAGCGGGCATAATCCTCGGTGGCGCCATCGGAGCGTTCCTCGGCGCAATTGCCTTCAGCCGCACCCCCCAAGGGCGCTCCCTGGAGTTCCCCTCAGCCACATTCGCGCGCTTCCTCTGCTCCCGCGGACTCCCCGCAGTGGTCACCTTCAGCCAGGTCGGACTCATACTCTACTACGCCTTAACCGGATACTGATGAAACACCTCCTCTACTTCATAATACTCGCATCTGCCACACTGATCATGGCCTCGGCCGCACCGCGCCAAGACAAGAAATTCGCTGTCGAACGCCCCGACATCGAGCAGATTAAGCGTGAAGTAAACGACTCTACATCAAAATACTACTATCCCCGGCTGATGGAGCGTTACGAGCTCAACGAGACCGTGATGACCCTCCCAGAATACCGCTATCTGTACCTCGGGCAGCTGTTTCAGGAGGACTTCAACCCCTACCGCGAGTCGGCCCACGTCAAGCATATCGAAAACCTTTACTACCAAGGCGAACACACCCGCGCCGAACTCGACACCATCATCAAATACGCAGAACTTGCGCTCAAGGACAACCCCTTCGACCTGCGCCAGCTCAACTTCCTGACCTACGCCTACCGCAAGCGCGGCAAGGTCAACAAGGCCAACATCTGGCAATACCGCATGAACCACATCCTCGAGGCCATCATCTCGACCGGCACCGGCCTCGACCCCGACAATGCCTGGTATGTGATCAACCCCGAGCACGAATATATCGTAATCAACTTCCTCGGACGCGAAGCTGACTCTCAGGAGTTTACCCAACCCTACTACGACCACATCACCCTCAAGCCCATCCCCGGCCGTGCCGACGCCACCCCCGGCTACTACTTCAACATCAAAAACCTCCTCGAGGAATACTACCGCAAGCACCCTGAGCAGCTCTGACAAGCAAGTTGTCAAGTTGTTAAGTTGTTGATTTTTCACCTACAAGTAGGGTCGCACCCTGGAGCTTCCGCGTAAACGCAAGGCGCGTCAAATCACCGCCGTCACCTCCTTGAATGCGAACGACACACTCCCGCAGTTGACTATCGTCAGCACCAAATGCCCCGTAGGCTCCACATTAATAATCCTTCCCATAAACTCCCCGCGGTCGGCCGAGCGATAGGGATGCTCCTCGTTATCGTTGCGCCACAGCTGCGACTTGTACACCAAATGAATATCTTCGAACGGCAGCTCCATGTATGCCAGGATCTTGGTGCGGATGCGGCCGACAAGCTCCTCGATTTCGTACTCACGGCCACTGATCTGCCACAGCGACACAGGGTTGGGCGCATCGGAGCGGAACTGCCGCTGGTTCACGTCAAGCCCGATGCCCGCTATCGACGTCTCTATCAGTGAGCCTTGCAGTGAATTTTCAATCAGTATCCCCGCTATCTTCTTGTCGCCCACATAGATATCATTGGGCCACTTCACCTTCACTGCCTCATGTTCGCACCCCTCCAAGGCCTCCTCCACCACGGCGGCAACGCCAAGGGCCACCGCCTCGGAGATGAAAAACTGATCGACGGCCCTCACCCCCCCGGGTCGGAGCACGAGCGACATGGTCACATTGGCCCCCGGCTCAGCCTCCCAGGTGTTGCCCCGCTGACCGCGGCCTGCAGTCTGGCAGTGGGTATACACCACAGTGCCATGTTCAATCTGCTGCTCAGCAAGCAGTTGGCGGGCGGCCGCATTGGTCGACGGTGTTGACTCAAGGCGTATCATCACTCGATGGTGAGGGTGCGGGCGTGGGTGTCGGGATCCTCGTCGATGGTCACCTTTACGGTGTCATCGGGAAGCAGCGAGCTGATGCGCTCAGGCCATTCGAGCAGGCACAGAGCGCCGGAGTCGAAATAGTCCTCGACACCCAAGTCGAGTGCCTCCTCCTCATTCTCAAGCCGGTAAAGGTCAAAGTGATAGATCAGCTCGGCGGTAGTGTCGGAGCGGTACTCGTTGACGATCGAGAACGATGGCGAGTTGGCCATATCCTCCTCCACTCCAAGGGCGCGCGACAGGGCGCGGATGAATGTGGTTTTGCCGGCACCCATCGGGCCGTAGAATGCAAACACGGTGTTGTCGCCCATCAGCTTTACGAACTCGCGGGCGGCCTGGTCGAGGCTATCAAGATTGGGGATGGAGATGGTAGTAGCCATATACTTAAGGTGTAGAGGATTTACAAAAAAAGGGTAAGCTACCTACATCGCACCGCTACGACCCGGTACCGCTGCTTCGATCAAGACCTGACGGAGTTCCCGGGGAGCTGGTCGTGTAGGACTTACCCGCCACAAAGGTAACAACTATTTCCGTAACCACCAAAAAAAAGTTGACCCCCACCCCCTTCCAGCCCCTTCCCAGCCATCCGAAACTATAAAAAATTAGGCCCGCAGCTTGTGGCTGCGAGCCTCGGTAGAGTAGCGAATCCGGGATTCGAACCCGGGTTTCCGCCGTGAGAGGGCGGCGTGCTAGGCCTCTACACTAAATCGCCATGACTTAGTCGCTACTCTTAGCGGGGACAAAGGTACGGCCCTTTTTTTATTCCGCAAAATTTTCCGCAACTTTTTTCAAACTTTTTTCACGACAAACCAAAAAATAGGTACATTTGTTAAATTTAAACGAATAACTAACCCTCATAACCATGGAATTATTTATAACTATCGTAGGATATGCGGCAAGCATATGCATGATTTTCGGTTACCTGCCCCAGGCAATCGTCACGATCCGAACCCGCGACACCGACGGCATCGCACTCCCCACCTTCTGCATGTTGGGCTTAGGCTCGATTCTGTTCGTAGTGCAAGGTATATGCCTCGACAACATCCCCTTGGTGCTCACCAACGTGGCCACAACCATCTGCTCGGCCATAATCTTCCTGATCAAAATCCAAAACGACCGCCGCAAGCGCGCCAACAAGAACAACAAAATATAATCCTACTCCCCTACAAATGACGAAGGCTCTTAACATTCATCAGCAAATAAAGCTCCTTAATAGTAGAGGCATAAAATTTGACAATGACACAAATTTTACAATATGAAATTTTGCAAGTTCGACTAAAAGCATTAAATATGTAGCCGATAAAGACCCATATAGGCTTCCTGGTGAATGTCGCTATATCAGCACTATAATAAAGGATGTTAAGGCACCCGGCCTCGGCTTGAGGTGCCTTACTTTTTTTATTACAATGTTTTTTGTACATTTGTAGCAAATAAATTTTGTTAATATGAAAATCCCTCGTATCCTCGTTTCAAGTATCGCTCTCGCTGCGGCCGCCATGATGGCCCGCGCTGAGGCTCCCCGCTACGTGTTTTACTTCATAGGCGACGGCATGGGCATGGGCCATGTGATGACCACCCAGACCTACAACCGCGCCATCCGCCAGTCGCCCGACCCGCTGCTGATGATGCAGTTTCCCGTGGCTTCGATGTGCATGACCTACTCGGCATCGTCGCCCGTGACCGACTCCGCGGCCGCCGGCACCGCCCTTGCCACCGGACATAAGACCAACAACGGTGTGCTCGGCATGGACGCCGACTCGGTGGCCGTCTACTCGCTGTCGCACGACCTGCTCGGCCAGGGCTACGGCGTGGGTATCATCACATCGGTGTATCAGGACGACGCCACCCCCGGCGCCCACTATGCCCACGTGGAGAGCCGCAAGATGTACTACGACATTGACTGCCAAGCCGCTGAGTCAGGCTTCCAATTCATCGGCGGCGCCGGCTTCCACGGCAACGAAATCGACGGCAAGCCCAAGGATGTGGAGCAGCGACTGACCGACGCCGGCTACACCATACTCAACACAACCGACGGCATCGAGCAGATCAACTCTGAGAAAATCTATCTTGTGTCGCCCGACCCGGCCCGCTCGTGGAACATAGGCTACACCATCGACTCAATACCCGGCGCGCTCAACCTCCCCGACATGACCCGCGCGTGCCTCACTCACCTGGAGCGCGTCACCCCCGACAAGTTCTTCATGATGGTTGAGGGTGGCAACATCGACCACGCAGCCCACGCCAACGACGGCGGCGCAGTGGTCAAGGAGGTGATCAACTTCAACCAGGCCTTGCAAGTGGCCTACGACTTCTACCTGCAGCACCCCGACGAGACCCTGATCGTGGTCACCGCCGACCACGACACCGGCGGCATGGCCCTGAACAACGCAGCCCTCGGCGACAAGTTGGGCCTGCGCTACATCGATGCCCAGCGCATGTCGAAAGAGGAATTCTCGGCACGCTGCAAGTCGATGCTCAACGACCGTCGCATCTACCGCTGGGAGGATATGCGCCAGGTGCTTGAGGACAACTTCGGCTTCTGGACCGTGGTGCCCCTGTCCGACAACCAGACGGAGTCGCTCAAGGAGAAATTTGAGTCCACCTTCGAGATGCGCAACTCCGCCGACCAGAAGACCCTCTACGCATCGTTCAACGCCTTCGCCGTGGAGGTATTCAAGATCCTCGACTCCTACACCGGCATCGCCTGGACCACCACCTCGCACACCGGCAACCCCGTGCCCGTGTTTGCAATCGGCGTCGGTGCCGACCAGTTCAAAGGCTTGAACAACAACACCGAAATTCCCGGCAAGATCATGAACGCCGTCAAGTAACCTCGTTTCGCTCAAATCGCTCTATACTATGGCCAAGAAACTCGCCCTCATCAAGAACGACCCCTGGCTCGAACCCTTCAGCCAAGCCATCGAAGGGCGCCACCAGGACGCTATAAACAAGGAAGTAGAGCTGACAGCCGGCTCCGACGGCAAGCTCACCGACTTCGCCAACGCTCACAAATACTTCGGCATGCACCGCGAGAGCGACGGCTCGTGGGTGTTCCGCGAATGGGCGCCCAACGCCACACAGATCACCCTCGTGGGCGACTTCTCCTGCTGGAAGGAGCTGATCAATTACCGCCTCAAGCGGCGCGACAATGGCGTGTGGGAAATCCACCTGAAGTCCAACGACATACACCACGGCGACCTCTACAAGATGATTGTGCGCTGGGAGGGGGGCGAAGGGGAGCGCATACCCGCCTACGCCACCCGCGTGATGCAGGATGAAAACACCCACATCTTCTCAGCCCAAGTGTGGGAGCCCGACAAGGCTTACAAATGGGGCGTGAAGCGCTTCAAACCCGACACCTCACCACTGCTTATCTACGAGTGCCACATCGGCATGGCCCAGCAGCGCGAAGGAGTGGGCACTTACACCGAGTTCCGCGAGAACGTGCTCCCCCGCATCCATGCCGACGGCTACAACGCCATACAGATCATGGCCATCCAAGAGCATCCCTACTACGGCTCGTTCGGCTACCATGTGTCGAGCTTCTACGCCCCTTCGAGCCGCTTCGGCACCCCCGACGAGCTTAGGGCGCTGATCGACGAGGCTCACCGCTTGGGCATCGCCGTGATTATGGATATTGTTCATTCCCATGCAGTTAAGAACGAGGTGGAGGGACTGGGACGCCTCGATGGCAGCTACGACCTCTACTTCTACGGCGATGGACGCCGCGAGCACCCGGCTTGGGACTCGCTGCTCTTCGACTACGGCAAGAACGAGGTGCTACACTTCCTGCTCTCCAACTGCAAGTACTGGATGGAGGAGTTCCACTTCGACGGTTTCCGCTTCGACGGCGTCACCTCGATGCTGTACTACAACCATGGTTTGGGGCAGGCTTTCGGCTCCTACGACGACTACTACAACGGCGGTCAGGACACCAACGCCATCACCTACCTCACCCTGGCCAACAAGCTCATACACCAGCTCAACCCCCGCGCCATCACCATCGCCGAGGAGATGTCGGGCATGCCCGGCCTGGCGATACCCTTCAAGGATGGTGGCATCGGCTTCGACTACCGTATGGCCATGGGCATCCCCGACTACTGGATCAAGACCCTCAAGGAGAAGAAGGATGAGGACTGGAAACCCACCTCGATATTCTGGGAGCTCACCAACCGCCGTGCCGATGAGAAGACCATCAGCTACGTCGAGAGCCACGATCAGGCCTTGGTGGGCGACAAGACCGTGATATTCCGACTGATCGACGACCAGATGTACTGGCACATGATGGTGGGTGACGACTCCCTGGCCGTGGCCCGCGGCATAGCCCTGCACAAGATGATACGCCTGGTCACCCTGGCCACCATCAACGGTGGCTACCTCAACTTCATGGGCAACGAGTTCGGCCATCCGGAGTGGATCGACTTCCCCCGCGAAGGCAACGGCTGGAGCTACAAGTACGCACGCCGCCAGTGGAACCTGGTAGACCGCGAAGACCTGCAATACAAATTCCTCAACGCCTTCGACAACGCCATGATACACCTTGTGTCAGGCGCCTACAGCTTCCAGGCGCTCCCCGTGGAGAAGCTCTGGGACAAGGACGACGACCAAGTGCTGGCCTTCCGCCGAGGCGACCTGGTGTTTGTGTTCAACTTCTCCCCCAACCGCTCATTCGACGACTACGGACTGCTCGCCCCCATCGGCAAATACGATGTGGTGCTCTCCACCGACAACCCCGCTTTCGGCGGCTTCGGCAACGTCGACGAGAGCGTCGAGCACCTCACCCAGGCCGACCCACTCTACACCCCCAACGGCGTGGAGTGGCTCAAGCTCTACCTGCCGGCACGCTCGGCAATGGTGCTCCGCAAAGTTAAGTAGACCACAACGCAATCCCCCTGCCACATTATGCTCAACTATATCTGGATAGCGTTTTTCCTCATCGCCTTCTTGGTAGCCGTCGGCAAGACCATCTTCGACGGCGACCTGCAGGTGTGGAGCGACATCATGTCGGCCTCGTTCACCTCAGCCGGCACCGCCTTTGAGATCTCAATCGGACTCACCGGCGTGTTGGCATTGTGGCTGGGACTGATGAAGATAGGTGAGCGCGGTGGGGTGATCTCGGCGATGGGACGGCTGGTAAGCCCGCTGTTCTGCCGACTCTTCCCGGGTGTTCCCAAGGGGCATCCGGCGATGGGCTCGATATTCATGAACGTGTCGGCCAACATGCTCGGACTCGACAACGCCGCCACCCCTTTGGGACTCAAGGCCATGCAGGAGTTGCAGGAACTCAACCGGGAGAAGGATACGGCCACCGACGCTATGATTATGTTCCTGGTGCTCAACGCTTCAGGACTTTGCCTGATACCGATTTCGATAATGATGTACCGCGCGCAAGCCGGGGCTGCCAACCCCACCGACGTGTTCCTCCCGATACTGTTGGCCACGTTCATCGCCACCCTGGTAGGCATCGTGGCCCTGTGCATCAAGCAGCGCATACGCCTGAGCGACCCCGTGCTGCTGGCGTGGCTCGGCGGACTGGCGGCGGTGATTGGCGCGATGGTGTGGTTCTTCTCCACGCTCCCACAGGATGCCGTGCAGACCTACTCCGGGTTTATCGCCAACATCCTACTTTTTAGCGTTATAGTGGCATTTATTGTCGCTGGATTGCGCAAGCGCATCAACATGTACGACGCCTTCATCGAAGGTGCGAAACAGGGGTTCAAGACCGCTGTGATGATCATCCCCTACTTAGTGGCCATATTGGTTGCCATAGGGATGTTTCGCGCCTCCGGGGCCATGGACGTGATCACCACAGCGATGGAGCGCGGCGTCTCCGCCTTGGGTATGGACTCTGAGTGGGTGGGCGCGCTCCCCACGGCCCTGATGAAGCCCCTGAGCGGCTCCGGCTCCCGCGGGATGATGGTCGACCTGATGAACACCTATGGCGCCGACGCATTCGTGTCGAAGGTTTCGGCGGCAATCCAGGGGTCGACCGACACCATGTTCTACGTGCTGGCTGTATACTTTGGCTCGGTGGGTGTGACACGCACCCGATACGCCGTGGGCTATGCGTTGCTTGCCGACGTCACCGGCTCCATAGCCGGAATTTTCGCCGCATATATATTCTTTAGCTGATGAGATACTTCCTTGCTGCCGGAGAGGCCTCCGGCAACCTTCACGCTGCCGAGCTTATCACCGAGATCAAGCGACTTGACCCCGGAGCTGAGTTCACATTCCTTGGCGGCGACTTGATGGCCAAGGCCGCCGGCAAGGAGCCACTAATCCACTACCGCGATATGGCCTATATGGGCTTCTCGGAGGTGCTGCGCAACCTGCGTAAGGTCCTCGGCAACCTAAGCACAGCCAAGGACGCTATCAAGCAGTCGCGACCCGACCGCGTGGTGCTCATCGACTACCCTTCGTTCAATCTCAAACTCGCCAAATACGCCCACTCCTTAGGTATTACCGTCGACTACTACATTTCCCCCAAGATCTGGGCCTGGAAGGCGTGGCGCATCAAGCAGATCCGCCGCTACGTCGACCGTATGATATCAATCCTCCCCTTCGAGCCTGAGTGGTATGCCGCGCGAGGCTTCGAGGCCACCTACGTAGGCAACCCGTCGGTGGAGGAGATTGACCGCCGCCTGCAGTCGCTCCCCACCGAGGCACGGCAGCGCCGACAGACGCTCCTGTTGGTGCCGGGCAGCCGCGTGGGGGAGATACGCAACAACCTCCCTGTGATGGATGCCGCGGCCCGACAATTTCTCGATTATGAGGCAATTGTAGCCGGAGCGCCTGACATCGACAGTGCGCTTTACTCACAATTCACCGATTTCCCGGTGGTGACCGGTCGCACGTTTGAACTGATGGCAGAAGCCACCGCTGCGCTCGTCACTTCAGGCACCGCCACGCTGGAGTGCGCGCTTGCCGGCACACCTCAGGTGGTATGCTACCGCGCCAACGGTTCGCGGCTGAGCTACAACCTGTTCAAACATATCCTCTCTGTGCCCTACGTTTCGCTCCCCAACTTGATAGTCGGTCACGAGATTGTGCATGAGGCACTACTACATCTGTGCACTCCCGAGCTGGTAGCCAACGAGTTGCGAGCCGTGCTCCCCGGAGGCGACCGCCGCGGAAGCCAGGTCGCTGGATATGCCGAGATGCGTCACGCCCTCGGTCCGGCCGGAGCAGCAGCCCGCGCCGCAGCCATAGTCACCTCATAATTCCAACTTGTCATCCCTACAGCCATGCAAGATAAAAAGTTATTTCTCCTCGACGCTTACGCCCTCATCTACAGGGCTTACTACGCTCTGATACGTTCACCCCACTTCACCACCAAGGGGTTTAATACTTCGGCTATCTTCGGGTTTTGCAACACCCTTGACGAGATCCTGCGCAAGGAGAACCCCACGCATATCGCAGTGTGCTTCGACCCCAAAGGGGGGCACACATTCCGCCACGAACTCTACGACCAATACAAGGCCAACCGCGACGCCCAGCCTGAGGACATCACACAGTCAGTGCCATGGATCAAGCGTATACTCCAGGCCTACCGCATACCTATAGTCGAAAATCCTGAGTTTGAGGCTGATGACATCATCGGCACACTCTCGCGCAAAGCCCAGGCCGAGGGTTACACCACATATATGATGACCCCCGACAAGGACTACGGGCAACTCGTCACCGACCACGTGCTGATGTACCGACCGGCGCTCAAGGGTCAGGGATTTGAGATCCGCGGCCCGCACGAGGTTTGCGAGCGATACGGCATCCAAGCCCCTTCACAAGTCATTGACTTATTGGCTCTTGAGGGTGACTCCATCGACAACATCCCCGGCTGCCCCGGCGTTGGTGAAAAGACCGCCCAAAAGCTCATCGACGAATGGGGGTCGGTGGAAAATCTGCTCGACAACACCGACAAACTCAAGGGTGCCCTGCAGCGCAAGGTGGTCGACAACATGGAGATGATACGCCTGTCGAAGGTGCTCGCCACAATCCGCACCGATGTGCCCATCGACGTGAAAATCAGTTCGCTGGAGCGCCGTGAACCAATCATTGCCGAATTGCTCGACATCTTCGGCCAGCTCGAATTCCGCACGCTGGCCCGTCGCCTCACCTCCAACGCTTCAGCCGAAACCGAGCAGCCCGTAGCCGCACAACAGCCTACTCAGTCGGCCCAACCATCGCTCTTCGACCTTCCCGCCGACGAAACCGTGAGCGCACCCCCGGCATTGGCCGATAGGCAGTCAGAGCTGCCGCTTTCGCATGTAGTCGCACAGTCGCTTGGCAGCGAGCGCATTGCCATAGCCATCAACGCCGAGGGAGCAGAGGCGATGACCGCCCGCTGGGTGGCAATCGCCATCGCCTGCAAAAAGGGTGAAGCCCACTACTTCATCGTGCCCACCGAAGCAGAAGCCCACAAGCAGTTTTTCAGCGACTTAGCACCCATATTTACATCCGACAAAACGGTGATTTCGCACGACTGCAAGCGCGACATGCTGCTGCTGCGCCGCGAAGGCATCGAGTGGACAGCGCCCTACTTCGACACCGCCATCGCCCACTACCTGCTCCAGCCCGAAATGCGCCATGCGCTACACCTTGTGGCCTCGGCATACCTTGGTTATCAGTCGCTTGAGGCCACATTAACGCTAACGCAGCAGGCCGACTTCGCCCTGCGTCTTGCCCCCGCGCTCACCGAGGAGCTGCGCAAGCAGGAGCTGTGGCAACTGTTTGTCGAAATCGAGATGCCCTTAGTGCCCGTGCTGGCCGACATGGAATGGACCGGCGCGCGAGTCGACGTCAGTGAACTCCACCGCCTGTCGCAGCAGCTCACCGAACGCCTCCACGGCATGGAGCAGCAGGTCTACGAGCTTGCCGGCGAGACATTCAACATCGGCTCCCCATCACAAGTCGGAGAGATACTCTTCGGCCGCATGCAGCTCGACCCCAAGGCCAAACGCACAAAAACCGGAGCCTACTCCACCACCGAGGAGATCCTCGAAAAGTACGCACCACTCCACCCCATTGTGGACCTCATCCTCAAGGTGCGCCGCCTGCGCAAACTCCTCACCACCTACATCAACACCCTGCCCGAACTCATCAATCCCCGCACCGGCAAGATACACACCACTTACAATCAGACTGTTACCGCCACTGGTCGCATTTCCTCAACCAACCCCAACCTGCAGAACATACCCATCCGCACCGAGGATGGCCGCGAGATACGCCGCGCCTTCATCGCTGACCCCGGCGACCTCTTCCTCTCAGCCGACTACTCGCAGATTGAGCTGCGACTGATGGCCGACCTCAGCCGCGACAAGGATATGGTCGGCGCATTCCTCTCTGGCGAGGATTTCCACCAGGAGACTGCCGCCAAGGTCTACCACATACCCCTCGACCAAGTCACCCCCGACCAGCGCCGCAACGCCAAAACCGCCAACTTCGGCATCATCTACGGCATCTCGGCCTTCGGCCTGTCGGAACGCTTAGGGATACCCCGTGGCGAAGCCAAGGTGCTGATTGAAAGCTACTTCAAATCCTACCCCGGAGTGCGCGAATACCTCGACCGCTGCATCGCTGAGGCCCGCGAGCGCGGCTACGTCACCACCGTGATGGGTCGCAAACGCTTCCTCCCCGAAATCAACTCACGCAACGCCGTGGTACGCGGCTATGCCGAGCGCAACGCCGTCAATGCACCCCTCCAAGGCTCAGCCGCCGACATCATCAAGCGCGCCATGATCGACGTATGGCGCGAACTCAGCTCACGCAATCTGCGCACCAAGATGATCATGCAGGTCCACGACGAGTTGATATTCAACGTCGTACCCGACGAGCTGCCTCTGGTGCAGGAGATCGTCACCCGCTGTATGTCGCAGGCCTACAGCGGCCTGGTGCCCCTCGAGGTATCGGCCGGCGTCGGCACCAACTGGCTCGAAGCACACTAACACCCTCGACCTAATTCGATTTCTCCCTCGACTGAAATCGATTTATCTCGATTTTTTTCGATTTATCTCGATTTAAGTCGATTTAAGTCGAGATTAGCCGTGATTTTACCCTTGCCTAAGTCGAAATTTTTTTGTAATTTTGTGGGGTTAAAAAAGAAGCGTCGCACCCCCTGTGTGTCCGCGACAAAATATACCCAAGAAATTGAAAGAAAATTAAATATGGCAGAAAGAGAAGAAAAATACAGTGCGAGTAATATTCAGGTGCTTGAAGGACTCGAAGCAGTGCGCAAGCGCCCGGCAATGTACATCGGCGACATCTCAGAGAAGGGTCTTCACCACCTTGTGAATGAGGTGGTTGACAACTCCATCGACGAGGCACTTGCCGGTTACGCCACCCATATCGACGTTACCATCAACGAGGACAACTCCATCACCGTGGTCGACAACGGCCGCGGTATCCCCGTGGACATGCACGAGAAGGAGCACAAGAGCGCCCTCGAGGTGGTGCTGACAGTGCTCCACGCCGGTGGTAAGTTCGACAAGGGCTCATACAAGGTGTCGGGCGGTCTTCATGGTGTGGGTGTGTCGTGCGTCAACGCCCTGTCGACCTATCTGCGCGCCGAAGTGCACCGCGGAGGCAAGGCCTACGCTCAGGAATACTCCTGCGGCAAGCCCACCACCGAGCTGATGATCATCGGCGAGAGCCAGCGCACCGGCACCAGCATCACCTTCAAGCCCGACGCATCAATCTTCACCGTCATCGAATACGACTACTCAACTCTGGCCAACCGCCTCCGCGATCTGGCATTCCTCAACGCCGGCATCACCCTGTCGCTCACCGACCTGCGCGACCGCGACGCCGAGGGCAACCCACGCCGCGAAGTGTTCTACTCGGCCAACGGCCTGAGCGAGTTTGTGGAATACATCGACTCCAACAAAGAGTCGCTCATCAACGACGTGATCCACCTCAACACCGAGAAGGGTGGCATCCCCGTCGAAGTGGCCATGACCTACAACAACACCTACAACGAAAACGTCTACTCATTCGTCAACAATATCAACACTATCGAGGGTGGCACTCACCTCACCGGCTTCCGCCGCGGCCTGACCTCTACCCTCAAAAAGTACGCCGACGACAACAGTCTGCTTGAAAAAGCCAAAGTCGAAATCGCCAGCGACGACTTCCGCGAAGGCCTCACCGCTGTGATTTCGGTAAAGGTAATGGAACCCCAGTTTGAGGGCCAGACCAAAACCAAACTCGGCAACAACGAGGTGATGGGTGCCGTGCAGACCGCCGTGAGCGAAGCCCTGCGCAACTACCTCGAAGAGCACCCCAAGGAGGCCCGCACCATCGTCGAGAAGGTGATCGTGGCCGCCCAGGCTCGCCATGCCGCCTACAACGCCCGCGTGAAGATACAGCGCAAATCACCCCTCTACGGCGGCGGCCTCCCCGGCAAACTCGCCGACTGCTCAAGCCGTCACGCCGAGGACTGCGAGCTCTTCATCGTCGAGGGTGACTCTGCGGGTGGTACCGCCAAGCAGGGCCGCGACCGCCAGTTCCAAGCCATCCTCCCCCTGCGAGGCAAGATCCTCAACGTGGAGAAGGCCATGGACCACAAGATATTTGACAACGAGGAGATCACCAACATGTTCCGCGCCCTGCGCGTGAGCATCGGCACCGAGGACGACCCCAAAAAGGCCAACCTCGAGAAGCTCGCCTACCACAAGATCATCATCATGACCGATGCCGATGTCGACGGTGCCCACATCGCAACGCTGCTGATGACATTCTTCTTCCGCCGCATGCGCCCCATCATCGAGAACGGCTACCTCTATCTGGCCACACCCCCGCTGTACAAATGTACACGAGGCAAAGCCGAAGAGTATTGCTGGACCGACGCCCAGGTGCAGAACTTCATCGAGCGCTACGGCGAGTCGACCAAGGTGCAGCGCTACAAAGGTCTGGGTGAGATGTCAGCCGAAGAGCTCCGCGACACCACCATGTCGCCCGAAAAGCGACTGCTCAAGCAAGTCAACATCAGCGACGCAGCCGACGCCGACCGCATCTTCTCGATGCTTATGGGTGAGGACGTAGGCCCACGCCGCGACTTCATCGAGCAAAACGCCAACTACGCGAACATTGACGCTTAACTAAGCGTTAAAATACTTAAAGGACACAGGGTCCTTAAGGACTTTTTAAGACCTTAAGGACCCTTGTTTATAACATCACTTACACATCACCATCACCATGGCCCATAAATCAAAATCATCAAGCATAAAACTCTCGCAGCGAGTGCTCGAGGCAGCAACCGAGTTCAACAACGCCACCTTCAACTACCGCCAAATCGCAGCGGCCTTAGGCATGGGCACCCCCAAGCAGCACCGCGCTGTGGCCCTGGTGCTTGCCGAACTCGCCTTCGACGGCAACCTGATAGAGGTGGCTCCCGGCAAGTATAAGCAGACCGTGCGCGGCAACACCGCCATGGGCACCTTCGTGCGCCGCTCCAACGGCAAAAACTCGGTGGTGATCGACGGCGATGGCGAACCGATATTCGTGGCCGAGCGCAACTCAATGCACGTCCTCAACGGCGACCGCGTGCGAGTCAACATCGCCGCCGGACGTCGCGGCGCCGAGCCTGAGGCCGAAGTGCTCGAAATCGTCGAGAAAAAAGACCAAACCTTCATCGGCACCATCGTTATCGAAGGCCGTGGCAAGATAGCCCTGCTCAACACCGACTCCAAATTCCTCGCCAACGACATTTTCATCCCCACCAACCGCCTTAAGGGTGGCAAGGATGGCGACAAGGCCGTGGTGAAAATCACCAACTGGCCCGACAACGCCAAAAATCCATGGGGCGAGGTCGTCGACATACTCGGCAAAAAGGGTGAGAACAACACCGAAATCCACGCCATACTCGCCGAATATGGCCTACCATACCGCTACCCCGAGGCCGTGGAGCGCGCCGCAGCAAAAATCGACGCCGGTATCACCCCCGAGGTGGTGGCCCAGCGCGAGGACATGCGCTCAGTGACCACTTTCACCATCGACCCCAAGGACGCCAAGGATTTCGACGACGCCCTATCATGCCGCCAGCTAAAGAACGGCCACTGGGAGGTAGGCGTGCACATCGCCGACGTGACCCACTACGTGCACCCCGACACCATAATCGACCGCGAGGCACAGCAGCGCGCCACTTCGGTCTACCTCGTCGACCGCGTGGTGCCAATGCTCCCCGAGCATCTTAGCAACGGCATCTGCTCACTCCGTCCCAACGAGGATAAGCTTACATTCTCTTGCGTCTTTGAGATGGACCGTGACGCCCGTATCGTCAACTACCGCATAGCGCGCACAGTCACACGCTCCGACCGCCGATTCACCTACGAGGAGGCACAGGAGGTGATCGAAACCGGCAAAGGAGACTTCGCCGAAGAGATACTCACACTCGACCGCCTGGCCAAGACACTCCGCCAACGCCGCTATGAGAACGGCTCGGTGGACTTCGACCGCGAAGAAGTACGCTTTGAGATTGACAAGGACGGCCATCCACTAGGCGTATATTTCAAGGTGTCGAAGGACTCCAACAAACTCATCGAGGAATTCATGCTCCTGGCCAACCGCACTGTGGCACAGCATATTGGACAAGTACCTAAAGGGAAGAGGGAGAAAGCATTCGTCTACCGCGTGCACGACATGCCCGACCCCGGCAAGCTCGAGGACCTCTCGAAGCTCGCCCGCACATTCGGCTTCAAGGTGCGCCCATCGGGCACTCCCCGCGAGGTCAACAAGTCGATCAACCGCATGCTCGCCGACGTCAAGGGGCGCGGTGAGGAGAACTTCCTCTCCACACTCGCCATCCGCTCAATGGCAAAGGCCGTCTACACCACCGACAACATCGGCCACTACGGCCTCGGCTTCGACTACTACACCCACTTCACATCCCCCATACGCCGCTACCCCGACATGATGGTGCACCGACTGCTCGAGCGCTACCTCCACGGCGGACGCTCCGTCAACCGCGAAAAGCTCCAGGACCAGTGCAAGCACTCGTCTGATATGGAGCAACTTGCAGCCAACGCCGAACGCTCATCAATCAAATACAAGCAGATAGAATATATGGGCGACCACTTAGGCCAGACCTACGAGGGGATGATCTCAGGCGTGACCGAGTGGGGTCTCTACGTGGAGCTCAACGAGAACAAGTGCGAAGGCCTGGTGCCCGTGCGCGACCTCGCCGACGACTACTACGACTTCGATGAAAAGAACTACTGCCTGATCGGACGCCGCCGCGGCAACCGCTATCGCCTGGGCGACACCGTCATGGTGCGCGTGGCTCGCATCAACCTCGACAAGAAGCAGCTCGACTTCGTGCTCATCGACGACCGCCACCCGCTGCAAAATCCTCGTGAGGATGAGATGGGCCACAAGGTTTCAATCGCCCAAGCTCTCTCCAACACCCCCATCCGCAAAGTTCCCAAATCATCAAAGAAGTCACCAAAAAAATCCACCTCCAAAAAATCCACCTCCAAAAAATCCACTTCCAAAAAGCGCCGCTAACCCACACCGTTTCCGCGCCCCGCCCACAAGAAGGTTCGCACCCTGGTGCGTCCGCGCCATCGTCGGGGGGTTACTTGCGGCCGAAGTCGGCGGGGATTTCACCCCAGCGCTCGGACTCCCATTTGAGGATCGGATTGAGGATCGAGTGCGTGGCCACCCACTGGTCGGCACGCGCCAGTATGTCGAGCACCTGGCGGTTGTTGGCGTTGGGTGTCACCTTTGTGGCTGAATGGCGGCATCGAACCCACGCCATAGCGTTGCGTGAATCGCTGTAGATGGCTGTGGCATGGTCGCCCCGCTTATCGAGGAGCGCCAAGGCGTGGACTATGGCCAGATATTCACCTATATTATTAGTGCCACCGGGGAGCGGTCCTACGTGGAACACCTGCGCACCGGTCTCAAGGTCGACACCCTGATAGTCCATCGGCCCGGGGTTGCGGCGGCATCCGGCGTCGACGCATATCGCCGGAAAGCGGATTTCGGGTATCGAATGGTAGTCGACATGGGCCGACTTCACATGGCGGGCTATGTTGCGTATCATCTCCATCTCCTCACGGGGGTCGCCGCGGTAGGCAGCGGTGGCGGCCTCGAGATTGTCGTACGACTTGAAGATGGCTCCCGGGTAGTTGGCTGTCTGGAGTCTGCACTCCTCCCAAGAGTCATAGATGCCGGGGGCGTTGCCTACCCACACTACATAATATTTGCGTCGCGGATAGTTCATGTAAGATGTATGAAAAGTGATATGTCGACCTGGCGCATCCTCACGGCATCGGCCACCGACGGATGCACGGGGTGGCCTAAGAATGTGAGCACGCCCTTCTGCAGGCCGGGCGACAATTTAAGCGCGTCGGCCACACCACCCTCGCGGGTGTGCAGCTCCGAGAGCATGGTTATCAGCGTGTCGCTCAGCGCCATGGCTGTGGTGCGGGGCACTGCTGTGCGGGCGTTGGTGTAGCACACGCGCCCCATAGCTATCGGCCCCTTGGCCACTCCCTGCGACAGGTCCATCGACTGCATCGAGGGGAAAACGTTGCAAGCCGTCGTCAGGTCGAAGGCGATAAGGCCGCGCTTCATGTCGGCCACATGGTCGGCGTCGAGGTGTATGGGGTGCTTCATGGGGGTGGCTACGATGATGTCGGCCCAGCGCAGGGCGTTGGTCAACCCTCGCGGCTGAAGCGCAGCGCCAATCACCGACGGGCCTATCTCACGCAGAGCGTCGCGCAGCGAGTAGATGTCGTCGTCAAAGAGTCGCACCGTGGCGCCAAGGCCCGAGGCCGAGCGTGCGGCGGCTCTTGCGGCGATGCCCGACCCGAGTATCGTTACCTCGCAGGGGTTGGTGCCGGCCACACCGCCGAGCAATATGCCCTTGCCGGTGACAGCGTCAGCCAGGAGCGATGAGGCCAAGGCTATGGCGGCTCGGCCATCGATTTCGGCTAAGATGTCGGCAAGGGGGGTGTTGCCGCGGTCGTCCTGCACCAGGTCGAGAGCCACGGTGATGATGCTGCGCTCCAGCAGTCGGCGTATCACCCCCGCATCGGTGGCGGTGGGATGCCAGAGAGTCAGAAGCATGGCTCCGCGGCGCATGTGTGGGATGTCGGCGGCGGATACGTGGCCCGGCACGATCACGATGTCGCACTCCAAGGCCTCGCGGCGGTCGACCACAGCAGCTCCGGCGAGCAGGTACTGATTGTCGGTGTAGTGAATGGTTTGCGAAGCCCCGGCCTCCATCTTCACTCGATATCCCCTGTCGATCAGACGTTCAGCCCCCTCGGGAGTGACCGGGAATAGTGAGTCACTTTTTGGCAGGCCGATGGTGAGCGAGCGGCACCGGGTGACGGTGGCCGCCGGCTGCGGGCAAGGTATGGGGTCGTTGAGTGTCATGGCTGGGGTAGACCTAAGAGTTTTAGAAACTGGCGAGCTACATCGTCGGCGCCGCTACGGGAGTCGAGGCCTGCTGATGCCAGCTCATACCGCGCCTGAGAGTAGTAAGGGCGACGTGCCTCGGTGTGGGTGCGGATGTAGTCGAGGAGTTCGTCGTCGTTGAATTTGGCTATGAGGGGGCGCTTATGTCGGCTGCGGCAAAGGCGGCGGTGGAGGGTGTCGAGGGGGGTGTTGAGCCATACGGTGATGCCGCGCGAGTTCATCAGCGCCATATTGTCGCCGAAACAGGGCGTGCCGCCTCCGCAGGCTATCACAACATCCTCAAACTGTGACACTTCGTCGAGCATCGCACGCTCAATAGTACGGATGCCCGCCTCGCCTCGCTCGGCAAACAGCTCACTGATCGACTTGCGGTAACGCCCCTCAATATATAGATCGAGGTCGATTACCTCCATGCCGGTCAGACGGTTAACGGCTCGGCCAAGGGCCGACTTGCCGCTACCCATGTAGCCTATCAGGAAGACGGGGCGCACCGCGTGTGCGTTACTTCTTGTCGGGCTGCTGCTTGAGCAGGTCGCGGATCTCGGTGAGGAGCGCTTCCTCCTTTGTGGGCTCGGGAGCCGCAGCAGATGCCTCCTCCTCCTTCTTCTTGAAGCGCATGATGAAGCGGAGAGCCACGAAAATCGACAGGGCGATGATCAAGAAGTCGATGATATTCTGGATGAACACGCCATAGGTGATCGCCACCTCGGCCGTCTCGGCAGTAGCCTGCGTGAGCACCACCTTCTTATCCATGAAGTTGAGGCCACCGGTTAATACAGCCATCAGAGGCATGATGATGTCGTTGACCAGAGAAGACACAATTTTGCCGAAGGCGCCGCCGATGATCACACCGACCGCCATGTCAACGATATTGCCCTTCATGGCAAACTCCTTGAAGTCATTGATAAACTTTCCCATAGTTCAATAAAATTTGTTTAAACGCTAATAGGTGCAAAAGTAACAATTTTTTTGATAAAACTGCTTTCAGATCCCATTAAAACAGCCATCAGTTGACAAAATAGCCTAAAAATCAAGAAATAGGTATAATAAAAAAGAAAAATGCGAGAACTAATGTTTTAATATCAGAAATTTTTGTAGTAATTTTGCGGTTGGAAAATCACCAAGCCATAAGCGGGCAGCGGCACACGGTGTCGGGCGCTCCGCCGCAGCCAAGGCTCAAAACCCGCCGATAGATAAAGAAAATTGATATCATAACCCAAATTATATTTTTATTATGACTAAAATAGGTATTAATGGTTTTGGCCGCATCGGACGTTTCGTGTTCCGTGCCTCTACCAAGCGTGACGACATCGAAGTAGTCGCTATCAACGACCTTCTCCCCGTTGACTACATGGCTTACATGCTCAAGTATGACACAATGCACGGCTGCTTCGACGGCACCGTTGAGGCTGACGTTGAGAAAGGCCTGCTGATTGTCAATGGCAAGAAAATCCGCGTGACCGCGTGCAAGAACCCCGCAGAAATCGCTTGGGGCGAGGTTGGCGCAGAGTACGTTGTAGAGTCTACAGGTCTCTTCCTGACCAAAGAGAAAGCTCAGGCTCACATCGAGGCCGGCGCTAAATACGTGGTTATGTCAGCTCCCTCAAAGGACGACACCCCCATGTTTGTTTGCGGTGTTAACGAGAAGACCTACGTGAAGGGCACTCAGTTCGTATCTAACGCATCTTGCACCACCAACTGCTTGGCTCCCATCACCAAAGTCCTCAACGACAAGTTCGGCGTTAAGGAAGGCTTGATGACCACCGTTCACTCTACCACCGCCACTCAGAAGACCGTCGACGGCCCCTCAATGAAGGACTGGCGTGGTGGCCGTGCCGCTTCAGGCAACATCATCCCCTCATCGACCGGCGCCGCCAAGGCCGTGGGCAAAGTGATCCCCGAGCTCAATGGCAAACTCACCGGTATGTCAATGCGTGTCCCCACCCTCGACGTATCTGTTGTTGACCTAACCGTCAACCTCGAGAAGGCTACCTCTTACGAGGAAATCTGCGCTGCCATGAAGGAAGCCTCTGAGGGCGAACTCAAGGGCATCCTCGGCTACACCGAAGACGCAGTCGTTTCTTCTGACTTCCTGGGCTGCCCCCTGACCTCGATCTTCGACGCCAAGGCCGGCATCCAGCTCACCCCTACATTCGTTAAGGTGATCTCTTGGTACGACAACGAGATCGGTTACTCTAACAAAGTGCTCGACCTCATCGCCCACATGAAGAAAGTCAACGGCTAATCCATCCCTACCCGATACCCACCAAGGGCTGCTCCCCCGAGCAGCCCTTTCTTTTCCCCCTCCACGTCCGACTCGTCCGACCCGTCCGGCCTGTCTGACTCGTCTGACTTGTCAGACCCCCATGACAATCGACCTCGGAGAGGTTGCACCCACCCACTCCACAGCTGCATTTGCGGGTTTAAACACTTACTTTTTTTGTTAAAAGATAAAATATATATCGCTGATATTAAGCCAGCTAAACTTCTACCAAACTTACTCTATTAAGTTACCACATTATTATATTATATATATATGCGGTAATTTTGCGTGGCACTTTGGAAAAAGTGGATACCATGCCACAAGCCATGAATTCACCCCGCATGTAAATTAACCTATAAATCAGGAATTAGTAAACCAAAACCTTAAATATGAAAAAAATTTTACTCGCCGCGGTCCTCGCAGTGGCCGCTTCCGGTGCCTACGCACAGACCTACATCACAGCCGCTCCCCAAGGGGGCTTCGACACCAACAACGGTAAAGACTACATCGTGCTCTATGCCCCCCAGGAAATCATCGACGGCATGGGCTCAAAAGTGATCACCAACAACAACCTCGACCCCGACCAGGTGAAGAACACCCTCGAATACTGGGTTACCGACTGGGACAGTAAGGACCTCACACTCTACAACGTGCCCGCCTCAGCCGGCGATGTCAACTCGTTTGGCGGCACTGAGTTTATCAACGCCACCCCCCTCTGGGCCTGGGGTACCGGCGTGTTCATGCCCCGCTCGCAGGAATACGACCTGTCGAAGGTGACCAACGAGCACCATATCCACATCGGACTGCGCGACTTCGGCTCAAGCCCCTCGAAATATCAGTTCTCGATAGGCTCACAAGCCACCATCAAGAACAACGGCTTCCAGATCATGGCCGGCCTCCCCTTAGGTTCGCTCTCAGGCGACTTCGTGGGCATCGGCAACATGCCCGGCGGCAACGATGGCAAGTGGTACTACATCGACATCCCCGTGGCTGACCTCGTTGACGAGGATGGCGAATTCGGCTTCGCCTACAACTTCGCAGACCCCATCGCCGACGGCGTATTCTCGTTCACCTTCAACGACCCCGTGTGCTCCACAGCCACTAAGTCAGGCCCCGCACCCGGCGAGTCGGTCTACTCTTACGTTATCACCCAGCTCGGCTCAGCCCTGTCGCTCGACCATGTGTTCTTCTACGTGCCCCAGACCAACTCCGTGGCCAACATCGCCGCTGAGGAGCAGGAGGTGGTGGAAGGTGCCTACGACCTGATGGGACGCCGCGTCGAGAACCCTGCCAACGGACTCTACATCGTGCGCACCAACCTTGGCAGCCGCAAAGTCTACATCAAATAATCAACGACACCGATGAAACGCTATATTATTGGAGCCTTGGCTCTGATGGTCGGTGCTATGGGCGTCCGGGCCGAGGGTACGTCAGAGACCCCCGCGGGCTACACCTTGCGCTGGGCTGATGAGTTCGACGGCACATCGCTCAACGAGGCCATATGGAACATCGAAGTCAACGGTAACGGTGGCGGCAACAACGAGTTGCAATACTACCGCCGCGAGAACGTAAGCGTCGGCCAGGATCCCAAAAGCCAGGAAAACTGCCTGATACTCACCGCCCGCCGCGAGAGCTTCGGCGGCAAGTCGTTCACCTCGGGGCGCGTATCTTCGCAAAACAGTGCCGCCTTCAAGCACGGCATGATCCAGGCACGCATCAAATTCCCCCGCACCACCGACGGCCTGTGGCCCGCCTATTGGATGATGGGCAACGACATGAACCTCTACGGCTGGCCCCGCTGCGGCGAGATTGACATCGTGGAGCTGGGTCACCTCAACGGCATCAACGCCGGCACACAGGACCGCTACTTCGCTGGCACACTTCACTACGGTCCCAACGCCACCGCCGAGGGACATCAGCAGTACTCGCAGGACTACACCGCCCCCGCCGACAATCCCATCACCAACGATGAGTACCACATCATCACCCTGGAGTGGGACGACACCAATATGTATATGTACTACGACCTCGAGGGTTACACCAACGCCGCCAAGCGCCGCGCTCGCTACTTCACCTGCGACGTGACCTACAACGACGAGGAACTGGCCGTAGGTAAATACTTCCAGAAGCCTTTCTTCTTCCTGTTTAACCTCGCTGTCGGAGGCACCTTCCCCAACATCTACGATCCGGCGCTCATCACCGCCCTCCCCAACGCGGGCGACGAGGCCCGGATGTACGTCGACTGGGTACGCGTCTACCAGCGCGACGACGACACCAACGCCCAGTACACATATATAGATAGTGAGGGCAACACCGTTACCAACATCGCGGCCGAGCCTGACAACCCCGTGACCCCCGACACCAAGACCGAGCTGTCGAGCTTCGCCACCAAGGCCCTCGACGAAAACGGCGTGTCGACATTCGACTTCGACGGCATCACCGACGCAGTGCTCATCAGCACCAGCGACGGCGTGCGCGGCAACCTCTACTCAGTGGGCGCCAACGTGGTTGACTACAACGTCAACGACGTCAACCGCAACCTCTGGATCTGGGATAATACCTACGTGGCCGTCAACCGCTCAGGCGAGGTCAACTCCTTCGGCTGGGAGGAGGGTTACAATAAGTTTACCGTAGCCTCCGCGGGTTGGTCAGGTCTTGGCTTCAACATCACAGCCGAGGATCTGTCGATGGTCGACAACACCTACTGGCTCCACTTCGCCATGCGCGCCACCGACGCCGAGCTTCACACATCGCACAACGTGTCGGTAGGCAAAGCTAAATTCATCGTCGGCAACTCCGATGGCAAGACAGCCTCAATCGGCGACTTCCGCCGCGACGGCGAGTGGTACTACTTCGACATACCGGTGGCCGCTCTGGAGCAATTCTACGCCCCGGCAATAGGCATGAAGGCCAACTACGACGACAACATCTTCACATTCGCCTCGGGAGGCGTGACCGACGCCGAACTCTGCTTCGACAACATCTTCTTCTACAAATCGTCGAAGAAGGAGGTCCCCACCTTCACCGACACTCAGTCAAAGCTCGGCAAATACGGCTACAAGAGCCTTGACGAGCAGGGCAACGCCGTGTTCTCGTTCGCCAACGTCACCGACGTTGTGCCCCTCTTCCTCTCAGGCGACACCTGGGAGAGCCTCACTGCCGGAGGCACCTACGGCGAGACATCGCTCGTAAAGCAGGAGTGGGACAACTCAGAGCAGGGTGGCCGCAACAACTTCTTCATCTGGGGCTCACCCCTGACAATGAAGGTGCAGACCGTGCTCGACACCCCCAACTCGATGGGCCGCGTGCCCTACGGCGGCTTCCCCTCGTACAGCTCCGAGACCGACGGCATCACCTGGAACGGCTCAGGCTGGGCCTCTATCGCCGGCCAGGGAGTGGACCCCGCGCCCAAGGATCTGTCGATGATCGACGATGAGTGGTATGTGCACTTCTCGGTGCGCTCCGACGCCGCCGTCAGCCACATCCCGGTGATGATACGCTTCGGCTCGACCGACGATGATGCCACCTTGGTGTTAGGCAAATACTCCACCAAGGCCCTCTTCGCCGACTTCAACCGCGACGGTGAGTGGTACTCATTCGACGTGCCTGTGGCCGAACTGCGCAAATATGGCCAGCTGTGGAGCAACGCCCCCGCCAACGGCGGACTCACAGCCTACACCGACTATGCGCTCTGCATCTACACCGATCAGGCGTTCTACAACAACTCCTACTTCGCCCTCGACAACGTGTTCTTCTACCGCACTACAGAGGCCCCCGTGGTCGACGAGTTGGGCGAATACACCACCAAGAGCCTCGACGCCAACGGCCAGACCTACTTCGACTTCTCCGGCAAGGAGTTCATCTCAATCTCGTCCAACGGCTCAGTGACCGAGCGCATGAAGGTCGACGGTGAGGAGAATATACTCCACGACCTGCGCCCCGGGGTGGGCTTCTGCCAGTTCTACAACTGGGGCGACGGCAACACCTACACCGCCGGGACAATTCCCGACGGAGTGTCCGACTCATTCGGCGGCGACGAGGGTTGGATCTATTTCATCACCAACGGCGGCTGGACCGGTGCCGGATTTATCAACGACCATGGACAGGACTTCTCAGTGCTCGACGATGGCAACTGGCATCTGCACTTCGCCATGCGCGGCAAGGATGACTGCGCCCACCAGATAGCCCTCGGCCAGGCCAAGTTCACCATCGGCCCCACAGCCTTTGCCGCCGGAGTGCCCGTGCTGGGCAACTACCGCCGCGACGGTGAGTGGTACTCATTCGACATCCCCGTGAGCGAGCTCGAAAACCTCTGCGCCGAAATCTTCCCCTCATCCAACGGCGGCAAGTACGCCTACACCGACAACTACTTCTGGTTTATGTCGGGAGGCGACTTCGGCAAGGAGCTCCACCTCGACAACATCTTCCTATGGCGCGACAAGGGTAGCGACTCAGCAGCAGCTATCGAGGCTGACGCTGCCGACGCTCCCGTCGAAATCTACAACCTTCAGGGCATGCGTCTGCGCTCGATGGATGCCCCCGGCCTCTACATAGTGCGCCGCGGCAACTCAGTGAGCAAGGTGGTAGTTCGTTAGACCCCATTTTGACATGTTAAGCCGACGTATAGTGCTGTTGATAACTCTCGGCGTTTGCGCTCTTGGCCTGCTCCAGGCCAAGAGCGCAAAGCGCGGCATCGGCTGGGATGAGCACCGAGTGGCGCTCAATGCCCACCATGCCGAGCTGCTGCGCCCCGGCGTGAGCTGGGTGTACAATTGGGGGCCTGACGCCGCCACCACCGACGTCTACGACTCCGAGCTGACATTTGCCCCCATGGCGTGGAACGGCAGCTTCAACCTCCAGCGACTCTACGCCTGGTACGCAGCTCACCCCGAAAGCCGGTATCTCTTGGGCTTCAACGAGCCCAACTTCGCCGACCAGGCATGCATGACTCCGGCCGATGCCGTCATAGCATGGCCTCAGCTCGAAGAATTAGCCGCGGAATTCGACCTCATGCTTGTGGCTCCGGCCCTCAACTTCTCGGCCTCGGACGTCGGAGGGAGGGTATGGAACCCCTATGAGTGGTACGACGAATTCTTCCGCCTCTACCCCGAGGCTCGCGTCGACTGCCTGGCGATGCACTGCTATATGAACTGGTACAGCGCCAACACCTGGCTCGCCACGGAGTACTTCTACTCCGACCTGTTCAACCCTGGCAAGGATTGTTATGGCCGCTATCCCAACCTCGTGGCCTACCTCAACGGCTATAAGGAGCGGAACGGCCACTTCCCCCGCATGATGCTCACCGAATTCTGTTCGTGGGAGAACGACGGCTCGATCACCGGCCCCGACTTCCAGATTGACCAGATGACCCAAAAGCTGCAGATGCTCGAACGGAGCGACCTCGTCGAGGGCTACGCATGGTTTATGGCCAACACCGACGGCGGCTACGCCTCCTACCCCTACATGAGCCTCTTCACAAGCAATACCGCCAACTCCGGCTTGTCAGATATCGGCAAAGTGTATGTGTATATGAGCGACTTCGACACTGAGCGCTACTACCGTCCCGGCGAGACGTTCGACGCTTCGGCCTACATCGACGCCACCACCGATGACCGCCAAATCAAGGTGCGCCCCAACACTGACGCCGCATCGTCGATGCCCCTGCAGATCGAGATACCCGCCGGTGGCTACCCCACCTACCAGTTTGAGGCGCCCGCCGATGGCGACTACACCATGCAGCTCCGCGTCAAGGCCGAGCAGGCCACCGCAGTGACCCCCTACATCGACGTCAAAGCCACCTCGGCCACTCAAATCCCCGCCACGGGAGCTTGGGCCGACACCGACATCACCCTACAGCTCAAGGCCGGACGCCACTCGCTGATGCTCTACAACAGCGGTGCCGCCCCCCTGCTGGTCAACTCCCTGGAGCTTGACGGCATCGATGGCGTGGCCGCAATCGCCGCCGACTCCAAGCAGCCTGAGGTTGTATACTCCCTTGCCGGTATTCCTCTGACCGACCCCAACACCCCCGGAGTGAAAATCGTACGCTACTCCGACGGCACTACCCTCAAAATCAATCAACCAACCACTTATTAATACAGAAATTCTATGAGAATCAAGCAATGGATCGCAGCTGCCGCCATCGTTACGGCATTCACGGCATCTGCACGCGAATACGTCTACTCCGACGTGTTCGACACCACATTCAAAAGCGCCTACCTTGTCGGTGAGTCAGCGGACAAAGCCCGCGACATCCCCGCCAGCATCCCCTGGAGCGTAGTCTACAACGACGAGACCAAAACCGGTGTCTACTCCATCGACCTTAGCGACTACAACGTCGTAGGCATGGTGCCCCAGGTCTGTGCCGACGGCACCTACACAAACCTCACAAAAAATGCCGATACCGGCCGCTACGAGTGCACATTCAACGACAAAGAGCTCGGTGGAGCAGTGGCAATCTCTCACTACATCGCCTATGCCGGCGGCCTGGTCCAGCAGCTCACCCCCTACACCGAGTGGGGCATGGAGAGCGAAGCTTCCGCAGCCACCCTCAAGCTCACCGCAGCAGCTGAGGACGTGACCACCAACTCTGCCAAGATCGTCTACACCGTAGAGACCCCTGAGGCCACGACGGACTACACCGTCTACTATAAGCTCGGCGACGCCGCAGCAGTAGCCGCCACAGCCTCACCCATCGAGCTGACCGGCCTTGCTGAGAAGACCGACTACACCTGCGAGGTTTACGCCGTAGCAGGCGAGCTGGAGAGCGACCACGTCACCGTCACCTTCAAGACCAAATCATCTACAGCCCGCGACTACGTCTACGACGATCTCCTCCCCGTAGAGTTCAAGAACGCCTTCCTCGCTGGTGAGACTGAGGCCGACCGCCGCTCAATCCGCGTCAACCTCCCCTGGAGCGTGGTTTACAACGATGGCGACCAGACCGCCGTTTACTCTATCGACCTTGGCGACATCAACGTCGTAGGCTTGGTGCCCCAAATCTGGTCGGACAACGCCCCCGGCAACTTCGTAACCCTCGCCCTTAACGCCGAGACCGGCCGCTATGAGTACACATTCACCGGCAAGGAGCTCGACGCCAACGTGGCCATCTCTCACTACATCGCCTATGACGGCGGCGTCATCGACATCCGCTCATCTTACACCCAGTGGGGTCAGGAGAACGAGATGCCCGTAGTCGGCGAAGCTACCGAGCTGAACCTCTCAGCAGCCTCCAACACCACCGTAATCGAGAAACCCGTAGCACTCTACTCTTACTTCAAGGACGCTCAGGGCTACTACGCCGACGGTGGCCAGATTACATACACCTCAACCAACAAATACGACGAATTTGAGGACAACACCTTGAACCCTCTCCACGAAAAGGGTACACGCACCATCACCGCCACCTGCGGCGACATGACCAGCTCAACCGAAATCGCCGTGATGGGTTGCAAGGAAGCTACCGACCTCGCCGCCGGCCTCACAGGCTACACCGACACTGAGAACGTAATAGCCGGCTCAGTCAACGATGTCACCTCAGGCGACCGCGACTCATACATCGAGTGGAACTGCGACGAGAACGACCCCGCCACCCACGCCCACTATCTCATCCTCGACCTCGAGAAGGAAGATGGCTACTACATCGAGGGTGTTGAGGTATACTTCGAAGGCGCCAACGCTTCAAAATTCACCGTAACCCTGTCGAACACCGCACCCGCCGAAATCAGCGGCGGCATCGCAGCCCAGGATATGGCCCTCGAGGACAAAGTGTGGGAGAACGAAGAAACCAACGCCCGCGAGCACTACTTCTTCCAGGAGCCTACCGCCTCACACCGCTATGTGGCCCTCCGCACTACCGAAGCCGCCAACCCCCAGTGGAACATCAAGCTCCAGGACTTCAAAGTGTTCGGTTCAGTTAACTCACCCTCGACCGGCATCGGCAACGTAGCCGTAGAGCTTGACGACCAAAACGCACCCGTAGAGTACTACAACCTCCAGGGCCAGCGCATCCAGAACCCCGCCGCCGGACAGCTCGTGATCCGTCGTCAGGGCAGCACCGTCACCAAGACCGTGATCCGCTAATCAACACAGCTCCCTTATAACTCTCGGCGGCGAAACCGCCGAGCACAGTGGCGCACCCACATACAAGCAGAGCCTCCACCCGGCAACGGATTGGAGGCCCTGTGTATAGTAGGGGTGTTGGTTAGCGGATGAAGAGGAGCTCGCGGTATTTGGGGAGGGGCCAGATCTCGTTGTCGACCATCAGCTCGAGCTTGTCGATGTGGTAGCGTATCACATCCATGTGGGGGAGCACGGTGTCGTGGTAAGCGATGGCCTTCTTGCGCTCCTGGGTGATGCGGTTTGCCACACGGCGGGCATCCACCATCTCGGCCACCTCGCGCTTGATCATCTTCATGTGTTCGGCGATCTTCTCGATGGTGGCCATGTCATCGCTCGCCATGTCGGAGGCTTTGTCGGCGGGGAAGAGGTCCATGATCTTCTTCACATTGTCGAGCAGCATCGACTGGTAGCGTGTGGCCACGGGGAGGATATGGTTGATGGCGAGGTCGCCCAGCACGCGGGCCTCGATCTGCACCTTCTTGGTGTACATCTCCCACTTCACCTCGTTGCGGGCCTCAAGCTCCACGTCGGAGAGCACGCCGGTGCGGCGGAACATCTCCTTGGATGTGTCGCTCAAGTAGGCGTCGAAGATTTTGGGCACGGATGTCTCGCAATCGAGTCCGCGCCTGGCAGCCTCCTCCTTCCACTCATCGGAATATCCATTGCCGTCGAAGTGGATGTTGCGCGACTGTTCAATCAACTTCTTCACCTCTGAGAGGATAGCTTTATTCAGCTCCTCGCCAGCTTCGATGCGCGCCTGCACGGTGTCGGCAAACTCGTTGAGCTGATCGGCCATCGCGGCGTTGAGGGCGAGCATGGATGTGGCGCAGTTGGCCGGTGAGCCCATGGCGCGGAATTCGAAGCGGTTGCCCACGAAGGCAAAGGGCGATGTGCGGTTGCGGTCGGTGCTGTCCACCAAGATCTCAGGTATCTGGTTTACGCCCACGCTCACTCCCTCCTTGGCGGCAACCTCCAGGGTGACGTTGCCGTTGGCGATACCGTCGAGGATTTCAGCCAACTGCTTGCCGGTGAATATTGAGATGATGGCCGGGGGAGCCTCGTTGGCGCCTAAGCGGTGGGCGTTTGTGGCCGACATGATCGACGCTTTGAGCAGGGCGTTGTGTTTATAGACGGCGGCCATAGCATTGGCAACGAATGTGACGAATTGCAGATTTTCGCGCTGTGTCTTACCGGGGCTGAACAGCAGCACACCCTTGTCGGTGCCGAGGCTCCAGTTGTTGTGCTTGCCTGAGCCGTTGACCCCGGCGAATGGCTTCTCGTGAAGGAGCACACGGAAATTATGGCGACGGCCTACCTCGCGCATCACCGACATTATCAGCAGGTTGTGGTCGTTGGAGAGGTTGACCTCCTCGTAGATGGGGGCGAGCTCAAACTGGTTGGGGGCCACCTCATTGTGGCGTGTCTTCACCGGGATGCCCAGCTTGTGGGCCTCGATTTCGAGGTCGAGCATGAAAGCCTCCACCCTCGAGGGGATAGCCCCGAAATAGTGATCTTCGAGCTGCTGGTTTTTGGCGCTCTCATGCCCCATAAGCGTACGTCCGGTCAGAGCCAGGTCGGGACGGGCGAAGTAGAGCGACTCATCCACCAGGAAATATTCCTGCTCCCAACCAAGGAAGGCGTTGACGTGCCTCACCTCGGGGTCAAAGAAGCGCGCCACGCGGGTTCCGGCCTTGTCGACGGCGTTAAGTGCACGCAGCAGAGGGGTCTTATAGTCAAGGCTCTCTCCGGTGTATGATATGAAGATGGTTGGTATACAGAGTGTTTCACCGATGATGAAGGCGGGCGATGAGATGTCCCACGCCGAATAACCGCGAGCCTCGAAGGTGTTGCGGATACCTCCGCTGGGGAAGCTTGAGGCGTCAGGCTCCTGCTGAACGAGCAGCTTGCCGTTGAATTTCTCCACCACGCCTCCTTTGCCATCATGCTCCACGAATGAGTCGTGCTTTTCGGCGGTGCCGTCGGTAAGGGGTTGGAACCAGTGGGTGTAGTGGCGGGCGCCATTGTCGATGGCCCAGCGCTTCATCCCCTCGGCCACGGAGTCGGCATATTCGCGGGGGAGCGACTTGCGGTTGTCGATAGCATCCACCAACACATCATAGGTCTTCTTTGGCAGATACTCAAACATCTTCTGGCGGTTGAACACTTGTTTGCCATAATAGGCTTCCGGGCGCTCGGCCGGAATAGCCACGGGCATAGCCTTGCGGCCCATGGCTTCTTCCACAGCTTTAAATCTGAGTGTTGACATTTGTTACGTTAGCTTTAACGATTGTGATTGTTAATGAAATTTTCGATCTCTCTAATTGTTTCCAATCTTCGCGGTCAAAACACAATATTTTCCTGCAAAATTACAACATTTTTCCCATCCCACCAACCCCACAACCCTTAATAGAAGCTTTTGCCACTGTGGCTGATACGATGGAAGACAAATTTAGCAACGTTATAAAGTATTTCAACAATCGTGCTACAAACGCATTTGCTGAATCCCTAAACTCCAAAATCAAGGACTTTCGTGCTCGGTTAAAGGGAGTCTCAGACATCAAATTCTTTCTCTACAGAGTATCCCTGATATTCGGTTAGGTAATTTTCATGTAATTTTCAAACACAGAAATTTGCAGGTGTCCCATTTTTATGTACTTTTGCAGTTGGTTAAGTATCTCTATTCAAGAGTGGCTTGCCAAATTGACCAATTATTAAGCACAGAATGACATCTAACAACAAAATACTTCTTGCGATTATAGCAGTTGCCGGCATAATAACAGCCGGTTCATTACTTGTGTCCTGCGAAAATAATGTTCCATTTGACACCAAGCATTTGGCGGAATTTCATCTCCTTACCGAGGGGATTGAAAATACTGATATGCCTAACGACCAATTGGCTTTATTTGTAGATTATTCAAATTGCATAGCAAATGGAATGTCTTCGCCTTTCTATCAGAAGATGATTTCACCACTGACTGCTGCGACAAAAGAGTACTGGTCGATTAAAGGTGACGACATCCAGAAGGAAAACGGCAAAGTGTATGACTTACTGAACAACGTCGTTGAGGTGAATTATGCAGCACTTGATAATGCAATCAATCAGATGGCTGAAAGAGATGCCGAATCGGTCATGCTTACTGACGGCGAATTGTTTACAAAAACTGCAACTAAAAACAATCCCAACAATCCTTATATGCACGAAGCCTTTAAGAAATGGCTCCTTAAAGGACATGACATTCATATTATTGCTGAGCCTTATCAAGAAGTCTATAAAGGGCAGACCTTCAACAAAAAAAGATTTTACATTATATTCACTGACGATAGAATAGAGGGCAACTTTTATAATCGCATAACTGAGGTTATCAATCTCGAAGATTTTCCTCAAATTGACGAATTTCATTTGAGTGGGAATTACCCGTGGGCTTTGACATTGAATGGCAATACTTCAGTTCCCAATGAAGTACTTGCCGCTGACATCAAGGGATATGGCCCAATGGAAGTTCAGGATTGGCAAGTTGACTGGAAAAACATTCTCAACTACATCATGAGCGGTGTTGATGACCAAGGCAATCCTCTCCCGAATGGAGAAAAATTAATCGGAGGTCTTAAAATTAACAAGAATGCTTTTGGTTGTTACCGCATCAAAGATATTGATGTAAAGGTTTTCAATATCAATAGTGACTACTTTGACGTATACAATCGGTTAGAAAGCGGAGAAAAAGTAGGTTTTACAGAAATCAATCCGGCTGAGATACCTAACTTCATTGTTGCGGACGACAAAGAGTTTAAGCAGCATGGTAATGTCGACCTCTATTTCGATATCAACAATTTTGCGCCCAACGGAGATTTGGACGGCAAGCCATTTAACTACTTTAAGATAGAAATCAAAGTCAAAGAACTTGAAAACATTCTTGGCAACAGTATTGATATGTTTAATTTTGATTCAATAGTTCAAGATGGCGCAACTAATGAATCAATCTCTGAAAGCTTGAAGAATTGTGTATTTGACCCGGATTTATTGAAACAACTGAAAGGCAAAACCCTGTACACTATATATGTAAAATCTGATAAATACTAAATACAATGAATACCATCATCAGAACACAGATACAGCTCCAACAAGCACAGGCAGATGCTTGGATTTACGGGCTCATAGTCTGCGGCATCGCACTCGCATTGGCTATTGCGATAGCTTTCATCATCAACTTTAGAAGCGACCGACGTGACTTCATTACCCGTCGCATATGGTTTATTGTGATTGGGCTTGTAGCACCCGCCGGTTACTGGTTATACAACATGCAAGCTATTGTGCCGAAAATTCAGAATCCAGGCTTCAGAAGCATGTTTGAGGGCACTAACCTTTATGTTCTGCTCGCTTCAATCGGTATATATTTTGTAGTAGGGCTTGTACTTATGCTTGGTTTCCGCAACACCAAGTTTGGATCAATCTTAGGCAAGAAAAAGAACTAAACCATGGCAAAACAATTTTTCGTTCTCGGTATTGGCGGTACCGGCATGAGATGTATTGAGAGCCTCATTCATCTCTGTGCTATGGGTATGTTTGACGATACAGACATACACCTCCTTGCGCTTGACACAGACAAGAATAACGGCAATTTTGGGCGCTTAAAAGAATTGAAGGAGGCTTACGTTAACGCTAAAGGACTTAAGGCGGCAGACCGCGTGGCACATAATGAAACCTTCTTCTCAGCCAATATAAAATATTATGAGTTTTCGCCCAACTATGAGACAAAGAGCACATTCAAAGATGTGTTCAACTACGGCGATACCCAGTACAATCACCGAGAGGAAACCGACTTGGCTGACTTGGTGTTGGATAGAAATGTAGAAGAATTTAACCTTCAACATGGCTATCGCGCACAGACCCACTTGGGCTCGATGATGATGTATCAGTCAATCGTTGAGGCCTCCAAATCGAAACTTCCATCTGGATTAAAAGACTTTATCAGTGCTCTGATTACAGAAACCACAGCAGGCAAAGCAAAGGTATTCATCCTTGGTTCTGTGTTCGGTGGTACAGGCGCTTCTTCAATTCCTATCATACCACAGGCAATTTCCAAAGCAGCACAAATAATAAGTAATGGAAGCGCAGACGTGCTGAAGAATGCCTATTTCGGCTCAACGCTTCTCACTGCGTACTTCAACTTTACACTTCCGGACGCAGGTCAAATCAGCCAGCAGAAAGTAATCGCGACAAGTGATAAGTTTGCACTGAACTCACAAGTTGCAATGATGTTCTACGATGATGATGCAACAGTAAGGAGTATCTATCAGCGTTTCTACATGATGGGGACCAATGGAACGAACTGGGATCCAATGCAACGTGCAAAATCTACTGGTAGTAAGACTCTGACAGGTGGAGCAGAACAGAAAAATGATTCGCATTACATCGAACTGCTCGCCGCAAGCGCCGCACTTGATTTCTTCAACTGTAGTAAAGAAACTCTTCAGGAAGATAAGGACAACTATAAGACAGAATATCTTTATCGCGCTGTCGAGGACAACGACAAATTCGATTTCCAAGACTTCGTTGGCAAAGAAAGGCAGACCGAGTTCGCCAAGAAACTCGGCTGTCTAGTAGCCTTCGCACTCTTTAACAACGGAGTGGATGACTTCGTAGAAAAGGCACGTTCCGGAGAAGATAAGGAAGTAGTCGGCTTTGAGGAGATAGACCCATCTCAGGTGAAATACCTCAAAGAATACTTCCGTCATTTCTTTGCTCGTATGCAGGAAGGTGGAGCTTTGGAGGAAGGATGGCTACGTCAGCTACACCGTTCAGCAGGTGGTGGTGATAAGTTCCTACTTAATGCCAAACTCTTTGCCCCTCAGAGTATGAAGGAGTTGATGAAGTTGGACTGGAACAAGAATATATACCGTAGTGAAGGAATCGGGAAAGACAACAAGTATTCAACAGGTCCCTTTGGCAGTAAATTTAATAGCTTCAAGAAGAAATTCTTGGAGGAGCTTCACAGCGGAGGCGGCAATGGCATCACCAACCGTGGTGAACAGCTGTACAAATTGATTTACAACACTCTTACAAAACTGTATAACTTTAATTGATATAGGATATGTCGAAAGCACTTCTAATTCAGAGTTACACGACTCTAAACACCGGAACACAAGGTGAATGGAATGAGCTTAACATGGCTAATTCCTATATTCAGGGTATTCAGACCGGTGACATTCTTGGCACCGTCAATGCCCAAACACTTAGCGCACTCATCTCCGGCGTTCCCTCGCCGTGGGCTCGCGCCAAGCTTTTTAAGTATGCACTTGATACCATCAACAATCCTAACCCTAGTATCGACAATGGGGGTTTGCTAAATTTCTATGAGATTCTTCATGGGGAATGGCGCGGATTGTTGGCAACAATAGCACTTTACCCAGACCGCATCCGTTTCTCAGCACCTGTAAAAATGGATGTAAGAGGTGGAGACTATGCCATTGCTTCAGCCTTTGGCCGCATGTTGTTCGATGACAAGGATGTGTGGTCGAATCAACAAGACTTGGCTAAAAATCCAGATGCTCAGCCGTTCGTGCATCTGATTTACTATCGCAACCAACTCGTTGGCGGCACTTCTCCTCTGACAGGTGTATTCACCGGTGTAAATTATTCCGGTCTTGGTGAAACTGCCTCCGATATCAACTGGTACAGGAATGGAAAATTCGAGGATCCTACCCGATACCTCACTCCACAGCAGTTGCAGAAGGTGTTCTTGTTCATTCATAACCTGAACAAAAACGTTGCGCAGTTTGAGACATTAATCAATTCTCAAAGAGGCGGCAAAATGCCCATCAACCTTTCCGGATTCAAGGGAATGGCCCGAAATTGGGAACAGGAGTTGTTTGACAAAGGAAACGGTCTCAAAAAGGTTGGACCCGTTGCTCAATATGGTGGACTGCAAGAACCATTCGCAGGCTTGTTCAAAAGCGATGTACCAGTATATCTCAAACCGGATTTCACCTTCACATATATAAATGATGGTAACTATCAGACTATTGGTGACATTCAGGAACTTCTGAGTCACGACGAATATGTTGTAGGATGGATTGAACCCAAATCACAACGTCCCAAACTATCAGAATCACCAGTTTACTATCTGTCGTTTAACGACATCCAAACAGGAGAGACATTCTATTTCAGTGTCCCTCTGTCGGAGATAGGTATTGACATTTTCCAGAACAAACTGGACAGCATACTTGGATATGGCAACAGCTCAAACACTCGTCTGACATGCCACATCACTGATGCTGGACTGCTTAGTGTTTCGCTCGTAGTCGAGATTGACGGCGAAAGCGTCACGCTTAACGACCGAGAGTACAATATCCACTGGGTTCAGAACCAAGGAAAGGTTATTGCATGGCCTAATTTCGTATCAGGAATATGGAATAAATATTACTTGTTCTCTGAGTTCACCGATACTGATACCGAGCAGTTCCTCCCCTTGTATCGCACCAAGGGTAAGATACTGAAAACAATTGACGGTCAATTCTTGACATCTCGCTATGAACCTACACCAGCGGAAGTAAAACAGGTTAACATCAAGAAACTTGTAACTTTTCCCAGTGGACAGAGCGACAATCTGCCGAAGTATAACATCATAGCTTCTAATAAGCCCATGTGCGGTCTCTCCGCCATAGTTCGGGTAACAGGCAAGACAATGGGCGCAGGCTTCTTGATGATGCGTCAGGACGTAGTCAAAGACTTGACTTCTGTTGATATGAATTCTACTGCCGTAGTCGGTGTAGACTTCGGTAGTAACAACACATGTTTATTCTATAACGCCAACGATCACGGTGCGAAGCCAATGGTATTTGGGAACTACCGTGCGGTTCTTGTTGGGCGTGAGAACAATGACAAACGTGCCGTAGCTGAGAATAACGAATTGCTGTTCTTCACAAACTACCCGTCAGAGAATGGTCAGTTGAAGTCATGGCTTCACGAGCATGATTCGCGCTATGTTGGTCCCAACCAATCCGAAGAAGTGGCTGGTGGCGTTCCTGTGAACCGTCCCAACGTGCGAGTTCAAGAAATGAACGAGTTTGAGATTAAGACTCAGGCGGGAACGCTCCACTACAACATGAAGTGGCTTGACAATGACAAGGGACGCGAAAAGAAGAGAGCCTTTCTGAAATCCATTTGGCTTCAGGCATGTGCATTCCTCTACACAAATCGTATTCGTCCCGAGGAAATCTACTGGAGTTTCCCCGGCTCAATGATGCCGTCAGACAGAGATGAACTTGAACGAATCTATGAGGATTTGTGCAATATCACTCCGTTTGGCCGTAAACCAGAACTTCCCGGCGACTTCATTACTGAGGCTGAAGCCGTGTGCAGCTACGCGATGTCACAGGACTTCGGTCTGTCGGGCAACAACATGTTCCTCGGTATTGACGTAGGTGGTAGCACCAGCGACATACTCTTGATTGCAAAGAATCCGCAAGACAGCAACAAGCCCTCTCTGTTCAGAGAAAGTTCAGTAAGACTTGCTGCCGGAGTGTTCTTTGATGCAGTAATCAAATCAGAGCAGTTCCGACAGGCTTTGG
Organism: uncultured Muribaculaceae bacterium; assembly: GCA_964628905.1. GTDB lineage: Bacteria > Bacteroidota > Bacteroidia > Bacteroidales > Muribaculaceae > JAJPXC01. The sequence goes on along the minus strand of CAZVNS010000010.1, from coordinate 3,719 downwards.
TGGACTTCCATGAAGGTCATAACACCGACGTACATGTTGAAAACATAAAGGACGTGCTGACACATCCCGACAAGGCTCCGTATTTCTTGAACAACATCTTTGACCAGCTCAAGACACAGGAGGACTATGATGTGTTCTACGACTCGTTGGCTGCAAACGCCAAGTTCGTCTTCACTATACCCGCATATGTGTGCGGTCTCCTTCTGTTCTATTCCGGTATGCTTATCGGCAAGTCAATTAAGGAGAATCGTCTCGGCAATATTGAAAAAGTTGATTTATTGCCTTTCGGCAAGGGAGGTCGTATCTTCCATTGGTTGCGCCATGCTACCAGCACACGCACAACCAACGAGTTCTACAGCAACTGCGTAAATGCAGGATTGAAACTCGTTTTGCCAGAGAGTAACGTAAAGGTAACTTGCCGCGAAGAGATTGAGAACGACAATAAGACCGAAGTCGCAAGAGGTCTTTGTGAGCAGAAAGAACTTGCCGTTGTTTCGTCTCTTACTGACTCTGACATCTGCGGTGAAACGGGCGTGACTTTCCTCCGTGATGGCGTTAACATCTCTATCGCTGCCGACGAGGAAGTCACAGGTGAGCAGTTTGCCGATGAAATGAGCAATTTCGATTTCTCCGGAGTTCAGAACTTCGAGAAATACATGGACATATTCATTGACTTCGTCAGCAAACGAACAAACCTCTATAAAAAAGCAGATGAACAACTGCGCGACGAACTCGGAGACCTTCCGAACAGAATCATACCGTTCTGCACAAGTGATCAGGAATATAAGAAGGCTGCCCGAAACAGCAAAAATGGTGACGGTTTCCACTACCATCAGCCCATTATCATTGCCGAGGGGGCTTGCTTCCTGAAATCACTCGTACGCAAAGTTTTTAATCAATAAAGAGTAAGATGAAAGCACTCTCTCTATATGTAGACAAATGGTTTATCACCGTTGCTGTCAATCTCGACGGCAACGTGATACCTCTTGCTTTGCCAAACGGAGAGGACCGGATATGGTTGTTCTTTCATGAAGATACCGCAAACAATAGAGTCGTTTACGGCAAAACCTATGAGGACAAATACAGAGACAAAGAGCCCCACTATTTTGGAGATATATTCCCGTTAATCGAGACAGGCGAGAATCATTTCACTCGATATGACAATCGACCTGAAGAGATGCGTAAAATCTTTAAGGTTGCAAACATATTCAGCCATCTTCATGACGCGATTCAAGAGGAAGGTGAAGTTGATACCTACATCTCTTTCTCTACCGACATATCTGATATCGCCCGTTTGAAATTCCTTCAAGAACTTAAAGAATCGAATTTCAATGTGATTGAGAGTGTCGCCCGAATTTCGCATCTTGGGCTGGAAGAGTCTAAGATGCGTGGAATATTTATTTCTCCCGGAATATATCTCTCGCTCGTAGCGACCAATGATAATCTGCATTTCTCACTCTATAAGTTAACAGAGAATCTCTTTGTTAGAATGAGTGAGGCGACATTGGAAGGGTTCGGCCTTGATGTCAGAAAAAGAGCTCTGATTGAGTCGGTTGTAGAGAATATAAATAGAACAACACGATTTCTATCTACTACCGATGAATTTGCAAAGGAATATAAGCGGCAAGAGCGGTTTGCCGACAAATGGCTGCGTCAGATAGCCAACAGAAGATTCGGTCTCCCTGTCACGCTACCAAACATAACCTTTGCAGTTGCGCCAAATAATCCATACTCGGTTACAATAGAGCCTGTTGACTTAGACCAGAGAACCGTTGGATTAGTGGATGATATTGTCCGTAAGATTGCAGAGTTTGTTAGGTCTAACAACGTTCAACCCCATGAGATTGCAGGTATAACGTTCATTGGCAATACCTTTACAAACACAAAGTTTACTGATGCCATCAACAGCCGATTCATTGTTGATGAAAACAAACTTGTGAAATATCGTGAAGTTGAGTTGCCAAAGGTTGTCAGCGTCTACGCCCAGATTGACTGCTCACAATTCACTGGAGCTACCGCCGATTTTGTAAAAGACGCTGAACTTCAAGAGGAACTTAAACGCCAAGCTCGTGAAGAAGCAGCCAGAAAAGAGGCTGCGCAAGCTGCCGCACAAAAAGAGCTTGCAGAAAAAGAAGCAGCACTTAAATCAGAAAAGGAATATAACAATGCCATTGAAAATATAGAGCGTTACGAAAGTGAACACGACTACGAAAATATGCGCGAATGGGCAGGAATTGCTCTGACACATCGTCCTGAAGACGAATATGCAAAAGAAAAACAAAACCTCGCCCAACAATTACTCGCAGAACAACGAGCGAATAATAAGCAATTCTCCACTATTCTCCAAAGGATAAAGACCGCTTACTCGGAGGGTCGATGGAATGATGCAATATCTCAATGTGACATTGCATTAGAATTGAGACCGGACTCAGAGGAGGTAATGCGCATAAAGCGAGACTCAAAGCGGCAACTTGATATTAAGGAAAAGGTTACAAATTTCCTTAATCGCGCTCATATGTTCTTTGCGCAGAAGCTTTATAACGAGGCTCTTGAGGAAGTTGGGAAAGTTCTCAATTTAGATTCATCCAACGAAGATGCTAAATTGATTAAACGTCGTATTTCAGAACTGCGCTCAAAACAAAAAACCAGAATACAAAATCTGGTAAAAAAACTCAATGAGGCCGAAGAATCAAATGATTTCGATGCTGCAATTCAGATGTGTGATGCACTGAAAGAGGAGGATGCGGCTAATCTGACAAAATGGGCCGCAAAAACAGAGCGCATAAAGACTCGTCGCAAGGAGCTTGAAGAGAACAAGCGCAAACTGGATCCCCTAAAAGAGGTGAAACGAAAATGGCGCGAGGTTAATGCGCAATCTTCGGGGATGGCGCGCAATGGTCGCGTACAAGAGGCTATACAACTTCTTGAGGACTTCAAAAAGAATTTCTGCAACATAGTTGGAACCGATGATTTAATTAAGGACATAGACTCGATATTAACCTCGCTACATTCTGGTCAACCTAAGGATACTCGGACAATCAACCCGTCGATTGTTAAATCAATTGAGCGCGAATGGAGAGAAATAAGGGCTTCCGTAAAAGGCAAAGTACGTAATGGGCAAGCCACTGATGCAATCAAAATCCTAAATAGTTTTATCGATCGGATTGCAAATGTACCCGGGACAGACAATGTTTTGAGCAGTGTCAGAGATGAACTTGCTCAAATTACCTCACAAATTCCTTCTAAAAACGATAACAAGCACTATGATGGCGAATTACATCCAACCGAGAAACGGATTTCGTCATCGGGTAGCGGAAAAAGCAATCAGAAACCAATCGGAAGCAGAATACATCAACAGCCTAAAGACGTATCAACCATTGAAGAAGGCCAACAACTTATTGCATCTGGAAAGCTAAAGGAGGCCCGCGATTGGTATAGATCTGCAGGAAAGATCTCTAAGGCCAGAATACTCTCTGACCTTATTAGATCACAAAAAGGCGTGGAATTAAGGAAGGTGTCCTTAGATGAGTGCCAACGCACGAGAAATGTGGGCCAAATTAAACGCATAATTTCGGAATTGCAAGACTATATCTCTAAATGTGAAGAGGTTAATCATGATTGCTCGGAATACAAGAAGTTACTCTCAGAATACAAAAAACTACTTAAGGGGACTTCTATAAATTAAGTGCTCGTAAATTAGAAAAATAATTTGTATCTTT
>CAZVNS010000009.1:0-63281 GCA_964628905.1 uncultured Muribaculaceae bacterium | reverse complement strand
TTTTCTGATCATCGGCACATATATTACGCTTTTCGGTGGGGTTTTATAGTTTAAAAAATGCTGTGGCCAATTTATGAAAAAAGGCTGAGCCCCGCGGATGGGGCACAGCCTCTATGGGTTGGGTACTTGCGCTGGCAGGCTTAGGCTTTGATGCGCGAGATGTAGCTGCCGTCGCGAGTGTCGATCTCGATCATGTCGCCCTGGTTGACGAACAGAGGCACGCGCACTGTGGCGCCGGTCTCTACGGTGGCGGGCTTGAGGGTGTTGGTGGCGGTATCACCCTTGATGCCGGGCTCGGTGTAGGTGACCTCGAGCACAGTCTTGATGGGCATCTCGGCGAAGAGCACGGTCTCGGTCGAAGCGTCGAACACTACCTCAACCTGGTCCCCCTCCTTCATGAAGTCGGCGCCGGTGACGAGAGCCTTCTTGATGGGAATTTGGTCGTAGGTCTCCACGTTCATGAAGATATCGTCCTCACCCTCGGCGTAGAGGTACTGATAGTTGCGGTGCTCCACGCGCACATCCTCGAGCTTCTCACCGATGTTGAAGCGGCGCTCGAGCACGCGGCCGTCGACTACGTCCTTAAGTTTGGTGCGCATGAAGGTGTTACCCTTGCCAGGCTTTACGTGGAGAAATTCCACACAGAAATACAGACGGTTGTCCATGCGGATGCAAGTACCGTTCTTAATGTCTTGAGCATTAATCATATAGCTACACTTTATTGATTGGCGTTGAGAATTACTTCGCGAAAGTACGCATTTTTATCTAATTTTCACATCGCCGGGGACAAGATTTTTTCGCAATCCATTGTTTTTCTATATCTTTGTGGCCGATTTTACTCACATAGGAACATGAAAACGTCACATCAACTCGTCATATTCACCCTCTTGCTACTGCTCGCCTCGGCCCTGCCATGGCGCATGGGAGCCACTGATGCCGACCCCGGCAGCGACCCTGATGTGCCCGCCGACACTGTACCTGACACTATCCCCGACTCCATCCCCGACACTATCCCCGACACCATACCTGAGCAGCCGAAGGTGGCACTGTTTTTAGGCAACTCAATCGCCAGCCTCTGGCTACAGCAGGACCGGCAGTGGTTCGCCGACAACGATATAGTCAACACCGGCATCGGCGGCGAGACCTCACGCCAGATACTGCTCCGCGCCAAGGCCGACATCGATGCCTGCCAGCCGCGGGTAGTGGTGATTATCAGCCCGCAGACCAACGACGTAGCCCAAAACGAAGGGCCGGTCACCATCGAGCAAATGACCGACAACGTGCGGCAGATGGTCGATGCGGCCCAGGAGTCGGGAGCCGTAACCATAATCGCCTCCAACCTCCCCTGCAACTACTTCTTCTGGCGCCCCGAGATGACCCCTGGAGCTGACATCGTTGCCGCTAATGAGGCCCTCAAGCAGCTTGCCCGCGAGACCCACTGCCCCTACATCGACCTGCACACGCCAATGACCGACGACGGTCTGGCATTCAATGAGCTATACTCCTACGACGGCTGCCACCCCACAGCCGAGGGGTTCGAGATGATGCGGAAGCTGATCATGCCCTTGGTCAACGAAATCCGCGGCGCCCATCCCCACACCTTCATCCTCCTCTCCCCCCCCCCTCATTCCCCAAGAACCTGACTCTGTAGCTACCGAGCAGGGCGATTAATGGGCCCACATACCTTGCGTGGATAATGTTTATTGGGTAAAACACTCCACCCACTTCCACCGCCTGGTGCCCCAGCTCGAGGAGTGCGGCACCCTGACCCTGGAGCGCATCGACTCCTAACCCAGCCTCATACACATACCCGCTCCATATCGTCCCATCGCTGAACCCGATGGGACTTTCTTTGATATTCTAAAGTATTTGTAAACCCATAACCATTAAGTTCGACATAATTTCTCCCGATAACGCCTAATAGTCCAATCCTATTGGGAACAATATAGTCTTGGAAGTCTCGGCGTGCTTATGGAAGTTTTTATTGTCGTCGATAGCCCCAATTACTACAATTAACAAAAACTCACAATTGTTTCCCTTAAAAGAAAACTTAATGAAAATCTTAAGTTGCCCCATCTTTACGCATAGGAAGCGGAGCGTAATCGCCGGGATTACGCTCCGCTTCCTATGCATAATCTAAATTGTGTCTGTAGTGTTTTCGTTACTTCACTTCTTCGAAGTCGACGTCGGTCACGTGGTCGTCGCCACCTTTTGAGCCGCCTGCGGGGCCGCCTGCGGGGCCACCGAAGTCAGCGCCGGGGTTAGCTCCACCCTGGGCCTGCTGCTGGGCGTTGAGGATATCCTGCTGGGCTTCGCCAAACTTGGTCTCAATCTCCTTGATGGCTGAGTCGATGCCGGCCAGGTCGGCTGCCTTGTGGGCGTCCTTTAGCTTGGCTACGGCTGCCTCGATGGCTGCCTTCTTGTCGGCGGGAATCTTGTCGCCGAGGTCGGCAAGCTGTTTCTCGGTCTGGAAGATCACAGCGTCGGCCTGATTGAGCTTGTCGACGCGCTCCTTCTCCTTGGCGTCGGCTGCGGCATTGGCCTCGGCCTCGGCTTTCATACGTTTGATTTCCTCGTCGGTAAGGCCTGATGAGGCTTCGATGCGGATCGACTGCTCCTTGCCTGTGGCTTTGTCCTTGGCCGATACGTTGAGGATACCGTTGGCATCGATCTCGAAGGTGACTTCGATCTGCGGGATGCCGCGGGGCGCGGGAGCGATGCCGTCGAGGTGGAACTTGCCGAGGGTCTTGTCGTCCTTGGCCATGGGGCGCTCGCCCTGGAGCACATGGATTTCGACTGAAGGCTGGTTGTCGGCAGCGGTTGAGAATGTCTCGCTCCTGCGGGTAGGGATGGTGGTGTTGGCTTCGATAAGCTTGGTCATCACGCCACCGAGGGTCTCGATGCCCACTGACAGTGGCACTACGTCGAGCAGCAGCACGTCCTTGACGTCGCCTGAGAGCACGCCACCCTGGATGGCTGCGCCCACAGCTACTACCTCATCGGGGTTAACGCCCTTTGAGGGTGCCTTGCCGAAGAATTTCTCCACTACCTGCTGGATGGCGGGGATACGGGTCGAACCACCCACGAGGATCACCTCGTCGATATCCTTGGTCTGCAGACCGGCGTCCTTCAATGCCTGCTCGCAGGGACGGATTGTGGCTTGGATGAGCTTGTCGGCGAGCTGCTCGAATTTGGCGCGGGTCAGGGTCTTAACCAAGTGCTTCGGAATACCGTTGACGGGCATGATGTAGGGAAGGTTGATCTCGGTCGAGGTGGTGCTCGACAGCTCGATCTTGGCCTTTTCGGCGGCCTCTTTCAGACGCTGCAGTGCCATGGGATCCTGACGGAGGTCAACGCCTTCATCCTTGAGGAACTCGTCGGCGAGCCAGTCGATGACTACGTGGTCGAAGTCGTCGCCACCGAGGTGGGTATCACCGTTGGTTGACTTCACTTCGAATACGCCGTCGCCGAGTTCGAGGATAGAGATATCGAATGTACCGCCACCGAGGTCGAACACTGCGATCTTCTGATCCTTGTTGGTCTTGTCCAGGCCGTAGGCCAGGGCTGCTGCTGTAGGCTCGTTGACGATACGGCGCACGGTCAGGCCGGCGATTTCACCGGCTTCCTTGGTGGCCTGTCGCTGTGAGTCGTTGAAGTATGCGGGGACGGTGATGACGGCCTCTGTGACGGGCTGTCCGAGGTAGTCCTCAGCGGTCTTCTTCATCTTCTGGAGGATCATTGCCGAGATCTCCTGAGGGGTGTATTTGCGGTCATCGATTTCGATGCGGGGGGTGTTGTTGTCGCCGCGCACCACTTTGTAAGGCACGCGCTCGATCTCCTTCCCCACCTGGCCGTAGGTTTCGCCCATGAAACGCTTGATGGAGTAAATTGTACGCTTGGGGTTGGTGATGGCCTGACGTTTGGCGGGGTCACCTACTTTGCGCTCGCCGCCGTCGACGAATGCTACTACTGATGGTGTGGTGTTGCGTCCTTCGCTGTTAGGAATCACCACGGGATCATTACCCTCGAGCACCGCTACACATGAGTTGGTAGTACCGAGGTCAATACCGATTATCTTTCCCATAATAATTTTGGTTTTAATATGTTTGTTTATTTTCGATTGATTATACTTTTCTCTGGCGGTTATTTAGAAAACAAATCTTATGCCAAAAAGGTTGTCAACACCTCAACATAAGCCCTCCGACGCCCCCCGACTGACATTCCTGACACATATTCTGCCACCTCTGACAGAATTTTCATGAATTTGCGGGGGAATGTGGGCGCGGATGGGGAAAAATGATTATTTTTGCATGATATAACAAAACGCGGCGCTAATCTGTTAATCTGATATAAGTGCCTATATAGATATGGAACGCATCAAAGTAAAAATAATCAACCGCTCGCACCATCAGCTCCCTGCCTACGAGACATTCTCGTCGGCCGGAATGGACGTGCGAGCCTACCTTCAAGAGCCGGTGACGCTCCAGCCCATGCAGCGCACCCTCATCCCCACCGGCTTGTATATGCAGCTTCCCCACGGCTACGAGTGCCAGATACGCCCCCGCAGCGGCCTGGCCCTGCGCAGCGGCATCACTGTGCTCAACACCCCGGGGACGGTCGACGCCGACTTCCGCGGCGAGATCAAGGTGGTGCTCATCAACCTGAGCGACACTCCCTTTGTGATCAACGACGGTGAGCGCATCTGCCAGATGGTGATCACCAATTACACCCACGTGGAGTGGGAGCCCACCGAGCGCCTCGACGAGACCAAGCGCGGCGACGGTGGCTTCGGCCACACCGGACTCAACTGACCCCAATGAAGCGACACACCTCCTCTCACCGCCTTGGGCTGGCGATAATTGCCATAGTGACAGCCATCATCACATGCGTCAACCTCAGCGGCCGCACCTCCCGCTGGCAGCAGGGTGCCGACGAGCGTCTGTCAGACTACCTCTACCTCGAGGCCCTCAGCCAGCTGCAGACCGACTCGCTGTCGAATGCCCTCGAGCTGATGCAGCTGTCGTACGCCCTCGACTCTTCGCAGACCGTAAAGGGATACCAGATGGGTATTCTCGAGATGCTCCTGGGCAACAACCGCCAAGACATGGAGATGTTCACACATGGACTCGACCTGATGCGACGCCACATCGACGCCGAGCCTTCCGACTACTACTCCGCCACCTACTACGCCGAGATCATCGACCAGATCGGCGACATCGACGAGTCGTTGCGGGTGTGGGCCATGCTCGACTCGCTCAACCCCTCGAAGGAGGAGGTGACATTTAAATACGCCGAAGCCCTCAACAACACCCGCGACTCCCTCAACATGCTTCGAGCCATTGACCTATACAATCGTCTGGAAGAGATTGAGGGGGTGGGAGTGGGCATCTCAGCCCGCAAAATACGCACCTACTACACACTGGGCGACTCCACAGCAATCGAGACGGAACTGCAACGCCTCTTCGAGGCCTCACCCGCCGATGCATCCAACCACACCTACGCCTCCAACCTCTATGAGGCCATGGGCGACCTCGACCGCGCCATGGAGCAAATCAACATCGCCGCAGCCATGGACAGCACAAGCGGCGAGATCCTCAACCGACGCGCCGACCTGCTGCTGAGCCGAGGTGACACCATAGGCTACAGCCGTGAGGTGTATCGCCTGGTGCGCAACTCCGACCTCCCATTAGAGTCGAAAATCCAGACCACTATGGGATTTGCCCGCGAATTCCTCTCCGACACCACCCGTCAGGAGTCAATCGACAACCTCTTTCAGGCCCTCCTGGAGAAACATCCTGACAACCTCGACGTGCTCGATGTCTACGTTCCATTCCTGGCGCTGAGTCAAAACCAGGAGAAATTAGAGTCAACCATCCTGCAAACGCTTGACATTGATCCCGACAACGAGGAGCGATGGTCGGCCATAATACAGATCTTCATGGGCATCAATCAGCCCGAAAAGGCAATCGAATATGGTCTGAAGGGGTTGGAACATTTCGACAACCCCAATATCATACGCACATTTCTCGCCCTGCTATATAGCCAAAAGGAAGATTACGACAAAGCCATTGATATATACCAGGACATACTCGACAATGCTACTGACCTCAGCGACGAGTCACGGTCATCATTGGTGGCAACAATCGGCGACCTCTATCATGAGAAAGGCGACAACAATAAAGCATATCAATACTACGGCCGCGCAATCGAGCTCAATCCCGCCAACGATATGACGCTAAACAACTACGCCTACTTCCTATGTCTCGACGGCAAGGAGCTCGACAGGGCTGAGCGCATGAGCGCCAAAACCGTCCGCAACAATCCCGAAGAACCCATCTACCTCGACACTTACGCCTGGATACTCTACACTATGGGCGACTATGAGCGTGCCCGCGACTATATCGACACCGCACTCGAATATTTGGAGCACCCCACCGCCGAATACTACGAGCATGCGGCCGCCATCCACGAAAAGCTCGGCGACGCCGAAAAAGCCGCAGAACTCAGGCAGAAGGCAGCCGAAGCCGAGCAACAGGCCGAGCAACAGGCCGACCCTCCTGAGGATTAGGCCCAACAACCACACCAATCATGCATCACATATCACGACCTATCATACTCACCCTGCTCATCGGAGTCATCACCTTGGCCCTGACCGGCTGCTCGACCCATAAGAAGTCAACCACCACCGAGCCCTCCACCCCCGCGGGAACCGTAATCCAGACCCCTCAGGTCAACACCGTGGCCGACTCTTACATATATGGCTTGGCTTCGACCTACGGCACATGGGAATACCTGTCGCTGCCGGTCGACGTTGAGCTTGCAGCGCCACAGCACTTCAAGCTCAGCGGCCGCCTGCACATGGAGCGTGGCAAGAGCATCTACGTGTCGATGCGCTTTTTAGGCATGGAGGTGGCCACCCTCTACATCACCGATGAAATGGTTTACGCCACTGAGAAGCTCCACAAATACTACATCGCCGAGAGCGTGCCCGACCTTTTAGCCGGCATCAACTTCAGCGTCGAAAACCTCCAGGACCTTCTGCTGGGGCGCGCCTTCGTGGCCGGACAGGGAGTGCTCAACCAATCAATGACACCCGAGCTGAAGATCACCGCCGCCGACAACGGCACCGACTGGTCGCTCACCCCCGCCCCGATCCGCGGCTGCACCTACCGCTTCAACATCCAGCCTAACCCGCAGCACGTGCGTTCAATTGACTTCATGCAGGGCGACGTGCATCGCGCCACATGCTACTACTCCGAGCCCACCCGCACCAAGGGTGGCACGATGAGCAACGTACTCACCGTCAAGGCTCAAGCAAGCGGCAAACAACTGCAAGTCAACCTCGTGCTCAACCTCCGCGACGCCCGTTGGGGCTCCGGCAATATGCGCCAGTGGAGCATGCCCAAGGGGTACACCCAACTCAGCCGCAAGGATCTGCTCAACATGTTCACATCATTCTAAACCCTAATCGACAAACACCAATATCAAATTATGCGCAAAACGCTGGTCACCATAATCTGTGTGCTTCTTTCGGCCGCGATGCTCGCCATCGCCAAGCCCAAGAAGAAGAAACAGGCCGCCAAGCCCGTCACCACCTCGCAGACGGTGCGCCAGCAGCAGCAAGCCAACAACCGGGCCATCCGCAAGACATCGCAAAAGATCCAGGCCAACGAGGCCGCCACAGCCCTCCAGCTCGACTCGCTCAACACCTTGCGCACTGAAATCGCTGACATAGACGCCAACATCGCCCGTCTGAACGCCTCAATCGACTCCATCAACGCCCGCGTCGACACCATCAATACAAGCATCGCCGCAAAGGAGAGTGAAGTGAAATCGCTCAAGAAGCGCTACGCCCGCGCCGTGCGCAAGTTCAGCCGACAGCGCCAGTCGATGTCGAAGATGGCCTTCCTGATGTCGTCAGAAACGTTCGCCCAAGCCTACCGCCGCATGGCCTACATGAAGCAGATGTCACACTGGCGCGATCGCAAGACACAGCATATCCAGCGAGTGCAGGACGCTCTGGCCGCCCAGCGAAACGAACTTCAGCAAGCCCAAGCCGACCGCGAGGCAGCACTGACCCAAATCAGCGCGAGCCGCACGCAATTGGAGGCTAAGCGTGCCGACCAGAGCCGACTCGTGGCATCGCTCCAGCAAGAGGGCTCGTCGTTGCGTAAAGTCCTGCGCCAGCAGGAACAACGCGCCCGGGAACTCGACCGCGAGCTCGACCGCATCATCCAGGAGCAGCGCCAGCGCGAGGCCGAAGAGCGTCGCCGTAAAGAAGAGGCGCGTAAGGCTGAAGAGGCCCGCAAAAAACGTGAGGCCGAGGAGCAGAAGAAGCGCAACGAACAGAAGAAGCCTGAGGCCAAACCCGAAAAGAAACCTGAAAAGAAGCCCGAGACAAAACCTGAAAAGAAGCCTGAAACCAAGCCTGAAACCAAGCCCGCGGCACCACAGCAGTCGCCCGACGCCAAGCTCTCAGGCTCATTCGAGTCAAACAAGGGGCGCCTTCCCTACCCCGTGGCTTCATACAAGATGTACAAGCACTTCGGACGTCACACCCACCCCGAGCTCAAGTATGTGGAGACCAACAATTCAGGCATCGACCTGGAGACCGCAGCTAACGCGCCGGTGCGCGCCGTGTTCGACGGCACAGTGTCGGCCGTGTTCCGCCACCCGGGTTACAACATCATCGTGATGCTGCGCCACGGCTCATATATCACAATCTACGCCGGGCTGGAGAGCATCAACGTCAAGCAGGGTGACACCGTCAAGGGCAACTCCACCATTGGCGCCGTCGGCCCCAACGCCAACGAAAACGGTCGCTACATACTCCACTTCGAGCTGCGCAAAGAGCGCGATAAACTTAACCCTGAACTATGGCTCAGATAAGCGCTTCCAACACCCGACATCAGCACGGTTCGCTGTCATCGACCGTACTGATGGCCATGAGCCTGTTTGGCGGACTGCAAGTAGCGCAGATACTCTGCTCGGCGATACGCATGAAGCTCGTGGCATGGCTGATTGGCCCGGCCGGCATGGGTCTGTTTGGCATCTACAACAACATGGTGGAGATGATAGCGCAGCTCACCGGACTGGGTATGCGCACCTCGGCCGTGCGCGACGTGGTCGACGCCAAGGGTGAGCGCTTAGCCATGATTGGTGCAGTGATACGCCGTTGGGGAGTGGCGTTAGGCATGCTCGGGGCTGTGGTCACATTGGCCCTGGCCCCGGTACTGAGCCAATTCTATTTTGGAGACAACGACCACATACTTGGCATCGCCATGCTCTCAGCCGTGCTTTTCCTGACATCGGTGCTCAATAGCGAACAGGCTATCATGCAGGGCACCAAGCATCTGAGCAAGTTGGCGGTATCCTCGCTATGGGGAGCCGTCGGTGGATTGCTGGTATCCATACCCATGTTTGTGTTCTGGCGCATCAACTCCATCGTGCCATCGATCATAGCCTACGCTGTAATTACCTGCGTGGCAGCTCTATGCAACCGCGTACCCACCGGACCGGCGCCTAAGTCGCTGACTATGCGACGCACCCTGGACGAAGGAAGGCAATTTATCACCTTAGGATTTTTCATGACCATAGCGGTGTTTGTCGAACTGCTCTCCAACAACATCTTCCTCGCATACCTCAACCATACGGCCAACACCGACGTGGTAGGCTACTATCAGTCGGGCTACACCCTCTTTAACCGCTATATCGGACTGGTTTTCACGGCCATAGCCATGGAGTACTACCCGCGTCTTACACAGGTACACAACAGCCCTCACCGCTCATCGCTGTTTGTCAGCCATGAATTGAGCCTTGTGATATGGGTGCTTCTACCCATCATAGGCGTGTTCACCACCGCAGCCCAACTGATAGTGCGCATACTCTACACCGAGGACTTCCTGGTGATCGTGCCATTCATGGTGTGGGGCATCGTGGGCACGATACTCCGCGCCTACTCATGGTGCGTGGCCATGACCATACTTGCCAAGGGGGATGGTCGTATTTTTGTTGTCACTGAGACATTTAGCGCCGTGTCGGGACTGGTGCTCAACATCGTTTGCTATCACTTGTGGGGCCTCACAGGCCTTGGTTGGGCCTATATATTATGGTACGCATTCTACAGCGTTGTGGTCACCATCGTGTATCGTCGCCGCTATCATCTTTGGGTCAAGGGCTCGGCTGTAGCTTTCACGTTAGGCGCATTTCTACTGGCCGCAGTGATGGCTGCCACATATTTATATATAGGTTGGGTGATACCGCTTATCATCACAGCCGTATGCGTAGTAGTGAGCGGCCGACGTCTGCTCCCGATGCTCTTAGGCAAACGTTAGTCAGCTTCGGCGACGGGGATTGCGGGGAAACCATCCACGCTCCACTCGCTTGCGCTGCTCAAATATCTCACCGATAGTCCACAGCGACGAAAAGGCAAACACCCCCAACAGCGATGACCAAAGCACGTCGGCCACAAGCACCGATGCCACAATGCCCCCAATCCCCAGCAGCAGGAACCACCACCAGCAACGCACGCCAAAGTGGTATTCGCACTTAATGCAGATGGGATGGAAGAACCCTATAATCAGGAAGGTGGCTATGCCGATGGTCAGGCCCAGCAGATGGTGGTCAGCGAGATAAGCGGTCATGGGGGAGTTATTGAGTTATTGAGTTATTGAGTTGTTGAGTTGCGTTCTGAGGGCGACTGCGACACCGCCCACCCAGGCCTCTCGGCGGCAGAACCGCCGAGCACAGTGGCGCCTCGCCTCACCCGCGAGGGTCGCGCCCTGGTGCGTCCGGGTCGAGGAATGGGTTATTTCTGTTTTTTGTACTTATTATAGGCGGCGGCCATGCGCCCATGATAATTACGCTTGCGGTACCCAGGGCCGTTATAACGCAGCGAGAAGCCGGCCCAGTCCTTGTTTTTGAGATACTTGACCAATCCCGCGTTCTTGATGAAGTTGGCGAAAAGTTCGAGCTGTTCACGCTCCGACGTGTTCATGCGGCCTTCAAAGTCGTCGAGCGACTCAGCCCCACACTTCTTCCAATTGAAGCCTCCAATCTGGAACATCCCCCAAAAAGTGCCTTCGATAGCGGCATCATGGTTGATGGTCTTGGCTTGCTCAAGGCGCGCGTGCTGTGCGGCCTGACGGGTGCCGTAACGCTTGGCATTTGGGGCGGCGAAGACTGTTGAATGACTTCGGCGATATTTGTTGACATTAACGCCATGGTTTTGCGAGAACTTGCGGAACATCGACAAGTCGAAGTTAATCAAAGCCTTACCCGGCTCGCCAAATCCTTCGTGCGAGAGTCCGGCCTCGATGTCCACCACGGCCTTTATCGCCGCTACTTCTATTCCAAGCTCCTCTGCCACAGCCTTATAGTCCTCCTCGGTCAGGCGAGTGTAGCGGTCGTGCATGCCGGTTTCGGTCACACCGGTCTCCCCCTCGAGGGCTACGGTATCGGCGGGAACGGTTGCCTCTGGTGGCGACTGGTCAGCCGGGGCCGCATTGCATGATGTGGACCCAAGCAGCAGACTAAGAAGTAGTTGGTATAGATTTAGGCGCATGGTGATAATCAAAAGTTTACCCCAATTGCCGAGCCGCTCAGTCCGGCAATTGGGGTAAGTGTGGTTTATGTGGGTTATTTCTTGAGATCAGCTACACGGCGAAGTATCTCGCAGAGTTGCCCCCAGAAGCGCTCAACGGCGGGGATGTACATGCGCTCAGAGGGTGAGTGCACATTCTGGAGTGTGGGGCCGAACGATACCATGTCGAGGTGAGGATACTTCTCGAGGAAGAGTCCGCACTCCAGTCCGGCGTGGATAGCCTTGATGGCGGGGGTCACGCCGTAAAGGTCGCGGTAGGCGTCATAGGCGATCTTCATGATCTTGGAGTCCATGTTGGGAGCCCATCCGGGATAGCCGTCGCCGTGGGTCACCTTGGCGCCGGCCATGGTGAAGAGGGCCTCTACCTGGTTGGCGATATCACACTTGCGTGAGTCTACGTCGGAGCGCTGGCTGGTGGTGACGAGGATATGCTGGTCTGGGAGCATCTTGACCGACGCCAGGTTGGTCGACGACTCCACCAGGCCCTCGATTGAGCGGCTCATCGACATCACCCCGTGAGGCGCTGAGTAGAGCGAGCTGATGAGGTTGGCTGCGGTCTCGGCATCGATGCAGAAGTCAGGACGGTCCACACTCTCAAGGTCGATTTTCAGGGTCTTCTCCAGTCCGGCATACTCTGCTGCGATGGTTGCGGCATACTCGTTGAGCATCTTGCGGATTTCCTCCTTATGCGATGTGTGCACGCCGAAGATGGCGTGGGCTGCACGGGGAATGGCGTTGCGCAGGTTGCCACCGTCGATCTCCGAGAGCGAGATTTCGTGCTTGCGGCTCACGTTCCACAGGAAGCGGGCTATGAGCTTGTTGGCATTGGCGCGACCCAGATGGATGTCGCCTCCGGAGTGACCGCCGAGGCCACCCTCAACCCACACGCGGAAGTAGAAGAAGTCGGTGGGGGCTACGGAGGGGTGGTATTGGAAGTCGCATGTGGTGTCGACACCGCCGGCGCATCCTACGAATATCTCGGCGTCGTCCTCTGAGTCGAGGTTGATGAGCATCGAGCCGGTGATCATGCCCTCGCCCAGGTTGTTGGCGCCGGTAAGGCCGGTCTCCTCGTCAACCGTGAAGAGGGCCTCGACCGGACCGTGCACGAGTGAGTCGTCGGCCATCACAGCCAGAGCCGCCGCCATGCCGATACCGTTGTCGGCTCCGAGAGTTGTGCCGTCGGCGTGCACCCAGTCGCCATCGATGATGGTGGTGATGGGGTTGTTTTCGAAGTCAAAATTCTTGTCGTTCGACTCGCACACCATGTCCATGTGGCCTTGGAGTATCACTGTGGGAGCATCCTCGTGGCCGGGTGTGGCGGGCTTGGTCATCACCACGTTACCGATTTCGTCGGTACGTACTGCGATATTGTGCTTTGCGGCAAAGTCAAGGAGATATTGGCGTATCTTCCCCTCCTTCTTCGACGGGCGGGGCACGCGTGTGATTTCGTCAAAAATCGACCAAATCAACTTGGGTTTCAGGTCTTTGATTGTCATTGTGCTTTTGGTTAATGAGTAATAATTGCGGGCAAGTTACAAAATTCTCCCCAAACCACCCAATTTTTCACATCCTTTAGCACATCCTTTAGCACATTGCAGCACCTCGGAGATGCAAGTGTAGAAGTGGCGACGCTCCCGGAAGTAGGGGGGGGGGACGCACCCTGGTGCGTCCGGGGATAAGTTGCGACTTGTACGTGGGAGGAGATTACCGAAGTTGGGGGAAGTTGGGGGTGGTGCGGAGGCGGAGGTTGCCGTCGGGGGCGGTGTCGACAAACAGGGCTGAGGCTCCGGGCCAGGCTTCGATCATCGCGATGGCCTGGTCGAGCGGAAGCGCCATGCAGGCCGTGGCGAGTGCGTCAGCCTCCATGCACGTGGGGGCTATCACGGTGGCGCTAAGGGTGGTGGTGGCCACGGGATGACCTGTGCGTGGGTCAATGGTGTGGCCTACGCGCCCCTCCGACTTGTAGTCGCGGTAGTTGCGGTAGTTGCCCGAGGTGGCGATGCCGCAGTCGGTGAGCGAGATGGTGGTCATGCGTTGCGAGGTGACACCGGTATTGTCGTCGATGGGGGCGTCGACCTGGATGCGCCAGGGCTGACCCTTGGGATTGCTGCCTCGGAGCGATATCTCCCCGCCGATTTCCACCATGTAATTCTCTACACCGTTGCGGCGAAGCATCTCCCCCACGAGGTCGGCTCCGTACCCCTTGGTGATGGCAGAAAAGTTGAATTGGGTGCCCGGTGCTGCCTTCACCAGATGGCCGTCGACAATCGAGCAGCGGGCTATGCCGACAGTAGTCAGAGCCGAGTCGATAAGTTCTTGCACAGGGGCGTCCTCGACCGACTTATCCGTGCCAAAGCCCCACAGCTCAATCAGCGGGCCAACCGTCGGGTCAAACATGCCGGCCGAAGCCTCGTTGACCCGCTTCGAACACTCGAGCACATTGACTATCAGCGAGTCTACCCCCGGTTCTTCGCCGCGGTTGATCACCGAAATCGTGCTTTGGGGGTCGAATGGCGAGAGTGACCGCTCCACACGGCTCATCTCAGACACAATAGAGTCCGACAGGTCGCAATCAGCCTGATATGTAATGTGATAGACCGTGCCCCACTTCGCGCCCGACGCCTGGCGATACTCCACGGCCGAGCACCCGCTGAGCAATGCCAGCGCCACCGCCACCATCATCAATGTCCTTACTCTCATCATATCCAATCGATAGTAAATTCAGCTACATTGTTTTTTCATGTATTTTCCATCAATATTTACCCTTCTTTTAAAAAAAATAAATTTTGAATTACTCAATAATTTGCACTTTCAGTAACGGAGAGACACGTAAGGTGGACATTTCAGCGCTATTTCATCTCCCCAAATTTGCAGAGCTAAAGGACATGGATGAGTTTATGCGATTTGGTCTTGACCCATTCACCGTCTGCCGGGATGACGGAGACGACATCGCCCCTAACTACCTATACAACAACGGCGTTGCCATCTCAAATCGTTGACTACAGCATACTGGATGGTAGCCCCGAGGGGAATCGAACCCCTATCTAAAGTTTAGGAAACTTCTATTCTATCCGTTGAACTACAGGGCCGTCGGCGTTGACGCCGCAAAGGTACTGATTTTTTGTGAAAAAATGTGCGGGGGTTGACTTTTGATTGGAAAATGTGTAACTTCGCGGAGTTAATGGCCTGCGGCATCCACCATGCGGCCTCACAGAGCGCCATCGCGAGCCAACAAGCCATCAAAAGCGTTGTAAACAATTGAAATTCAATTATATTTTACAAAAGTAAAAGTAACCAAAAATTATGAAAATCGAAAAAATCATCGGTCGTGAAGTCCTCGACTCACGCGGTAACCCCACAGTGGAAGTTGACGTATTGCTCGAATCAGGCGCACGTGGCCGCGCTTCCGTGCCCTCCGGCGCATCTACCGGCGTAAACGAGGCCCTGGAGCTCCGTGACGGCGACAAGAACCGCTACATGGGCAAAGGCGTGCTCAAAGCTGTAGCCAACGTCAACGGCCCCATCGCCGAGGCTCTCGTGGGCATGAGCGCCCTCGACCAGATCGCTATCGACGAGAAGATGCTCGAGCTCGACGGCACCGACACCAAGTCAAACCTCGGCGCCAACGCCATCCTCGGCGTATCGCTCGCCGTGGCTAAGGCTGCTGCCGACTACCTCGACCTCCCCCTCTACAAATACATCGGCGGCTGCAACACCTACGCTCTGCCCGTGCCCATGATGAACATCATCAACGGTGGCGCTCACTCTGACGCTCCCATCTGCTTCCAGGAATTCATGATCCGCCCCATCGGCGCCACTTCGTTCCACGAAGGCATCCGCATGGGTACTGAGGTGTTCCACAACCTCAAGAAGGTGCTCCACGACCGCGGCCTGTCGACCGCGGTGGGCGACGAAGGTGGTTTCGCTCCCGCCCTCGACGGCACAGAGGATGCCCTCAACTGCATCATCAAGGCTATCGAGAAGGCCGGCTACGTGCCCGGCAAGGACGTGACCATCGGTCTCGACTGCGCCTCTTCAGAGTTCTACGAGGACGGCAAGTATCACTACAGCCACCTCAACAACGGCGCCGCCAAGGAAGCCAACGGTGCAACCTACACCTCAGAGCAGCAGGCCGAGTACCTCAAGAGCCTCGTTGAGAAATACCCCATCGACTCTATCGAGGACGGTATGGCCGAGAACGACTGGGCAGGCTGGAAGGTGCTCACCGACCTCATCGGCGACCGCTGCCAGCTCGTGGGCGACGACCTGTTCGTCACCAACGTTAAGTACCTCCAGCGCGGCATCAACGAGGGTTGCGCCAACTCTATCCTTGTGAAGGTTAACCAGATCGGCTCACTCACCGAGACCCTCCGCGCCGTAGAGCTCGCTCAGCGCAACGGCTACACCGCCGTGATCTCTCACCGCTCAGGCGAGACCGAGGACGCTACCATCGCCGACATCGCCGTTGCCACCAACGCCGGCCAGATCAAGACCGGCTCGGCTTCTCGTTCCGACCGTATGGCCAAGTACAACCAGCTTCTCCGCATCGAGGAGCAGCTCGGCTCAGCCGCCCAGTACGGCTACGGCAAGAAGACCAAACGCCCAGAGTAATCCAACTCGATACCCACATACCACGCAGGCCGACGCCCGGTTGGGGCGTCGGCCTGCGCCGCTTTTGCCCCCCGACGAGTCGGCCCTGTCGGACTCGTCGGACTCGTAAGAGTTGTGGAAGGATATACCACTTCATTTATCTGAAAATCTGTGATATTACTTTCATTCAGCTACTTTTCATTATTAAAATACGTTAAAGAAATTAAATAATATTAATACGTAAACTTTTTGAATTGTTTAAAAAAAATAGTATATTGCGGCAAAATTAATTACAGCCATGATATGCTACACTTATGAAATGTTTAACACTATTCCTGTTGTCAGCAGCGACAATCATTTCATCATGTACGTCCCAGCAATTCGATGAACCCGAATACTCTGTGGGGGTTGATGATGCCGCGATGGCGATGGAACGTGTGCAGAAGACCGATTTGTCAATTGCTGCTGCGGCGTTGGATGCCCAAAAGAATAAAGAATTTTATAAGGATGAGAACGGTTTTTGGCATCCACTTGATGAAGATGCGAAAATAACCGCCCAACAAATGAATGAGAAAATCATAGGACACGGATGGAAAGGAGATCCACATTCATATCGTCATATTAATGTAGACGGCACTACTGAGGTCGTGTGGCAATTATTAAATGGAGTTACCGGCTATTATGATAACGAGTTTAAGATATCGTTTCATCCCGGCTACGTAAGGTACTATGGTAAGAGATATTGGGGTTACGACTTTTATTATCATGACGACAGCAGGCTTGATACCGATGCCCCTGTAATAGGATACACCTCGACCGACGACCGCGATTGGATAATACCGGTTAAACTAATTGATGACAACACTCTTGCAGTCGTTCGAACATTTTATGAATATAAAGGCAACGGAGTTTACGCCCTTACAGGAGATGGGTTTTACTATGAGTTAAAGCGCGTGTCTGATGAAGAGTTGGCCGCATGGGAGGAGAAACACTCCGTGGGTTACTGGGGTGAATAAACCTTTGACCCTCAACAAAAACAATTTAGGCTCGTCGGCAACGGCGAGCCTAAATTGTATCGGGCGTGTCTGACTTGTCGGATTTGTCGGAGCTGAGGGAAAGTTGTAATTTTGCCATAAATTAGATTACTATGGCTGACGACTATTTAGGCAAAAAGATGGAGGATTACCGGCGTAACGCCCCCGCCAAGGCTGCGCGCCGATCATCAGCGCCAACATACCTGCGACCGGGGTATGTGCAGGTGCCCTTCACCCCGCTGACAGTGGCGATTACAGACCGCGGTTATGGTGCGTGGACATGCCGCGCCATCGTCCTGGAGCTGCGCGCGATCGACTGCCGCGTGGCGCTTATCGGCGAGCCAAAGCTCACAAAGGTAGCCCAGGAAACAGGCTGCCGCTTCTATCCCGCTGACACCGACTCGACGCTCGTCAGCGTCTACACAGACATCGAGGCTCATTGGGGAGCCATCGACATGAAGATAGCCGTCAACCCCTCGGAAATAGAGGTGACCTGGTCCGACAACGATCTCCATAAGGGGGGCTTCGTTTCGATTGAAAGCTCCACCCCTGAGGCCGCGGGGCGCTTGGTGAGATGTTTGGCCGAATTGGGCGATTTCCGTATCTTTGCCCCGAATTGCCAAATTTCATGACCAAATGAAGAAATCACTCACAAGCTATCAATCCAACTGGCTGATACTCTTAGCGGTAGTATCGGTGACATTGCTGGCATTCTTAGACACCACATTATATAACACAAAGGGGGAGCCTCGTGAGGCTATCGTGGCCGTGAATATGCTCCAGCAGGGCGACTGGCTGCTGCCGGTCAACTACGGAGCCGACATCCCCTACAAGCCCCCGATGCTGGCGTGGCTGATAGCCATAGTGTCGTGGCTAACGGGAGGGGAGGTCACGGAGCTGACCTCACGCATCCCTTCGGCTTTAGCTTGCATAGCGATGGTGATGTTGGGATTCACGGTGTACAGCCGCGGGCGACGCCAGTCGGCCCTGCCTATGGCCATGGCCGTAATCACCTTCACCGCCTTTGAGATGGAACGCGCCGCCACGAGCTGCCGTGTCGACATGGTGCTCACGGCATTCATAGTCAGCGCAATATACTTCTTCTACCTATACTACGACACTCGCCGTTGGGGCTACATCGTCGGCGCCGTGGTGATGATGGCGCTGGCCACGCTCACCAAAGGCCCGGTGGGCATCATACTGCCATGTCTGGTGACGGGTGTATGGCGCCTGAGCAGCGGCGACCGCTTCTGGCCCTTAGCGGGCATGATGGCCGCATGCGCCGTGCTCTCCCTGGTGCCCTACGCTTGGTGGTGGGTCGAAGCCGCGCAGAGTGGAGGTGAGGAGTTCACAAGGCTGATGATTGAGGAGAACTTCGGACGCTTCACCGGCACTATGAGCTACTCGTCGCACTCCAACCCCTGGTGGTACTACTTCCCGATGCTCGCCGCCGGATTTCTGCCATACACCCTGCTGGCCCTCATCGGTTTGGCGGCACTGAAGTGGAGCCGTCCCGCCTCAAAGCCCCGCCAGTGGCTGAGCGCCGCAGTTGGCCGTTACCGCCGCATGGAGCCGCTCGACCAGGTGTCGCTATGGGCGATAGTGCTCACCTTGGTCTTCTACATGATCCCCGACAGCAAGCGCGGTGTCTACATACTCCCCCTCTACCCCTTCTTGGCCTGGTTCATGGCCAAATACATGCGCCGGCTGTGCCAGGGGCGCGGCCTGGCAGTCAAGGCCTACGGCTACATCATAGGCTCGCTTGCCATCATCGCGCCGCTGCTGCTTGCGGCTGCGATGCTCGGCATACTCCCCGCTTCCGGAGGCTCGACGCGCGGCACCATCGAGGCCATCTACGATGCCGACCTCAGTCTGTGGCAGTTCGCTCTGATCATGCTGTCGGCAGCCGCCGGCATCGCCACCGCGGCCGAATGCTACCGCTCGAAGCCGCATCAAGCCTTAGGCATAACCCTGATTACCAACGTTATAATCTACTGGACCGTAGGCGGTGTCTACGGCCCGTTGACGCTCAACCCCAAGAGCATGCGCCCCGCGGCTGAGTCGCTTGCACGAACATTCGCCACCGAGCAGCATTTCTACTCGATGGACGACCGCCTATACGAAGTGAACTATTACCTCAACGACCGCATGCGCCTGATCGAGCGCGATCTACCGTCGACAGGCGTCGTAATCGGAGCTGTCGGCCGACTCCAGCCCATGCGCGACTCGTTGCCGCAATACCGCTTCGAATTAGTTTGGCTCGAAAACACGCAGCGTACCGAGCAGCTCCACAAGGAACCGCTGGCGGCATGGCGTTTCGCGCCCGCGGAGGCCGACGAGTGACTACTCCGCGGCGTACTCCAGTATCGTCGGGCTCTTGATGTCGACCCCGTACTGGCGGCCACGCTCCATGATGGCCTTGGTCAACTTAGGCTTCAGCTCGTCAGGACAATAGCGGAAATAAGCCTCGGCAGCACGCACATGCGCTGCATCAGGCATCGGATACTCTCGGCGCTCCGGCAGCCCAAACACTGAATCGGGCAGCTCCTTGCGCTCCTCATAACTGATCACGTCGCTCATAGTAGTTGACTTTTGTTTGAATTAACAACACATTATATAATAGTAAGTTCACACCATGCATGTGTTAATAGTGATCGATGCCCTGCTCCCCGCCGTACGCTACGGAGGCACCGAGCGCGTGGCCTACTCCTTGGGGAGCGCCTTGTCAGCGATGGGGCACCGCGTCACATTCCTCGCCCGCCAAGGCTCAAGCTCACCTTTCGCCACAGTGCTGGCACTCGACCCCGAGCGCCCGGTGGCCGAGCAGATGCCTGACGATGTCGACATAGTGCACTTCAACAACCGCGCCCACACCTCAGGCCTGCGCAAGCCCTACATCGTCACCATCCACGGCAACGGCATCCCCGCCGACCGTATCGACCCCAACTCGGTGTTCGTGTCGGCCGACCATGCCCACCGCCATGGCTGCACAGCATGGGTGCACAACGGCCTTGACTGGGGCCTCTACCCCCGGCCGGAGCTCGACCTCGACCGCCGCGGCTTCCACTTCTTAGGCAACGGCGCATGGCGAGTAAAGAACCTCCGCGGAGCCATAGCCACAACCCGCATGGCCCACACCACCCTCGAAGTGATGGGCGCCCGTCGCCTTAACATCAAGATGGGGCTGCGGCTCACCCTCTCCCCCCGCATCCACTTCCACGGCATGGTCGACAACCAGACTAAGGCCCGGATCATAGCCCGCTCCCGCGGATTGCTCTTCCCCGTCACATGGCATGAGCCCTTCGGCCTGGCCATCGTGGAGTCGCTCTACTACGGAGCGCCCGTGTTGGCTACACCCTATGGAGCCATCCCCGAGCTCGTCAACGAGCAAGTGGGCCTGCTCTCCGACCAGGCTTCGGTACTTGCCGATGCAATGCGGCACAGCGGCTTTGATCCCCAGATTTGCCACCAATACGCCGCCGACTGTTTCAACGCCCGTGTAATGGCCGAGCGCTACCTCACCCTCTACGAGCAGGTACTCAACTCGCAGCCAATCAATCCGTCACCCATCAACCACGCTGACAACGACCCCCGCCGCTTACCATATATAATATAAGATACATGATGAAACGATTATCACTCCTTCTGATGGCCTTCGCCGCCATCGCCAGCTGTAGCGCACAGCTGCTCTACAAGATCACCGGCCCCGGCATCACATCGCCAAGCTACCTGATGGGCACACACCACCTGGCCCCGCAATCGATACTCGACTCCATCCAGGGCTTCACTCAGGCCCTCGACGGCGTTGAGGCAGTCTACGGCGAAGTGGTGCAGTCAGAGCTCATGTCGCCCGAGGTGCAGCAATACACCATGACCCTGGCCATGGCACCGGCCGACAGCACCCTCTCCAAAGTGCTCTCCCCCGCGCAGCTCGACTCGCTCAACACCGTGGTCAAGAAGTACACCATGGGGATGGCCAGCGCCTCATCGTTCGAGCCCATGACCCCCGCCATCGTGTCGACACAGCTCGCTCTGCTACAGTCGATGCAGGCATTCCCCGACTTCAACCCCACCAAGCAGCTCGATGTCACCATCCAGCAGATGGCCGCCGAGCGCGGCAAAGCCAACGGCGGACTTGAGTCGGCCCGCTCGCAGATCGACAAACTCTTCGGCACCTCCATCGCCAAGCAGGCCAACGACCTGATGGAGATGGTGCGCCACGACGACCGCGCAGCCGACGTAGCCCACCGCCTGGCCCAAGCCTACCTCAACCAGGACCTCGACGCACTCTGGCAGATCACCACCGACCACGAGCTTGACCCCGATGCCGACGACCTTGACCGACTGATATTCAGCCGCAACCGCGCATGGGTGGAGCAGATGCCCACATTGATGTCGACCCGCCCCACACTCTTCGTGGTCGGCGCCGGCCACCTCCCCACACCTCAGGGCCTAATCGAGCTGCTGCGTGCCCGGGGCTACACCGTTGAGCCGGTCAAATGACCACCGCTACCCCCTCCGATATGTTAATATCATAGCCCTAAACGAACATTCTATCGCGGCTTCCGCTAATATTTCGTGACACAAAAAAATCACGAACCGAAGAGGCTAACCAGCCAAAATCAGACATTTTGGCTGGAAAAAAGCCTAAAACACCCAAATCTGTGAATAAATATTAATAAATATTTTTGCATTTTTCACAAATCGCTTATCTTTGTAGCGATTTTAATCAACGTTATCAACTACTAACATGAAAAAGATTTTAATTCTCGCAGCTGTCGCATTCGGTGTAATGTCAGCTCAAGCACAAGTAGCAACCGTAGGTAGCGCCTGTTCTAACTGGCAGGTAGGTATCGACGGTGGTGCAACTACCCCTCTGCAAGGCACACACTTCCTTAAGAACGCTCGCGGTGCCTTTGGTATCCACATCGACAAGATGGTATCTCCCGTCGTAGGTCTTGGTGTTGAAGGCCTCTTCACCGTCAACACTTCTAAGTGGGACATGAACGGTGGTGAGTCAAACGGTCTCGCCATCGACAACTCTTACGTAGGTGGTTACGCTAAGTTCAACCTGATGAACCTCTTCTGCGGTTACAAGTGCGAGCAGCGCTTCTTCGACATAGAGGCAGTGCTCGGCGCAGGCTGGTTGCGTTCATACGAGAAATATGGCGAAGACTACTATTTGAATGACTTCGGCACCAAAGTCGGCATGAACTTCAACTTCAACGTTACCAAGAACCTCACACTGGCCCTCAAGCCCTCAGTGTCGTGGAACATGACCTCTGACGGTGTTGAACACGCTAACGCCAGCTACGACCGCCACCGCGGCCAGTTCAACCTCCTGGCTTCTGTCAGCTACACCTTCAACCCCGGCTTCGAGTGCGTAGTGCCCCGCGACCAGGCTGAAATTGACGGCCTCAACGCCGAGATCAACGCTCTCCGTGGCGCCCTCGCCGCTTGCGAAGGCAACGTTGCCGCCCTCACCGCTCAGAACGCCGACCTGGCCAACCAGCTCGCCGAGTGCAACGCCCGCAAGGCTGTCGTGAAGGAAGTGACCAACAACAACTACAGCTCAGTTCGCTTCGTATTCTACAAGATAGGCTCTTCGAAGATCGGTGCCGACCAGCAGCCCAACGTAGAGATGATCGCCGCTTACCTCAAGTCTCACCCCGAGTCAAAGGTTGTCATCAAGGGTTACGCTTCACAGGACGGCCCCAAAGAGCTTAACGAGAAACTCGCTGCCGCCCGTGCCGAGTCAGTTAAGACCGCTCTTATCAACAAGTACAAAATCGATGCTGACCGCATCGTCGCTGAAGGCGAAGGCATCGGCCACATGTTCGAGGAGGAAAGCTGGAACCGCGTATCTATCTGCGAGCTCGAAGCTAAATAATCCCACCTGAACCAACTTACTTCAGATAACCCCGTCAGCCCCGGCACCACCGCCGGGGCTGACTCTTTTTTTGCCAACCCGCCACCATCCCCGCCCGCAAGCAGGGCCTCACCCACGGTGCGACCTTACTTGTTGGCGGAGGCCGCTGGTGTTATCGCGGACGCTCCGGGGTGCGACCCTACTTGTGGGGGGCAACACCCTCATCATTCTCCACGGACAACATCTCAATTCCTCACGATGGGAACTTTTGGAACTTTTCACAGGTAATTTTTGTCGGATATTGTTAGATTTATTACATTTGCCAGCGAAATGGTTACCCCGCCATCCAAGAGAGGAGGCACAAGGGGTATCAAAAGGGAATGAGGTGTGATTCCTCAACAGTGCCCGCTGCTGTAATTCCCGCTCACCGACCAATCCATCCCTGCACCAATGCGCACATGCGAGTAGATTGTCGATGAGCAGCACGAGTTCCGCAACCTGCCACTGGCCTCCGGGCTGGGAAGGCGCGGATTATCCGGGATAAGTCAGAAGACCTGCCATTTTCACTCCAATCCAATCGCCTGCGGGACTTTAGGCCGATTTGTCACCACCCACCTCAGCTCGCTATGTCCGGGATAGCCTTGAGGATGTCGACAATGCCGCAACCGCTTGTGATTGGACGCCAATCGTAAGCGGCGTTTTTGTTCCCCCGCACCGCCTGCGTTAATTATGAACGGGAACATTCATATTAACCAATCAACACATTATGAAAGCAAAATTCTACGCCCTGATGGCTGCCACCCTGCTTGGCACCGGCACAGGGATCTCGGCCGAGTCAATCATCCTCGACCTGAGCAAGTCGACAACACCTCTGACATTCAGCTCCGACACCGGAGCCGCCACCATCACCTACGATGACGACACCGAGGAGTTCGAGAGCCAGTGCTTCGTGTTCGGGCACAACTCTATAGTGGACTGGAACACATGGTGGGGCTTCACCGCATCAAACAGCGCTGACAACTCCAACCGTACGGCTCTCACCTACCAGTGGAGCAACATGGCCAAAGGCGGCCTTGCACTGGCTGACGACGGCACAGTCAAGGTTGACGAGGACGGCCAGCCCGTAGTGTCAGCCGATATGCCCTACCTGGTGGCCTACTACAGCGACTACATGAGCGCACGCCCGGTCGACATGACGTTCAACGACGACCGCCTCTACGACGCTAAGAGCGTGTACGTCAACCTCAACACCTACGCCTACTACTCGATGCTCGACGGCGACTCATTTGCCCGCGCCTTCCGCAACGGCGACAAGTTCACCCTCACCATCCACGGCGTTAAGGACGACGACACTGAGAAGACAGTCGACGTATCGCTCGCATCATACACCAACGGCGACCTGACCACCACCCGCGGCTGGAAGAAGGTGGACCTCACCGAGCTTAGCGCCGTCAAGGAGATATACTTCACCATGGCCAGCACCGACAGCGGAGCCTACGGCATGAACACCCCCGCCTACTTCTGCATGGACAAGCTCGAGGTTGCGCCCTACGACGACTCAGCCGTCAAGACCGTGCGCCAGGACTATACCAACGCCATCCAGTACAGCCGTCAGGCCGGTATGGTGCGCCTCAATGGCGAGGACTTTGCCGTGGTCTACAACGTAGCCGGCCAGAAGGTGAAGGTGGTCGAGGGCAATACGTTCAGCGTCAACGACCTCCCCTCCGGCGTCTATATGGTCAAGACCGCCACATCAGCGCTCAAAATAGCAAAATAATAAAGATGACATTCAACGCTAAACCACACTTATTCATCATCCTTGCTGCAACCATGACACTCGTCGGCTGCAACAAGGACGATGTAATCGAGTCGGGCGGGCAGGGCGGTACGACCAATCACTTCCGCTCTGCCGACCAGTCAAGCTCTGCCACTGTCACAAAGGTGTTTGAATACCTCCCCGCGCCCGGGCAGTTTATCAACGACCCAGCCTCAATGGGCGAGATCACCTCGCAGGCCGACGCATGCCTCTGGGCTGAGAAGCGCCTCGACGACAAGCTCTATGTGTCGCTCGGCAGCTTCGGCGGCTACATCGTGGTGGGATTTGACCACAGTGTAGCTTCGTCGCAGGGTGGCTACGACTTCGGCGTGGCCGGCAATGCCTTCTTCAACGCCGGCACCGGTGAGGGGGGCAGCAATGAGCCCGGCATAGTGTGGGTTATGCAGGACACCAACGGCAACGGCCTGCCCGACGACACATGGTATGAGCTCGCCGGCAGCGACTACGACAGCCCCGACACGCGCCGCAACTTTGCCATCACCTATCGCTGCCCCTCGGCGCCGCAGGAGGATGTGACCTGGACCGACTCTGACGGCAACTCAGGCACGGTGCCCTATCTGGCAATGTTCCACAAGCAGGACTACTATTACCCCACATGGGTCGACAAGGATGAGTATACCCTGACCGGCACAAAGCTTGAAGATCGCATGTACAAGCAGGGCAACATCTGGAACCTCGGCAACTTCGACTGGGGATACGTCGACAACATGGGCACCGACAACGCAGCCCTCAGCGGATACGCCCAATGCAACCGCTTCCGCATCTCCGATGCGCGTCAGGCCGACGGCTCCCCCGCCAACCTGCAATACATTGACTTCGTGAAGGTTCAGTCAGCCACCTGCGCCGCCAACACCTTGCTTGGCGAGGTGTCGACCGAGGTGTTCGGTGTGATTGACCTGTCGCTATATACATGAATTTCTTTTCTGCTATGTTAACTAAAGAGGGCGCCGTACAGCCCTGATTGTACGACACCCTCTTATCACATTAATAATGAGAGTTTTCGCAAAGCTTATCGCACTGAGCCTGCTACTGCCACTCGCCGCCTGCATGAAGTGGGACTACGACACGCACGTTGAGGAGTTTGACTTCAGCGGCCCGGGCCTGTTCATCTGCAACGAGGGCAACTTCCAGTATGGCAACGCCACGCTGTCGTACTACGACCCCGCGACCAACCAGGTGGAAAACGAGGTCTTCTACCGCGCCAACTCCATGAAGCTTGGCGATGTGGCCCAGTCGATGACCATCTACGACAACAAGGGGTGGATCGTGGTCAACAACTCTCATGTGATCTTCGCCATCGACCCAATCACCTGCAAGGAGGTTGGACGAATTGAAAATCTCACATCACCTCGCTACATCCATTTCCTCAGCGATGAGAAAGCCTATGTAACTCAAATTTGGGATAACCGAATTTTCATCGTCAACCCTAAGAAATATGAGATTATCGGATATATCACCGTGCCGAATATGACAATGGAAAGCGGCTCGACAGAGCAGATGGTGCAACTGGGCAAATACGTGTACTGCAACTGCTGGAGCTACAACAACCGCATCATCAAAATCGACACCGAAACCGACCAAGTGGTTGACCAGCTCACCGTAGGCATCCAGCCCACGTCGCTCGCCCTCGACAAGTACGGCAAGCTCTGGACGGTGACAGACGGCGGCTACGAAGGCTCGCCCTACGGCTACGAAGCCCCGTCGCTGTACAAGATTGACCCAGCCTCATTTACCATCGAGCGAAAGTGGAATTTCAACCTCGGCGACGCCCCAAGCGAGGTGCAGCTCAACGGCGAGCGCGACCGCCTCTATTGGATCAACAACGACATCTGGCAGATGGACGTCACCGCCGAGCACATCCCCTCCCACCCCTTCCTCTCAAGCCGCGACACGAAATATTATGGCCTGACAGTCAACCCCTCAAATGGTGAAGTTTACGTGGCCGACGCCATCGACTACCAGCAGCCGGGCATGATCTACCGCTACTCCCCCGATGGGGAATTAATCGACGAGTTTCACGTAGGGGTCACACCCGCAGCATTCTGTTGGAAATGAGCCGGATGATACATAGGATAGCTATATTGGCCATTAGCGCGGGGCTGGCCGCAGCGGCCGCAGCACAGACATCGCCCCGAGTGGTCAACCTGCGCGAGGTGGTCACCTGGGGAAAGCGGCCGATGAAGGATATCGGAGTGCAAAAAACCACCTTCGACTCTCTGGCACTCAAAGAGAACATCTCACTGTCGATGGCCGACATCCTAACCTTCAACTCTTCAGTTTTCGTCAAGAGCTACGGGCGCGCCACACTCTCCACCGTGGCCTTCCGCGGCACCTCTCCAAGCCACACGCAGGTGACGTGGAACGGCATGCGCATCAACAACCCCATGCTGGGCATGACCGACTTCTCTACAATCCCTTCATATTTCATTGACCAAGCATCACTTTTACATGGTACATCTTCGGTCAACGAAACCGGGGGGGGGCTTGGTGGTCTCGTGAAACTTGGCACCATTCCCGATGTGCCTAAGGGCTTCAACATGCAGTATGTGCAAGGCATAGGCTCATTCAGCACATTTGACGAGTTCGCACGCATCACATACGGCAACGAACACTGGACCTCATCTACCCGATTTGTCTATTCATCATCGCCGAATGATTACAAGTACATAAACCACGATAAGAAAATCAACATCTATGATGATGACAAGAATATAATCGGACAATATCACCCCACGGAAAGAAACAAATCGGGGGCATTCAAGGATATGCACATCTTGCAAGAAGTTTATTATACCCCAAAGCATGGCGACCGCATCGGTCTTAATGCTTGGTATATAAATTCTAATCGCGAACTGCCTATGCTCACCACCGACTACGGCGATGAGCGGGATTTCGAGAACCGGCAGCGTGAACAGACTTTCCGCGGAGTCCTTTCATGGGATCACAACCGCAGTCTGTGGCGACTGGGCGTAAGAGGTGGATATATACACACTTGGATGGCCTACGACTATAAGCGAGAAGTGGCTGAGGGAATGTGGTCTGCAATGACGCGCTCCCGTAGTCGGGTGAATACATTTTATGGACAAGTAGAGGGGTCGTATAACCCTACAAGGAAATGGTATTTCACTGCCAATCTGTCGGCTCACCAACATTTTGTGCGTTCAGAGGATAAAAATATCATACTTCAGGATGGCGACAAAGCTATCGTCGGCTATGACAAAGGGCGCATCGAGTTGTCGGGTTCTGCATCAGCCAAGTGGCAACCAATTGACCCTATCGGCCTGTCGTTTGTGGTTAGAGAGGAAATGTTCGGCGATAAGTGGGCACCGATTATTCCGGCTTTCTTCGTTGACGGTCTGCTTTCCCGCACCGGCAACGTGATGTTGAAAGCCTCTGTCTCGCGCAACCATAAATTCCCGACGCTCAACGACCTTTACTTCCTTCCCGGCGGTAATCCAAATCTGAAAAGTGAAAATGGTTGGACATACGATGCCGGAGCGAGCTTCGACATTGGTGGCACAAAACCTGTTCCATTCTCAATCGGAGGCAGTGTGACTTGGTTTGATTCATACATTGACCATTGGATTATATGGCTTCCGACAACCAAAGGTTTCTTTTCGCCACGTAACGTCAAGGAGGTGCACGCATACGGCATTGAGGCAAAGCTGAATATGGCTTTTGAACCGTTCAAAGGTTGGCTATGTGACCTTAACGGCTCATATTCATGGACACCGTCAATCAACAAAGGCGAGAAGATGTCGCTAGCAGACCAGTCTGTCGGCAAGCAGCTTCCTTATGTGCCAAAACATTCAGCCTCATTCACAGGGCGAGTGACATGGAAACATTGGAGTTTCCTTTATAAATGGGCTTACTACTCCGAAAGGTATACCATGTCAAGCAACGACTACACCATCACCGGTCATCTGCCACAATATTTTATGAGCAATATCTCGCTCGAAAAGGCTCTGTTTTTCAAACCAGTTGATTTGCAATTAAAATTGGCTGTCAACAACCTTTTCAACGAGGATTATCTCTCGGTGCTCTCCCGCCCCATGCCGGGCATCAACTTCGAGTTCTTCATCAGCCTCACCCCCAAATTCCACAAAAAATAGTCCCCAATCCCAGGGAGAAACGTTGCAGGAGGCCCGCAAAAAACTGATATCCCCCAAGCACAGTCTCACCCTAAATCGTCAGATGAAGATACCCGGCATAAGCAAAGGCAATTACTACTACAAGGCCGTGCCTGAGAGCGAGGAAGACCTGAGGATATGCGAGCTCATAGACAAGGAGCATCTTGAGCATCCCACAGCTTCGTTCAGATACGCCGTTACCACCCACAGTGGATTACTGTGTCCAATTGAAAAGCCGCAAGCGATATAATGTTGACACACAGACATTTACACCCCAAAAACAAAAAAGATGTAAAATAACGGATTGAAAGTTTTTGTATTAGTCACATACAATTGCTACCTTTGCATTCGTGATGCTCTCACGAATCAGTGCAATGATGCCGTTGGGTTCTGCACGCGCGCTGACAAACCAATTTATAGAACCCACCTTTACACTCGCTACTCTCGGAATGCTTTCCACTTTCTTCGGGCAACCAATCGTAACCGTTGGGTAATGACTGACAACTTCAATACATTTATCAACCGGATTGATTCGGAGGCGTGGCGCGAGCTGTGCGTCAGCAAGGGCACACTGCGGCGTTATGCCAAGGGGGAGGAGTTTGTCACAATTGGCAGGGTCGGACACTATATCGGTTTCATCATTTCCGGCACATTGAAATATGTGGCAGTGTCGGAAGATGGCACAGAGCATGTGATGGGACTGGTATTCGGTGACGGGTTCGTGGCAGACTGGCCGTTCTGGTATATACGGACAAAAGGCGAAACTGGCGATTGTAGCAGTCACTGATTGTGAGATATACTGCGTATCATCTGAAGTCGTGAAAGAAAAGATGGATTCCGACCTGCAATTCCGCGACATTGTGATGCACTCCACCGAAGAGGTCTATACCACCGTCTATGACCGATATGTTGATTTATATGTCAAGACACCTCAGCAGCGTTACGATGAACTTGTTGCCCGTCATTCCGACCTATTCAATCTCTTTTCACTGAAAGACATCGCATCTTTCCTCAACATCACACCGACACATTTGAGCCGATTGCGAAATGCGAAGCATAAGCGGGTGGGCTTGTAGTGCATGTCGGCTAAAAGCCGGTACGCGGTCAAAGGACAAGACACACCGCAAAAAAAAGAGAACAAATTTAGGGACACCTGCAAATTTTTGGAAGATTTTTGCTCATAAACCATGGAAATGTGCTAAATTTGTAGCCTGCAAAATTCAGAAGCCCAACACATAGTCATCACAAGGCCCAGCATTTGCAGATAGTTAACCAGTTATCACATTAACTATGAAGTTATTACAGACCAAACTCGCCCGATATACGGCACCTCAGGAGGCCAAAGCCGCAGGCGTTTACCCCTACTTCCGCGCCATCTCAAGCGAACAAGACCCTGAAGTGATCATCGACGGTCGCAAAGTGTTGATGTTCGGTTCAAACTGCTATACCGGCCTTGTCAACGATCCCCGCATCAAAGAGGCCGCCATCGAAGCCATACGCAAGTATGGCACCGGTTGCGCCGGCTCCCCCTTCCTCAACGGCACCCTCGACCTCCACAAAAAGCTCGAAGCGCGCCTGGCCGAATACATCGGCAAGGAGGATGTGATGATTTACTCTACGGGCTTCGGCGTTAACCTCGGTGTGGTGTCATGCCTTACCGGACGCGAGGACTACATACTATGGGACGAGCAGGACCACGCATCGATCATCGAGGGACGGCGTCTGTCATTCTCCCAGCAGCTCAAATACAAGCACAACGATATGGAGTCGCTCGAAAAGCAGCTCCAGAAGTGCGAACCCGACAAGGTGAAACTCATCGTCACCGACGGCGTGTTCTCAATGGAGGGCGACGTGGCCAACGTCCCCGAAATCGTGCGCCTGGCCAAGAAATACGATGCCTCAGTGATGGTCGATGAAGCCCACTCAATCGGCGTGTTCGGCAAAGGGGGACGCGGCACCGTCAACCACTTCGGCCTCACCGACGACGTTGACCTGGTGATGGGCACATTCTCCAAATCGTTCGCCTCGCTCGGCGGCTTCATCGCCACCGACAAGGAGATTACCAACTACCTGCGCCACCACTCACGCTCATACATCTTCACAGCCTCTATCACCCCCGCCTCCACCGCCGCCGCTCTCGCAGCAATCGACATCATGGAGCAGGAGCCTGAGCGCCAGGAGCATCTGTGGGAAATCACCAACTACGCCCTCGAAGGCTTCCGCCGGATGGGCGCCGAGATCGGCAACACCTCTACCCCGATCATCCCCCTGTTTATCCGCGACAACTTCAAGACATTCGCTGTGACCTGCGACCTGCTCAACGAAGGCATCTTCGTCAACCCCGTAGTGTCGCCCGCAGTAGCGCCCCAGGACACCCTGATCCGCTTCTCACTTATGGCCACCCACACTAAGGAACAGGTGACCACAGCCCTCGAAAAGATCGAGAAAGTGCTCAAAGCCAACGGCATCATCGGCACCGACCGCTAACCCTCTCATCCATCCCTAAAGCCTCCACCACGATGCTTGTAAAGACCTACGGCGCAGCAGTGTACGGCATCGATGCGATACCCGTAACGATGGAGGTAGTGGTAGAGCCGGGCTTCACATTCACCATCGTCGGACTCCCTGACGCGGCCGTCAAGGAGAGCTACCAACGCATGCTCTCGGCCACCAAGATGTCGGGGGTTGAGTTCCCGAGGATGAGCATCGTGGTCAACATGTCGCCCGCCGACGTCAAAAAGGAAGGAGCGGCCTACGACCTACCCCTGGCAATAGGCATCCTCGCCTCAGCAGGCAAGGTTAAAGCCGAGCGCCTCAGCCGCTTCATGATCATGGGAGAGCTCTCGCTCGACGGCTCAGTTCTCCCCGTCAAGGGCATACTCCCCATAGCCATCAAAGCCCGCGAGCTGGGATACGAAGGGCTGATTGTGCCCGAGGCCAACGTGCGCGAGGCAGCTGTGGTCAACAATATCAACGTATACGGCGTGAACACGCTCCGCGAAGTCATCGACTACTTCAACGATGACCTGCAGATGGAGCCGACGGTGATCGACACCCGCGCCGAATTCGCCCGCCACGGCGACCACTTCGACCTCGACTTCAGCGAGGTCAAAGGGCAGGAGTCAGTCAAACGCGCCTTTGAGATAGCCTGCAGCGGCGGTCACAACATCATCCTGATAGGCCCGCCCGGCGCCGGCAAGTCAATGATGGCCAAGCGATTGCCCACAATCCTTCCCCCACTCACACTCCACGAGGCACTCGAAACCACCAAGATTCACTCCGTGGCCGGCAAGCTCAAACGCGGCTCGATGCTTATGACCACCCGCCCGTTCCGCGCACCACACCACACCATCTCCCCAGTGGCACTCGTGGGAGGAGGCACCAACCCCATGCCCGGCGAAATCTCACTGGCGCACAACGGCATACTATTCCTCGACGAGTTCCCTGAATTCCCCCGCACCGTGCTCGAAGTAATGCGCCAGCCCCTTGAGGACCGCCACATCACCGTCTCCAGAGCCAAATACACCGTCGACTACCCCGCATCGATAATGCTCGTAGCATCGATGAACCCATGCCCCTGCGGCTACTACAACCACCCCACAAAGCGGTGCGAATGCCTCCCCGGAGCCGTCAAAAAATACCTCAACCGCATCTCCGGCCCGCTGCTCGACCGCATCGACATCCAAGTAGAGATACTGCCCGTGCCGTTCGACGAGCTTTCATCGCTGCGCCCCGGCGAGTCATCAGCCGCCATCCGCGAGCGAGTGATACGTGCCCGCGCCATCCAGGCACAACGCTTCGCCGACGAGCCTGAAGTGCACTGCAACGCACAGATGAACTCCCGCCTGCTGCAGAAGCACGTGCAGCTCGACGCCGAGTCAACACAGCTGCTGCGCAACGCCATGGCCCGCTACGACATGTCGGCCCGCGCCTACGACCGCATCCTCAAAGTGGCCCGCACCATCGCCGACCTCGCCGGCTCCGTCAACGTGCTCGCCCCCCACGTCCGCGAAGCCATCTCCTACCGCAACCTCGACCGCTCCTCCTGGGGCGAATCCACCCCCTTCTGACCCGCCTGAGCGCAAAAGCCCGCGTGAGCGCACCTGTGTGAGCGCGAAAGCGCGAATAATAAAGTCATGGAAAAGCCCTATAAAGAAGACTTCACACATCACTGCAAGCGTCGCAAAATGGGGCATGACTACAAAGCCCCCTGCAAATACCACATCACAATTGCCAAAGCACCCCAAGCCCCGGCCTGCTCATCAATCCAGATCAACTCACTCACCCCCGAAGGTGTCACCGTAAAACTCTCGCCATTGGGTGAAATCATCAAGCGCACCATCACCCACATCCCCACCCATAACCCCAAGATACTGGTACTTGAGCACATCATAATGCCCGACCACATCCACATGTTGTGATACAGGTGACAGCCCTTCTCGACAAAGCTGTAGGCTCCTACACCGGCGGATTTAAGACCGGCATCGCCAATCGCTGGCGCGAGATCACCGGCGACGCAACCGCGATTGACTGACGGAGGCTAATCCGCCTCCTTTCCGGGCTTGCGCCCTCACTGCGCCCTCACACAGGGGCGTGTGAGGGCGCAAGACCGAAATAAAAGCGGGGATTTCCGGAATTTTTTTTATCTTTGCGGCTTAATTGCATAAATAGGATTTAACCTTAATTCAAAACGACAAGTATACAATGATGAGCATGCAAGAATTAAGCGAACAAGAGATAGTGCGCCGGGCGTCGCTCGAGCGCATGCGCGAGATGGGCATCGAGCCTTATCCCGCAGCCCAATACCCCGTAAATGCCTACACCGACGAGATTAAGGCTAACTTCGTCGACGACGAGAATGCCGAGCCGCGCCAAGTGGTGATTGCCGGCCGTCTGATGAGCCGTCGCATCATGGGCAAGGCATCGTTTATCGAGCTTCAGGACTCGCACGGCCGCATCCAGGTGTACATCAGCCGCGACGACATCTGCCCTGGCGAGGATAAGGAGCTGTACAACACCGTGCTGAAGAAGCTGCTCGACATCGGTGACTTCATAGGCGTGAAGGGCTTCGTGTTCCGCACCCGCACCGGGGAGATTTCGGTGCATGCCCGGGAGCTCACTGTGCTCAGCAAGTCGCTGCGCCCCCTCCCCATCGTCAAGATGAAGGATGGCGTAGCCTACGATGCCTTTGAGGATCCGGAGATGCGCTACCGCCGCCGCTACGTCGACCTTGTGGTCAACGACGGCATCAAAGATATATTCATCAAGCGCACCAAGGTGTTCAACTCGATGCGCGAATTCTTCAACTCCAACGGCTACATGGAGGTGGAGACCCCGATCCTGCAATCGATACCCGGCGGAGCGGCCGCTCGCCCGTTCATCACCCACCACAACGCCCTTGACATACCGCTGTATCTGCGCATCGCCGACGAGCTCTACCTCAAGCGCCTGATAGTGGGTGGCTTTGAGGGTGTGTATGAGTTCTCTAAGAACTTCCGCAACGAAGGTATGGACCGCACCCACAACCCCGAGTTCACCTGCATGGAGATATATGTGGCCTACAAGGACTACAATTGGATGATGGACTTCACCGAGCGCATGCTTGAGAAGATATGCCTCGACGTCAACGGCACCACTGAGGTGAAGGTTGGCGACCGGGTGATTTCGTTTAAAGCTCCGTTCAAGCGCGTCACGATGATCCAGGCCATCAAGGATCACACCGGCATCGATATCACCGGCATGAATGAGGAGCAGCTGCGCGACGCTTGCCGCCAGCTCCACATCGAGGTCGACAAGTCGATGGGCAAAGGTAAGCTCATCGATGAGATTTTCGGCGAGAAGTGCGAGGGCAACTACATACAGCCCACCTTCATCATCGACTACCCCATCGAGATGTCGCCTCTGACCAAGCGCCACCGCGACAACCCCGAGCTGACCGAGCGCTTCGAGCTGATGGTCAACGGCAAGGAGCTGGCCAACGCCTACTCAGAGCTCAACGACCCCATTGACCAGTACAACCGCTTCGTCGAGCAGATGCGCCTGGCCGATAAGGGCGACGACGAGGCCATGATCATCGACCACGACTTCATCCGCGCCCTTGAGTATGGTATGCCCCCCACATCGGGCATGGGTATCGGCATGGACCGCCTGGTGATGCTCATGACTGGCCAGACCACCATCCAGGAGGTGCTCTTCTTCCCCCAGATGCGTCCCGAGAAAAAGCAATAAAGTCATTAGATCCCAAAACTTTAACAACCTTAAAAACCTTAAAAACCTAAAAAACTTAAAAACCTAAAAACTTTTAAGTTATGAACTTTCCAGGACGAATAGCCGTGCTCGGCGGAGGCAGCTGGGCCACTGCGCTGGCCAAACTGCTGCTCCAAAACGAAAAGGAGATAATATGGTACATGCGGCGCGACGACCGCATCGAGGACTTCATACGCCTGGGCCACAACCCCGCCTACCTCACCGACGTGCCCTTCGACACCGACCGCATACACTTCACCTCCGACATCAATAAGGCTTGCGAAGGCGCCGACACGCTGGTGCTGGCCATGCCATCGCCCTACTTCAAGTCGCACATGGAGAAGGTGTCGGTCGATCTGTCGCAGAAGGCTGTCGTATCGGCCGTCAAGGGCATCGTGCCCGACTCCAACCAGCTTGTGAGCGAGTACATGACCGAGCAATACCACATCGCCGGCGACCGCATGCTCGTGATCAGCGGCCCCTGCCATGCCGAGGAGGTGGCCCTCGACCGCCTGAGCTACCTCACCATCGGCTGCCACGACACCTCGCACGCCGACCTCATCGCCAGCCGCGTCGCAGGCAAGCATACCCACACCATCACATCGTCCGACGTCGACGGCATCGAGTACGCCGGTGTGCTCAAGAATGTCTACTCAATAGCCGCCGGCATAGTCCACGGCATGAAGCAGGGCGACAACTTCGTGGCGATGCTCGTCAGCAACGCCATCCGCGAGATGGAGCGCTTCATTGACTCCGTGAGCCCCCGTCCCCGCCAGATCTGCGACTCAGTGTACCTGGGCGACCTGCTGGTGACAAGCTACAGCCGCTTCTCGCGCAACCACAACTTCGGCGCCATGATCGGCAAAGGGTACTCGGTGCGCGCCGCCCGCATGGAGATGGAGCAGACCGCCGAAGGCTACTACGGCGCCAAGTGCATCCACGAAATAAACGAGCGCTACGAGGTCGACATGCCCATCGCTCAGGGCGTCTACGACATCCTCTACCGCGGCATCTCCCCGGCCCGCGCCATGGCCGCCATGTCGCTCCGCTTCGTCTAACACTCTAAATGCCCCAAGAATACACCCCAAGAATATGGGGCATTTTTCTATACATTAGTGAGAATTTTTCGTAAATTTGTGCGTTAAATAGGGAGGTTGACCCCCGGGGTCGGCTCATCACCACACATTATCATCGTTTATGAACATATCATATAAATGGCTTAAAGAATACGTCGACTTCGACCTTACCCCCGACGAGTTGGCGGCAGCCCTGACTTCGCTCGGCCTTGAGACAGGCTCGGTGGAAGAGGTAGAGTCGATACGCGGCGGCCTCCGCGGCATCGTAATCGGCAAAGTGCTCACTTGCGTCGAGCACCCCAACAGCGACCACCTGCACATCACCACCGTGGACCTGGGCGACGGCCAGCCCACCCAGATCGTGTGCGGCGCACCCAACGTAGCCGCCGGCCAGACCGTAGTAGTTGCCACCGTGGGCACCACGCTCTACGACGGCGACAAGGAGTTTCAGATCAAGAAGTCAAAGATACGCGGCGTTGAGTCGATGGGCATGATTTGCGCCGAGGACGAGATCGGCGTGGGCACCTCACACGAAGGCATCATCGTGATTACCGACGACGTGCGCCCCGGCACACCCGCGGCCGAATACTACAACCTGTCGAGCGACTACGTGCTCGAGGTCGACCTCACCCCCAACCGCATCGACGCCGCCTCTCACTACGGTGTGGCCCGCGACTTGAGCGCTTGGCTCGACCGCCACAACCGTCACGCGGCTCCTCACCGTCCCGATGTTGACCACCTGCCCGCCCCCGCCACTATGGATGGCGCAGTTGACGTGGAGGTGATCGACCGCGAAGGTTGTCCCCGCTACTGCGGTGTCACCATACGCGGTGTCAAGGTGGCTGAGAGCCCCCAATGGCTCAAGGACCGCCTCACAGCCATAGGCCAACGACCCATCAACAACATCGTTGACATCACCAACTACATACTCAACGGCTTCTGCCACCCCCTGCACAGCTTCGACTACGACAAGGTAGCCGGCCACCGCATCGAGGTGCGCACATGCCCCGACGGCACCCCCTTCACCACCCTCGACGGCGTAGAGCATAAGCTCGACAGCCGCGACCTGATGATCTGCGACGCCGACAAGCCCATGTGCATCGCCGGCGTGTTCGGCGGACTCGACTCCGGAGTCACCGAAGCGACCTCCAGCGTGTTCATCGAGAGCGCATGCTTCAACCCCACCCGCATCCGCAAGACAGCCCGTCGCCAGGGATTGTCGACCGACGCCTCGTTCCGCTACGAGCGCGGAGTCGACCCCAACGGCTGCATGTACGCCCTGCGCCTCGCCACCAAGCTCATCCTTGAGCTTGCCGGCGGCGAGATTGTGGGCAACCTGATCGACATCTACCCCAACCCCGTCGAGCCTTACAAGGTGGAGCTCCCTTACGCGCAAGTCGACTCGCTGATCGGCAAGCATATACCCACTGAGACCATCGACGCCATCCTCGCAGCCCTGGAGATATCCATCACCGACCGCCGCGACGGCGTGTTACAGCTTGCCGTGCCCACCTACCGCGTGGACGTGCAGCGCCCCTGCGACGTGATCGAGGATATACTCCGCGTCTATGGCTACAACAATGTGGAGATGCCCACCCAGGTGCGCTCAAGCCTGTCGTTCAAATCGCTCACCGATGCCGACGACGACCTGCGCCGCCTCATCAGCGAGCAGCTCACCGGCATGGGCTTCAACGAGATACTCAACAACTCCCTGACCGCCGAGCGCTACTACTCGCAGCTCACCACCTACCCCGCTGACCACTGTGTGAAACTGCTCAACCCCCTGAGCTCTGACCTCAACGTGATGCGCCAGACACTGCTCTTTGGCGGACTCGAGTCAGCGGCCCACAACATCAACCGCCGTTCGGCAGACCTGAAGATGTATGAGTTTGGCAATGTCTACTTCCTCAACCCTGAGGCTGAGTCGACCGCCGAGCTCCCCCTCTCCCCTTATAGCGAAGGCTCTCGCTTAGGACTGTGGCTCACCGGCGAGATGCGGCGCGGCAACTGGCACACCAAGGCCGAGGCGGCCGATATCTACGATCTCAAGGCCATCGTGGCCAACATCATAGCCCGCCTGGGCCTCAACCCCAAGGAAATCAACGTCACACCCACCGCCCCCGACGACATCTATTCAGCCGGCCTCACCATCGCCACCCGCTCGGGCAAGGCGTTGGGCATCATGGGCATCGTGGCCAAGCCGCTGCTGAAGCTCTGCGACATCAAGCAGCCCGTAGTGTACGCCGAGCTGCAGTGGGACGCACTGGTTAAGCTCGCGCTCAAACGCAAAGTAACCTACGCGCCGCTGCCCAAGACACAACCCGTCAAGCGCGACCTCGCCCTGCTTATCGACTCCGCAGTGACCATGGAGCAGGTTGAAACCGCCGTGCGCGAGGGTGAGCGCAAGATGCTCCGCTCGGTGCAGCTCTTCGACGTGTACGAGGGCGACAAGCTCCCCGCCGGCAAGAAGTCGTATGCCATCACCATGACCCTGCAGGACGACGAGCGCACCCTCACCGACCAGCAGATTGACTCAGCCATGCAGCGCATCATCACCTCCCTCCAGCGCCGCCTCAACGCCGAGCTCCGCTAACCCCCTCGATTTCACTCGACTTAATTCGACTTAAATCGACTTAAAAACTTAAAAACTCAAAAACTTAACAACTCACATATGGGAAGAGCATTTGAATACCGTAAAGCCCGCAAGCTCAAACGCTGGGGCAACATGTCGCGCACATTCACGCGCATAGGCAAGGAAATCACCATCGCCGCCAAGGCCGGTGGGCCTGATCCCGACACCAACCCCCGCCTCCGCGCCTTGATGCAGAACGCCAAGGCCGCCAACATGCCCAAGGACACCGTGGAGCGCGCCATCAAGAAGGCTACCGACAAGGATGCCGGCGACTACAAGGAAATCACCTATGAGGGTTACGGCCCCTACGGCATCGCCATCGTGGTCGAGGCCGCTACCGACAACAACACCCGCACCGTGGCCAACGTGCGCTCCTACTTCACCAAGCATGGCGGCTCGCTGGGCACACAGGGCTCGCTGTCGTTCATGTTCGACCACAAGAGCGTATTCAAGATCAAGCCCAAAGATGGCGTGTCGATCGACGACCTTGAGCTTGAGCTCATCGACTTCGGCTGCGACGACTTCGACGTCGACGAGGAGGAAATCGCAATCTACGGCCCCTATGAGGAGTTCAACAACATCCAGAAATACCTCGAGGAGAACGGCTTCGAGATCATCAGCTCTGAGTTTGAGCGCATCCCCACCGACCTGAAGGATGTCACCGACGAGCAGCGCGAAAAGATCGAGAAGCTGCTGGAGAAATTCGAGGAGGACGAGGACGTGCAGAACGTGTTCCACAACATGCGCGAGCCTGAGGACGCCGGCGAAGAGTAATCCACCCGCTCCCCTACCCCACACAGGGCTGTGCCTCAGGCGCAGCCCTGCTTCTTTTAAGCCGGAGAGCGAACCATCGGTGTGTTAAATTGTTGTAATT
This sequence comes from uncultured Muribaculaceae bacterium, assembly GCA_964628905.1. Lineage (GTDB taxonomy): Bacteria > Bacteroidota > Bacteroidia > Bacteroidales > Muribaculaceae > JAJPXC01. The sequence continues at coordinate 23,391 of CAZVNS010000009.1, read as the reverse complement.
TAAATAAGGACCGCGCCGCCATCACCGTCTTCGGCGGCAGCATTGTGGGTGTCTACCCCGGCGTGATGGGTATGGCAGCCTACGCCCCCGGCTTGTCAGAGACAGGCTTCACCGTCAAAGGCGCCAAGGCGCTGAGATACATTATGAACAAGCTCGACCTGAGCGTATTCCAGTCAGCCTGCGTCAAGATCGACAAGAACAAATAGCAATTTCCAACCTATATACCCTCAACCACAGTAGAGGCTGCGCTCCCACCCGGAGGCGCAGCCTGTCAATTTATTGCTGATAGAATTATCTATAAGGTCATTAAAGTCGTTGGGGTAATTAAAGTCGTTAAGGCTCTTTATCCTCCGCTGTCTTTTTGAGAATTTGGGTGAGGAAGTCCTGGAGGGATTTGCGGATTTGGGTGCCGTTTTTGGTGGAGCCGTTGACCATCATCACCACCACATGCGTCGGGCGACCTTGCTCATCGGTGAGGTAGCCGGCATAGCACAGCACACGCCTCACAGAGCCGCTCTTTACGGCCATCAGCCCCTCGAATGGGGTGTCCTTCAGGAATTTCTTGACAGTGCCATCTCGGCCAGCGCGGGGGAAGGCGTCGACATACACCTTGCTACCCGACATAGCCTCAAGCACGCTCCCCATTGTGCGGGGTGTCACGGAGTTGGCGCGCGCCAAGCCGCTGCCGTCGTATTGCGCTATCTTGCCGAGGTCGGCACCCTTGTCGGTCAATATCTTCTGTTCGGCCTCGATGGCCTCGTCGCGCGACCTGCCGGGGGCGAGGGCGCGGAGCACGGCCTCAGCCATCAGGTTGTCGCTGCGGTACATCAAATCTTGCGCCAGCTCGCTCAATGGGGCTGAAGTGAAGGTGTAAATCAGCTCGGTCTTCCCTCCGGGGTTGGCTATGGGGGTCTTGCCGACGGTGATGCCTTTAGCCTTCAGACCCGCTATCACCCTTGAGGCCACCACCGAAGCCGGATCTTTGGTGGGCTGCCACGAGGAACGCTTTTTGCGACCCTTGACCAGCACCATGTTGTGGTGGAAGTTCATGGGGTACCACCCCACGCCGTACTCATACTTGGCGTCGCCGGCTTCCCAGTTGGGGTTGAAGCCTCGGTCGGGCCACTTCTTTTCGTCGACCATCACCGTACCGGTGATTTTCTTCACCCCGGTGTCGGCGATAGCCTGGACCACGGCCTTGATGAAGCCATCATCCTCGCTTCCGCGGCCGCCGATTGTGGGGTCGCCCGAGGGGTTGATCACCACATTTCCCCGCAGTTGGTTGCCGGAGCGTGAACCTTCCATCGTCACGGTGGTTACAAAATTGTAGTCGGCACCGAGCTTGGTGAGCGCTGCTGCCACAGGGAGCGACTTTTGTATACTGGCAGGGATCATGGCCCGGTCGGCGTTGCCGTCGGCGAGCACCTCACCTGTACGGAGATCCTTAACATACACGCCCACAGTAGCTTCCGGGCCGAGGTTTTGGGGCAAAGTCCCCTTGGCACTGACAGCGGTCAGCGCCAAAATCATCAATAGAGTAGTAAATAGTCGTTGCATAGTATGCAAATTTACATGTTTTTTACCAAATCAACCGTAATTTTAAGTTATCTTTGCATTTTGAAATATGCGTGAAGAAATAGCCATAACTCTAACTCTTATCTCCCTGTTTTTGCTCACCCCCGCAGCCCGCGCCGCGGAGGTGGAGGTTGACTCTGTGGCTATGTCGCCCGACTCGGTGGCTGCGAAGCCAGAAACGGTGACTCTTGCGCTCGACACAGTCCCCGAGAAACACAGCTCGACTCGCTGGATCAAGCAGCTTATAGCCAACGGCTTCCATATCAACGACCCAGACGTTGACTACCCCCGCTTCCCGCGCTTTTTGCGCAACGTATACAATTGGGGCGACCGTGTGTTCAACTCCTACGACACCACCTACGTGGTATCGACCGGCAAAAACTGGAAGGCGCAGGCCAAGTCGTTCAACTGGATGCAGACCTACTCCTTCTACTTCCCTCACCGCGAGCAAGTGCGCATCCGCTCTGACTTCTATGCTGACATCGGAGGCTATGTATCGTTTATGGCCGTGTCGGTGGGGTATATGTTCAACGCCAACGAGTTGATGGCCAACAATTACACTAAGCGTACCAACTTCAACTTCAACTTCACCTGCTCGCCCTTCACCGTCGACTATATCCACCAGACCATCGACGGTGGCGCCCACCTGACCCATGTGGGTGAGATATTCAAGGATTCGAATGTGTCGGTGCCATTCGACGGGCTCAAGAGCGACCAGACGTCGCTGATGGCCTACTACATGTTCAACCACCGCCGCTACAGCCACGCCGCCGCCTACTGCTTCTCAAAATACCAGCTCAAGGATGCCGGCTCGTGGATTGTGGGCTTCAACCTCCTGCAGCGCAACACCACCATCGACTTCACCGGGCTCGACCCGGAGCTGTTCAAGCCCATCCCCGACATGCCCATGCGCTACCACTTCCACTACGCTGACTACATGGCCATTGGAGGTTACGGCTACAACTGGGCTCTGAAGCCCCGCCGATGGCTCATCAACCTGACATCGCTACTGGGCATGGGCTACAAGCACTCCCACGGCGACTCCTCCGACGGCAGCCGCAACATGATAGCCCTCCAAGCCCGCATCTTGGCAGGAGTGGTTTACAACTACCGCGGACTCTTCGCCGCACTAAACATCAAGGGGTATGCGCCATTCTACTTCAACGGCAAATACACCATGATCAACACCGTACTCTCAACCGAGGCCACCGTCGGCTTCAGATTTTAAGAACCATCTCATCATATTATGGCAAGCAAAACTCGCGAACGACTCATCGATGTGGCACGCCAACTCTTCAACAAGAAGGGGATGGAGAAGACCACTATGAACGACATAGCTTCGGCCTCCGACAAGGGCCGGCGCACCATCTACACCTACTTCAAAAACAAGCGCGAGATCTACAACGCTGTAATCGAGCGCGAAAGCGAGCTGCTGGTGGGAGCGCTCCGCGACATCGTGCAGTCGACGGCCTCCCCGGCCGAAAAACTCGAACGCTTTCTGAACAAGCGGTTTGAGATAGTGCGCGACTCAGTGGCAGGCCACGGACGCCTACGTTCGCTAATATCGTTCGATTCCAAGCGCGTGCAGCGTGTGCAGCACTTAGCATCGGTGAAAATCAACGAGATGCTCTCCGCTGTGCTCTCGCAGGGAGTCAACCAGGGTGAGTTCGACCCCGCGCAGGTAGGGCGCATGCACTCGATGCTCCAGGCCACGATATTGGGCGTGGACTACTGCTACATCCAGGGGCTTCAGGACGCAGGGTGCGTAGATCCGGAGAAGTTTGAGAGCGACATCACCCAATTCATCATCTCAGCCATCACCACGAGATGAAGCGCACCGTAGCTATAATCACCGGCACACGCGCCGACTGGGGGCTCCTGTCGCCCATCGCCGCCGCCCTGAGCCGCCGCCCTGACTGCGACGTGCGCATCGTAGCCACAAACATGCATCTCGACCCGCGGTTTGGCAACACCGCCGCCGACATCGAGGCCGACGGCTTCACTATCGCGGCCCGCGTGCCGCTGACCCCGGCCTCTGACTCGGCCGTCGACACCGCTGAGGCCATGGGGAGCTGCCTGAGCGGCATGGCACGTGCGCTCAACGAAATCATGCCTGACATAGCCGTGATACTCGGTGACCGCTACGAGATGCTTGCTGCCGCCTCAGCCGCCACGCTGCTACGCATCCCCATAGCCCATCTCCACGGCGGGGAAGTGAGCGAGGGGGCTTTCGACAACCGCATACGCCACGCCATCACCCAACTGTCGTCGCTACATCTCACATCCACCGAGCCTTACCGCCGACGCGTTATCGCCTTGGGCATGGACCCCGCCACGGTGGTCAACACCGGCGCAATCGGAGTCTACAACATGCTCCATGTGCCCGTGATGTCGCGCCAGGAACTAATTGACTCACTGGGCGGATGGGACCCAGGCGACAACTGCCTGCTGGTTACACTCCACCCCGCCACGGCCGACTCCACCATCGACTCCGCCGGGCAAGCCAGAGCTATGTTTGCGGCCCTCGACCGTTTCCATCAGTTGCGCGTGCTCATCACCTACCCCAACAACGATCCTGACCACGAGGCGATTATCAAAGCCATCAGTGAATATGCCGAGCGTTGGGGCGACCGTGTCAAGGTGGTTCCCAACCTGGGTTGTCGCCGCTATTTGTCGGCATTGCATTATATGAAAGCGGTGGTTGGCAACTCATCAAGCGGCATCATCGAGGCGCCGTCGGCGGGGATACCCACGGTCGATATCGGTTCACGGCAGCGGGGCCGCATCGCCGCTGAGTCTGTGGTTCACACCGGTCCGACAGCCGACAGCATCGCCGCCGGCATCGCCAAAGCCCTATCGCCTGAGATGCACCGGTTTGCGGCAGAGTGCGACAATCCCTACGAGCAGCCCGACACACTGCAGCGCATCGTCGAAGCAATAGCTACTTTTGAAGTATAGCACGGATTGCGGGGAGCATCGAGCGGGCCACAACCACCATGCCCAGGTCGGTGAAGTGGTAATTGTCGACAGTGCCCTCCCACTCGTCGCCGAGCAGTTCCTCACCCCTGAAATAGTACACATTAGCATCGCCGGCAGCTACTGTAGAGTCGTAAAACTCGCGCAACCGGCGGTTCTTCTCCTTGATATCCTCCATCACCTGCGGCACATGGCGCGTGATGGGGAAATAAGGGCTCTCGACGAGCAAAATCGGAGTCTGCGGGTGGGCCTCGCGGATTATGACGTAGAAACCGGCGATACGGTCGCTAAGCTCTTGAGCCTTAAGGTTGGGAAGCGGGTCGAGGATAAACAATCCGGCATCGGCTTGGGCCATCAGTCGGGCTATCTCCGGGTCGAGCTTGGCATTGCCGCTGAAACCGAGGTTGATCACCTCGCGGTCGAGGTCACGCTCGATGATGCTGGTGTGGGCCATGCCCGGGCGTGTAGCGCACCCACCTTGCAGCAGGCTCGTGCCGTACCACACTATCGGCTCCTCGCGGCGGGGTGAGTTCACCGCCGGCGGTAGCATAACAGCTGCCGAGTCGACCCCTACCAATAGCGAGTCAACGCCATCATAGAGAGGCATATAGAGCATGTATTCGCGCATCTGTCGGGGCATGCCGCCGATGATTTGCACGGTGGTTGTGGAGTCGTTAAGCCTCGGACGGGCGCTCGACACGGTGGTCCAGCGGCCATCGTCGCCGAGGGTGTAGAGGTCGAGACCGCGGATACCGGTGGCGGTCATGTGGTTCATGTTGAACTTCTTATGCGAGCGCCACTTGGCGTGGAGGTCAGTGGCGTCGGAGCGGAAACGCAGGGCTATGCCCGCCGAGTTGCTCCCTAAGTCCCACAGTTCGGGGCGTATCTGCGCCAGCGAGTCGGGGAGGCGCGAGAAGGGCTGCTTGGCATCCGGAGCCAACGTGCCGATGATATCCAGCTTGCGGCCGTCGACCCAACGCACCGGCTCGGCGTTGATTATCGCAAACGAAGTGCTGACCATCGCCACGCCCATCAGTATCGTAGCAATCTTCATGGTATTAAGTTGTATTTAAGTTGTTTATGATAATTCCATTGCATTTACACACACCAAAAGTACCAAATTCTCCGCCCACCTGCAAAAAATAATGTAAATCGGCCAGGGAATCCGCGTCAAAATGCAGCTTGAAAAAAATCAACAGCTCATAGCCCGCAGGGCGACCCTCAGGCCTTGCGGGTTTGCATCCCGCATGTTTCAGTCGCAGTGGCTTCCCAGTCAACCGGCTGACGAGGCGACTTGCGGGTTGCATCCTCCAGTTTGTCACAGAGCTGTGGGTTGCAAACCCACTGCGACTAAAAATCCACTTCGACTAAAAAACACAGGGACTATAAATCGCGGTAAGATTGCAGGGACTTAACATTTTCAATTTTCAATTTTTAGGAAAATTTGGAAAATTGCGAAAACCTTTGTACCTTTGCCAACGTTATAGAAATCAGTTAGGGTCTCGACCGGCTAAGGTAGAGGTTCTTTATTTTTTGTTACCTGTCAATAATTCACCATTAAATGAGTTCACCATGGCAATCACATTTATGACCAAAGAGGGTTATAAGAAAAAGATGGAAGAAATCGCTTACCTCGAATCGGTAAAGCGTCCCGAAATATCACGCGCTATCGCCGAGGCCCGCGACAAGGGCGACCTGTCGGAGAACGCCGAGTACGACGCCGCCAAGGAGGCCCAGGGCATGCTTGAGATGAAGATAGCTCAGCTCAAGGATCTGGTGGCCAACTGCCGCATCATCGACGAGAGCAAGCTCAACACCGACGAGGTGCAGATCATGAACCGCGTCAAAATCAAGGACCACGCCACAGGCTCGGTGGTCGAGTACACCATCGTGGCCGACTCCGAGGCCAACCTCAAGGAGAAGAAGATAGCATCGTCGACCCCCATCGCCAAGGGCCTGCTCGGCCACAAGCTGGGCGAAATCGTGGAAATCCGCGTGCCCTCAGGTGTCAAGAAGTTTGAAATCATCGAAATCTCTTACTAATCAGCCAATAACCATGCCTTCAATATTCTCACGCATAATAGCCGGCGAGATCCCCTGCTACAAGGTAGCGGAGGACGACGAGCACATAGCATTCCTCGACATCAACCCCGTGGCTCCGGGCCACACCCTGGTGGTGCCCAAGCATGAGGAACCCTACATATTCAACCTCCCCGACCAGGAGCTGGCCGACCTCAACATCTTCGCCAAGAAGGTGGCCAAGGCCGTTGAGAAGGCCGTGCCCTGCAAGCGCGTGGGCATGACCGTGATCGGCCTCGAAGTGCCCCACGCCCACATCCACCTGATCCCCATCAACGTGGAGTCGGACATGAGCTTCCAGAAGGAGCGTTCCGAGCTCAACTCCGTAGAGCTCCAGGGGATAGCCTCGGCCATCGCCGCCGCCTACCGCAACCTCTACCCCGCCGAATAACACCATCATCCACCCATACCCCCAACGCGGGGCCCTCACCGGGTCCCGCGTTTTTTGCGCCCAACCCGCCAGACACGTCAGACAGGTCAGACAAGTCCCAGCGAAATATTAGCGGTGGTTGCGGAGGGGATTTGGCGATGTGGGGAAAAATGCGTAACTTTACGGCGTATCACATTTTGCGCAATCAGCCTCAATGAAAGGACTCACATATCAGCAGGCGCAGCGCGTGTGCCGCATATCGGCAGCTGCCGCTCTCGTCGCCATAGCTATCGCCACCACATGGCGCTTCGTTGGCTATGCCGACTCGCCATCACCCTCAGCATCAGCATCGTTAGCGGCCACTCTCGTGCCCCCCGGCAGCAGCGGCGCCATCTTCGCCACGGCCGCCGACAATCCCTATGACCGACACCTCGACTCGATGCCGCCCCAGGCCACCGTCCGCCTCAAGTACAAGAACATAGGCGCCCTTGGCCGCACGTTCAACGACAGCAACTATGTGCAGCTCGCGGCCGCCGAGGCCATGGGCATCGCCCCTATTACGTCGCTCAAGGACTCCTACAAGCTGCGCCGCCCGATGGTGCGAGTGGAGTCGTGCCGCGACTACTTCATCGACGAGCTCACCCACTCCGAGCCTTACTTAGTGCCTGAGGCCAAGCTGCTGCTGGCCGACATCGGGCGCCAGTTTAACGACACGGTGCAAGCCCGAGGCGGTGGTGGCTACCGCATCAAGGTGACGAGCGTGCTCCGCACCCCCGACTCCATCAAGAGCCTGCGCCGCCGCAACGGCAACGCTGTCGAGGCGTCGTGCCACCAGTACGGCACCACCTTCGACATCAGCTACTGCAACTTCATCTGCGACAACGACCGCACGCCATGCACTATCGACGACCTCAAGGGAGTGCTGGCTGAAGTGCTCTATGGGCTTCGCGAGCAGGGGCGTTGCTACGTCAAGCATGAGCGCAAGCAGGCTTGTTTCCACATCACCGTCCGACCCTATAAAGTCTGAACGCCATGGACAATAAACCTAAACGAACCATCCGAGGCATCAGCAAGTGGCTGATATGGACCGTGGTAGCGGTGGTACTCTTAGTGTTGGGGCTGATCACGCAGTTGTTGAAGATACTAGCGCCGGAGCGACTCACCCCGCTGGTGGAACAGGTGGCCGAGAGCTCGCTCAACGCCGATGTCAACATCGCGAGGGTGGAGCTGACCTTCTGGAGCACCTTCCCCCGCCTGACCCTCGACGTAGACTCGCTGCAGGTGGTGAGCAAGTCGCTGCAAGGGCTCACCGCAGAGCAGAGGGCCGCACTCCCCGCCGACGCCGACACGCTGCTGACGTTCACCAAGCTCAAGGGAGGCATCAACATGATGCACCTCACCTTAGGGCGCATCACCATCTACGACGTGCTGCTCGACGAGCCGATGCTCAACGCCGTGCAAGCCACCGACGCGGTGAGCAACTACGACATCATGACCGCCCCCGCCGATACCACCCCCTTTGAGATGCCCAACATGGCCATCGACTGCTTCCGAATCACCCGCGCAAAGCCGTGGCGATACACCTCGATACCCGACTCCATCAGCGGCTCGCTGCAACTCACCGACGCCCAGCTGATAGGCTCTGACGCACCTTATTACAAGCTGGAATTTGACGGCGACTTCGACTCGCCAATGCTATGCGAGTACAACTTCGACCAACTGGTGATGGGCCTCAACGGTAAGCTGCGATGGGAGCATGCCCACCCCAACACCGTGGCCATCGAGGGGCTGACACTGGCCGTCGACCACTTCAAGGCCACAATCAACGCCTCGGTCGACATGGCCACCGACATGCGCGTAGAGCAGTTCGACCTCACGGTCGACCCCATCGACATCGGCTGGCTCGCCAGACACTGCCCGGCGGAGTACATGGAGTGGCTCGAGCCCTTCGCCACCGACATGACCGTGGCCATGGGCGCCCACCTGACCAAGCCCTACACCCTTGCCGACAGCACCTCGCTCCCCTCACTGGCAGGGCGGCTGAGCATACCTCAGTGCCGCGTCAGCACCGGGGCTGTGCAGATACCGCGGCTGGCGCTGGATGCCTCGTTCAGTTTCGACGGCACCGATGCCGACAACCCCTCCACCACCATCGAGAGCCTGGCATTTGATCTGGGACTTGACTCCCTCAACACCGCATGGATCGCCGAGCATGCCCCCGCCGACATCGTCCAATACGTCAAGCCCCTGCGCACCAACTTAGCCCTCAACCTCAGCGGCCAACTCACAGCGCCGTATTGCCTGACCGACACCGTATTAGTGCCGTCGTTCACCGCCAACATCAACATCCCCGAGAGCTACGTCGACTACGGCCAGGCGCGCTTCAAGCGGGTAGCCTTGGATGCCAATGTGGAGGTCGACAGCCGCGACCTCGACAACTCCACACTCACCCTCAACCGCCTACTGCTCGAAGGGCCAGCCACCAAGGTCGACATCGACGGCCGCCTCACATTCCCCATCTCCGACCCGCTGATTATCGGTCACTTGGCAGGGCGCATCAACCTCGGCGACTTCCCCCCGCAGCTGCGCCGTCTCCTGCCGGTGGAGGTCAGCGGGCGACTCACAGCCGACGCCACGTTCGACCTGCGCCGCAGCTACATCGACCGCGACAACTTCCACCGCGCCCGCATAACGGGCGAAATAGCCCTGAGCGACTTCCGCGCCACCCATGGCGACTCGCTCGACGCCTGGATCAACCACGCCCAGATGCACCTCGGCACCACCGACGCCTTTGTCCGCGACAACCAGCCCAGCGTCGACTCGCTGCTTACCGTATCGCTCAAAGTCGACACCGCGGCCATAGCCGTACCCGGCATTGACTTGCGGCTTGCCAACTTGGCCGCCGGAGTCGGCGCATCAAACCGCAGCGGCTCATCCGACACCGCCTCAATCAACCCCATCGGCGGGTCAATCAAGCTGGGGCGCCTCAACCTCATCAACCACGACGACTCCACACGCATACGCCTGCGTGACATGGTGATCGGGGGCACACTCCGGCGCTACCGCGGCGGGGCACGAGTGCCCCAGTTGGGACTGCTCATCGCCGCCAACCGCGCCTCGCTCAGTTCCCCCACGGGGCGCTACAACCTGCGTGAGGCCGACTTCCGCGTCACAGCCCACCTCAACCCGCCGCGCAAGATGGGCGCACGCACCCGCGCCGCCTACGACTCCCTCAAAATCGCCCACCCCGACCTGCGCCCTGACTCGCTGATCACCCTCGCCCGGCAAGCCTCGCGCCCCAAGCGGCAGCATCAGTCGGCCGACACTGCCGACAATAGCGAGGTGTACGACTTCGGGCTCGACAACTCGCTGAAGACATTGCTGCGCCGCTGGGACATCAAGGGCGCGGTAAAGGCTAAAAGTGGGCGTGTTTTCACGCCCTATTTTCCACTACGCAACTCGCTGCGCAACGTCGACTGCACATTCTCGCTCGACACCGTCAACATCACCGACACCCGCTACAAGGTGGGGCAAACCGACTTCACCATCAACGGCTCTATCACCAACCTGCGCCGCGCCCTGGTGTCGCGCCGCCACACCCCGATTAACGTAGCTCTGAGCCTCAAGTCCGACACCATACAGGTCAACGAAATCACCCGCGCCATCTTCGCCGGCGGGGCCTACGCCTCCGGCGCCAGCCGCGCCGATGTGGCCCTGCTGATGAGCGACAACGCCACCGACGAGCAGCTCGACCGAGCCATGGACTCTGAGCAGGACACCATCACCGGACCCCTGCTCATACCTGCCAATATCGACGCCAAACTGCGCATCAAAGCCGCCAACATCGTCTACGCCGACATGCTGCTCCACAACTTCCGCGGCGACGTGAACATGCACGACGGCGCCCTCAACCTCAACCAGCTCTCGGCCACAACCGACATCGGCTCGGTAGGGCTCACAGCGCTTTACACCGCCCCCAACGTACATAATATGGAGTTTGGCTTCGGCATGGATGTCAAGGACTTCCACATCGGGCGCTTCACCGATCTCTTCCCCGCCATCGACTCGGTGATGCCGATGCTCTCGCAGATGGACGGCATCATCAACGCCCAGATCGCAGCCACCACCTCAGTAGACTCGCTGATGAACATCGAGCTGCCCACCCTGCGCGCCGCCGTCAAGATCGAGGGGGACTCGCTTGTGCTTCTCGACGCCGACACCTTCAAAACCTTGTCGAAATGGCTGCTGTTCAAGCACAAAGACCGCAATATGATTGACCACATGGCCGTGGAGATGGTGGTCGACAACTCGCAGCTGCAGCTCTACCCCTTCATGTTCGACATCGACCGCTACCGACTGGGGGTGATGGGTCACAACGACCTGGCCCTCAACCTCGACTACCACATATCGGTGCTGAAATCGCCGTTGCCATTCAAGTTCGGCATCAACATCAAGGGCACGTTTGACAACATGAAGATACGCCCCGGAGGTGCCAAGTTCAAGGAGAACATGGTGTATGAGCGCGTCGACCTGGTCGACACCACCCGCATCAACCTCGTGCGGCAGATTGAGAACGTGTTCCGCCGCGGTGTCCGCCAGGCCCGCCTGGGCAAGCTCCAGCTTCCCGGCAACAAACCCGCCGGCAACACCGATGACTCCCCCGACGACGAAGCCATAATCGAGCAATACAACAACGCCTCAGCGCGCAACGACGAGGAAGAAAAGCCTACGCCATGACCGGCTACAAAGCACTCTGCAAAGCAGCCGTCGACGGCTATCTGGCCCGCACCGGCTACACCCATATCGACCCCCGCGCCGCACTGATCGACATGGACGGCACCCTCTACGACTCCATGGGCAACCATGCAACCGCCTGGCAGCGCATGATGCGCGAATACGGCATCAAGGTGCCCCGCAACGAGTTCTTCCTCTACGAAGGGATGACCGGAGCCGCCACCATCACCCACCTTGTAGGCCGCGAGCAGCACCGCACTCCCTCGGCCGACGAAATCGAGCGGATGTACCACCGCAAGACCGAGCTCTTCACCGAGCAGGGTCCGGTGAAGCCCATGCCCGGAGCCGCCGAGGTAATCAGCGCCTTCCGCCGGCACTCGCTGCGCTGCGTGCTCGTCACCGGCTCAGGGCAGAGCTCGCTGATCAGCCGCATCCCCCGCGACTACCCCCGAGTGTTCCTCGACGGCGACCGCATCACCTCGCGCGACGTGGACCACGGCAAGCCCTCTCCCGAGCCATACCTGCGGGCCATGGACATCGCCGGCGTGCAGCCCTGGCAGGCCGTAGTGCTTGAGAACGCCCCCCTGGGCGTGCAGTCGGGAGCCGCCGCCGGAGCCTTCACCATCGGCGTCACCACCGGGCCCATCCCCGCCGAGAGCCTGCGTCAGGCCGGGGCCAACATCATATTCCCCTCCATGGCCGAGTGCGCCCAAGCCATGACCGAGCTGTTTTGCCAGTTCCAACTATTCCGCTGACCTATGCAACAGCTTATTTTCACCAACGACGTAGCTCCGGCCCTCGACCAACTGATTGAGCAGATTGCCCCCTCAGGTGTCTACATCATCGCCGATGTCAACACCGAGGCCTTGGTAGTGCCGCGGCTCCGCCAGCAGTCGCTGCACCTGGCAGCCGCGCCCTCAATAGTGGTCAAAGCCGGCGACATCAACAAAGACATCAACTCACTGACCGCGATATGGCGGCAATTGGGCACCCTCGGCGCCACACGCCATTCCCTGGCGGTCAACGTCGGCGGAGGAGTGGTAACCGACATGGGAGCCTTCGCCGCCGCCACCTTCAAGCGCGGCATACGCTTCATCAACCTCCCCACCACGCTGCTCGGCGCCGTCGACGCATCCGTAGGAGGCAAAACCGGCATCAACTTCAACTCACTTAAGAACGAGGTGGGAGCCTTCGCCCCCGCCGACGCCGTAGTCATTTCCACCATATACTTCGACACCCTGCCCGACCAAGAGCTGCTGTCGGGCTACGCCGAGATGCTCAAGCACGGCCTGCTGTCAGGCGACGAAACCTACCGCGAGCTCCTGGCCTACCGCATCACCGACCGCGACAACTCCCGCCTGCTGCAACTGCTTGAGCAGAGCGTGAGGGTCAAGGCCAACATCGTGGCCGTCGACCCCACAGAGCGCAGCCTGCGCAAAGCCCTCAACTTGGGGCACACCGCCGGCCACGCCTTAGAGTCGCTCGCACTCTCGCGCCAGTCGCCCATACCACACGGCTACGCAGTGGCCTGTGGTCTGGTGGTCGAGCTTGTGCTCTCACACATGCTGTTGGGATTTCCGAGCGCCGACCTGCATCAGTTTGCCACATACGTGCTCGACAACTACGGAGTCCCCTACATCAACTGTCGCGACTATCCCGAGCTGCTGCGCCTGATGCACCACGACAAGAAGAACCTCAACCCCCGCGACGTCAACTTCACCCTGCTCCGCAGCGTCGGCGACCCCGTGATTGACACCACCGCCACCGATCAGCAGATCACAACCGCCCTCGACCTCACCCGCGACCTCCTCCACATCTGACAAAGATACGAGGTCGCCAACCCCGGCCCCGGCATCTACATCCGCATCCAAGGCCCCCACTCCCACAAAGTCCTGATCAAGTAGACAGGAGACAGGCAATAGGCAACTGGAAACTGGAAACTGGCAACTGGAAACAGCCCCGCGATTATTCGCAGGGCTGTTGCATCTCATAAGCCACCGTAATCCCCATCTCCGGCCCACAAGTAGGGCCTCTCCACGGGGCGTCCGCAACGACATGCGTCAGAAGGGGTAGCCTATGGCGAGGTGGAAGGCCAGGGAGTTGCCGAATGAGGTCATGTTGTAATATCCCCTCTTGCCGGTGTCGTAGGGGGCGTGGATGCCGATGCCGAGGTCGCCGCGGATCACGAGCATCGAGATGTCGAAGCGCAGGCCTACGCCGGTGCCCACGGCCAGATCTTTGAGAAATGTGGAGGCGCGGAGCTTGCCGCCGGGGCGCTGCGGGTCTTCTTTGAGCAGCCACACGTTGCCGGTGTCGATGAAGGCGGCGCCGTGGAGCGGGCCGAGGATGGGGAAGCGGTACTCGACGTTGAACTCAAACTTGAATGTACCCGTCTGGTCGAAGTAGCCGTTGACGGCGTCGGCGGGGGCGTGGTAGCTGCCGGGGCCTATGGAGCGCACGGTGAAGGCGCGCACCGAGTTGGCGCCGCCGCAGTAGAACTGCTCACTGTAGGGCACCTCCTTGGAGTTGCCGTAGGCGTGCTCGGCTCCGACAGCGGCACGGGTCACGAGCCACTGGTCGCCGCGGCCGATGCGGCGACCCCACACCAGCTGGGTGGAGCCTTTGACAAACTGCGAGAAGGGGGTGTTGAAGAGCTTCTTCTCCCCTTTCCTGCCGCACAGCTCGTAGATGCTCCAGAATACGTTGCCGGCCTCGGCGGCGGTGAATTGCCAGTTGAGGGTGTTGTCGTAGCCGAATTGGCGGTCGTAGACGCAGCTGAACGCCATCTGCGGTATGAACTGGCTCTGGAAGCTGAGGGCCACGGCGGGGTTTTGGCTCATGATGGAGTCGAAGTCGTGGGTGGTGTGCATTAGCTTGGTGTAGGTGAGCTTCAGGGGGGTGAAGGTGCACGAGGCATGGCGGGTGGCGCGCCAGTCGTAGTTGAACGAGGTGTTGAACTGTGCGAGCTTGAAGTAGTGTGGTCGGTTGAGGATGTCGGCTCCGAGGGTGATGCGGGTCCAGTTCTGCGCGCGCTTGCGACGGGGGATGAAACCGGGGGCGATCAGCCGCGGGAACGACAGCGAGGAGTTGAGGCCGAACTCGTAGGAGTTGAACATCGAGCGTTTGGCTTCATGGCCGGTCTGCCACTCGTAGGTGCCGGTTAGGTTGACCGACAGCTGCTCGCCGCCGCCGAACACGTTGCGGTTGGTGACACCGAACGACAGCCCCGGGCCGATGTAGGAGTTGGACTTTGACGAGGCGTTGACCTCGATTGAGGCCTCAAGGGGGCGGTCGAAGGTGCAGGATATGGCCACGTCGAGGATGCGCTCCGCGGTTGTGGTATCGGGGACAACGTCGATGGATATAGCGTTGAAGATGCCAAGGCGCGACAGGTAGGTCTGCGTGCGGTCCATGTCGCGCACGGAGAACACTTTGCCCTCGCGGAAGGTCACATTCTCATCGATCAGCGCACGGCGGAAGCGCGACGGCATCATCTGTATCAGCGTGCCTCGATCGGTCTGCACGGTGTCGGGGGTGCCACCGCCCTTGTTGCGGAATATGTAGGTGGTGACTGTGCCGGTGCGGTAGCGATCGAGGGCCACGGAGGGGAGGTTGGCGGCGATGTCGAGCATGAGCGCAATCTTATGGGGCTGGATGGTGGAGTCGGCCATATACTCGATGAACTCGGGGCGGAAGAAGTAGTAGCCGCGGTTGCGCAGAGCGTTGGCTATGGTGGTGCGCACCATCGACAGGGAGTCGGTGCAGTAGCGCTGACCGGTCTGCAGGTATGGTATCCGGCGGGCCACGGAGTCGATCACATGGTTGATATGGCTGGTGTCGGGGAGAAGGTGGATGTCGCTCAGGGTGTACTCGGGCCCGGCCTCGATGTTGTAGCGTATCCTGGCCTTCTTGGGGTTTTTGCCCTGCACGAGCTCGTAGGAGGAGTGGCCACTGAAGTAGCCGTTGTTGTCGAGTATCTGGTCGAGCATATCCACTCGTACCTCAGGCCGCACGTCGGACACCAATACGGGCTGAGCCACAAGCTTCTCATACAGCCAGTGTTTGAACCCCTTGGGAGGATTGTCCCAGTTGTTGTAAACCCACAAACCCATGGGGAAGGGCACGCGGTAGTAGGCTGAGCCAAACAGGGGGTTGTTGGGCTTGACGGCAACGGCTTCGTCGAGGGCCTCGGTGACAGCTGAGGGCACTTTAGCCCCATCCACGCCCTTTACGTCGACGCTCTTCACTCCGGTGTAGAGAATCTCCCCTTCGGGAAGCCGCCGGGTGGTGGAGCAGGCGGCCACAATCAGCAGGGCGGCTATATATATTATGTATCTGAGTGATTTCATTGCCTGGTCGGTTGTGGGTTAGTGTCGGGATTTACGGGTACGCCCTGCTGGGGCAGCTCGACGAGCTTCTCCTTCTTGCGGCGGCGGGGGAACCAGCGGAACATGTCGCCAATCTTCGAGATCTTGCGCCTGTAGACGAAGCCCACACCGGTCTGCGTCACCTCTCCCTCAAGGATGCTCTCGTAGCCCACGTGGCGGAACAGGCGCACGTACATCGTACCCGACCGGTTGAGCAGGTACTCGAAGGAGATGTCGTTGATGAGGTTCTGCGAGAAGTTCTCGTCGGCATTGGCGTCGGTAGAGTAGTTACCTCCCACCACTATCTTAAAGCGGTTGTCAAACAGCGACTTCGACACTTGATAGCTGTAGCTTGTGGTGGTCGACGAGGCCCCGTCGGTGGTCTGGTTGTACTGGTCGATGCCGAACGACAGGTCGACTCCCTTGATATTGTTGGCGGCCCAGGTATTTAGGGTCGACTCAAGGAAGGAGTAGAGCATGTTGCCGCCGATGTTGGCGTTACCCTTGGTGCCGGCGCCGGTGTAGAGGCCATAGAGCAGGATGTTCATGGCCTGGTTGGCGCGCTGGTCGGGACTCATCGACTGCAGATCGTTCTCGACGGTTATATCGTCGTCGGTCGACAGGTCAAAGGCTACGTTCATGTTGCTCAGTGTGTTGGTCACCGACAGCCCCACGTTGAAGTTCACCAAGCGCGAGTTCTGACCCTCCTGGGTCACGTTGGCCTTGATGCGGTCCACGGCGTGGATGTTGAGGATGGGGTTGAGCATGTCGCCGTTGAAGGCCACATAGCCCCCCTCTTGGAAGTCGAAGCGCTTTTCGCCGACCACGGGTATCGAGTAGCGTGCGAAGCCCTTGTTGATGTTGAAGCGGCCGGTCACGCGCGAGTCGTTCATGTAGTTGAGGTTATAGTTTATGGTGCCCTGCCCCTCGATCTGCACCTTGTCAGCACCGTCGGTCGACAGGTCGACATTGATGGTGGTGCCGGGGTCGACGCGCAGCATGGCATCGATGTTCATCAGCATACCAGAGCGTACGATGGTGTCGGCCTGAGCCACCTGGGCGGTGTCGTTGAAGTTGACGAAGTGCACCATGTCGCCCGTGGAGCGGTTGGTTATCACCGACTCGGCCTCTGGTAGGATGTAGGTGAAGTTGGAGCCGGCGAGCACTGCCAGGTCGGCGTTGACATTCAGGAAGTTCATGTTGCCCTTGATCTGGGCGTTGAGGTCGATGAAGGCTTTACCGTAGGCGTCGGCGCCGCGTGGACGGTCTGAACCGATGATCTGCATGTTGTTGGCCCCCATATTGAGGTCGAGGGCGGCGTTGGCTATGTTTTTGAGGTCGACGGTGCCGTTGATGGCCAAGGGGTTGTCGTTGACTCCTTGGATTGTGAAGTTATTGAAATCCACGATATTGCTGTCGACCGGTATCTGCTCTGGTGAGAACTTGAAGTCGGTGCCGAGCATGTCGACCTTGACGGCTGCTGAGTCAAACTGCAGATAGCCGTTGAAGCGCGGCGCGGTCATCTCGCCGGTGATGTCCATCTTGCCGTTGAGTGTGCCCGACAAGGTGACAACATCCGGCGGCAGGAAGGGGTTGACAACCTTCAGCGGGAAGTGGATCATCGAGAAGTCGAGCAGGAAGGGGCGCTCGCTGGTGGAGTCGTTGAGGACGCCGGAGGCGGTGATGGTGCGCACGCCGTCGACCATCAGCGACACGTCGGCATGGGTGGAGCCGTCGCGCTCGGTGGACAGGTCCACGCCAAGATCAAAATCGCCCACGCGCTTCTTGCCGTAAATCAGATTTGCCACACCCAGGGTGCCCTTGCCGTTGAGCATATTGTTGCCCCAATTGAAGCGCATGTCGGCCGAGATGGCGCCACTCATCGGCGGTGCGAAGGGGTTCACGGCTATCCAGTCGGCGATCTGTATGTCAGTGAGTTTGAGCATCACATCCTCCTGGTCGTTCGAACCCTCGACATGCTCTGTCATCAGCTCGATGGAGCTGCCTGTGGAGTTGCTCATCTTGAGGTTGGCGTCGATATGATGGGTCACAAAGGCATACGACACCTCGTTATCGGGATTGATATTCCACTTCTTATAGCCAATAATGGGGTGGTAGGGGGCGAAGTGGATGGTCATCACCGAGTCGGTGAAAGTGGCCATCGCTCCGAGCATAAAGCCCGTATCACCCTTGATGTTGCGCTGATGGAGCATGATAGCCAGGTTGTCGTCGGCTACATAGCCGCTGGCATCCACCGAGGCCCACAGGTCAAGTTTGCCGGGCGCGTTGCGCATCCGCCCATTATACAGCAAGTAATTGCCTTGCTGATTGAGCGATACGTCGATGGTGTCGAGGGTCGTGGCCCCCATCTTCAGGGTGTTGACGGTGGCGGAAGCGTGCATCACGGTGTCGTTGCTGGCTGTGAACCACAGCGAGTTGAACGACATGTCGCTCCCGGCCAACACGTTGCTGATGATATTGTTGCGCCCGGCGGAGAGCGTGATGTTGAAGGGGGGGAGCGCATGCTGCAACCGGCTCATGTCGATGCGCTTGTCGTCGATGATGCGAGTCAGGTCGTCGCCGGTGAGGGTAAAATGCTTCAGTAGGGTGTCGAGCGAGCAGGGGAAGTCGGCCGACAGTCGCATGTCGGCATCATCCACATGCAGCGCCACTATCGAGTCATTGAGCCGCCCATGCACCAGCATATCCCGCTGATTGATATCCATGTCGGGCTGCTGCCATACAAGCTCGTCGATATTGAGGTTGGCATCGATTGAACGGAAGTCGCTGCTCAGGTCGGCATCACCTTTGAACGATACAGAGCCCGAAGCCTCGGTGGGCGACATCCCCAAAGCCATCAGGTCAAGGCGGCGCACATCGCCGTCGAGGTCCCAGTGGAGCAGATTGCCGGCGAGATTGCCGGTGGCCGTGATTTCGAAGTCGGCATCATCATTGCTGGAGCTGAGGCTTATGTCCCCCTTGCCGTCAGCGATTTTGGCTACCAAGCCGATATCGTTGTAGGTTTTATTGTCGTAGACTACCTCCTCGACCAGCACCTCGGCATCGACCGCGGTTTTGACCGAGAACATGTCATATCCCCGACCGTCGACCTTCACAGTGGCCGTGAGGTCGCCGATACCCATGGTGGGGAGGAAGGAGTGGATGGGGAAACGGTCAACGGCGATCGAGGCATCGTATTTCTCCGGTGTCTTGACCCACGACGCATCCATAGCTATGCGGCCGGTGCCCGAAACCACCTTCAGCTTGCCATTGATTGCCGAGGGCTTGTATACCACCTCTCCGTCGAGGGTGAGTGGCGCTATGTTGACCATCCTGGCCGTTGCCGGGTCGAACATCAGGCTCTTGGCGAAGTCGACGTTGGTGATTGAGCCGCCGATATCGATTGTGCCGTCGATGCGCTCGGAGTCCATCGGATTGTCGACGACGCCGCTGAAGGTCACGTTCAGATGTCGCGGTATGCTGGCTATGAACTGCCTAAGGGCGATGCGACCCGACGTACCTTTAAGGTTAACACCGAGGTCCACGTCGGTGTCGGCGGGCAATCCTTTGGTGAATACGCCCAATGCCGGGAAGGCCAGCGTGACATCCCGCAGCCCTATGTAGCCATTGATGGCGGCGCCAAGGGGCACGTTGGGGTCGGTTGTGAGGTCGCCCATCCCCATGTATCCATCGAGCCGCAAAAGCGAGTTGGCGGTGGCGACTTTGAAATCCTCGACACGCATCATCGTGGAGTCCATGTCAAACAAGCCCGACGCATCGAGCTGCAATCCGCAACGCTCACGTCCGGCAAGCACCTTCACCGGCACACGCACCTCCATCCGTCGGTTATAGAATGAGTCTACTTGGATGTCTATGTCGCTTACTTGCAGGTAGTTCATATCAAGTCCCGGCAACGGCTTGGCGCCATTGACGGCATACAGGGCCTCGCGGGCTGTGAGCATCACCTTGTCGCCGCGGATGGTCCACGCCTCCGGCAGGTTAGGGTCGGCGGCCTCTGCCACCGTGTCAGACATCACGGCGGGATAGATATACCGTGCCGTAACCCCTTGCACATCAAGCAACTCCGCATGCACATCATGCTTATGCATATCTACCGTGCCATTGCGAAGCACAGCGTAAGGCACGTCGGCCGCAAGGGTATCGATACTCCCCTCCATCGACATTGCGTAATGTATATCCTTGAGTTTCAATTCTTGAGCATGGACAAACCACGGCGTCGAGGTCACCGTGTCGAGCGGCACGGGTGTTGTGTCATTCTTCAGCGCCAAGTAGACACGCCCACCCTCCACAGCTGCCTCATTTACCTCAATCCGTGCGGCGGCAAGGCTCACCATAGCGCGGTTGATGTTGAGATTTGACTGGCGGATAGTCATGTACATCGTGGAGTCGGGAGTGCCAAGCGTGAACGAGGCGTCGGCGATATCGGCATGCTCCACCTCGGCACGCATTCCTATCAGCGGCAACAGAGCCATATCTACATCCACAGATCGAGCCCCCACAATAGTGTCACCATGGTCAACCAGCAACAGCCCCCCAACCTCAAGGTCAAGCGGGAACCGAAGCCGGAAGTGGTCGAGGCGGAACTCCCTACCACCGGTGTTCATACCCTTAACCGCCGCAGCGACAGCCGTCTGCTGAAACAACGGAGTGTATATCATAAAAAACAGATTGACTACCAGCAGTATCACCACCGCCAGCAACCACACGAACGTCAGTCCCGTAAGCTTTGCAATCCGTTTTTTCACCTTCAATAAATAGTTGAAATGCAATGAATACCATTACAACCCTTAACCCTTGTGGATTGTTTTGTCAAAATTACGTTAAATTCACAATTCCCCACAACTTATTTTAAAAAAATTCACACCTATATACATATCGGAGGCGCGGAAAGGGAAAAACCGCACCTCCGTCGCAACGTGGAGTTGCCTCCCGTGCGATCACTCTACAACATGCGTTAAAATGCCTTCTTTCCAACAGCCCCGCCGTCGGCATGGCAACGGGTCAATGCCAGCTGATGTGCCTGTATACTCTTCATCCAACAGGCAGTTACCCATCATGTTGCCATGCTCCTACGATGTCGTCCGCCCCCCCTCAGGCCAATGCAGCGAATGTGAGGACTCAGCCCCATACTCGTTCTGCCACTGGCAGGGGTGACTTGCGCGGGTCTAATTCGGAATTTTCAAGTGATTGTGTCTGAGTATATTATGTTTGGTTCGGTGACTTCGTTTTCGACTCCTTTGTTATGTTTACTATCAGGCGGTGACAGCGCCTCAAAAGTGACATAATAGTAATCTGTTGGGTGCTTTGTTTGTATCTGCGTCACAAAGATATCTCCTCGATCTTCAATTTGCAACTTTTCTCACTTTTTATAAGAAAGATTTAACATCCCACCCAAATTCTATAATAAACATTTACATTGTTTACACCACTTTTTTCACTATATTTGCAACTATTATTGCCCAAATACTGAAAAAGCACCACATGAAACGCCAAATTTACGCCATATTGACACTCATTTTGTCGCTTATCGGGGTACAAACCGCCTTCGCAATCCCCGCACCGCCATACCCCATCAACGTAAAATCACCCGACGGCTCCACTACCACACTTTACATCCATGGCGACGAGCGAGGTCACTACTTCACCGACCTCCAGCACCGCCCGCTTATGCGCACCGACTCCGGATTTCGCCTCGCCACAGCCGCCGAGGCCAAGCACCTCACAGCCCTTAGTAGCTCCACACCCCCACAAGTAGGCGGCTGCACATTCCCCACCACAGGCTCACCCCGCGCACTGGTCATCCTCGTCGAATTCGCCGACAACTCATTCACCATCGACAACCCCCGCCAAGTCTACACCGACCTCCTCACACAACCCGGCTACAACTTCCAAGGCGCCACAGGCTCAGTCCTCGACTACTTCACCGACTCCTCACAGGGGCAATTCACACCCCAATTCGACCTTTACGGCCCCGTCAAACTCTCCCAACCAATGGCCTACTACGGAGCCAACAAGCCCAACGGAGACGACATTCGCCCCGACGAAATGGTGACCGAAGCTTGCCAAATCCTCGACGACCAAATCGACTTCAACACCTACGACGCTGACGCCGACGGAGTAATCGACAACGTATACATATTCTACGCCGGATACGGCGAAAACGACACCGCTTTACGCAACACCATCTGGCCACACTCATGGGATATCGCAGTGCCCGAACCAAACGGTGCCGGACGCACAGTATACTTCGACAACCTCCTCATCAACCACTACGCATGCTCCAACGAACTCCGTGGCTCCACCACCGACCAAATCACAGGCATCGGCACCTTCGTCCACGAATTCGGCCACGTACTCGGCCTCCCCGACCTGTACTCCACAAGCTCATCCGCACCATTCACCCCGGGAGCATACTCCGTCATGGACCGCGGATCATACAACAACAACTGCAACACACCACCATACTACTCAGCCTACGAACGCTACGCCCTCGGATGGGTCAACCCCACACCACTCTCCGACCCCGCCGACATACAGCTCCGCAGCATCGACAACGACGGCTACCACGACATCGCAATAATCCACACCACAAACCCCGACGAATTCTACATCCTCGAAAACCGCCAGCTCCAAGCCTGGGACCAATACCTCCCCGGCCACGGCATGCTCCTGTGGCACATCGACTACGACCCCGACCTGTGGAACCAAAACACCGTCAATACCGTAGCCACACACCAGCGAGTCGACCTCATTGAAGCCGACGGCATCCTCACATCAACCTCACGCTCCGGCGACACATTTCCCGGCACCGCACAGGTCACCACATTCAACTCATTCACACCCTGGACCGGCGAAACCCTCGACGCACCCCTGACCAACATCGTCGAGACCCCCACAGGCACCATCACCCTCCAATTCCGAGGCGGAAGCGCCGGCGTCCCCACCCTCACCGACACCTCCTCCGCCGGCCACACCCCACGCCTAATCTACTACCACGGCCAGCCCCTCCCACAAGGCGCCACCCTCCAAGACCTCCAGGGCCGTCCCGTCACCACCCCCCACTCCCACCAGCTCCTCATCCTCCACTAACCCACACCCTCAGCCCCTTCCCCCGCGATAGGCAGTTGGAGTAGCACCGCCGGAGGCGTAGCGCCACCATGCCCGCCGGTTCGGCCGGCGCGGGGGTTCCTACCCCTTGTGGGGGGCGGGGGGGAGGGCTTGGGCCCGGGGCTCCGGGGGGGTAAAAAAGGACGGGCCCGGGCGCCTGTG
>CAZVNS010000008.1:0-64397 GCA_964628905.1 uncultured Muribaculaceae bacterium | reverse complement strand
TTAAACATCCATATTCATAAATTTTCAACACAGGGATTTGTATGTGACCCAGAATCTTTCAAATAATTTGCGAATAGAGCAAAAAACCTCGTATAAGCAAAAAAGGCTATATCAAAACAAGTTTTTCAATTATATAAGCGGAACGGGTAGATACCTTCAATAACTGCAAACTTATCTACTGTGACACTATTGTGACATTATTTTAATCAATCTCATTTAATTGCTCGATAAATCCACCTATATCTATATGTATTACAATTGGATACGTCAAAATATGACATTTACGCTTACGGAAGCATAATACCCAAGTCTAATATTAATGAGGGTCTTGTGCCAGAAAATTATAGCGGGTATCAAATTGTTGAACCTAACTATATAATTATCAGATGCACAGACTTACAAAATGACAAAGTCAGTCTGCGTACTGGACATGTAAATCATCACGGCATAATTTCAGGCGCTTATCTTGGATTTAAACCCAACGATAAGATTAATTCCAGATTCTATCATTTCCTTCTCCATACATGGGATGTTTCTAAGGAAATATACCGATATGGTAGTGGACTTCGTCAATCGCTTAGTTGGAATGATATAAAATATCTTTTACTTGCCATCCCTCCTAAATCTGAGCAGGAGGCGATAGTGGAGTATTTGGATAAGGTTACGGGAGAGATTGACCGTGCCATTGAGTCGCAGCAGAAGATGATTGATGCCCTCAACGAGCGCAAGCAAATCATCATCACTCGCGCCGTGACCCGTGGTCTGAACCCGGAGGCACCCCTCCGCGATTCCGGCATAGACTGGCTCGGCCAAATCCCCGCCCACTGGGAAATATTGAAATTCAAAAACGTAGCATGTGTAAAAGCTAATCTTGTTCACCCAAATGACTATTTAAATTATCCTCAGATATCCCCTGATTGTATTGAAAAGGGAACTGGGAAAATTTTAGGATTCCAAACTGTCAGAGACTCAGGAATAATCAGTGACAATCATTTATTTTTTAAAGGCCAAATTTTATATTCTAAAATTAGGCCTACTTTAAACAAGGTAACTATAGCACCCTATGATGGTCTATGTAGTGCCGATATGTATCCAATAGAAACATCGGATAGCCCAGAATATTTACTTTTTGTAATGCTTTCTAAATTTTTTTCCAATCAAATATCTACAGCCGTGGCCGGGCGAGTTAAAATGCCGAAAATTAACAAACAAGAACTTGGCTCACTACTCATGCCCGTGCCGCCCATTTATGAACAACGGCAAATTGTTGGTTATATCGAGAGAATCATAAAACCGATTAGCTCAGCAATTTCGAACTGTGAGCGCATGATTGCTTTACTCACTGAGCGCAAGCAAATCATCATCAACGAAGTTGTAACCGGTAAAAAGAAAGTAATATAAGACACTATGCCTACCAAAAATATAGAACCCCAGCTGCGACTTATCAGCGAATACACTTTCCTCAAAAAGGATGATGTATTTGAGATACCGCAATACCAACGCGCTTACTCTTGGACCATTATGCAATGCTCCAAATTGTGGCAAGATATAGAATCCTTTATTGAAAGCGGTGCGGAAGACCCTTACTTCTTCGGCACTATCATTGTGGACTGCTCTTCGGACAATCGTCTAAGCCTCATTGATGGGCAACAGCGTACTACCACCTTCTTGCTGTTGCTCAAAGCGTTGCAGTTGCGCTTGAAAGAAGCAATTGGTAAGCTCGTGATTGGCCCGGACACCCGAGCTTTGGCTCGCGGTCTCGAAAGCAGCTACGCCACTATCCTCAAAATCCTTTATAAGGCAGAAGAAGACGATAAGCAAATTGAGATTGAACAGAATTGGGATAATGCCCGCAATATCCCAATTCTACAAAACAATTCAATCAACGAGCTGCATCGCGATGATTTCCAAACAATCTTGGAAGCAGAAACCTTTTGGGAGGCAGAAAAGAAAGTATATAAGATACCTCGCAAGCAAAAAGATAACAAATACACCAACTTCTTCCGAAACTTCAAATATTTCTGGACAGAGTTAGGCCGATACTCTGAGTCACAACTCAACAACTTCGCCAAGATTTTCCTATCGAAGTGTCAGATTATTGAGATACGCAGTTGGCAGATTGAGCAAGCCATCACAATGTTCAACTCGCTCAACTCCACCGGTATGCCACTGAGTGATGCGGATATTATCTCCGCACAACTTTATTCTTCAGCAGGTGAGGAAAACCGCGAGGAATTTATGGCCGCATGGACCAAAATCAAAGAACTTGCAAACGAATTGGGACAACGCAAAGTCATTGACATTGACGGTGTATTGCAAGAATTTATGTACATAAACCGCTCGGAGAAACGCCACTATAAAATCAACGAGGTGACCACCCCCGGTTTGCGTAAATACTATCTCACCGAACATAGCGAGATACTCAAGGCACCTCTGCCGCTCTGTGCATCATACCAAAAGATACTCGACATCTGGAACAAAATTATTGAATACCCGATAGTGAAACTGCTCATGAAGTTCAACGAGAACTTCAAGCTATTTCTCATCAGCTATCTCAACCGCTTCAATGTTGAAGACATCAACAAAGAAACGGTACAACCAATCGCCGAGTGTATGCTTCGACTCTTTGCCCTTGTTGAGTCAGGCGATACTCCCTTCTCTTCGTCCAATTTCAAGACATTCCTATTCAACGAGAATTTCAATCTCGTTGACCCCTCATATCCGTTGGCAAGCATCATTGAGGATTTCAACCGTCATATCAGTTCCACATGGAAACCGGAAAATGTCAGTGCCGACCTCCACACTTATGAAAAGAACATACTCGTATATCTAAACGAGTATCTCTACTCTGTGGAACAAAATCGCTACTTCGATATAGACGAACGCACCAACGTCGAGCATATTATGCCGGCAAGCGGACATAATATTGAGGTGATACGTCAGGATGCCGGAATTGACGATGAAGCGGAATTTGCCGCTCTCGTCAACCAACTCGGCAACAAGATACTCCTTGAAGAAACCATCAACAAGTCAATCAGCAATGACTGGTTCAAGACCAAGAAAGCAAGCACAATTGAAAGTCGCAACGGCTATGTCAACAGTCGTTTCGGATTTGCCCTCGACCTTGCTAAATGGCCGAAAGACCGTTGGGAGAAACAAGATATTGAAAAAATGACCGATGATGCGGCAAAACGCATCACTAAATTCATTTTCAACAAATGAGCATCCACACTAATACTCGCGAGAGCGGGTTTGAACAACTGATAGAACGCGCTCTTGTAGGCTCGACAATTGAAGAACGCAAAGCCAACGGCATTAACCTCACATCCGCTGATGCCGATGCACAGACTCCCGGAGAAAATTTCTACTGGGGTCTGCCCGATGATTTTGTGAAGAGTGAGGCCGTTGACCAACGTCGTCTCTGGTCGTTCTTCGAATCCACACAGGCCGATACTCTCGCCCAATGGCACGGCAGAGGAAATCTGCGTGAGCGCGTAGAAAAGGAATTGAAGCGAAAGATTGAGGCCGTGGGCATGCTCGAAGTGCTCCGCAAAGGTATCGAGGTCGACAACCTCCAGGGTGACAAACGCCTGAAACTGTTTTATCCTCGCCCCAGTGCAGCTGACTCGGCTGAAAGCCACCGCCTGTATGCTCTTAACCAATTTTCGGTTACTCGCCAATCAACATACTCACTGACACGACCCGGCAACGAGATTGACATGGTGCTGTTTGTCAACGGCCTTCCTATCTTCACCTTTGAGCTGAAGAATCCCTGGACCGGTCAGACCGCCAAATATGATGCCATAAAGCAGTACCGCGAGAACCGAGACCCACGCGACCCCCTCTTGATGTATGGTCGTTGTATTGCCCACTTTGCCCTCGATAAAGATGAGATTTACTTCTGCACAAGGCTCACTGGCAAATCGTCATACTTTATGCCCTTCAATCAAGGTCTGCCCAAAGGTCAGGGTGCTGGAAATCCAGTTAACCCCAACGGTCACAAGACCTCGTATCTATGGGAGCGCATACTCCGCAAAGATATAATAGCCGACATTATAAGCAACTTCGCTATGTTTGATTATGGCGAGGCCAAGAGCAAAACGGTTGTTCCTCACGTCATGAAGAACGCCAAAAAACTTATCTTCCCCCGATACCACCAACTTGACGTTGTCAACCGTTTGCTCGACGAGGTTGGCACCGCAGGCGTAGGAGGTAAATATCTTATACAACATTCGGCAGGGTCAGGCAAAACCAATTCAATTTCATGGCTCGCCTTTAAGCTGATAAAGGCGACTCCGGCGACGATGGATGCCGCTCGCGCTGTGGCTCTCGACAAGCAACTGTTTAACACCATCATCATTGTAACAGACCGCAAAGTACTTGACACACAGCTGACCGCCAATGTCAAGGCGTTTGCCAACAACAAGAAGATTGTCACCCATGCTGACACATCTACTCAACTGAAAGAAGCCATCGAAGCCGGCAAACGCATCATACTTACGACCATTCAGAAATTCCCCCACATTGTGAACGATGTAAGGGATATGAACGATAATAACTTCGCCATTATCATCGACGAGGCCCACAGTAGTCAGAGCGGTATAGCCGCCGACAAACTGAACGCCACTACCTATCGCGACCCGGACCAGAATGGCGGTGACATCGATGAACTTATCGACAAACTCATTCAGGAGCGAAAGATGAGTCCAAATGCCTCTTATTTCGCTTTCACCGCCACGCCCAAACGCGAGACTCTTGAACGTTTCGGCATTGAACAGCCTGACGGCAGTTTTGAGCCGTTCCATCTCTACTCGATGAAACAGGCCATTGAAGAAGGATTTATCCTCGACGTCCTCACAAATTATACCACTTACCATAGTTTCTACGAAATAATCAAGAGCACGGAGGAAAATCCTGAATACGACGAATGCAAGGCGCAGAAACTACTTCGTAAGATGGTGGAGCGCGAGCCGCATACAATTGAGGCTAAGGCTGGTGTAATGCTCAGTCACTTCGATGCGAAAGTCTTCCGTTCGCGCAGGCTTCACGGTAAGGCAAAGTCTATGGTGGTAACCAAGGATATTGAGTGCGCAATCAGATATTATTTCGCACTTCGCAAATTGGCCGAAAGCCGCCATTTGCCATACAATATCCTTATTGCCTTTTCCGGCACAAAAGATGTTGACGGAGTTGAATATACCGAAGCCGGGCTTAACGGTTTCCCTGAATCAAACACCGCTAAGGAATTTGAGAAACCCGAAAACCGAATACTCGTTGTGGCCAACAAATATCTCACCGGCTTTGATCAGGAGTTGCTTTCGACAATGTATATCGACAAGCCTCTTGGCGGAGTTCTCGCAGTTCAGACGCTTTCGCGCCTTAACCGCACATCGCCCGACAACAACAAGCGCAGCGAAGACATCTTTGTTCTTGACTTCTTCAATACCGTTGACGATATGAAAACCGCTTTCGACGATTTCTATACGTCAACAACTCTCGACCAGGCTACTGACCCTAATGTGCTCAGTGAGCTTCGAGAAACACTCCTTGACCTTGGAGTGTTTACCGAAGAAGAAGTTGAGCAATTCAACGTGTTATATCATAACGGTGCTGATCAAGACCAACTATCGCCTATACTTGATACCGCACAACATCGTTTCGATGAGGAAATTGATTGGCCTGAAAACGGCAAAGCCGATTTTAAGATGAAGTGTAAGCAATTTGTGAAAGTTTATTCACGCATTGCCGCGCTTATGGCTTTTGACGCTCCAGCATGGGAGAAGATGTTTTGGTATCTGCGATTGCTGATACCTCAGCTGAAAGTACCTACGGGCGGAGGTATCGATGTTACTGACCTGCTTGATCATGCCGACCTTAACACTTATTGTCTCGGTCGCACCGCCCTAAACGAGCATATCGAATTAGATGCTGATGAAACCCGATTAGATCCTCTTGCACCAAAAATGGTAAATGCCGGAAGCACCGATGAAGACCCGGTGACAATCGAGTTGATTATTCAGCATTTCAACGAACGCCACATGAACGGATGGGATGCCACACCCGAAGAACAGCGTGCAAAAGTTATCAGCATTGCTCAGATTGTAACTGCCGCCGCACAATATCAGAATACCGTGGTCGGCAACCCCGACACAGAAGCGGCCGAAAGAATGTTTGAGGACATTCTTAACCGCGCAATGGCGCAGCAACGTAACTCTGACCTTTCGCTCTACCGCCAGTATCGTGCTGACGAGTTGTTCCGTCACGACTTCGCCAATCTTGTGCGCCTCGCAATCGAAAATGCCGACCATCTGTCAAACATCCGATACAATCGTTCGGGGCTATGACCGAAAAGTATTAACCGCATAACATCGCATCATCATGAGCGTGACTGCAATGGTCAAAACACGCAAGCGCGTTGTTGACCTTAAAGAAATAATGATAAGCCTTGCAAAACAATACGGCTACGGTGTACGACGCGGATGTACACTTGGTAAAGGCCGTCGGCCTTTAGGTTTCTTACAACTGGTTTGAATGTAGCCATTTACTTGTTGATTTTGTTTGTAAACTTCTTTGTAAACATTGTGTAAACACGGGGCCAAAATTTGGTAAACTATTTGTAAACAAATCGTGCTCATTTGGCTTTAAAACCAAATCCAAATGTACGAACCGCCTAAGAACAACTTAGGCTGTAACCGTTGTTTTCCAACGAATTACAGCCTAAGAGCTTTATGTGTCAGGGACTATGTCTTAGTCCTCTATTGCGGCCTGCGCCGCGCACAGATTTTGATGATTAAGTTGGAGTTACGTCAATTTTGTAAGTTGACCCCACCTTTCATATGATACTGCCGTAAAAACCTATGCTCGCATTATACTACTTTTCCATTCGTTGTTTTGTTTCTCGATGCTTATTGTTAGGGTGCCTTTAATTCTTGCAGAGTTGCCCGTATTTCCGTTTTGTGCGCTCGGATGAGGATTTGTTCATTCGCGGTGGAGAATGCGCTTAAAATTGATTATTTCGCGTCTCGCTTCGGTGAGTTTGTCGTAGAGTTCAATCGAGCGGTCGGTGGCAAAGTATTCTGCCCATTCTGCGAACGTGTGGGTTTCTTCAGTCAGAGCGTCATCGAAGTCCATGCAATCCCACATGTCGGATAGCTGCGCCTCTACCTCAACAGGATTTGTACCGAGTGCGTCCACTACCTCCAATGGATATTGCTCTATCAGCATGGCTATCCAATCCCCGCACTCAGTGCCAGGATTTTCGTGCAGGATATTCCATGCGGCCTGCTTCAGCTCCTCAAAGCAGCCATCGCTCTCACAAAAAGGCCATTCTCCGTTCATTGTTTCAAAACTTAAATTTTGAGGTTTTGTATCAAGGTTTATCTTTAACACTATGAAAAAGGCTTATATCATATCAAACGGCAAGGTTATCAGTGAAGCACCATTTGACCTCACGAAATTAGCCACGCGCATGGCGAACCCATCGCAAGAGTCATCATTGGCTTCAACCACCACCAAATCTCCCGTAGGGAATAAGACATTGACCGTTGAAGACATCGCCGAGGAGTGGATTGAGTTCTGTCGCAATACAACCTTGTGACATCTACCACAAATTGGGCATGGGCGCGAGTTGATCGCCAGCTCTATCATCTTTAGCTTTTCTTGATTTATCATTTGGCGTTGGCGTTTGACAATTGAATTTTCAAGAGTTTGTATGTGGGTCTTATTATCTTGACGCTATGGAAATTTAGTTAAGAAATATCGCCAGTGACGTTACCGCAGGTTGTATGCGCGCCTGTTCTTCCTTTATGCCGGGAAATCGCCCGATGCAAATTGCGCGGGGGAAATGGCAGCATCTGCTTTTTTGTGGCTTACGGGATACAACTGGGTTGATGTTATGTTTAGCTCTCCTGCCATTCCCGAGTTTTGTCCTCGTAGATCGACTTCCGCTCCTGATTCATCCGACGCAGACAATCCCGTGTAGCTAAATCTCTCTTCCGAACGTCATCCAACACGTGTGCGACAGGGAGTATCAACGGAACGCTGAAGACTATTGTTAAGCTCTGACTGAAGTTCGCTTATGGCATCCGTGATGTCACAGATAGCTATCTTTATAAATTCTTTCAACTCCATGGGCGACTTTTGTGGGGGTTATTGTAATCCTAATGATTTTTTAAACTGTTGGCTGTACCATTGATACTCTTCTTCGCACAATAAATCGTGAAAGTAGGCAAAAAATTCAGCCGGGATTTGTTCTTTTATGCGTTGAAGCATTGGTAAATAGTTATATCGATTGTTTCTCATACACTCCTGATAATCCTCCTCGCTACAGACCTCTGTCACCATGTATTTGTGAAATCTTTCGGGGAGAGGGGAGTTCATAAAATCCATTGCTTCTTCTTCCGTCATTTCTTCATAAGTATTTCTTTGGTTGTTTCTATTATGGCCTTTGCATAGGATCCTGGTAAAACATACATCCATTCTCTGCCATATGGATAATCTTGAGAATATTCCGAATTGCCATCCTTGTCATATCCGACAGATGAAACAACAATTGTTTTGTCGAAATCTGCCGAGATTAGCAATACCTGCATTGCTTTCTTCTTGGTTTCGGGAAATTCCCACTTGACAAAAATTCTGTATGTCCCATCAGCGTTATGTCTCACGTCCTCATTGACAAATACCCATTCCGGCTTCTCCTCTGTCCATTCAACGGCGCAGAACCAGGCAAACTCTTTTGCCGACATGCCCAAGGGCAAAAAGATTGCGACAAGCACTAATGATAGCTTTCTCATTTGTTTCTCTTGATTTTGATTGTTGTGATTAGGGCTTCTGTAAACACGTAGAAGAAGAACACACCAACACCAATCAGGAAGCACCAAACCTTGGGGCAGTCCGTAAACCTGTCGAGGCATCCACCAACAAAGCCTATGATTATTGCAGGGATGAGTAATTCCATTTTATTTCAAACATATTTAAAATTCAGTCTATTTTCTCCTGGTTGTCTAAAACTTCTACATGGTGGCTGGATTGTTATCAAAATCGACTCTTCCCATATGCGTGCTGATTATCGACATGGTGGCAAGATTATAATAGAAAACTGCAACACAAAAGAGCCATACAGTGGTTATAACCCAGTCGCCGGCAGAGAATTGGAATGGAATTCGCCACGGGGTGGATATCGCCCAAAGCCCAACTATAATAGCTGGCAAACAAGAAGAGAGTCGCGAAATAAACTTTTCGTTCCAAAGCCAATTAAATGGAATTGAAAGCAGCTCCAGCCCCCGCTCCGCTATCCATGATATAGAAACCACAATTGCGCATATAGCCGCCGACGCGCCCCAAAAGCCATTAAGATAAATCAGACATCTCAATAATAGCCAAACAAACCCAACGAAAAACAACACGCTTATAAGGCAACTGTATATAAAACCCAACAAGCTCCTTACAAGAGTTTTCATTTCAGTTCTTTCATTAAGTTGATAATTTCTGCTCGAGCATCAAGCAATTCTCTTTGCAGTATGTCAATCTGATTTCTCAGTTCCAGAATATCATCTGTATCATGTGCCCTAAAGGCAGTATCCGTCACTTCGCGTTGGTCTACAACATCTATATGTTTAACTGCCAACCCCCTTTCGCCATACGCATGATATTCTTCTACAACGATATTCTCGTCGAGGAAGAAGCTAACCTTAACTCCCAGTCCATTTGCAAGAGCAGCTAAAGTTTCAACGTTGATATTACCTCCATTTTTTATCTTATTAAGTGTTGGGCGGGTAAAACCACATTTCCTTAGTATATCAGCATCCTTCAACTTTCGCTCCTTTGTTATTCTCGCTAACTGGTTGCTAATAACCGTATTGACATTATTTAACATATTATCGTTTATAAATTATCGTTTATTCCGAAAATTATCGTTTATCTTTGCACTCAAAGTTACTAAAAAGTATTCTAAACCCATAACGATGGAAATAAAAAAACTCAAAACCGGCACACTGGCCGACGCCCTTGCAGAGATGCAGGTCGGCGATGTGCGCATCGCTCCTGACGGCTATTCTCCCAAGACCGTAATCAAAACTTGCGTCAAAATGAAAGAGAAAGGCTACCTGTTTCAAACAACTCAACGCTCAGGTGCGCAGACCATCACCCGACTTAAATAACCCCTAAACAATGTCAATCATGAAAAAAGCAACAACAGTACCCACCACGATGACCGACTTCGACCGCAAGCTTATTGAACTTGCTGAAACGAAGAAATATATCCGCTACACCGATGTCGACGCTTACATCAAAATCGCCGAGAGTCAGGAGGCCCTCGACATACTCCGGGAGCTCCGATGGTTCCTCTACGACCATGTAGTAGACTGATACATCACCAACGATTAACACCCCATCCTTATGAATACAATGACTTATACAACCAACAAAGGCGTGAGACTCACCATCCTCGACATCGCCCGCTCAATCCAAAGCACCACCAAGCGCATTTGCCGTAAATACCTCAAGTGGGTAGGCTATTACGACGATGAGGCCTCTAACCCCACGATGCTGCCATGATACCGATACCCCCTGAAATACACCCCGACGGCGCAGATACAACGCCACTCAGGCGGCGGCAGTCCTGAGCGTGTGCCGCAACACAATCCGCAACTGGGTCAACCGCGGGCAGCTCCGTCCGCGCTACGGCAAGCGCACCCTGCGCCCCTACTACCTCGGACGCGACCTGATGCGACTTTGGATGGCATGAACATAAACACCAAGACCTACCAAATCACACTTATAGTTCAACGCATGATAAGTTCTCATAACAGTTAATTTTCAGATTGTCGCCGTTGTGAAACGTCGACAAGGGGCGGTAGCTCAACGGTAGAGCATGAGGATAGCGCAAGAGTGCGTGGCATCCTTAGCTGCGGGTTCGACTCCCGCCCACCCCACAAGCAGCGTAATGTTGCACATGGTTGATTTCGGAGGCTGCGCCGACAGCCACAGCCCAGGAGCAGCCTCCATTTTCACCACTGCGCACATTACATACTATTAACCCTTTAACACCCCTCGACCATGGCTATATATGTACCCCTCGACAATAGCGGTTCGGTGAGCCAAGTATTCATCCAGTTCCCCGACAAGTGCGTCAGTTACTCAACATTCATCAAAGATGTTGCCGCTCATGTGGTAGGTCTTATGAAGAAAGACGTATCTGACCCCGAGTATATCAGCCAAAACAAAGCATTCGCAATGTTTGGCAGGGGCAATGTTGAGCGGTGGCGCAGGGTCGGCAAAATCAAACCCTCCAAGCGTCCGGGGAAAGTGGAATACAAGACATCGGAGCTACGACTGCTACAACGAATTGAGCAAGACTACTTCGATTGACTCCCGCATCTCTTACAAACAGATATTATCATATTTTAACCCTTTAACACCTTTCAATCATGGGTAACTTACAACTTACTGTTGAGAAAATCAACAAACTCAGCCCGCTCGACATCGTTGAGCATCCCATCGTCCGCGAACGCTTCACACAGGTCTACGAGACTCTGTGGGGCAACGGAGAAGCCGCCTATCAGCGCGAAAGCATCTACTTCAACAAGGCTCTGCGCGACAACGACAACGGCAAGCTCCAGAAGGCTACACCCTTCAGCATCTTCACCGCCTTCATCGACTTGGCCGTGTGCGGTCTGTCGCTTGAACCCGGCACTCGCGCCCTTGCCTACCTCATGGGTCGCAACGTCAACGCTGGATCCAAGGAACAACCCCAGTGGGAAGGCCGCTGCGTCCTCACCATCTCAGCCTATGGCGAGCTTGTGATGCGAACTCGCGCGGGGCAGATACGCCATGCCGATAATCCTGTCCTCGTCTACGACAATGACGAATTCTCTTTCAAGGATGTGGACGGTCGCAAATCCGTTTCCTACACCTGCAACCTCCCCCACGTCGGCCACTCCATCGTGGCCTGCTACCTGCGCATCACCCGCGCCGACGGCACTATCGACTACTCTGTGATGTATCCTGAGGACTGGGTGCGCCTCGCCGGCTACTCCATGAAACAGAACCGATCCAAAGCCAACCCCAACGGCAAGGCCAACGACCTCTACGGCATGGACACCCAGGGTGTGGTACATATCGACCCAGGCTTCCTGATGGCCAAGTGTATCAAGCACGCCTTCAAGACCTACCCCAAGGTGCGCATTGGCCGCGGCACCGAGCTTCTGTCACAGCAGGTCGATGAACACGCCCAACTCACCGACGATGATATCTATGGCGTGGATGTCACCACAGGCGAAGTTATTGAGCAACCCGCAGAGACCGTACAACCCTTTGGCGACAACCCGGTGCCGCAAGGCGTAACCGTCGATACCTCCGATGATGATAGCTTCTAACCAACAACCCCCACGCCCCTGCAGTGGTTGCCCACTGGTGCGCAACACCATCAATGGGCACCACTGCACCCGGCTGGGCGTATCTACCGAATATCTCTCAACAAAACCGTGTAACCCATAAATACAAACCCCAACCATGACAACCAACCAAAACGCTATGACAATCTTCGAGCCTCGCAACGTGCAGACGCTTGCGCAGCTCGCCCCGCAGTCCTACTCCGACAACCAACTCTCACACCTGCGATGCCTCCAGGCCGGACAATCCCTGCTCGACCGCATCAAGGAGTTAGGCATGACCGATGACCTCGACATCGAGGTAGCCAAATACATCGAGAAGTCCAAAGCCACACTACGCAAGATGAACTCTCGCCGCGCGCCGGTTACACAGCTCTTCGACCAGATAAGGAAGGCATACACCTCGATGGAGAACGACGTGGATCCTACTAAGATTTCATCTATCCCCGGCCAACTGCAGGCCGCCCGCAATGAGTATGCCCGCCGCAGGCACCAGGCCGAAGAGCAACGCCGACTGCAAGAGATGGAGCGCATAGCCCGCGACAATGCTATTGCCCAGTACCGTGCCGCCGTCGAAGATGACTTCTCCTCACAGTTTAACGCCGCGGTCAACCAGGCCGTCAACCAACTCACCGGCCTCGACAGTCAGCTCACCATCGTAAACTATCAAACCACCCTCGACACATTAAAGCACTTCAACTGTCAACTCCCCTCCGACTGGCTGTCGCAGACCGTTAGCTCAGTCCCTTATCCCGCCGCGCTTACCCCTGCTGAGTGCCAATCTGTCCAATCCTCAGTGATGGCTTCGCTGGCCAACCGCTTCTCAGCGCAATATATCTTCGACGTGCAGTCGACCCGCGATGACATCCTTGACCGACTACCATCCAAACTTAAAGAACTGGAGCGCATCGCCAAGGCGTCAGCCGACGAGGCCGCACGGCTCAAGGCTGAGATGCAGGCCAAGGAGCAAGCCGAAGCCGCACGCAAAGAGGCCGAGCGCATCGAACGCGACAAGCAACAAGCCGCCGCATCAGCCCTCGCCTCACAGAAGCAGGAGATGGATTCACTGTTTGCCTTGCCAACGGCTACCGCAACATACCAACCCAAAACGCAGGTTAAGAAAAAGGTCGTTATCGACACCCCCGACGATATTATGGCTATCGTGGCTTTTTGGTGGTCACAGGAGGGTTGCAAACTCTCTTTGGAAGACCTCTGCAAGCAATTCAAAAAGCAGATCACCTTCGCCAACGCCGCGGCCAACTCAAAGGACAACCCCATATTCATCACCAACGTCCGCTACGAGGACGAGGTTAAGGCCAAGTAACCATGTCCGCCAACCCTGATACATATTACCAACGCCCTGAGGTTTCCAACTCCGACTTGACAGCCCTTAAGAACCTCCTGCACCCGGTGCCCATGCCGCCGGGTGTCAAGGAGCGGGCTTTCCGCTTCGGCAATCTCGTGGACGCTATCATCACCGAACCCGACCGCGTAAACTACTACCGGCTGACGGTCGATGATGAGAAATACAACGATGATGAGTTTCGACTCGCCAAAGAGATGTATCGCTCCCTGCGCACCACTGCCCGCCATGACCCTTTCCTCGCAAAGGTATTGGAGGAAGCCGAGACTCAACGCTTCATGGTCAACAAAGCTCAACAGTTTGAGTATGGCTCGTTCCCCTTTACACTCGACACTCGTTGCAAATGGGATTGGTGGCTGCCCACCTACGACTTCGGTGGAGACCTCAAGACCTGCGCCGCCGCCACTCAAAAAGAATTTGAGGACTCCATCGACTTCTTCGACTGGGACCGCTCCCGCGCTTGGTATATGGACATCGCAAAATCCGACTGCGATTTTATCTATGCCATCTCAAAGCGCAACTGCAACGTATTCACCACTCGCATACGCCGTGATGACCCTGTGTATCTCCGTGGTCGTGATAAGTATCTTGAATTAGCATTCCAATATTGGTGCCTCGCCTTATGACAAAGATAGCAAAATACATATTCATTGACGTTATGCTCCGTGGTCGTTTCGTACATACGTTCAAAATCTCAACTCTGTTGGCAGAACGTATCGAGTCTGACGGCACACCGACATTCTCCGTCAATCGTATTCAGTCTCACATTGAGGAGCGCATGCCCTCTCTCAAAGGCCAACCATATAACATCTGCTTTTGACATGACAACAGCTCTTCAACATAACCTCCGTGTCGAGCCTTACGACTATCAGCGTGAGGGCATACGCTTCGGACTCGACCGCAAGCGGCTGCTCATTGGCGACGAGCCGGGACTTGGCAAGACCTTGCAGAGCATTGGTATTGTTGACTGCGCCGCCTCCTATCCTTGCCTTGTGATTTGTCCCTCATCGCTCAAAATCAATTGGCAACGCGAGTTTGAGAAATTTACCGACAAGAAGGCTCTTGTCCTCGACAACGCTACCCGCACCTCGTGGCCATACCTGCTCGGCATGGGCATGTTCCATATGGCTATCGTCAACTATGAGAGTCTCAAAAAGTTCTTCGTCTGGGACATCAAGGGCGGCAAGACATTCCGGCTTAAAGATGTGGTGTTCAACCGCGACATCAACATCTTCCGCTCTGTGATCATGGACGAGTCCCACAGGCTCAAAGACCCCACGGCTCAACAGACCATCTTCACCCGCGGCATCGTCGAAGGGAAGGACTGGCGCATACTCCTGTCGGGTACTCCCGTGGTCAACCACGCCCAGGATCTTGTGTCGCAACTCTCCATCATGGGTCGCCTCGTGCCTGACTTCGGTGGCCGCGGCAAGTTCCTCTCCGACTATGGCGAGAATGAAAATCTTGCGGAGCTGTCCGACAAGCTCTACGACCGCTGCATGATACGCCGTGAGAAAAAGGCAGTGCTCACTCAGCTTCCCGACAAACAACGCACCGACCTCCATGTCGACATCTCCAACCGCGATGAATACGACCTCGCCGCCGCCG
This sequence comes from uncultured Muribaculaceae bacterium, assembly GCA_964628905.1. Taxonomy (GTDB): domain Bacteria; phylum Bacteroidota; class Bacteroidia; order Bacteroidales; family Muribaculaceae; genus JAJPXC01. The sequence continues at coordinate 49,037 of CAZVNS010000008.1, read as the reverse complement.
ACCTCGCGGCCTACCTCCGTGAGTACACCGAGTGTACCGACCGCGACATACGCCGCAAGATGCGCATGGAAGCTCTTGTCAAGTTCATGACCCTGCGCTCACTTGCATCCAAGGGCAAAGTGAAACAAGCAACTGACTTTATTCGCAACTTCCTTGCCAACGGCAAACCGCTTATCGTGTTCTGCTCCCTCAAAGAGGTGGTTAAAGAACTACAAAAGCAATTCCCCGATGCCGTGCGCGTCACCGGCGATGACTCCCTCAACGACAAACAGGCCGCTGTCGATACCTTCCAGTCGAGCCGCGCCCAACTAATCATCTGCTCCATCAAGGCCGCAGGTGTCGGCCTGACCCTTACCGCAGCCTCCAATGTGGCTTTCGTGGAATTCCCCTGGACTTATGCCGACTGCTGTCAGTGCGAAGACCGCGCCCACCGCATCGGGCAGAAGGACAACGTCAACTGCTACTACCTCATAGGCCGTGGCACAATCGACCCTGTGCTTTACCGTATCATCCATCGCAAGCGCAGCATCGCCAACCAGATCATGGCAGCCGATGATGATATTCCCACCGATGAGATGTATTTCGACGAACTCGTTAACTCATTCCTCAGCTATGATGGCGTATGAAGTCAATGGCCAATTCCGACTTCTCGGTTATTATCGAGAAGCTCCCCATCGCGCTGCGCTACGCCCGCTCAGCCGTCCCTCCGTCCGACCTTTACGCCATCAACGCCATCAGGCGATTGTCGATGGTTCACCGCAAACTAATTTCCAAACAACCCATAAAACCCAAACACCATGACAAAAAATGACATCGCGAAAGCTCTATGCCAGCGCAACCCCAACCTCTCAAAGTCACTTGCCCTGCAAGTTGCCGACGAAGTATTCACAATCCTGGCCGGCGCGTTCGAGGCCGGCGACAACGTCTACCTCCGCGGCTTCGGCACATTCCGCCTCGTCACCTCCAAGGCTAAGATCGCCCGCAACATAGCCAAGGGCACCCCCGTTGTGGTCCCCGCCCGACGCACCGTCAAATTCCGCCCCTGTAACAAACTTAAAAACCGCTTAAACCCATGAGACTCTACGAATGCTCCGTACGCTTCGACAAGATGATGCAGAACGGCACCGTTAAGAAGGTTACTGAGAAGTATCTTGTCGACGCTATCACCTTCACCGAGGCCGAGGCGCGCATCATCAAGGAGATGCAGCCTTACATCTCCGGCGACCTCGATGTCGTAGCCATCAAGCGCACAAAATACACCGAGATCGTCTATGACAAATTCAACCTGCTGTCGCGATCCGAGGCCGAGTTCCAGAAGATTACTCGCCAAAACTCTCAGCTGTCGGAGCTGGCTGACAAGTGGTTCGAGGTCGTTGTCAACATCATCACCATAGACGAGAAATCACGCATGGAGAAAAAATCCCCCACATCCTTCATCGTCAACGCCAACTCCAACAAGACCGCCCACGAGGCCGTGGTGGAGTTTATGAAGGGTACAATCTCCGACTATGAGATAGCCACGGTCAAGGAGACTCCAATTCTTGAAGTCTACGTCTTCTCTGCTGACGGCTCGCAGTCAGTCGGGGTCAAGGAGGGCAACAACCGGCAGACTCCCGAAGCCATTATTGACGCTTGCTATGAACGTAGCACAAAGGGTGTCAAGCCGTTCGACGAAGTCAAATCAGAAATAAGCCAAACCCAATACGATGAGCCGACAGCAATGCCTGACAGTTGACCAGTACCGCGCTCTTGCTCAAAAGCAGAATGAGGGTAAGGTACGCTCAGCCAAAAACAAGTACAGGGCTGAGCGTGTCGGCGGCCACGCCTCACGTAAGGAACACGACCGCTCCAACGCTCTACGTCTCAAAGCGAAGGCTGGCCTTATCCTCAATCTGCGCGAGCAAGTGCGATACATACTCATCCCTGCCCAACGTGATGCCGACGGCAACCTCATCGAACGCCAGTGCGCCTATGTGGCTGACTTCGTCTACAACCTCCCTGACGGCTCACTGGTCATTGAGGACACCAAGGGCTTCCGAACCCCCGACTACATCATCAAGCGAAAGCTCATGCTGCAAGTCCACGGCATCCGTATCCGCGAGATTTAATTCCATAAATCCACAAACTGTTAATTCAACCAAAAAAACTACAAACACGATGGCACGCCCCGCAAAACAAGGCTTCGACTACTTTCCCTTGGATGTTGATTTCTTCTCCGACGAGAAGCTAATTGCCATTAAGGTGAGCGGCGGAGCTAAGGAAATCGCCGCATTTATAGGGCTGCTGTGCGCGGTGTACCGCAACGGATACTACGCACAGTGGTCGGAACAACTGGCGATAAAAGTTGCCAACGACATAGCCACCACACCCGGACTGGTCGAGGACACAATCCGGCAACTGGTGAAGTATGGTTTCTTTGATCAAAAGCTCGCTCAGGAGGAAAAAATCCTCACATCCGAGGGTATCCAACGCCGATACCTCGTGATGAAACGTAGCCGAGTCGATGTGTCAAAATTGCCGTTTTGGATAGTTATGGATACCAAAACCCCGGTTATGGATACCAAAACCCCGGTTATGGACGCGAAAACACCCCCAAAGAAAAGTAAAGTAAAGAAAAATAAAGAAAAAATAAACTCTAACGAGTTTACAAAAAGCGGGTCTGACGACACCGCTCAAGCACACTCACCCACGGAGGAATTTTTTAAGAATATTTCTTTGGACGAGGTGAAAGCATTATGCATGATGCCCGAAGTGGCCGAACTGTCGCCACTCCCCGGCGATTGCGAGGACTTCTTCGCCTACTACGCCGCCCGCGGTTGGATGATAGCCCCAGGCATACCCATGTCATCATGCAAGGACGCTCTGATCTCATGGCTGCGCCGTCGCCGGCAATACCCCTCGAAGTCCCAGCCACAGCAAAAGCCACAACCCGCCGCGGCCGCCCCTCCGCAAAAAAAGAAGAAGGACGAGAAGCCCCCCGAACCCCAGGAGCCGCCGATGAGCGGAAAGGAGCTTGACGATTTCCTCAAAAAACACAAGTATGGCCGCCTCTGACCTTACTCGCCCGCTGAAAATTCATTACAAAACAAACCACTCGACAATGACCTACTCCATCATCATCGCACTGCTGATATTCCTTATCACCGCGTCCACATTCGTATTCCTCCTCAACAAAGCCAACCATATCCTTTTCAACGAAAACCGCGACCTGCGTTGGCAGCGTTCCATCTTCTACATGACCATGAGTGACCCGCAGTCCTTCTATGTCGCGCTCCTGGGTTCATCAATCGATGACTCCCGCGGCCCCGCATGTTGCGTCTACCGTATCTCAATCCAACAAGGCCGGCACTTCTACACCCTGGTCAAAACATTCACCGACGATGACGAGGATTTCAACCGTCGCGAAGCCCAAGACCTCTGCGATACCCTCAACCGCAAATAACTGACCCAACGAAAAATCCAATCGTCGACAACCGCCCCCGACTTCGCAACGCTGATAGAGATAAACAATTTCCTTAGATATGAGATAACCGACACCGAGTCGATACTTGTGGCCTTGCGCGGCCTTTACCGCCAAAGCATGGTGGAATATCACAGCACGGTCAACGGAGTGCCGTATCAAGCGTGTAAGGCGTACCGCATAAACCTAAGCGGAGTGTGTAACACAGTTACGACATTTAACTGTGATAATATGATAATTCAACTTTTTAACAAATAACGATATGGAATACAAACAACACCCAACAAAAGAAGATTTACTTGAATATTTCTCCCAGCGCATCCGTGTGCGCAAAATGACCCCTCGCACCGCGTTGCGCCTTATGGACGTGGACGATAGCGACATCGACAAGATGATGAGCGCCGAAGAAACGGTAACGCTTAAGAGCGGCACCACCAAGACCAAGCAGGCCATCAGCAAGACCGCCCTCTACCGCCTTGCCGGCAATTCAATCGTCGTGTCGTGCCTCTACCACATCTTCCGCACCATGTTCATCCCCGGCCAGCCCGAGAACGAGCCTAAGCTCGACCTATTCACGCTGCCCCTATTCGACTAACCACCCCCATGGCTTTCCTAAACTTAAATTTCCCGCCACCCTCACGCCCACTATCTTTGCTATAAAAAACAAAAGACTATGAACAAAGACCTCCATTACTCAGGCTACTCCACATCCCCCTCCGACTACGAATGCCCCGACGGCTCTCTCGCCGCATCATTCAACCTCATCAACGACGATGGCCACATCTCACCCATTCCCGCGCCATCCCCCCTCATGTCGCTCAACCCCGGCCATCGCCTCTTCCTCCACAAGGTTGGCGAACGCACCAACTACATCGCCTACCACCCCGACGGCTCCGCGATCCTCTGGTGGGGCGCGAACCCTCCCCTCGCGGGCTCTGACATCCGCTTCCGCACCCCCATGCATATCGACTCGCTCCCCGATGCTCTTGAGCCTATCGTATCCATCGCCGCCGTCGGCTACATCATCATCGTCAGCACCGCCGATGCCACCCACTACATCCGATACAACGCAAACGACCACGCCTACATATACCTCGGCTCCAAGATCCCTGACATCGACATCGACTTCGCCCTCAAACTCACCTTCACCCTTGAGCAAACTCGCTACCCCGACCTTCAGGTCGCCTCCTCCACCGACATTGTCACCGGCGACACCGACTGGCAATCACTTGTATCAGTCGATTTTGACTTCGGTCAAATCCCTAACGAAAGTATGAGCGAAGATTTTGGCGAAGGCGACTACAAATACGGCACCGACCACATCTCAATCCCCGACATCTCATTGGTAAAAGGCGTGGAGTATAAGTTCCTTTGGCGCGGGCCGAGTTATTCTGAGCTGCTTATTGTGTATGGCCACAAAGGTGACATGTCCTCCTCGACGGAAATTATTACCAATTGCTACAAGAGTAGCTACAACGCTGAAGTGCCGTTTTCTTTGACCGTGTCCGATGACTGGGTTGGCCTAACATTCCGTTTATTCAAGAAATATGGCACTGTAAAATGCTCAGGCACCCTTATCATTCAACAGGGTATGGACAAATCCGATGTCGACTCCGACCTCCTCTCAGCCTACATCAAATACACTTCCGACTCACATACCACCCTGATGGGGTTTGTCAACAAGTTTGTCAACGAGCAGACATCAGAGCACTCACGTTTTATCTACCCCTTCCTCATCCGCTACGCCGTCCGATTGTATGACGGTTCATATCTCAATCTCTCCCAGCCTGTGCTTATGATGCCTAACACAGGCTACGCACCATCCATCGGATACGCCTCCATCAGCTCAAACAACGACTATGGTATCCGGTTGACCGCGGCGGCATTTGCTGCCGATATCAGATACAAGGCCGAAAACACCATCCCCGACAATTGGCGTGACATCATCGCCGGTATCGATATATTTATCTCGCTCCCCGTCTGGGCATACAACCAGAGTCAGGAGTATGACGGCACCAACAGCTATTTCACCTACTGCGACACCGCCACTGGCCAAGGCTACGGCTCTGTCTATATCAACGGCGCACCCGGTGATGCGCCCGACTCCTATACCCTCTGCAATATTGATGATTACATAAGCCGCCTCGCCAACGACTATCTCGCCCGCGGCTACGTCCAAGTCGCCCCACGCTCCGCCTCCGACATCCTCGACGATATCACCAACACCTCAAACTTCTACAAAATCGCATCCCTCAACTTCGACCAGGTCAACGACTCTGCCGCACAGTTCACCGACCTCCCCCTCGAAAAGGGCGTGCTATCTTCACTCGCAGCCCGCCCCACCATCTCCGACGATATGCTCCACTATCAAGGCTTCCGAGGCGCATACCTCAAGGAGTTCAACCGCCGTCTGCATCTCTGCGGATCCTCCCCCATCCTTCCGGTCACACCCGCCCCTCATCAGTGCATCAACTATTTTGACTCCACCTCCGATAGCTACGCCTCAGTCGACACCTACATCTCCGTCTCCACCGACTCCGGCACTAAGGTTATCCACCGCCACTCCACCCGCAGCGGTGCGGATGTTGGCTCCCCATGGTTCTTCTATCCCGACTCGCGTGCCTTCAAGGCTGAGCTGTTCTTCTCCAAGGATGGCCAATATGTGGGTAAAGCTGAGCTGCCCCTGCAGGCGCATCCCATGCTCAACGGCGCTTACTGGATTGCCGACTCCCTCTCCGGCTCAATGCCCATCACATTCTCCGACTCAACCGTCAACCCATACGAAGGTCAGACCCTCGACGACTCCGCTCCGGCCCTATCAACCATCTACGTCTCCGAAACCAACAATCCCTTCTCATTCAAAGCCGTCTCTGCCGTGTCCGTCGGCGCGTCACAGTTATTCGCAATATCCACAGCCGCCCGCGCCCTCTCGCAGGGTCAGTTCGGCCAGTTCCCCCTCTACGCCTTTACCGACGAGGGCGTATGGGCATTGGAGACCAACTCCGTCGGCTCTTACTCCGCAGTCCAGCCCATCACCCGCGACGTCTGCACCAACATCGATGCAATCACACAAATCGACTCCGCGGTACTCTTCCCCACCTCCCGCGGCATCATGATGCTCGCCGGCTCTCAAGCACAATGCATCACCGACTCCATCGACTCCCTATACCCCTTCGACCCCCTGCAGCTCCCCCATCTTCAGGAAGCCATATCTCGCATGGGTGCCAGCTTACCGTGCCCGGCGGCTTTGCCGTCGTGGTCTTCGGGCCTCATCCCATTCCTCACCGGTGCGGGCATGCTCTACGACTACCCCCGTCAGCGCATCATCATCTTCAACCCCGCGGAGGCCTACGCCTACGTTTACTCCCTCCGCTCCCAGTCCTGGGCTATGATATCATCCAACATCATCGCCACCGTCAACTCCTATCCCGAAGCCCTCGCCATCGATGCCGACAATATGGTCATCGACCTCTCAACCCTCGGCTCCCAATCATCAACCCTCTCCCCCCAACTCCTCGTAACCCGCCCCCTCAAACTCGACGCCCCCGACATTCTCAAAACCGTCAACTCCATAATTCAGCGCGGCCATTTCCAAAAGGGTCATGTGCAGTCTGTCCTCTACGGCTCACGCGACCTCTACAATTGGCATCTTGTATGGTCTCAAAAAGACCACTACCTCCGCGGTTTCTCCGGCACTCCATACAAGTATTTCCGCATAGCCCTGCTATGCGACCTCTCCCCGGACGAAAGCATCTTCGGCGCATCAATACAGTTCAACCCCAAACTCACCAACCAACCACGCTAATCTCCAAAACTTAAATCTCCCACTCCCCCATCACCCACTATCTTTGCTCCGTAGATTTTTTTCATACTGCAATTGGTTATGTTAATATTTGCTGTGTTTCATAGATTGGTTTGATTTATTTGTGATACACAACCAAAGGCCGGGATGCGTGATGCACCCCGGCCTTTCTAATCCCTAATCCCTAAAACGGATGGCATTTGCGCCTGAGCGCGCCCGTGCGGTGATGCTTTATACTGTCTATCTCCTCCTTGGCCTCCATGGCCTTGTCTAACCAATTCTGAGCAGCATCCGGATGCGTCACACTAAGCCAGTCATACAGCATTCTCGACACCATATACTCATGTATCAGCCGTATCAGCAGATGCAGCGTCGTCTTCGACATCGCCGACGGCACTCGCATCTCTATCCTATACTCCTGTGGTGTCCATAGCTTATTGTCGATCACCTCCTCGTCGGCTTGCTCCTTGGTGTACGGATATAGCATCTCCACCGCCGCGGCGTGCGTTATGGCGAGTATGCGGTTCACCCTGTCTACATTCCCCTCCTCGCCTATCTCCACGAGCGTGTGCTGGGCGTGTTGGTTCTCCTCCCCCCACACATGCCCCTCGATATAGGCGTAGTTGCGGATGTCGTAGAGCAGCTCGTCACGCTTCATCACCAACGTGACCAACTTCTCCCCGTCACCCCCCGACGCATCGCCGTCACAGCAGCTTACATTGCATCCGATATGGTACATAGTCATCCCTTTTAGCCATTCAGAGCCCCTCCACTCTCTGCATCGGTGGATATTTCTGTCTTATCTGTCCCGACTATCTCGTCTACTACATAGGTGGGGCGAGTCGGTCGCTCTCGCTTGTACAATGCCTGTTTGGCTCGCTCAAGCGCATCCACCGCCAAGTTGGCGTAATCCTGCGCATCGGTCTTGTTCGTGATCACAAACCACTCCGACAGCGTGCGGTCTACGATATACTCATGTAGCATCCCGCCAAGGCTGTCACATGCCGAGTTGTTGAAGTTCGACGGCAACAGGAACGCTAACTTCAATTGGTCGCCATTCTCCACCGCGGCGTTGATGCGGTTGTTCGATGTCGAGCCGTCCTCATGCAGATACTCACCAAGCTCCACCTTCAGGTGCGAGAAGGCGTTGCTGATCGAGCGCAGTATCTGATAGGCGTGCTCATCATCCTCACTCGCCTGCATGTACGCCGTGCTGCGGTAGTCCACACCCCCGGCGTTGCGCGCCTGCCCGGTCAGGTGCGACTTGTTCATCACGTCAAACTTAATCTCTCTCGACTCTAAGGTCACTTCGATTGTCTTTTTCTTTTCCATCTCTCTTATATTTAACTAATTCCTAATACCTAACACCTAATGCCTAATCATACCTCGGCCTTTGCGGCTTCTTCTTGTACACGGCCTTGCGGTGTACATCATCAAGCAGCATTGAGGCCTTGTCAGCGTATGCACCGGCCTCTCCCTTGTTGGTATACACATACCACTTCCCGGCGATGCCCATCACGAAATAGTTCTGCAGCGACACCACCATGCTCGGCAGCAATGCGGAGTCAAATGCCTGCGACACGTCAAGCCGCAGCTCATACTCCCCGCCGCACTCACCTTCATACGTCACAAGCCCTATCAGCTCCTGACTCAAGTCGGCGCGGCACTCGTCCCAAAACCGCTCCAGATGGCTCTCATCCTCGTCCACGGTCGATATCCGCTCTATGGCCGTCTCGTCACCTTCCATCTTCACTCCGGTGTAGGCAGTTGTCACCGCCACCTCGTGCATCACCTTCTCTTTGTTTATCTTTAATGTTATCTCCATCTCTCTAACAATTAAAAACTCAAAAACTAATGAGTGAATACGTCACACTCACCCCCACATACGGCTGCACACCCCGCGGGGTTATGCCATACCCAACCGTCGGACCTATATGCCATCGCTTGGGTTCATACTTTATCGTCACCACCTCGCGCCGTGGATACACTTTGATGCTGTCAAGCCGCGGATCCACACCGCTCACCCACGCCCTGTATGTGCTGTCCCCATACTCCCGCTGCACCACCGGCAAGCCCTCATCCATGAGCGCGGAGCTGTCCTGCCCAAAGGCATCGCCTTTGTCCATCAGTGCGGAGCTGTCCTGTTCAAGCGCATCGCGCTTGCTCCCCGTCGCAGGGCGCAAGCCCGAAATAGCCATCCTCCCCACTACCCGCTCATTCACCGCCCGCGGCTCCCGGTAGGCGATTGTATCCACATACACCACCGTATCCACCTCCACCCTGCGGTCTATCTCCACCTCCCGAAGGCTCCCCGCCCCCTGGCAGTAGCGCAGATATGCCACCACGCCCAAGCTCACCACCAATATCGCAGTAAACTTCACAAACTCTCTTATCACTCCACCCTTCTTATCCATTCCTCGATTGCCTCCACATGTAGTTGAGTGATTGCCCGCTTACCTTCCTCTGAGCGCAGATAAGCCACATCCTCCTCGTTGTCTTGAAACAAGTTCTCCGTCAGCACCGCCGGGCAATGCGTGTCCCTGGTCATCGCCAACGACTGTGTCCAATATCGCTCCTTCGGCACACTCCGGTTCCCCATCAGCCCCATCTCCGATGCCTTATCGGTGAACGTCTGCGCCAACCGCTTCGACTCCGCCGACGCGTTACCACTCACAAATACGGAAAATCCCCGCGCCGTGTGCCACTTACCGTCTGACCCCGCGGCATTGTTGTGTATCGACACCATCACCACATTCTTCGCTCCCAGCTTCTTGCACCACCCATTCACCCGGCGCACTCGCTCCCTAAGATCCACGTCACATTCCTCAGGCACAAGCAATATCGCATCACGCCCTCGGCGCGACAACTCACGGCTTACCCGCTGAGCTATCTCCCGGCAGTACGCATACTCACGGTGCCGCCCATCAGGGCTGCGCTTCCCCGGCGTATCCTCGCCGTGTCCATTATCTATCAATATCTTCATCTCTCAATGTGTCGTTGGCGTGTTCTGCGATTGTATCTGCTTCACAAGCTTCTTTGCATCCTTGTCGTGAGCGCACTCTATAATGCTCTTGATTATATCAGGCAGCTCCTTGGTGTGACTCTTCCGACGGTTGGCGTGCTCAAACATACTCTTCGCCTCCACCACAATCAGTCCCACGCCAAACACCACCGCCACATACGGCAATGTGTACGGCGCAAACAGAAATCCGATGCAGTCCACCAGGAAGCCTATCATTATGAAGCGGAAATACTCACTCATCTTCGTGATCGTCACCCTCAGCTTGTGAGAGTGCACCCTCTGGCTTGTCACCCTCGCCGTATGCACCCCATCCCACAAGTCAAGCATGATCGCGCCTATCACCAGCAGGCATATCACGAAAAACACCGCCAAAAAAAGATGCACCTTGCTATAAATTAATTCTATATCCATCTTACAAAAATTGATTATTCATTCACTCAAGAGCGCGGAGCTGTCTTGTTCAAGCGCATCGCGCTTGCTCACACTTGCGCCTCCATCTCCCGCTGCTGCTCCAGTCGTATCTCCTCGGCCTCGGCGGCGGTGATTTCGCGCCACGCCTCGGGGGAGTCGGTGGCCGCGAGGTAGACCTTCCGCGACAGCACGCGCTCGGCGGCGGGCAGGTCGGCGGCCTGGGTCAGGTAGTTCCCCTCGTCGGGGGTCAGCACTCTCATTGTGTAGTCTTGTTGTGTCATTATGTTGAGTTGTTAAAGTTGTTGAGTTGTTAGAGTTTTTTAAAGTTGCGCGGCCGCGTCGAGCCGTTATGCGATTGTGAAGCCCTTGGCCGTTATCGCCGCGAGCTCATCGTCTTCCAGCAGGGCCTTGGTGCTATCCGACAGCACCACGGTGAAGGTATCGTCGTAGCTCGTCGCCGGCCGGTCGTAGGAGTTGGTGAGCAGCGAGTCAATGAGCGACTGCCGCCCCTCCGGGTGGTCCAAACCCCATGCCGTGGCGTTGAATTGGATCGTCAATCCAGTCTTATTCGCGCCGAGGTTGTACAGCTTGATGACGCGGAGCTTCGGGCAGGAGGCGAACATGTAGTCCACCGTCGCGGCCTTCCCCATGTCAAGCCCCTGCACCTCCGTGAGCTCTGAGCAGGATGTGAGGAATGAATGGAAATTGGTGCAGTTGCCCGTGTCAAGCGGCGGCAGTGACTTCAGCGACGTGCAGTAGCGGAACATCACATCCATCTGCGTGGCGTATTTGGTGTCGAACTGCGGCACCGCCTTCAGGTTGGAGCATTGGTGGAACATCGAGCTTGCGGAGATGTACTCCGAGGTGTCAACGCCGACCGGGACGGCGGTGCCAAAGTTTCCGAACTTCATCATCGGCGCGATGGTGACGCCGGCATTATTCTCAAACGTTGGGGAGGTCCCGCTCTCGGTCACGCCAGCCGCCGGGAAAGCCGCTTTCCACACCTTACGCGAGCCGATGATTTCGTCGCGGGTGATGTCAAGCAGGGTGGCCCTCCATTCACTCGAAGTCCCGTCGTAGTAGTCCACGGAGTCGTAGCCCCACCCAAGCTCATGCGCGAGCCGCGCGCCGATGTCGACGCGGGCCACCTCGTCCTGTATTGACTTTGATGTGACGCCGAGGCCTTCCAACACCTGCTGCAGCCCATCCTTGTCCAGCACCTTCATTACGTTGGTGGTTATTTCTGTTGTGGCCATATTCTCTTGTCATTAATGGTTGTTGATAAAGGGGGCGGCGGCATGGTCAGCGACCGCCGCCCCATGGTTCATCAGGACGCGGACGCGGCGAGCAGCGCGTTAATCTCCGAGGCGGAGATGGCCACGAGGTCCGCGGCGTCGAGCTTGTCGGCGATGGTGGCCACGGCGGCCTTCTCCGAGGTGGTGTAGTCGTTGGTCGACAGCCCCATGCCGGAAACGGCCTTGACGAAGGTCGCGTCGGCCACGGTCTTGGTGTACACGTCGCTGGAGTTGGCCTTGGTGGCGATGGTGGCCACGGCGGCGACGGCGGCGTCATCGTAGTCGTTGGTCGACAGCCCCTTGCCGGTCACCTTGTCAACCTTGCCGTCGAGGGCGGCCTGCTGGGCGGTGGAGACGGGCTTGTCGGCGTCGGCGGTGTTGTCGACATTGCCCAGGCCCACGTCACCCTTGGCAAGGGTCACGGCCCCGGTCTTGCCGGCCACGGAGGTGACGGTGTTCTTCTGCGCCCCGGCCTCGATGCCCGCCAGCTTCTGCTTGTTGGCCGCCACGTCGGCGATGATGGGGGCCAGGGTCTCGGTCGAGTCGATGCCGTCAAGGAACGCCACAATCTCGTTGAACTTGTTGATGGCCCCGTCGGAGTCGGCCTCGATAAGGTCCTCAAGGGCCGAGACGCGCTCGAACAGCGCGGTCAAGTCCTCAACTGACGAGGCGGCGACGAGCGCGTCGTACTTCGCCTTAAGCTCGGCGGTGAAGTTCTCCTCAGAGAGACCCAGGCCCTTAAACTCGCGGGCGAAGAGCTTGTTCAGGATAGCCTGCAAGCCCGCATAATCCAAATACTTTGTCTGTGCCATAATTCTGTATGGGATAAAGTGTTAAAAAATATGGTGAATAAAATATGTCACGCTTCCAATAATTTCTCGATGTCCTCCATCGTGATGCTGTCGCCATCGGCGGGGATGTCACCGCCACCGCCACCCGCGGTCTCCGCGCCTATCTCCACAAGCCCCTCCCCCTCCTTATAGCGGTAGAGCGATGAGCCGAGGCGGTAGATGCTGTCGGCCATCGGGCGGTAGCGGTAGTTGTAAGGCTCGTTGCGCATCTTCACCTCGGCCTTCAGCCATGGCGTGGAGTCATCAGGGGCTTTGGTCCACGGCGTGGCCTCGTCGCCCTCTTCGAGCTTGATGTCCCACACCTCGAACGAGTGCCACGAACCCTTCGTCCCCTCGATGTTGAGATAGACGTAGTACACCCCCGCGGCATCGTCCGCTCCGTTGGCCGTGGCCTCAAGGGTGAACGTGTGCACCCTCGCCTCGTTGGCGAGCACCGTCACCACATCGTCGGCGGGGGCGCACAGCGCGTCCGCCCCGGTGAGCTTGGCGAGGTATGCCTGGAACGTCAGCTCCGGGGTGCCGTACGTTGTCAGCCGCAGCGTATATCGGCGGCCGGCGCGCACCACGTCGTTGCGCAGCGGGTACAGCAGTATCTCCCATGTGAGGTCTGGGTCGGCAGCCAATGACGAGCGCACGAACCCCACCTGGTCGCCCTGTGACGGCTTCAGCTCAGGCCAGCGGTCGGCGTCGTAACGCTTCTCGGCGATGTCGCCGTAGAACTGCTCATGGTCAATCGGATCTACCGAGTTGTCGCTCGCCCCGGTGCGGCATATCCACTGGCCGAGCTGCTTGTTGGTGTCGAGCAGCAGGTTGCGCCCGCACTCCGAGGGGTCAACCCCCTCAGCGGGCTGCGGATATCCCGAGAAGCTCTTGCACTCAGGCTCTGTTGCCGCGGGGTCGCCGACGCTGACGGTAAGGAACGTGTCCTCCTCCCGCAGGTAGGTCTCACCCTCCACCGTGCCCGCCTCGCCGTCATAACGCCACTCGGCTATCCCCTTGATGGGATATATCCCCACGTCGGCGCGGTGCTGCTTGGCCGACTCCGCGGCCTCCTTGGCCGCGGCCTTGGCATCAACGGCCGCGTCCTCAGCCGACTGCACACCCTCCAACGCAAGCCCCGCGGCCTGGTTGGCCTCGTCGATGGCCAGTGCCTGCACGTCATGCTCGTACATCAGATAGTCGATGTTGGCGGCAAGCTCGCCCTTGGCGGTGTCAATCTTCGCGTCGAGGGTGTTGATGCGGTCGGCGTTGATCCCTATTTGGCGAGCCATGCTTGGCGTGATAAGCCCCGCGAGGTCACTGTCGCCGGTGGGGTCATCGTCGATATGCACCGACTGTATCGGGGCGGTCAGCCACGAGCCGTCGTTGCGCGTCAGCTTCACGGACATCCCCTCCCAGTTGCGCGCCACCTCCACCGTGGCTATGTCCACGGCGGAGAGGGCTTCCTCAACCTCGGTAACCCGGTTGTCATCCACCGTTATCTCGTAGAACCCCTGCGTCGCAGTCCAGTTTCCGCCGTTACCTATATACATCCTGAAGGCTACACTCCCGGCCTTGACGACCACCCCCATCGAAGCGAGGTCATCCTCTGTCGCATACACTCCGGCAAACCATCCATCTTGCGGAGTAGGGTAGGCGGCCTCAAGGCTCTCCCTCGTCTGGAACAGCCCTTTGTTCGCCGACTTGATGTTCTTCGCCTCAAGCCATCCCTCTACCTTCAGGTCATGCCCTACTCGCACGTTCCCTTGCACATTGGCGCTCCCCTGTGCCGTCAGGTTGCGCATCACCACATCCCCATCTATCTGTGTTGTCGGTATATTGCTCATTGCAGTAACGATTGTGATATGTCGAGGAGCGCGGAGGCCTTATCCGCTTCCCCAAGTGTTAGTAATGTTAAGGCTGCTGCGGTGTATACCACACTGCGGTAGCATCGCTCGCTGATGTCTATGCCCCCATTGCGGTCGATGGAGGGATAGGGCAGATATTGCGCTCGCTTGATATACGCATCCTCGCTCTTGCATGAGTAGAACTCCAATACTCGCCCCTCAGGACGCATCACGATGGCGCACACCGGCCTTTGCGCTGTGCCGCGAAGTGCCTTCACACGCTGCCGCTGCCGCTCATAGTCGGGGTCGCCGTCGCTGATGGCGGTGGTCACGGCTCGCTCCCAGTCGCTCATCTCAAACACTATCAAGCGCATGAAATCCTCCGGCAGGAGCACCCATCCGCTCTCCTGATCTCCCCAATATACAGCATCGTCCCCGAAGTTGTGGCCGGCCTCAAGCATATACGTGGGCGCGGCGTTCTCCACCCTCACCACTGCGTCTATCAGCTTGCTCCGCACTATCTCGTCGAGCGAGAGTGTGTCTATGTCCCCCTCGGCCACCAATGCGTCACTCACGTTGTTCTGGTCAAGGCACACACGCACATCCCGCACTATCCGCTCCACCTGGTATATCATACCCTACATCCGCTTTATACGAAGATTATCTTCACCCCGTTAGCCTCTCCGGCGGCCTTGATGTCCTCGCGGTTGCGCAGTCTGCTCCTTACGCAGCCAAAGGCTTGCTCCAGATAGTCTTTCGCATCATCGTTGTTATCAAACTCCATCTCAGTCAGCGTACCGTGCCCCGCAGTTTCACCGCGGCGGTTCTCATCCGCTTTCTCCTCGGCTTCATTCTCTCCTGCCTCAAGGTGCGAGCCGGAAAGCCCCTCGCGGTTTTCCTCGTTGCGATTGTGCATTATCTGCACATCCTCGTCAAGTTCTACCACACCAACCACCTTGATGAGACCTCGCTTAAACTGGTCACTGCTCTCTATGGCCTGTTGCACTATCAGATTCTCCGTGGAGTATGTGGCGGGGTTCATCCCCATCGCATTTGCCGAGCCGTCAGTAAAAAGCACTTTCATCGTCAATCGCCCTATCTTGATGACGGCCTGGTACTCCATCATACCTGCTACCCCGTAGGTTATCCTCTTCTTTTTCATAACTTCCTAATTAAATTTTAAAAGGGTCTTTAGCATCTCTAAGCTCCTTAATGACCTTAAAGATCCTAAAGACCCTTATTGGTAGTTAATCCTCAATCGTTATCGACTACACGGTCAGCACGTCTCCGGAAAACTCTACCCATGTTACAGCCGAGTCGCTAACCTTGGCTTGCCACAGAGTACCCTTCACCGCTGTCTCTCCGATACCGGGGCAGTCGCTCAGTAGGTAGTAGACACAGCCGTCTGCCGGGTTTTCGGGGGCTTCTTCGCCATCATAGAGGTGGTAGTGCAATGCCTCAGTGTTAAGGTTGCCGTCCTCTGATGTTGACTCGCCGTTAATCCACACGTGGCACGAGCCCTTCAGCGCAAGTGCATCCCACACAAGGATGGCTTCGCGGGTCGCCTCCTCTCCCTCCATGCGGTCGCGGCTGCTGTGTTCCGCGCTATACTGGTAGTGCACCAGTCGGTCAGGGGCCACGATGAATGCGGAGTTGCTCCACTTCAAACGGTCGAGCGTGGGGTCGTGCTTGAATTCCAAATCGCCAAACACGGTGTGGAAGTTCGTTACCACCCAGCCGACGGGGTTGGTCTTTGTGGTAATCTGTATCTCAGGGTGCTTCGAGTAGTCGATGCACTGGATGTTCTCCAAGAAGTTCTTACCCGCAAGGCAGATCACGTTCTTAGGTACATCCTCGCCGGTGAACACCATCTTCGCCAATGCGATGATCTCTTCCACTGTCCACGCCCCCGCATGCTGAAGCTCTTTCTTTACCTGATAGCGCACTCCCTCGGTGCAATACACCTGCTGAACTCCTGCCTTGGGTGTCTGCACGCTGAACTTGGCCTTGCGCCCGGCATAGAGCGTGCGGTTGCCGCGAACCTTGAAGTTGGTGATGGCGGCTTCAGCTATCACCGCCTTGCCGAAGGGGATGCGCTTCTTCTGCGCCTCGTAGTAGTCCGAAACGATTTGGTTCATGCCGCGCTTCTGCAAGTACACGGTCTGCGCCTGTGGCACAATCAGGTCGGGGTCTACCTCCTTCTGTGTCTCATACAGCGCGTTCGACAGGATGATGAGAGTTGTTCCCGCAGGAATAGCGGGTGTCGTGCAAAACTCATCCGAAGTCTGCGCTTTCGGCCCGTTCACGGCTCGCACTATTGGATTGCCCGATGCGGTGTCGTGACCAACCACAAACACCATCAGGTCCTTGCCCGGTGTCGTGGTCTTGCCGTCCTCCTGATAGCCGTCCACACCTTTCACGAGCAATGTGCCATAGGGGCGAGGTATGGCTGCATCATTGGCAGGAAGGGGCAGGATAAACTGCTGCTGCGAGCTTGCGTCAACGGCTGCGGTTGTGGTTACTGACGAGCGCGGCTCGTCGATCATGTAGTGATCAACCTCAGGCGAATTCACTTTCACCTTCTTCGCCTTTAGCATCAGCTGCATTAGAGGGGTGTCATCACTCTTAAACTTAAATAACTCCTGATCGAGGTCACTCTGCACGAGATTGCCTGCTCCAATACCCCCGGTAGCTCCTGCTACACCGCTGACGGTTGTGGGCGTGCCGGGTACTTGCGACTGCGCTCCGGCTGTGCCGGAAGTCGGGGTGGGGTTCTGCCCACCTACATTTACGGTTTCTCCGTCCATGTCTCTTTCTCTTTTTAGATTGTTATTATTACTTGTTATCGCATTGTGCAAGGCCTCCCGGCGATATGCCCCCGGTCGCTCCTGCAAGGTTGCTTACTGTTGCCATCGCGCCGGGCACTTGTGTTCTCATCCCCGCGCTCCCTTTTGTTGGTGTGATATGACTGCTCACCACTTTCACTACTTCCCCCTCCATCATTATGCTTCGTTGGCGAGGTCAAAGATGCTCTTTGATCTTCCACCACCTCCGGGCTGGCTGTTCTTGCCGCTCAAGGGGGCTGTGCCGTCCCCCTTATTGCTCCGGCGAAGCTGCTCGGTTATCTTGCTGTTGCGCCCTGCCACTTCCCCCTCTTCCGAGGCGGTGGCTACATCCGCATCATGGTTGATGGCCTTGCACGCCATGTCGAGGGTCGCTGCGCTGAACTTGCCCATTACTCCGTCCTTGACGATGCCGAGCAGAAAATCAAAGGCCGCGTCTATTTGCTCGTCTGTCAGCCCCCGCTCCTGCTGGAACTGTCGCAGGGTCTCCAGGCTCACCTCCATATTCTTCTCATACTCCTCGTCAAGTTTCCTGCTCTTGGCAAGTCGCTCCACATACTCCTTGTTCGCTTCGGCTATCTTCTCCTGCATCTCCGGGCTGTCAAGCACATCCTTGATTTCCATACCAAAGGTCTTGATCAGGCCTACTACCGGGTCTTGCCCGTTGCGCCAGTCGCTCAAAAATTGCGCACTACGCTCATCGGCCGCAAACATGTCGCTCAGCGCGTCCACCTGCCCTTTGTAGTTGCCTAACTCTTGCTCGTATCGGTCGTAATCATCGGATACTGCTCCAAAAATCTCTTCGTCATCCTCGAATTTCTTATCGGGATATTTCTTTCTCAGTCGCTCTATCTGTTGGTCGCGCCTGCTCATAACTTCATTACTTCCAGTCATTGTCTTGAAATCATGATGATTAGGGGTTTATCCTCCACAAATATAATCCCGTGTTTTATCCCCCAACTTTTAACTTTTGTGACTTATTTTTATTATCTTTGTATCTGTCCCGGGGCGCAAGCCGGAAAAAAGCAGCGCGGGGCTGTCCTGTTATCCCCCTAATTCATTTATCATGAAACACTTCGGAAGCATAATGGACTTCACTCACCAGCGCAACCAAGACATCCTCCGCGCTTATCGTGAGCAACTCGCCAAAGCGAGATACATCATTATGCCCGAAATATTCCAACGCGTCGCCGACTCCCCGGCCTCCCGCTTTTGGGTCTCCGAGGAGCGTGCCGCAGTCGAGGTCTCCCGGATGCTTGTCGGAAAATCATTCTCTCGCATGCGTAAAAACAAACGCGAGATGTTCCAAGAAATCTTCCGCCGTTTCCTCATCCTCCGCGAGCAGTTCCCCGACAAGTCGGTTTACGAACTGACCTCTGTCGTGGTTAATCAGCCCGCCCCCAAGTTTTACCTCACAGCCCGCACCGTGGGCGAATTTATCTATCGCATCAAAAATGGATGGTATGACCGACAATTCGACCGATATAGAGACCCTCATAAAGGAAAATGACCGCCGCAACGAACATATCTATGCTACGTTCAATCCTATCACTGGCGAGGGTTCGGTCGGCGAGCGTCGCCGTGTCCGCATCCCCGACTTCACCATCCCGGTCCAGTGGTTGCCAATAGATATGCTCTCCGTACCCCTTGTCAAGAAAATCATCAAGGCAGGCTCTATCAAAAATTTCCTCTCCTCTGATTTGGGGGTGTGTGAGGGCGCAAGCCCGAATTATTATTCTGACCATTCTAAGGTCTGTCAGCAACTCATCCGTCTCCGCTATCGCCACGATTTCCCCTTTTGGGCGGCTACTCTCGTCTGGATCCACAACAAGGATGCCGGCGCAGATGTCCTTTTCCGACTCCGTTACCCTCAGCGCATCCTCGTCTCTCGCTTTGAAGAGAAACGCCGCGCCGGGCTTCCCATTCGTCTCATCCTCCTAAAGGCGCGTCAGTGGGGCGGCTCTACCACCACACAGCTCTATATGGCGTGGCTTCAATTCCTCCACCGCAAGGGTCTCAACTCCCTCATCATCGCCCACCAAGGCTCGGCTTCCGATGAAATCAAGGATATGTTCGACACCATGATCAAGCAATATCCTCTCGAGATGCTTTACTCCCTCGGCGAGCAGTACAATCTCAATGAGCCGAAGATGATTGGCGTCGGCAAGTCCGGCTCTACTCATCGCGTCCCCCAACGCAACTGCAAGATTAAAATCGGCACTGCCGAACGCCCCGATGGTTGTCGTGGCGGTGCTTACTCCCTCGTCCACCTCTCTGAGGTCGGCATTTGGAAAAAGACCGATGGCAAGTCCCCGGAAGATATCGTCCGCTCTGCCTGTTCGGGTATCCTCCTGAAGCCATACACCATGATTGTCATGGAGTCAACCGCCAACGGCACCGGCAATTTCTTCCACACAGAGTATTCCGCTGCCGCTGACCCCGACATCCCCTCCCAGTTCGAGGCCCTATTCATCGCTTGGTTTCAGATTGAACAATACTCGCTCCCTTTCGCCAATGCCAAGGAAATGCGCTCTTTCGCCACGCACCTATATCGCAACCGCAACAACGATAATGTTATGTCCACTCGCGAGGAGCCTGGCCGTTACCTTTGGTGGCTCTGGCAGAAAGGGGCTACCCTTGAAGCTATAAACTGGTATGTGCAGGAACGCTCCGGCAAAAACGACCATGCGGTCATGGCTTCGGAGTTCCCCTCCGACGATGTCGAGGCTTTTGTCCATTCGGGTACTATGGTGTTCGATAAATACCAAGTCGAGGAATTTGAAAAGGGTTGCCGCCCCCCGCGTTTCATCGGTGAGGTCTATGCCGACCGCGATGAGGGCGAGGACGCTCTATCCAATCTCCGCTTCCATGAGGACCACCAAGGACAGCTTTGGGTGTGGACACTCCCGGACCCCGTGTGCAAACGAGTGCAGAGCGACGGTTCCGTCTGCTATGCCGAGTGCAGCCACGGCTGCGCAGGATGCGAGCATGATGATGAGTATTTCATCCCAAACCGCTATCTAACTGTCGTGGATGTGGGCGGACGCTCTGCCAAAGCCGACTTCTCTGTTATCCTCGTCATTGACCGACTCAACATGATGGAGCATGGCCGTCCGGCTGTCGTGGCTCAGTGGTACGGTCACTGCGACATCGACCGCCTCGCTTGGAAAGCTGCCCAGGTCGCGGCTTTCTACGATAATTCCCTCCTCGTTATTGAGTCTAACACCCTCGAAACCCACGACCGTGAACGACAAGTCGAGGGCGGTGACCAGTCGCTCTACATCCTCAATCAGATTTCATCCATCTATCCAAACCTCTACGCCCGCCGCCAGTCTGAAGATGAAATTCGCCAAGGCATCCCCCGCAAGTATGGCTTCCACACCAACATCTCCACTAAGCCCATGATTATATCCACCCTCGTCAAGTGCATACGCGAACGGCTCTACACCGAGCGTGACCGCCGGTGTCTCAATGAATACCTCGTCTATGAGCGCAAAGCCAACGGTGCCTATGGTGCTATCGTCGGCAAGCATGACGACCTCCTCATGACCCGCGCCATCGGCCTACACATCTGCTTCTACGAAATGGAGATGCCATCCCTTATCTCTCGCTCTCAACCCCGCACCCCTAAAAGAAAAGGCCCCGTCTCCGAGGCTGTTTTCTAAACTTAATCACTTGTAACTCTGACTTGATACTTACTGAAGCATCGCTTGTGCTTGCCCCACGGCTTGCATATTCGCTCCCTGCTGCGCCTGTTGCGCCAACTGGGGCGACAATCCGTCCGGCACTTGCCCCTGCTCAAGCTGCTCTTTCTGGCTCTGTATGCTCTGTAGCAACTCGTCCGCAAAGGGGAAGTCCCCATGCTCAAGCAGCTGCTCCACACTTATCGCCTGGGCTTGCCACAGCTGCATCAGCATCTCGTTCGCCATCGCTCTGTACGCCGGGGTCGCAGTGCTTTCCACAATGCTCAAATCAAACTCCACATCCCTTATCTTCCGTGGGTCATACTCAACTATCGCTGAGTTCTTACCGGCGATGTTGAACACCCTCGGTGTGTCGTAGTACTGCTGCATGTTCTTCACGTCCTTATACGCCCCCTCCCTGACAAACGACGCAAATGTATCAAGCAAGTCCAGCAGACTCGTAGTGGCATTCTGCGTCTGCTGACTGTAAAGGCTCGCCGACATACCGCTGTAGCCGGGTTTCCCCTGCAACGCTCCGTTCACGCCCGATATGTCCTCAAAAAATTTCAACTGCATACTCAGCAGCTCCGATATCCCTATCTGAGTGCAGTTATTGGCTATCTGATGCGGCAGGCTGCGTCCATCCTTCGGACTCTTTATCATTATCACGCCGTTGAACCGCGCCCACTCATCCGCCACATCCTCCATGCTCATACCCCTGGGCAGGCAGTCCTCCGGAAACAGAAGCACACCCTTCGCACTCGCCCGCATTATCCAGTCGTACATCGTTATCAGTCTGTTCGTATACCGCTGTTGGTCTATCACGTTGCTCACAAACGAGTGTATTTCCCCATCTATGAATGGATATGCCTTGAACACATATGGGTGGCTCTTATGCTCGTACGGTGTCTCACCCTCGTCAAGTATATCCCCAAACGGGGTCAGGTAGTAGTAATACCAGTACGAGTCCATAAACCACTCATATTGCACCAGTGGCACCTCATCGACCTCCAACCCTGCCTCCGCGGCCATCCGTAGTCGCTCCCGGTTCTCGCTGCCCACAAATTCCTCAAAGTCCTCAACATCTATCTTGAACACATCCCCATTGTTCAAGTCATGGCATCGGTAGCGAGGCTTCGACTCCCTGCGCCACACCTCGATCACCCTGCAACGGCTCGTGTCCCTCGGCACAAGGAAGTCATAATATCCCTGTAACGGATAACCGAAATCATCGTATGCCGTCGCAAGCGCATTCCTGTCTCGCGCCAATTTATATATCTCGGCAAGGCGATTATAATCCCCCGGCTCGTGCGCGAAGCGTCCGCACAACTCCTCAAACGAGATGTCATGCACCTCCCCAAGGCAGCTCACATCCCACCCGCGGAAGTCGCGCATATTGTTATCGATAAAGAAATTGTTCGGCTGCACATAGTCCGTCCAGCAATCCAGTTTCCCGTCTCGCCAACCATACCACTTCCTCTGCACCACAAATCCGCTTATCAGAAACTCCTCCATGCATCGCGCGTTTATCTCACTCATCCTGTTAAGCTGCATGTTGCACTGTAGCACCGTACTCATCGTCTCCCCATACTTCTGCTCATCCCGGTCGCGCGCCGTGCAGGTCGGCTCTTTCGCCTGACTCCGGTACACACCAAGCACCGCCTGAACCATCCGTCTGATGAGGTTGTTCTTCAACGGTATATTCCCCTGGCTCTTGATATAATCTTCCTCCCGCATCATCTTCCCCTCTACACATATCCAGTCATCCCACTGCCGTCCGTAGGTGTATTTCTTATTCCTTTCGCGGTCGGTGCGGAACCTCTCCATCGCCAGCCAGTAGCTCTGCGCTTCCCACAACACGTCAAACGCACGGCTCTCGCCAAGCATCTTCTTAGCCTGCCTAACGCTGTCAAGCTCGCTCTTCGCCGCTACCCGACTCAATCTATGTAATTTCTTTGCCATTGTCAATTTTTATTTGGTGTCGTGTGAGGCCTTTAGGCCGAAATGCAGGAGCAAAGATATTTAATACCTTCGCCCCCGCTCGTTTAACTATTGTGCCGTGAGTCGTCCCACATCCTCAAGCAGCTTATCCCTCGTTGTGCCTATCGCGCCCACTATCGAGTCCGCCTCAGCACGGCTTATCCCCGGCGTCAGATACCTCTCGGTCAACTCCCTTATGTCGCGCTTGTATCGGCCCACTCTCCTATGCACGCGCATGTCATGCTCTCCGCGCAATTGTCTCATGCCCTCACGATATTCCTCAAACTTCTGCTCTTTCTTCAGCTCCCCAAGTGCGGCCTCCCGTTTCGTTACCTCATCATACTCACTCAGCAACTCCTTCACGGCATCCGTGCTTGTCACTTCGGTCAGCCCTTCTCTGGCAGCGGTGATAACCTTTTTGCGGTACTTGTCCATCTGTTCCTCGCGCCCCTCATCGGAGTATGCCCAACCGGTCAGAGGTGCGTTGCGCATGGTCTTGTACTGGGCATATCGCTCGGCTATCTCTGCCGGTGTCATCTTACTTGCCTCCTCGCCCGACAAGCCCAACTCGTCAAAGTAGAGTTTGTCAACTTGACTCTGCGGACAGTTGATGATTCTCGTTATCAGCAATGCACATTCTCTCTGTGAGTTCGTATCGTCTCCGCAAGCGTCTATCACGGCTACAACTGCATCGGTCAGCGTCTGGGGATTGACACCAAGCGTTGACTGCGCCAAGAGGTTGACAACATCGTTCATTGCCGACACGTTGTCTTTACCTATCTTGCGGTAGATGTTTGCAAGGTCTCCGGCCAAAGGCATATCTTTAGTGAGGTTGCTCCAGTTCCCCTCGCCATTGAGTGCCATCTGCCCGGCTGCGCTCATCACGTCTCCACCGGTCAAACCCTCAACACTGCCGAAGTAGGTGTGGTTGAATATGTCATCCCACATCTTCTCTTTTTCTTCGTCATCGTCTCCAAGCAACAGGTAGGGGAGGTATGCGCCCATATTCCACGCAAGCTGCAAGCCGAAGCCGAACACTGCCAGTCGCGCGAAGTCGCGGATTATGCCTCTGCGATATTCGCGTTTGGCTTCTGTGTCTGCCTTGTCGGGGTCTATGCCGTCTCTGCGCATCTGCTTTGCCATGAATTCTTCGGAGAGTCCGGCATATCCGGGTTGCAGTCTGCGTGCAAGATTGCGGATTGCGTCATACTGCTGTCGGGTGTACGACATGCCAGCGTTGCGGAACACGGTAAACAGTACGCTCAGCCACGAGCGGTCTACCTGCATCGTTGAGAGGAATGCCCCCTCGCTCGACTGCTGTGTCTGATTGAACAGGATGGTTGTGTCCTGCTTGGCTCGTTTCTCTGCGTCTGCTTGGCTCATGCCCCAACGCAGATACTTCTTCAATTTGGTCTCATACATCGCGCGTGCGCCTATCGAGACTGTCAGTGCGTCAACAAAGGCGTTGGGCGACATGCCTACTCGTGATGCCAACTGGACAATGTTGCTTCGCCATGCTTTCCAGTCCATCTCTGTTTTCAACAGTCGGGGGTCTCCTGCCATACGGCTGCGCCATCTCTTTTCAAAGATTGGCAGATTCTTCATTGACCACTTCCATGCAATCCAAGGCGTGGCTATGCTCTTGGCAAGCAACAACGGATTGCAGTCCGACAAATACGCTGGCAGTGATAGCAACTGCTTCAACGATGTGAAGATGCGGAAACTTACCTTGGCGGCAGTTACGCCTTTGGCTATGTTCACGGCTGCCTTGTCAAGAGCTGCTATCGGTGGACGATATGCTCCTGCCGACATACTGGCTACGTTGCGGAAGTTATTCCACAAGGTCTTGCCACCGCCATACACACTGCTCATGTTCATCACTTGGTTGCGGAATCGCTTGTATGAAAGCAGGGTGTTGAGGTCGCGGTTGTATTCTGCGAATGCTGCCCAACGCTCCATCTGCTGTAGGTGGTCGAGTATTACGCTGAATGCGTTGGCTCCGGTAACATCAAGGGCGAGGTTGTTGCGTCTGCGCTTGATGATACTGCCTGTTGAGGTGGCAGGGAGCGCGGTGTCCGTGGTATCGTCTGCAACGTCCACTTCTTCCATTCTCGCATTGGAAAGTATCTTCAAGGGGAAGTAGTTCTCGATTGCTGCCATTGACGCACCAAACATACGCTTATGCACTTCGTTGTACTCGTTGCGCTTCTCAACAAGGAACTCCTCCTGCATCCAATCGGCAAGTTCAATGAACGTCGGAACGAGGAAATCCTTGATGTCCTCAATGTCGCTTTCGGTGATGCCCATCTTGCGCAGCTTCATACGTCCGTCCGACATCTTGTCGGCCATGTAGATGTACAGCAGATTGCCTTGTGTCAACTCATGCTCTTTCATCTCGCCTCCGTCCATGAAGCGCACGCTTGCCTTGGGCAGCTTGCGGTCTATGCTGAACAGGTCGCCCCATTGCATCTTCTTGCCATAAACCTCGCTGACTTTATCGTCAAGGCGTTTCAATGCATCACGGTAGCCGGTGTACTCTTTCTCGGTGGCTTCAACCCAACCGCGCATGTAGCGATTCCACAGATAACCCTCTCCGCGCACGTTCTTCCGTCCGAACATTCTCAACATTTGGTCGAATGTGGCCAGTGGCGCAAGCAGGAAGCGCACGGCACTGTTGTTGGCGAGTTTCTGCGTGCGGTCGTTCTTGTGGTGTTCATCGGTCGGTCTCCCCTCCATGTCGGAGTTCGCGTTGTGGTGTATCTCGCCCACACGCTGTTTCTCTCCTTCCCTCCACGCCTTCGCGCGCTCTATGCTCTCCGACATCGTGTCGCCCACCATGCCCACAAGTTCGCGGTACGACTCGGCTCTCTCTATCTTGTTCTGCCTTATCGCGTCCTCAGTCGCGGCTACATACTGCTTGTAGGCTGTATCGTCCATCTGCCCGGCGTCTTTCTCTGCCTTGGCTTGCTTGATGCTCTCGCGCAGTAGCTTCTCCTCGGCTTTGCTCTCGGTGATGTTCTCCACAAACTGACGTGCTATCTGTAGCCCGGCATACTGGATTGTCGCCTCGTCCGCTATCGCGGTGTCGCTGCTGCTCATGCGGTCTATGGCATCGGCTATGAGGTTGTCTATCTCGTCCTTTGGTAGGGGAGTTGCTTTCCTTACCACCTTGGCAATAGCAACACCCTCCGGGTCAAGCTCGCCCTGCACCTCGATTCCTCGTGCATCTACTCTGCTCCCCTTTATAGTCAGCAGCTTGCCAAGCGCGTTTGCACCCATGCGCAGTTGGTTGTCAACCATTATGTCCATTACTTTCTCTACATACCGGCTCACATCCTGTCTGCCCACCACGTTGTTTACCGCGCTGAGTATCCGCTTTACCTCATACTTGCTCAAATCGTCAAGCATGTTAGCCTCAAGCAATACTTTCGCAAGGTCGGTTATGCTCTTGACGGTCGTCACGTCATACTCTCTCTGTCGTGCCATAGCCTGACGCAGATGATTCAGATTCCCTCCGATGGCTCTCATCGCATCTCGCCTGGCTTGCAGATTGTCGGTGTTGGCTTGGGCGGCTTCGGCTTTCATCTTCGTAATCGCCTCCTCCAATCCCAATCCTCCATCGCGGAAATAAACTACATCTTCCAATCCGTCAACGGCCTCGCGGTATCTGCCGGACGTATTCAGTCGGTCGACCTCCGGCATCTTCTCAAACGATCCAGTCTCAATGTAATGACGCAAGCCGTCTATGATGGCGCGCTGACGATTGCCGTCCCCCTCCACCTTGTCGCCATAGTACATAAACTCTACATAGTCCACACCTTCCTCGTTTCTGAAGCGATTGTTTGATGTCTTGATTACAATGCCCACATTATTTGACGTTTGATTGAAATTCCCAACTATAGCACTGTGATTTGAAACCCTGACGGTTGTATTTCCCACGCCTGCAATATTTATTATCGCATAGTTTGAATTGCTCGATGACGGTATTGTAGCTCCAAGAGCCTTTGCCAGTTCATATAGCAAACCGTTCCGTCCATATCCCTCCTTCGGCATTTCTGAAACGGCAATTTTCAGTCTTTCAGATATTTTTTGTATCTTTGCCACGTCCGATTTGGTTTGAGAATCAAGCCCGGCATCTTTCTGATGTGGCTGGGGCGAGTCCGTCAGGGCGTAGCATGTCTCTTGCCAAGTCGGTTTTTTGTTCTCTGCTTTGCGTTCATCCTTGAATCGTGCAGCCACTCGTTCAGCCTCCTCAAAGATTGGATTCCACTCTTTGCCGGTGCGAGCCTCAAACTCTTCGGGGGTTTCTCCCTTGCGTAGTCTCTCATAGAACAGATGCGAGAATATGCGCCAGTCCTTCCGCACATACTTCTTTGGCATTCTCACATTTAACCCTGCGAGTATCTTTGAAATCGCCTTTTCTACGAATGCATAGATTTTACCGAAGAAGCTGAGTCTGTCCTCTGACATCTTCTCGAAATCGCCATCCTTGATTTCTTCTGTAACCCTTGCGCCAAATTCCTCGGTGGCATCCCTGCGGAACTTGCCCTCTCGCTTCATCCGTTCAGTCTCTGCCACAGCTCTCGCTTCCCCGAACACATCATTGCCATATTTGCGTTTTTTGATGTCCAATGTGCGTTTATACATCGCATCCGCTTCTGCATCTATCTCGGCAACAATCCGTTTTGAGGAATTTCCATAAAGATGGTCAAGGAGATTGTTCAACTCCGTTTCATCCTTGCAAAATAGGCGGATACCCTTGTGCCAAACACCTTCGTGAAGTATTGTGCCTACCACATCCGCAACATTGACATGGTTAGGCAAAACCACTGTTATTGCAGTCTCGCCACGTCTGTCTGCCGATTCATCATAGAATCCCTTTGCGTTGCGTTTACGCGCTGTCGGTAATTGTTCTGCCTCTTCGCGAGTAGTAATGAATCGGACAGGTAGATTCAACTTCTTTGCAAGCGCTTTGCCGCGATCTTCCTTCGCTTCTTCGCTCGAGTCGTATGCGTCAAGATATGCCTGCGCCTTTTCAAGCCCTGCATCATGCTCCCCGGCGTTCACGCGGTCGCGCAGCTCGTGGAGCATCGCTATGTCTCCCTCGGCTACCTGTCCGCTCACATCCCCAAACCGTGCGCCCCTCTTGGCGAGTTCTGCCCTCAGCATAGGTGGCACGGCATTGATGGGGAATGTTATCTTCTGATTCCCCACGCGCTCCATGATAAGGTCTGCAACCTCACTCCACGGCACTATCCTGCTCGGCTTGAAGTAGCGGCTCAGCATGGTCTGCACCTTGGTGGCGTCGCTCAACTGGCCGTTCACGCTTCCGCTGTGCCAGTCCATCAAGCCCACGCTGTCTTCCGCTCCCTCTGCTTGGTATCCGCTCGTCTCCTCGCTTTCGGGGTAGTATCCCTCCACCACTATCAGTTCGGGGCGGTCGTAGGCTGCCGTAAACTGGTCGTTCAGCGGTGAGGTGCGTATGTGGAAGTAGGGATTGTAAGCTACATCGCGGGTCGTGCGGCCGTTCCCCTGCACAAGGTCTGCCTTGCCGTTGGCTTTGCGCATCCCTTCTTCGCTCTGCTCCCACTGCGAGAATATCATCGGGGGTCGCCACTCGCCATTCACCTTAGCGGTCATGGGCGGTCTCACACCCATGTCTGCCCACTGCGCATAGCGGTAGCCTTTCTTCAGTGGCTGCGAGTTGAGGAACGACAGCAACTCGTCCTCCCCCTCATCTATCACTCTGAACCGCGTCTTGTCCCCATTGCTCTCTGCCGGGGCTTCATCCTCGTCTGTGAGTTCTACATTGGATGCTGCCTCAACGCTCTTGTCCATCTCGGCGTACTTCTTCTCCTTGGCCTCCATCTCCTCGCGCATCTTTTCGGTGTATTCCTCCAACCGTTTCTTTGCATCTGCGAGTTCTTTGGTGTAAGGGAATTCCTTGCCATATCGCGCCTCCATCTGTTGCAGTTGCTCGGAGTGGCTTGATAGGCTGTACTGAGCGTCCGAAAGCAATTTGCGCGACTTGTTGCCTGTGGCAACATCCTCGGCTATTATCTTCATCGCTTCTTTCACACGCATATACGGCACACTCTCTTTTAATTGGAGTGCATCGCAGGTGAGAGTCATTGCCGTTGAGGTGTCGAGTGTCATCTGCCCGGTGTTGCTTACAACGCGGTCAATGTCGGTTGTTACAACAAAGTCCAGGCCGTTGACATTGATTGTCATACTGCTGTGGTAGGCATCGCCAGTCTTTTCTACGTTTTCTGACGCTTCCTTCTTCTTGGCGTTCTGCTCCTTGAAGAAGTCCTCCATAGCGTCTATGCCGCCAAAGGTAAGTTTGCCTATGGTGACTTTCGTAATCTTACCCTCGGGGAAATGCTTGCCGATTGTCTCAAGGTTGGCGGTCTCAATGCCGATTCTGCGCTCCGCTCCGGCTATGAAGCCCTTCTCGGTCGGTATGGAGTTGTGCAGGTGGATTTGGTCTATCTCATGCTGCTTTTGCTTCGACGTCAGATTGCGTACCTCGCGCTCTGCCTGATTCTTCAGCATGGCATATTCACTGCCCGACAATTGGGCAAGCATATCGCCATACTGGTCTTCCTCCTCGCTCATCACTCGGTTCTCCATAGAGTTGTTCATCAGTTCTGAACCATTCATAATGGAGTCGGCAATCGCACCTTTCGTCTTAAGCTTCTGATATGCCGACACGTCCGCGCTATCTTCCACCCCAAGGCGAATCACTCTGACGGGTATGCCCATATCTTTATGCAGGTTGCCTTGTCGCAGAATGCGTCCGTTGCGTTGTGTGTAGTCCATCGGTCGACCCGGTGCGTCCACATGAATCAGAGTGTGCAGACGCTCTTGGATATTCACGCCAGTGCCAAGTGTGTAGGTTGAGCCAAGAACAACGCGGATTTCTCCGGCATTGACCTTGTCGAAGATTTCAAGTTTCTTCTTGACCGACATACTGTTCCCACCCTTGATAATCACAACTTGACTTTCGGGCACTCCGGCCGCAATCAGTTTGTCGCGGATGTCCTCATAGAGGTTGAATCCGCTACGCCTGTTGTAGTAGTGGTCGGCAAAGATTGCGACTGTGCCATTGTATTTCTTGCTGTCGTTCAGTGAACGCAGAGCCTCACGCACGGCTGCATTTGTCTTGCTGTTGGGGTCATCCTCTGCGTCAGCAAGCACAAGCCGTGCATCAACGGCGGCTGCAACACCAATCCCATACATCGTGATGGGGATATGGCTGTTCTCTTTTTTATCTTTGCCGGTCATTTGCTCATAGCGTTCAAGTTCGGTTCTGATAAACTTCATTACCGAACGCAACGCCTTTGTCTGCGGCAGATAAATATCCTGCGCTTTGCCTCCCTCCAGTTCGGGTATCTTGTCGCTCACGTCTCCTGCATCGCGTGTAAGCACGGTGTCTGCGACACTGCTCCATATACGCACAAGTTCGGGCAGATTCACATATCCGGCAAAACGGCATACCTCCTTGAATTTGCCATTGATAAACTCAAGCCTCTGTGCGAGGTCTCCAAAGTTTCGCACGAAATCATCAAAGTAATATATGCCATACTCTTTCATGCGGTCGGCTGGCATGAGATAGCGCATGAACGTCCAAATCTCTGCCGCGGTATTGGATATAGGCGTGCCTGTCGCAAATACCACATTGCGACCATTGTTGCGCTCCATCACTGCCTGTGCCTTCAGATACACACCCAACGCTTTCTTGGAATAGGAGGGGTCAATACCCTTTACGCCTCTCTGCATGGCCGTGGCGAAGCCGAGATGCTTGTACTCGTGGGCTTCATCCACAAGGATTGCGTCAATGCCCATGTCGTCAAAGTTCTCCACATCGTCAACCTCGCGGTCAAGTCGCTCCTTGGCCTTGACCTCCGCATTCTGCTTGGCCTTGGCCTCGCGCTTGCCGTCCCGCTTCCTTCCGGTCGGCTCCGCCTCATCTTTACGCCCCTCGTTTTTCTTCTGAAGGGATTCGGTAAGATTGGCGAGTTGCTCCTGCAAGTCTTCAAGTTCTCGTTCTGCTCTGCGCACAAGAGGATTGCGGCCGCTGTCATCTGCCTCGCGCATCGCCTCAAGGGCTTGCGTCTTTTCTTCGATGAAGTCCTTGACATACGCCATCTGTCGCTCCTCGCTGTCGGGGATGCGTTCAAATACCGACTGTGGTACTATAATCATATCCCAGTCGTTGTATTTGATTTTGGCGTAGAAGTTCTTGCGTCCGTCTGAGGTGCGGTCGGCTTCCTCAATAGTCAGCACCTTGGCGTTGGGATATATCTCTTTCGCGCTCTCCACAAACTGACCGACCGTGGCATTCTGCACCACTATCATAGGCTTGCGCGCCGTGCCGAGTCTGCGCATCTCCATCGCGGTGGAGATGAGGGTGAATGTCTTGCCGGTGCCTACCTCATGCGCAAGCAACACTGGCTCTGTCGTGCCGCGCACAACGGCTTTCCCTTGGTGCGGTCGCAGGGCGAATGCTTTGCCGTGCAGCTCGCTTACCTGACCTCCGAAATGTTTGGGTACAAACTCATCGGGTATGCGCATAGGCGCATAGTTGTTGAAACGCTCGTTGTAAGTGGCCTCTATCACTGCCGACATTTCCGGGTCGCTCTGCATCTTCTCCCGCGCCCAGTCCTTGAACTCTGCGCGGATGTCATCTACTCGTGCCATACATGCGGAGGTGGCTTCACGGTCTGTGATGGTTTCACTTGTGCCGTCATAGTGGCGTTCGGTCTTGCTGACAGTGATACTGCGGTTGGTCATGGCTGACTCTATCAGCTCATGCCCCATAATGGTCTTGTTGCACAACTTGCTTACCACTCCCATTGAGCGGTTTTTCTCGTTGTAGGTACTCCATGGTGTCTTCATTATCCATGTGCCTCCAACATTGGTGAGCCTTACCTTCAGTCCGGTCTTTTCTTCAACGTATGCCTCATATAGTTTCGGGTCAATCCACGATGACCCGATTGAGAACTCAATGAGGTGCGCAGGAATTGTCATCGGCAACGCTCTCTGCAATGCGCTGATGTTAGTATCATAGCGTCCGTCCTCATTGTTCTCCTGCGCGATGTGCAGCTTCTCGCGCACATTACCCGACAAATATTGGTACGACACCTCCATCGTGCCGTTGGCTGGATTCTCAAAGCCAAGTCCACTCTTGACTATCTCTCGTTTCACATCCTCAACGCTCATGCCGAGGGCTTGCGCTATGTAGTCGGCATCCACTCCGCCGGTCTTGTATAGACTGGCAAGTATGCCGTCTTTGATAGTCGTGGGCTGTGGCTCCTTTTCTGTGTCTATCACACGGCGGCTGAAGATGTCGGTCTTGCCCACTTTCACAACCTTGTTGCCTTTCTTGTCGCCTTTCTCCGAATATGTCTCAAGTGCGAAGATGCTTGAAAAGTCTACATCGTTGCGCAGGAAAGCGATTGCTGTATTCTTGTGCAGATTGCCGTAGGTGCGTGTGAATGAGTCAAAGGCTCTGTTCAATTCTTTCAGCAATGGCTCTAACCCTGCGTCATCATCGTGGCTCGACTGGTACTCCAGTACGTCAGCCAGCGCTTTCTTGATAGCTGTGTATGCCTTGAAGCATTCTGCCTTGGTGTGACCCTTGACTTTGTTCTTATTCAGTCCGAGTGGCACGGCTTCGCCCATACGAGCCATACAGAGTTCGCCCTGCGAGTTCAACACCATGCTTCCCTCTTTGACTCCCTCGCCAAGCTGCTCGTTGATTCGTGTCTCTTCAACTCGCTCTGCCGGAACTCCCTCGTCTGCAAGTTCCGCCATGCGTTCTGCCCATGCTTTGAGCATCGCGCTCTGCTCTTTGCCCTCAACAGGGAAGAGTGAACGGCTCGTGGGATGATAAGTTACTCCTTTCTCAAAGTTGAACATCATCTCTCCGGCCATGTTCTCCGGGTGTTCGGCAAAGTATTTGTTGTACTCCATTGCCATTCGCTTGATAATGGGTACTTCAACGCCCTTTACCTTGCGCGTGTCGCCGGTGTCAAATTCCGCGACTCGCACGCCTGTCACATCGGTTATGTCAATGGCGTTGGGCGACACTCTGCCGTTCACTCTCTTGCGTACAACAATGATGTCTGAGGTCGCAGGTGTGCCTCCGAATGTCTTGTTGTGCAGACGGAATGCCCCCACCACATCTGCATTGCCCTCGTTCCCTATCCATGCACGCAGTCGTGCCGAATTGTCCATCGTGCCGCTCGATGTGATGAATATGCCGATACCACCCTCTTTCAGTTTGCGTATGTTCTTGGCTATGCAGAAATCATGGATGTCTCGGAATTTCTTTGAGAGGTCTTTGTCGCCGGTCTCATCTATCACATGAAGCCCCGTTACAAATGGCACATTGGTTATGGCGAGGTCAACGCTGTTGTTGCGTATCTTCGTCTGCTCAAAGCCTTGTATATCCACCTTCGCATCGGGGTAGAGCAACGATAGGATGCCACCCGTCGTGCGGTCTACCTCAACGGCATGAATGTCGCTGCGGTCGCTCAAATCCCGCGGCATCAGTCCGAGGATATTGCCGATACCTGCCGAACCCTCAAGCACCTTACCCCCCTTGAAGCCCATAGACTTTACAATGTCCCACATTGTGCCTATGACCACGGCGGGGGTGAAGTATGCGCTGTTGCGGCTCATCTCAGCATCAGCATAGCCCTCCTCACCAAGCAATTCTTTCAGTTCCTTTACTATAGGATTGGCCGGGGCGTATGGCCCCCCCGGCTTCTCGTTGAATGCCTTGCCAAGCCCGCCCCATCCGCTGAACTTGCGCAATACCTCCATCTGCTGGGGCGTCGCGCTCTCTCCGCTTTCAAGAAGCTGCTTGGCAAGTCTGATTGCATCGAGATTGGCCTTGATGCGTCCATCCTCTCCCTTGGGGGCATAGTCAACACCACGCTCCGCATGGTTGTTGCGCGTATTCCTGCGTTCCCCCTCGGGCAGACGGTCTATGCGTTCTGCGCCCTGAGGTAATCGAGATACGCCCCGGCTTCGCTCCGTGTCAGACAGAGGATGCTCGACACTACCTCTATCCACTCCTCGTCCGTCAGTTCGCTCAGCTTCATTCCGCTGGCTCTCTCCCAACGGTTCATTCTGTTGAGGTTGGTGTCCTCCTTCTCGCTCTCCAGTGCCGGTGCGAGGT
This sequence comes from uncultured Muribaculaceae bacterium, assembly GCA_964628905.1. GTDB lineage: Bacteria > Bacteroidota > Bacteroidia > Bacteroidales > Muribaculaceae > JAJPXC01. The sequence goes on along the minus strand of CAZVNS010000008.1, from coordinate 14,673 downwards.
TGTAAGTCAGTTTTCTCATCTGCTTTTTCTGTTTGTGGTTCATCATACAGCCCACTGAACAAATCTCCAATCGGCTGCTCGGGTTTTACTTCTCTTCGCGAAGATACGGATTTCTTCTCATCTTTCGGCTTTCCTCCTTTCAACAAATCTGCAATCGCTTCGGTTTCTTCTTTGGTCGCCTCGCGCTTGGCTTTCGCTTGGGCTGCTACCTCATCGGCCTTGTCGAAGATGTCGGGTTCGCGCTTAGGCATTCCCCACTTGGCGGTGCGCTGTATGTCTGCCAACATCTGCGCATACGTCACATCGGGGTTGAGGAAATGGTTGTTGTCATCCCCTCTGCCGTTCAAGCGGTCAAAGCGATACATGATGCAGTCAACCTCAAGGTTGTCGCCCTCCCATGCTCCGCCTCCGCGCTTCGGCTCTATGCCTCGCTCGTGGGTCGGTTGCAGTCCGATGTTGATATGCAGGTTGCGTCCGTCCGGCATCGGCAGATTGATTGTCACATCTCCGTCTGTCCTGGTCAGATTGGACACTGCAAGAGGTTTCTTCTTCGTTTTCCGCTTTCCTTTGCGGTCGGTGGTTGTCGTAGTCGTGGCTTGCGCCAAGTCTATGCCCAAGTCGTTTATCAACTGCGTGGCAAGTCTTTTCGCGTCCTTGACTGCCTTTTTCTCGGCACTCCGGCGCAGTCCAAATACTTCATGCTCCGGCGCATCGAAGTCGGCTTCATAGTAGCCCAATACCGCCAACTGGTCGCCCAGCTCGTCAAGCGTCTCGTCTATTTCTTCTGCGGCTCGGTTGAGTTCGCCTCGGTCTGCCCCAGTTTCTGCAACACTTTCCGCTTCGCTTGCAACAGCCTCTGCTTTTTCTCCAAGAGCTGCTGTATCTGTTTCTGTCTGCTTGTCATGCTCCTTACGTTTTTGGTTTCGGGTTTCTGTTATCTCTTTCTCGGCCTGTGCGGTGGCTTCCCGCGCCTTGCGCTCTGCCACCATCACCTCTGCCTGCCGCAGCACGTCCGCGCTCGGCTTGTCGAAATTCGCCACGTCAAAGCGGTCCACCTCCTCTGTCGGGGTAAACCGGCTCTCATCATATCCGGGTATGCGCTTCGCTCCCTCGTAGAACGATTTGAGCCAAGGCTTAATCTTCTGACCCAGTCGCCCTACCATTGCCTGCGCAAAGTCAGGGAACGACACAATCCCTTGGTCAAAGTAGCCAAGCGAGTAGTTCACGCCCACCGCATACACCTTGCGCTTCTGCTCTGGTGTCAAGCCGTCTGTGTCGCGGAAATGTACATCGCCTATCTCTTCATCGTCAATGCCCAAGAGGTCGCGCAGTATATCCTCGTCCGCTTTCATCTCGTCAGAGATTTGCAGACTCCGCTTCCCCTCGCTCGGCTTCTTCGGCTCTACCGGCACCGCATGCTCGCTCAATCGCACATCCACTGCTCCTCCGCTTATGGCGCTTACTATGGATGCCCCCTTTAAGTCACCAATCAGTCCCTCAACGTCAACCCTGTTTATCGGTGCTTTCTTGGAACGTAAGCCTCCGGCTTGCGATTTTCCCCTCGCCTCGCTTGCAATGTCCTCACGGCTCAACGGCTGATTGTCGGCTACCGCTTCCTCGTTGCCTATCATCTCGGCGGCCTTGCGTGCATCTTCCTCAGTGCGGAACAGCCAACCGCCATTCTCGCGGTCTTTCCAACCACGAGCCGGGGCAAAACGCCCCTCGCCGGTCTTTTCGCTTGCGAACTTCTTGATTGCGGCTTCTTCGTCCTTGCTCAACTCGCGGTCAAACTCCAACCGGTGCATCGGGGTCTCCTTGCCTTTCTTGTTGGTGTAAGTGGCAGGGCTAATAGTGTAATCTTTAGAACTTTCAGTGGCGGAAGCTTGTTTATCTTCCGACTCATCGACCTTTAGGTCGCTTTGCTCTTTGTTTTTTTGGTCATTCGCAAAGAACGTATTATCTTTGCCGTCAGAAATAACAGTGCTTTTGGGAGTAGCAGTGTCATTCCCATTGCCCGAAAGGGTCTCGCCAGTGTCTGTCGTATTGTCGGGGACACTGTTTTTCTTTTCTTTTTTAGAACTTTCAGCGTCAGTTACTTGTTTATCTTCTGACAAAGTATTAACTTTGCCGTCAGATAAAGGCTCGCCTTGCGGAGTAGCCGTGCCATTCCGCTTGCCCTCGGGTTCCGTTTCAATGTCACTACTGCTGGCGGAGACGGGCTTTTTCTTTTTCTCATAGGCAGTCAACAACCAATTGTCAGTCGGCGTTGAACCTTTCATCTTGCTGACAATAACTCTGTGGGTGTCGCTTTCAAGTACGACACGATTGTTAGATTGCTCGATTATCTTACATGAATTTAATATCTCTTGCAGTTTACCAACCACCTCGGGGTGCTTGATAACGACCTTCATGTAGCCTGCTTTCTTATCACCCCAAGCAAGGTCTATTGGTGCAAGCCCGGGATATGAGAGTGCGCCTTTTGCTACTCCCTCACATACATCTCGCAGATATTCTTCTGCCTCTACAGGCTTACCTTGGAATTCAGTGTAGACCGGCCCAAACCATTCGTCTATACTTCTATCCCCAGCTCCTCCCACGGGATGGGCTTGGTCTTGGCTGCTGCCATTGATGCCTTCTCGCTCTGTTGCACTTGTTGGATTGACTGTGACAGCATCGCCATCTTGTTGAACGCTCTCTTTTCTTCGCTCAACTGCGATTTGTCGGGCGTTTTCGATTTGCTCTTTTGTTCCATATTGTAAGAATTCTAATACCTGCTTGATTATTTCTTCTTTTGTCTCGCGCTTGATATCACCGCTGTCAAAATCGAAACTGAATTGTCCGGATGCTGCGGGGCGCGAGTTATCGTTGTACGAAGTTAAGGCTTTTTTTAATTCTGATACATTCTTATGGTTAAGAATATTCCCCAACATCTGCACTGTGACCGACTGATAACTTTTGCTGCGGTCAAGTTCGGGGAATAATCCCTTCTGCGCTGCAAAACCACTGACGGGGTCTCCTAATTGAAAACCGCTGTTCAAGGCCTCATCACACAAATGTATGGCAGCAGTCATTTCCTGCTGAAGCGAGTAGTCTGCCCCGAGATGGTAATTGTCCGCTATCTCCTGCAATGCCCATACAACACGTTGACGCATGGCGGGGCGGTCGGTAAGTATACGCACCACGTTGGGGTCTGCACTAAATGCTTTACCCACAAGAATGCTCTCAAGGAGTTTCTTCCCCTGTTCGCTAAGTTTGCCACCATCGATTAGTTCGGGTATTCCGTCAACACCTATAACGCCGGCAGATACTAATGCTTGGACTGCATCGTATCCGGCTTTAGGGTCGTTGTAATATTCGCCAATCGTGTCGAAGCCGTTAAGTCGGTTCACTATTTGCCCATATAATTCATCGCTGATAACTTTGCCCATCTCAACGGCTTTCTCGGTGTTGTTCTTGGCTTTTTTGTCATCAACATTGAACTTATGGAAGTTTTCGGTGGTATACTCAATCGGCTCTGACATCTCAAAGCGGATGCGTGCATGTGGCATCGCTGCCACTTGTTCGGGAGTAAAACCATACTTTTGAGCATATTTGGTTGCATATTCCAAATATTTACCATCCGTACCTGCCACGGCGGCTATCTTGCCCGCCATATCGCGGTCATTACCCGATACCACAACACCCTCGTTGGAATTAATTATCGGGTCTTGAAGAGCACGGCCGTCGAAATTAGCACCTCGTTCCCGGTTGCGTTGTTGAGCGTCTATGTCATGTTCATAATCACGGTCGTTGACTGTTGTGCCATTTTCGTTCATGGGAAATCCTTCTGACTTCACATATCCGTTGAATGGGTCGTGGCTTGGTGTTGTGGCATCTGCTGTTGAAAGTACCCAACGACCTTTGATTTTCTCACCATTGGCAATGATAATCTCATCCTCATTACCATATACCTTTTCAGCACTGTTGTATTTCTCAACAATATTGGGCATAGCCTTGCCATAGCCCACCTCACGGCGTTCAGCCTCTTTCTGTGCTTGTTCAATTTGTTCCTGTTCAAACTTTGCAACGGCCGCATCATGCGCCTCGGCATTGCGTCTCTGCTTTTCTTCCTCGCGCTGTCTGCGCAGTTCGGCATTGCGAGTGTTATACACGCCCACAATCTCATTCCACGCCCTCTGACGCGCTTCGGCTTCTGCTATCTGACGCTGATACTCCTCCTGCGCTTTGTCGTTAGCCTCTTTTGCTTGCTGACGTGCCGCTTTCATGGCCGCGACATCGCCGGTCAACTTTGGCGTTACGACTTTAGGCTGCTTCTTCCTCAGCCGCTCCAAATCTTCATTGGCGCGTTGTATCTGAGCTTGTGCTATCTCAATTGCCCCCTGCTCGTCATTCTCCATATACTCCACAAGTCCGTCCCAAGCGGTTTCCTTGTCGGGCGCTTTTTCAAAGATAGGTGTGTCGCCATTTCTCGGTATCCGCTCGAGCGCGGTCTGCTCTGTTGAGACCGCTTCGGGGACAATTTCGCCCTCCGCTTCGGGGTTTTCGGTAGGATTGGGAACGATTTCTTCAGTTTCGGGAACGGCTTGCCCGGCTCGGTCTTGCTGAACATACTCCAGTGCTTCAAGTCTGCCACGGATATAGTCATCAACTCGCCCGTACTTCTGCATCTGCTTCTGCGCTCCCTCGCGCAGTACATCTACATAATGGTCAACGCGCTCATCAGAAAGGTTCTTCGCTTCCTCAATGGCATCCTCATACCCTCGGTCATATTCCTCTACATTGGCAACTGGAGCGTCCGACTGGTCAGAACCGTCCGACACGTCCGACCTCTCCGGCTCAACATCGGGGAACACGTTCCTCTGCGCCTCCACCTCGGCAAGCGCATTGTCAATCTCCGCTTGTGGATCGACCGCCTCGCCAACCTTGAAGATGCGGTCGGGCGAGGTGAACTCCCTCTGACCTGTCGCAGGGTCAAAGACTATCACGCTATTGTCGGAGTTGCGCACATCCACGCCGGTGCCGTCCTCAAACATCACCACGTTCCCCTTGACGATGAACACCTGTCGGTCGTCTACTTTCATCGTGGCGGGGATAACAACACCTGCGTCAACGTGGGTGCGGTCGGCTACGGCTTGTCGCACGGCTTCGCGCTTGCCCTCCGCGCTCTCATCGGCCGCGTCCCGCACTCCGTCAAGAGCCGCCCTCGCATTGATATAGTACAGCACCGCCTCCTGTTGGTCGGCTGTCAGTTCGGGATTGGTTACCAAATCCCACGGATTTTCCCGCATCTCGGCAAGTCGCATCTCCGCTTCCGCTCCGAAAGCATCATCTATCAACTCCAACGCTTCCTGATACCGCAGACCGATTGCGTCCATGTCCGCTCTCGCCTGCTCCTGCTCCTGAGGGTTGCCGCTCTCAAATCGAGAATAGGTTTCACGACTTGCATTGTAGTTTGCCACTGCCTCGCTCTGTTCGGGTGATGGTTGCGACTGGGCGTATGCCTCCGATTCTTCCTGTGCTTTCTGTCGTGCTTCTTCGGGGTAAAGTCGCTCGGCATAGGTCCGCAAGGCTGCTTTCTCCTCCGCGGTGCGGTCTTTATCCTGCTTCTTCAGTGCCTCATCAACATCTATGCCGGTCTCCTCCTTAATCTGCCCGCGCATCGCTTCGGGTCGGTATTCGTCTCCGACTTCGGCATTGCGCTCTATAGCCTCGTCAATTTTGGCAACTTGCTCCCGCATCGCATCGGTCACGCCCTCATCCCCGCTTTTCACGCGGTTGTATATATCCTCAACCGTTTTGAGGTCTGCTCCGGGATATTCCTCCTCTACGGCAGCCTCAAACACCTTGCGCCCGGCACGCACCTCGCTCGCCCGCTCCCCAAGGTCGATGGCGTTCAACTCTGCCTGTCGGCGTATGTCGGCCACATGCGCGTCGGCCTTCCCCTTGCTCTTGAAGTCGCGCGTGGTCACCACCTGCCCGTCAGCCGACATCGCATTGACGGTGTATGTCCCGTCGGGGTGTTCTATCACATCCCATCCCGACACGGTCGACAACGGCAGCATATTATTTGTTATCAGATGATAAACCTTGGCTCTCGTTGTCTGACTCACATTCGCATCATCAATCAGCCTCTCCACCTCCGCATATCCGTCAAGCGGGTTCTTCGCCCCCTCAATCACCTCCTCAAGCTCAATACCGGCAAGCTCGATTTGGCCATCAAGAGGTGAAGGCTTACCCTGCCCGGCGGTTTCGCCGCCGCGGTCTGCCGCGGGTTTTTTGGTAAGCAGGTCGGCAAGGCTGCCATACCCCTTATCCTTCAGCTCCTGGCGCTCCTCCTTGGTCAGCGTTATCCCAAAGGGCGACTTGTCCATCACGCTCCACACCCGCTCCGCGAATGTGCGGTTGTCAAGCCGGCCTTGCTTCTTCAGCCCATCAAGCACCTCCTTCGCGCTCTTCACCGTCTGCATCGGATGCTTCGCCACGTTCATCGCCTTCCCCGACAGTTTCATGCCGCCGACCATCGACAACGCCTCGCCCCATGAGTTCCACTGCATCGTCTCGCGTGCCTCCGCGCGAGCCTTTGCCCGCTCCTTCTCGTCGGTGACATCGGCGTAGCCAAACTTCTTAGCATAATGCTCATCGAAGTCCTCATCACTCATCGTGTGGAACTTGTATATATCCTCCGCGGCGAATATCGTGCCCTCGGTCAGCACATCCATCGTGCCGATACCCGCCTTGGTCGCTATCTTGCCCGCGGCGGGCTCCACGGCCTTTGTGGCGTAATGCCCCAGGTTGCCAAATCCCGCTCCGAACACACCCATCACCGAGCCGAGCAGCGCGCCATGTCCACCCTGATGTATGGCATGGTTGAGCGAGAACCCCTGGTGGAAATTCCCCTTGTCATCCGACCAACCGCCGTTGGTCATCTGGTCACGCATGTCCCCAAGCAACTCATATGTGCCGAAGTTGACCGCACCACCCACCGTGCGGGTCACACCGGTCTGCAACAAGCGCGTGCCAAGCCTCTGCATCATAAACCGCTCGGCCACCTTGCGCTCCATACCCTTCAGCGCGGTCTTAGTCGCGGCCCACGTCAAGCCGCGGCCCGCGAGCTTAGTTGCAACACCACCGACTCCACCCGCGGCATACATCGGCAAGTCACCTATAAGCTGGCCGCCGAAGTGACCACCCGCGTACCAACCGCCGGTCTCAGGCGTCACGCCGCGCAACGCCAGTATCGCATCCTGCACACCCGGAGCGGCGTTGATAACTCCACTGCCCGCCGACAACCCCCACGCACCCATCGTCCATGTGTTGGGGTCGGTCAAGCCATGCTTGAAGCCCGTCCACAGCTGCTTGTACCAACTCTTATTCTCATCCTTGTTGGCCTCCACGCCATTCTCGTAGTCATGCAGGGTTTTCAGCAGAGCGGCATACTCATCAGTGGCCCGCTGAAGCTCAGCGGCCTTGGGGAAGGTGTTTGCCGCACCGTTGACATAAGTGTCAGTGTCAGCTTGATACGTCCGTTGCACCGCGCCGGGCGTCGAAAAAGCACCCGCCCCCCTGCTTTCGGAGTGCGCATCTTGCCACTGGGCGTATTCACCCTCCAACTGCTTCATCCTCGACTCAGCCCCCTTGAGCTTAATCTCCACTATCCCCTTGTAATCCCCGTCAAGGTAGAGCTTGCGCTGCGCCCTGTCGTAGGGGTCAAGCCCCAGCTTATGCATCGCAACCTTCATCTGATTGCGGGCATTCGTATAGTCCTGAAGGTCGATGTTGCGACCGCCCAACACGTCCGTCGGCTTCATTCCCGGCATCAGCCTTATCTCATCATCCTCCAACGCCTGGCGCATCTCATAGGCATACACCTCCTCAGGCTTCTCCGGGTTGACCCCCTTCTTTCGCAGGGCGACTTCCCACGCATGCTTCTTGCGGTTCTCGCGCGCCACATACTCTGCGTTCTCAGCTTCCCATCGGTCAGTGGTTAGCCTGCCGTCAGGCATCAGCCACTCAATCATCGGGTCGCCATCCTTGTCGCGCTTCACGGCATGCGGTATAGGCGATACGCCTGAAGCGGTCTTCCCCTCCTCGCCACTCTCGCCGGCCTCACCTCCCTTGGTCGTTGGCTCCACACCCATCAGCAAGGTCGACACTCCCGCATCAGCAGCCTCAGCCTCAACCATGGCATTTGGCAACCCTACTCTGTGAAGGTTGTTGTCAGCCACTCGCTTCGTGCGCTCCTTTAGTTCCTTGCCATGAGCCTTGAAATCATCCATCCCCTGGCGAAGCTCCATATCCATCGCCATGCGCTGCTGCCACGTCGGCTGCCACCCGCCCTGCGCCCCCGCGCCCTGCGGCTCCGCCGCGGGGGTCTCAGCCGCCGAAGGCGTGGTTGCGGCCGAAGGTGTCTCAGGACGCGCGCCCGAAGTCTCCCGCCCCTGCGGTTCCGCCGCGGGTGTGGCCGGAGCGTCCTCCCCAAACATGTCAGTCTTAAACTTCGCATACTCAGGTGGCGTATAACCCTCCTTCTTCAAAGTGTTATATACCCCTTGCAGGTTCTTATCATCCTGCATGTCCTTTGCGAATTGCTCATACTCCGGTGGAGTGTACCCCTCCTTCTTCAAGGTGCTGTACACTCCCCGCAGGCTCTTATCGTTTGTCGCCATAGCTTAATAAGTCTTGATTAATCACCGTATCCAGCGCCCTTGCCGCTATCACCGTATCCCGCACCTTTCTTGGATTGGGGCTTCTGCGAGTAGCCGCGCTTCTTTTTCTTGACTTGTTTTACGTCCTTTTTACCATTGAGCTCATCCTCGGTATGCGTGTCGGTCACCTCGTCATACTCCTCCTCGACCCAGGTGCCTTGGGCGCGGGCAAACTTCTCAGCCGTCTCCTCCTTTTTGAAGTAATGTATCTTCCCATCGCGGTCATACGCATAGGGCTGCTCACCACTTCCACCGCCATTGGATTTGCCGCCTGCCGCCAACGAATTATACCTTTTGGCCTGCGCACGCTTAGCGTCCACCTCAGCTTGGGCAAGCTCCTCAGCCTTCTCCGCCCTGGCCTGCGCTTCTTGCGCCATATACTGCGCGCGGGCTGATTTGCTCTTCTGCTCATTCTCCTTGTCCGGGCGAAGCGTCAACAGCCAATCACGCTCATCCTGCTCCCTCTGAGCCTTCTCCTTCGCAAGCTTCTTGCGCTCCTGCGCCAGCTCAGCCTCCCGCGCAGCCTTAGCCCGGGCGGCCTCCGCTTCCCCAAGCGCAAGGGCAAACTTCAAATGCGCGTCCCGGTTGGCATCACGCACCTTCCTCGCCTTCTCTATCGCGGCATCCTGAGCCGCCACGTGGCTCCCCTCATGGTTATACATATTAGGAGCATACTGCGTCGTGAAAAACAAATTCCCCATCGCGCTCAACCCGTCACTGATGGCCGACACTATCTTCGCCGACTTCTCCCTGCGCTCACGCTTCTTGCGCTGCTCCTCAGTCTCCATCGGCTCAAGCATGGCAATCGTATCCTTAAGCCACTTAATCCTATTGTCAATCCCCGACAAATCGATGCCGCTCTCCCCGGATGACCCCTTGCCACCCGATGCCGCCACGCCTCTCTCTACAACTTCACCCGCATTCCGCGGATTACTGGGCGCGCCCTGCGTCGTTACCTTATCATAGCTTACATCCTCCACGCCCGTAGGATCATCCTCCTGGGTTGTAGTGTGAGGGCGCGGGCCTGAAGTAGTCCCCTCCCCAAATTGGTACGGCTTCACACCGAACGTCCCCTCTTTCTGCTCCTCTGCCATGTCAAATCCGTTTAAAATGCACTTGCCATGCCCGAACCCGCCTTGGCCACGCCTTGCACAGCCTGGCTTATCGCCTGGGCCTTCTGCACCTCCAGGTTGTTCAGCTGCTCCTGGTAGTGTTGGTCATTCTGCTGATACTGCCTCTCAATCTCATCCTTGCGCTGGTCCGCGGCCACGGCTATATTGGTCGTAGCGTCCACAAGGGCCTTGTTGTTAGCCGCCTTGTCTGCGGCCGCGGCCTCAGCCGTGCCGCCCATCACCGCCGCCGTCCCGGCCGAAGCCCTGTTGCGGTCGCGGATCGACTCCTCCGTCCGTTTGAGTATCGCCTGAGCGTCAGCCCGCTGAGTCGCATCCTCATTATAGCGTCGATTGTACCAATTCTCATTCTTGCGCCGCTGAGCCTCGATGTTCTTCTTCGCCTTCTTCATCGCTCTCGACGCGCTGATGCCACCGAAGATGCTTCCCGCAACGCCCAGGGCGCCGCCAATTATGCTTCCTATCATACTGTTGCACTGTTTGAGTTACAAAACTTAAAATACGTCCGCTAATTTACTCCCCCAACTTTGCACCACACTTTTAAGTTTTGTAGCACATTCACCCAACGATATGAAAGGCAAGAAAACCGGCGGTCGCCAAAAAGGCACCCCCAACAAATCAACCTCAACCATCCGCGAAGCTATAGCGGCTCAATGGCAACGCTATCAAGAGAGCGGCCAGTTTCAAGAAGACATCGATGCCCTCGACCCCGCCGCACGAGCCAACATAATGGAGAAACTCGCCCAATTCATTTCTCCGAAAATGAAGTCAATGGATGTTGACGTTAACCACAATGTAAACTTGACCATTGAAGATAGGCTCAAAGAACTCTGTGGCGAGATAGACGAGGACAATTAAGCCCCGTCTAAATTTGTCTACTTTAGACCCCGCGCCCCTCCCCCCACCTCATCTAAAAAAGGTGGGGCGCGCAAAAAAAGAGGGAGTTTTCCCAAAAGTTAAAATTGTTGATTACTCCCTCGTGATTACCTTTGCAGCAGAACCTCAAACGACAACCGACAATGAAGAAATCATACACCACAATAGCCGACATTATCCGCAAAGGAGCCACGGTAAACATCAACTCCGATGACTTCCGCTTCTCCGAACTGTCAAGCCTTGCCGAGATTGCGGCCAACAACAACACCGCACTCCACATCAAAGTCGGCGACAACATCAATGCCGCTGAACTCTCCACTCTGGCAACTGCCGCCGGCGAATACCTTACCCTTGATTTTGCCGATTAAAATCCCTTCCCCTTTGTCCGCTCATACACCACCTCGCGGTCAGTGTCAAGATTCTTGATGCGGAACTGCACCGCACATCCCACCGGGATACTGTCGGGCAGCTTCCCGGCAAGCACCGCCATCACCTCCTCAACCGTGTGGAAACCGATGTCGCTGACCTCCGCCAGCACCTCGCCCCGGAAGTACGCCCTTGCATACACCATCATCTTGGGCGAAAGCCGGAACAGCGTGTCTTTCGGCTCTTCAACATCGTGGGCGTTGCCCTGCTTGCTCTTGGCTGTGGAGAAGAAGATAAAGTCAATGACCTTGGCGTTCAACTCCCATGCAGGAGTGAAATCAATCTTGATGTAGCCCCGCGTGATTGTGTGTCCATGACTATGGTTCATGCCGAAAGCCACGTCGGCAATACTCGCTCCGCAGTCGTTTTGCGCCGTCGTTCCCCATGTATGCCGGAACGTGTAGGCACAATACCTGTCCTCCTTGGCTATCCCCATAGCCTTGCACACCTGCTTGATACCGGTGTTCACGTTGGCATTGAAACTGTCAGCCGATGAGAAACGCTTGTGAAACGTGAACATAAACGGGTCATCCTCGGCAGCCCTGTATTTCTCCACCAACGGCTGAATGATAGGCTCAACCCTCATTTCGATATACGCATCATCAGTCCTCGCCCTGCGCGTCTTGGCTCTGCGATAGCCGATAACACCATCGTGGTAGTCCGTTTTCTTCATCTCGTAGAGGTCAATGGTATTGATGCCTGCAAGGCAAAGTATCATCTTCGCCACATCTCGAGCCAGTTCGGGCAGAGGGTCAATCATGCGAGTTTGGGGAAGTGGGGCAGAGAAAAACGCACGGCACTCCTCCGCGCTTATGGCCTTCTTCTCGGCTCGATCCGCTTGCGGAATCTTCACCTTGCCCCACGGATTGGTCTTGATGCGGATAATCCCGTTGTCGTAGTCGTTGTACTCCGTGGCGGCGGCCCTGAACACCTGCCTCATATTCACCGGGTACATCTCCTTTGCCCTGCGAGTGTGCATCAGAGTCTGCAACCACTTATTGACCATTGTCGAAGTCAATTCTGAAAACATCACCTTGGTCGTACCCATGAAACGCTCCAAGTGTTGCAGAGCCAGTTTGTAGTTCTTCGCGTTGCGCTCCTGCCCATTATCAATCATGCGGTCGATGTGCCGCCGCGCATAGTCGCTGAAGCACAAATCCCCCTCACCCGATGTCAGCAGCTCCACCACTTGCCGTACAGTCCACGTTGAGATGTCCACCCGGTTGAGTCGGTCGGCATACGCCAGGATGAGTTGTGAGCAATGACTGTTCACATAAGGGTCGGTAATCTCCCCATGCTTGTCAAGCTGCTTTGAGGTTACCACCTTGTCGGTTTTGATGTATCCAGGCTTCGAGTTATGCACCACCCGGATGTAAACTTGGTAGAATCCGTCCTTACGAGGAGTTCTCACCGTTGCCTTAAATGTTGCCATATTGGTTGTTGCGTTTGTAAGTTATGTTGTAAGTGCCTTGTAAGTCGGCATTCAGATTTTGTATCGTATTTTGTAAGTTTACCCTGCACATTCTGCACGATAATCGTGCAGAATGTGCAGCCGGCTTAAGAACAGGATAGGCCGTAAAGCCCTTTTCTGTAAGGACATTACGGCCTATCTTATTGATAGAGAGGGTTAACCGCCTAATCTTCGATTGCGGCCTGCGCCGCGGCGACGCGGGCGATGGGCACTCGGAAGGGCGAGCAGCTGACGTAGTTCATGCCGAGTTTGGCGCAGAACATGACGGATGAGGGTTCGCCTCCGTGCTCGCCGCAGATGCCGACTTTGAGCTCGGGTTTGGTCTTGCGGCCTTTTTCGACGCCCATTCTCACGAGCTGGCCTACGCCTTCCTGGTCGAGTACTTCGAAGGGGTCGGTCTTGATGATGCCGTGCTCTTTGTAGAATTTGAGGAATTTGGGTGCGTCGTCACGCGAGAAGCCGAATGCCATCTGGGTCAGGTCGTTGGTGCCGAATGAGAAGAAGTCGGCTACGGTGGCGATCTGATCGGCGGTGAGAGCTGCGCGGGGTACTTCGATCATGGTGCCTACGAGGTAGGGGATTGACTCGCCTTTTTCCTGGAACACTTTGGCGGCGGTGATGTTGATGACGTCGGCTTGGTTCTGGATTTCTTTGAGTGAGCCTACCAGAGGTATCATGATTTCGGGGTGTACGTCGATGCCGCGGGCTTTGACGGCGAGTGCGGCTTCGATGATGGCGCGGGTCTGCATCTCGGTGATCTCGGGGTATGTGATGCCGAGGCGGCAGCCGCGGTGGCCGAGCATGGGGTTGAATTCTTCGAGGGAGTCAACTTTGGCTTTGACTTCGGCGAGGGTGATGCCCATTTCGTCGGCTAGTTCTTTCTGGGTCGCTGTCTGATGGGGTACGAATTCGTGCAAGGGGGGGTCGAGCAGGCGGATTGTGACGCCGTAGCCGTCCATTGCTTCGAAGATGCCTTCGAAGTCGCCGCGCTGCATGGGGAGGAGTTTGGCGAGGGCTACTCGGCGGCCTTCTTCATCGGATGAGAGTATCATCTCGCGTACGGCTTTGATGCGGTCGCCTTCGAAGAACATGTGCTCGGTGCGGCACAGGCCGATGCCTTGTGCGCCGAAGTGGCGTGCCTGGCGGGCATCGCGGGGTGTGTCGGCGTTGGTGCGCACGTAGGTTTTGGTGAATTTCTCGGCGAGGTTCATGATTGCGCCGAAGTCGCCGCCGAGTTCGGGCTCGGTGGTGGGCACTTGTCCGTCGTAGACTTCACCGGTTGATCCGTTGAGTGAGATCCAGTCGCCTTCTTTGAAGGTTTTGCCGCCCATCTCTACGGTTTTCTCTTTGTAGTCGACTTTGATTTCGCCGGCACCTGATACGCAGCATTTGCCCATACCACGGGCTACTACGGCTGCGTGCGATGTCATGCCGCCGCGCATTGTGAGGATGCCTTGTGCTACGGCCATGCCGCGGAGGTCCTCAGGTGAGGTTTCGATGCGCACGAGGATTACGCGTTTTTTCTTCTCGGCCCATGCTTCAGCGTCGTCGGCTGAGAATACTATCTGGCCGGCTGCTGCGCCGGGTGAGGCGGGGAGGCCTTTGGCTACGACGGTGGCGCGCTTGAGGGCGCTCTTGTCGAAGACGGGGTGGAGGAGTTCGTCGAGTTTCTGGGGTTCCATGCGCAGCAGGGTGGTCTTTTCGTCGATTTCGCCTGAGCGGAGGAGATCCATGGCTATCTTGACCATGGCGGCGCCAGTGCGCTTGCCGTTACGGGTCTGGAGCATCCAGAGTTTGCCGTCCTGGATGGTGAACTCCATGTCCTGCATGTCTTTGTAGTAGTCTTCAAGGCGTTTGCCGATGGCGATGAGCTGGGCTGCGCAGTCGGGCATTGACTCTTGGAGGGCGGGGTATTTCTCTTTGCGCTTTTCTTCGCTGATGCCTTGGAGGGCTGCCCAGCGGCGTGAGCCTTCGATGGTGATCTGCTGGGGCGTGCGGATGCCGGCTACTACGTCTTCGCCCTGGGCGTTGATGAGGTATTCGCCGTTGAAGATGTTCTCGCCGG
>CAZVNS010000007.1:0-74175 GCA_964628905.1 uncultured Muribaculaceae bacterium | reverse complement strand
TTAGCTCAGAAACTGACATTTCATTCTCGAAGAGAGACTCCGACGCTATATTTTTTTGGAACTTCCTACCGTTAGACATAAGTAATTTTTCTTAATGCAAAAGATACAAATTATTTCTCTGATTTACAAGCGTTTAATTTATAGAAGTCCCCTTAATTCAACCAACAGGTTTGAATAATAAAACTCTATAGTGTCATTCATGCTCTTTTGCGCTCTTTCATGGTGGAGGCGATCTGAGGTTTGTCAATGCCAGGATTTCAGTGTATTCGCAGTGTCGTCGGAGGTGGACCACTATTGTGTGTCCCAAATAAATAGAGCAATTGATAGCGTTGACCTTTAGGTGTCGGTCTTAAAATACGAAAAATCGCTAAATCATCTATTTACAATGATTTAGCGATTTTCGATGTTGCCTTGGAAGGATTCGAACCCTCACAGGCGGAACCAGAATCCGACGTGCTACCATTACACCACAAGGCAATCGGTGTGTTCGCTTCTCTAAGCGAGTGCAAAGGTAAGCAGTTGTTTCGGATTTGCCAAATTTTTTGGCGGTTTTTTCAATCTTTTTGTCGATTTTTCCTAAACGGCTATGATATAGTGGATAACAAAAACGGTCGGGATTGCTCTGTGGGGGCGGTTGCAGTCACTTTATTTGCTGGTGGGGGCGAGGCCGCGGTTGCGGAGCAGTGCGTCGGGGTTGGGCTCATGGCCGCGGAAGCGGATGTAGAGTTTCATTGGGTCTTCGCTGCCTCCCATCTCGAGGATGTTTTCGCGGAATGAGCGTGCGGTCTCGGGGTCGAATACGCCGCGCTCTTTGAAGAGTTCGTAGCCGTCGGCGTCGAGCACTTCGGCCCAGAGGTATGTGTAGTAGCCTGAGGCGTAGCCGTCGGAGCCGAAGATGTGTTTGAAGTAGGGTGAGCGGTAGCGGTAGGCGATCTCGGCGGGCATGCCGAGGTCGTTGGCTACTTTGGCTTCAAAGGCGTCGATGTCGATGTCGGCCTGGGGGTTGAGGGCTCCGTATTTGAGGTCGAGCAGGGCTGCGCCTACGAGCTCGGTGGTGGTGAAGCCTTGGTTGTGGGTTGAGGCGGCGAGGAGTTTGTTGATGAGCGAGTCAGGGATTACTTGGCCGGTGATGTAGTGGCGTGCGTAGTCGCGGAGGAGTTCGGGTTCCATTGCCCAGTGTTCGTTGATCTGCGAGGGGAGTTCGACGAAGTCGCGGTCGACGTTGGTGCCTGACTGTGAGCGGAGTGCTGCTTTTGTTAGCATGCCGTGGAGTCCGTGGCCAAATTCGTGGAACATTGTCTCAACGTCGTCGAGCGACAGGAGAGAGGGCTGTCCGGCGGTGGGCTTGGGGAAGTTGGCTACGTTGTAGACGATGGGGCGCACTGAGTTGCCGTCACGGTCGGTGTAGGAGTCGTTGAAGACGAACATCCATGCTCCCTGGCGCTTTGAGGGGCGGGTGAAGTAGTCGGTCATGAACACGGCTACGTGGTGGCCTTCGGCGTCGGTCACGTTGTAGACGTCGACGTCGGGATGGTATTTGGGGGCGTCGGGCAGGGGTGTGAAGTTAATGCCGTAGAGGCGGTTGGCGAGTGTGAAGATGCCTTTCTTAACGTTTTCGATGGGGAAGTAGGCTGCTACTTCTTCGGTGTCGATGGCGTATTTTTTCTGGCGGAGCTTCTCGGCGTAATAGTAGTAGTCCCAGGGGGCGATTTTGAAGTTGAGGCCTTGCTCATCGACGAGTGCTTGCATTTCGGTGATTTCCTGGTGGGCACGGTCGACGGCGGGTGTCCAGATCTGCATGAGCAGGCCTTCGGCGGCTTCGGGGGTTTTGGCCATGACGTTTTCGGTCATATAGGCTGCGAATGTTGGATAGCCGAGGAGCTGGGCTTTTTCGGACCGTGCTTTAAGGATTTGGTTGATAATGGGTTTGTTGTTGTATTGTCCGGAGCCGGCGAGGTTCATGTAGCCTTGGTAGACTTGCTGGCGCAGGTCGCGAGAGTCGGCTGATTCGAGTACTGCCAGGCGTGAGGGGGCGTGGAGGGTGAAAGCCCATGAGCCTTCTTTTCCGCGGTTGGCGGCTTCTTCGGCGGCTACTGCGATCACGCCTTTCGATAGGCCGGAGAGTTGTGCGGGGTCGGTGACGAATACGGCGAAGTCGTTAGTGGCGCTGAGGAGGTTGCGGTTGAATTTGAAGTAGAGGTCGGCCAACTGTGTGTTGATGGCTTTAAGTTTCTCTTTGTCGGCGGGAGAGAGGAGGGAGCCGTTGCGCACGAAGTTGCGGTAGGCTTCTTCGACGGCGCGCATCTGCGGTGTGCTGTATCCGGCTTCCTGGCGGTTGTCGTAGAGGGTTTTGATGCGCTCAAACAGGCGGTCGTTCATCATGATCTCGTCGGACGACTGTGAGAGCATGGGGTTGAATACTTCTGCCACTTCGACAATTGCGGGTGACGAAAGGGCTTCTTCGATGGAGTTGAAGAGAAGGGCTACTTTCGACACGGCGTCGCCGGCTTCTTCCATGGCGAGGATGGTGTTGTCGAATGTCGGGTCCTGGGGGTTGTTGACGATGGCGTCGATTTTGGCCTGACGGTCGGCGATAGCGGCCTTGAGTGCGGGGAGGTAGTCGCCGGCCTCAATCTGGGCGAATGGTGGGATTTGATACTCGGTGGTGTAAGGCGCGGTGATGGGGTTGACGCGCTCTGCGGCCATTGAGGCGGCGGGGATTGAGGCCATGCAGGCTCCAATTGCGGTGAATAATAATGTTCGGTTCATATGGGGTGTTTTTGAGTTGTTAAAGTTGTTAAAGTTGTTCAAGTTTTCAGAGTTTTTAGAGTTTTTAAGTTGGGAAGCGCCCGGGTGCGTCAGTGGTTGTGTTATTTTTGAAGGGTCGGGGGTTAATTGGTTATGTAAAATTGGGTTAGCAGTGGGTAATGGTCGGAGTATTTTACGGGGTCGATCTTGATCCACAGTGGGTCGAGGTGGCCGCGGTAGAGGATGTGGTCGATGCGGAAGTAAAATTTGCCACCATAGTAGGTTACGGCGGGACCGAAGCCGCACTCTGAGTAGACGCTCTTGAAGTCGCCGTCCATGATGGTGCGCAAGGCGTAGCAATCCTGCACGTCGTTGAAGTCGCCGGCCACTATCACATTCTCGCCTCCCACGCTGTCGATGAGCGAGCGTAATATGTGGGCCTGCTTGGCTCGGAGGCGGAAGGCGACGTTGAGTTTCGACAGCAATTGATGGCGCAGTGGACCGGTCTTGCCGATGACGTCTAAGTGGGTTGACTCGCGGTAGAGTTCGCGGTCGGACCTGTTTAGCCCAATCGATGTCATATGCACGGAGAATATCGTCACTAGCTGGCCGTGGATTGTGGCTTCGTAGGCGGCCAGTCGTCCGTGGAAGCCTTCGGGGGATTTGAAATCTATCTGTTTGATTGGGTATTTTGAGAAAAGGGAGTTGCCCTTGCTGTCGACAAAATGATAAGGGTAGCGTACAAACATACTATCGGCTTGAGCCTGGGTGACATGCGAGTAGTAGTGTGGCTCCATGTGCATGCACTCTACCAAACATGCCACGTCGGGATCTTGCCGGAGTATGTACGATATCGTGGGGTTGATGGTGTCGTTGGGGTCATTGCCTTGGTATTGATGGAAGTTGAGCACGTTGTAGCTCATGAATGTAAACGCTCGTTGCTCAAGCTGCTGTTGGTCAGGTATTTTCTTTAGGAGGTTGATTGGGGCGTATTCAAGTATTGGCCCGGCGCATACGAGCATCGCGAGCATGCAGGCGTCGGCCGTCAACCGATTTATGAAGATGCTCAGCAGGGTCACTATGATTTCGGCAATGATGAGAAGCGGCAATCCCAGTGCCAGGAGCGCTCCGATAGTAGTTAACTCTGGATTGATGTAACCACCATAGGCTGAGAGCAGCAAAGTCAGGCTGGTGAAGCCGGCTATGCACCACCAAAGACCAAGCAGGATGCGACGCACTGATTGCCATGCGCCGTCGGGCGTTGTAGTTGTCGGGTTGTGTATGTGCTTGCCGTCGCTCATTTTCTATTAAGCCGATTTGACATTACAAAGAGCACACGCCGCTCGCTGGCGTTGAGCGATGAGTAGCCGCTGCGTTTCACCTTGTCGAGCACACGGTCCACTTGCTCCATGGTGACCTGTTGCGCATTGGGTTTGAGGGAGCTACGCCGAGCTTTACTCTTCCGATAGTAGTGCATCCCAATGCCGGCCACAGCTCCCGCAAGGTGTGCCAAAAGGTTGCCTATGGAGGCCGCAGTGGCTCCGATGCACATCAATGCAACCACCACCAGCACTATCCATCGCAGCTCGACCTCCCCTAACAGCCATACGCCAAACCGCAAGCGCGGGGCCGTGAATGCGTCGAAAACGCCCACTGCGATCACCGCCGCCGATGCGCCCACGAGCGCCGACCCTACCAGAGCCTGATCGGCGAGCGCTACGGCAATGTAGCCCAACGCTCCCAAAATCCCGCCTATAATATATGTGGGCAATACAAGCGATGTCTGACCCAGGGTGTCGCATATTCGCCCTAAGTAATAGAGCATCACCATGTTGCCCGTAATGTGGAGCAGATCGTAGTGCAGCCACATGTAGGTGAACAACGTCCATGGCCTCAGCATCGCTTGCTCAGCATCGCCAGGCAGGGCAAGCGCCCCCACCAAGCTGTCGGCACCAAAGGCCACGCATAGTCGCATGGCCACCCACATCGCCACATTGACGATGATAAGCCAGCCTACGATGCCGGGGCGTTGCGGGAATCGCTTAATAGAATTCATCATACCGGTTTAAGGTACCGTTGTTGCGCCACCATAGTATGATTATCACTCCCACGATCATGCCTCCCAAGTGAGCCACATGAGCCACATTGTCAGCGGCGTTGTTGCCCAAAGCCTGTAGCAACTCGATGGCGGCGTATCCGATTACCACCCACTTGGCCTTGACCGGAGCGATAAAGTAGAGATAGATGCGTTGGTTGGGGTAGAGCATGCCGAACGCCAGCAGCACACCATAGATTGCGCCCGAGGCCCCGACGATAGGTGTATAGATGAGTTCAGCCACATGCATCATCGCCGGCTCTGAGGGCAGATATTGGCCATTATGAGCCAAGCTGATCATCTCCGGAGTGAGATAAGCCTCATAGTGAGAGATCATTACCGCAAACACCCCAAGCTGTATCAAAGCCGCCCCAAGGCCGCACGACAGATAATATATGATGAACTTCTGCGACTCCAATCGCCGCTCAATCACCATGCCAAACATCCACAGAGCGAACATGTTGAAGAACAGATGCGCAAAGTTGGCATGAATAAACATATACGTCAGCAGCTGGGCCACATTGAAGTCAGGCGCCGTGAAGTAGTGAAGCGCACCGTAGCGGAACAGCGGGTTGCCGATTGATGGTATCTGCATCGCCAACCATATTATCACGTTGACAATCAGCAGATTTTTGGTTACGGGTGGTATATTTGTGTAAGCTCCTAATCTCATTATATGGGGTAGTTGTTGGGTTGATAAGTTTTTTGAGTTTTTAAGTTTTTAAGTTTTTTGAGTGACATATCACGCGAAGATAGCGAAAAATCAATAATCGCATCGGTCTATCACAGCCTTCACAGCCTCAATCGGACGACCCATAAACAGCGTGGCCATGTCGCCAAACTTATCGGCATCCTCCGTAGTGTAATATGTGTGACTCCCGCCTCGAGTACACCGCTCATCCATCTCAGGGTGGCGTCGCAGATAGTCGACAAGCGACCGAGCAGTAATCTCACCTTGCGTCACAATCTCCACGCCGGCAGGCATATACCGACGTATCTTGTCCAGAAGCAGCGGATAGTGAGTGCATCCAAGCACCACTGTGTCGATCAGCGGGTCCTCAGCCATAAGCCGGCCAATCTCCTGCTCGACAAAATAGTCGGCCCCGGGACGGTCAGCCTCACGATTTTCGACCAGCGGCACCCACATCGGGCACCCATGCCCCGTGACTTTGAAGTCTGGATAGAGCTTTGCCACCTCCAGATCATAGCTGTGGCTCTGAATCGTGCCCGGAGTACCCAAGATGCCAATATGGCCATTGCGGGTGATCGCGCCCAAAGTCTCAACCGTAGGGCGTATCACGCCCAAAACCCTGCGCGATGGATCAATGCCGTCAAGGTCACACTGCTGTATCGAGCGCAAAGCCTTAGCTGAAGCCGTATTGCACCCAAGGATCACCAGCGGGCACCCCTGCTCAAAGAGGAACCTCACACCCTGGAGCGTGAACCGATACACCGTGTCGTACGACCGCGTGCCATACGGCGCACGCTGATTGTCGCCCAAAAACACGAAGTCGTGCTCAGGCATCGCACGCTGTATCTCGCGCAATATCGTCAATCCACCGTAGCCGGAGTCGAACACCCCTATTGGACCGTTATATTTCAAATCCATAATCATCAGAATTTTGTGAGAGTCCACTGCCGAACACTCATTGCAAAAATACAAAAAAATTTCACCCCCGACCCACCTGTAACCTATAAATCCTGCAAAAAGCTAATATTCAACTTGCTACAAACATCGAATATGCCATCAACAGATTGGCTCAAAAAAAATAATTGCAAAAATAGGCAAAACCTATTGCCAGTTCAAAAATAATGCCTACATTTGCACTCGGAAATCGCAACGGCATGAGAGCCGGACGCTACTGGGTCATCCAATCGACCCACCCAGAGCGAGCGAATTCCGGCAACATACATCCAACTTGGAGAGGTGGCAGAGTGGTCGATTGCGGCGGTCTTGAAAACCGTTGAGGGTAACACCTCCGGGGGTTCGAATCCCTCCCTCTCCGCTAAAACCCCGTCAGAAGAAATTCTGTCGGGGCTTTTTCTTGCTTGAATATCTGCAAAACACACTGATATTCAATGATTAGAGGAAAGCAATAGCTCCTTTGCTTATTTTGTTCAGAACACGCTGTGAATAGAGTTTTAGTCAGTAAAACTGCCCTCTGTGGCTACACTATGGCTACACTTTTAGAAACTTTAATTTTACTGTAGCCAAAGACGGTGTAAAGAAGTGTTATAGATGGTGTTACATGCTAATTTTCATGCGAACTTTGTACTCGAAAATTAGTGTCGCTGGTTACAATTATGGCTACAATGTTTCACCCTTTAAAAAATTATCAAAATATTCACCGGCGCAGATGATAAAGAAGCTCAGCCGTGTCCGTACCGTCTATGCTTCAGGTAAATGGAACAGGGCTGAGATGACAAAGAAAGAGACCGACCTCATGGCTGAGATCGGCTGGGATATTACGTAACTTCGATGAAAGTTATAGGTTAACTATTAACACTGATGGCATGCTATTGGTTCAAGCATGCCAAGAGTGTGTTTTGGAATTTTGGTAGAGGGTATCGATGGGATCAGTGGCGGCCTCCGCCTCCGCCACCTCCGCGGCTGCCACCGCCACCTCCTCCGAAGCCACCGCTGCGGCTGCCTCCGAAGCTGCTACCGCTGTTGTAGCTGGGGCGTGATGTCGACGAGGGTCGTGACTGCTGGGTCGATGATGGGCGTGAGGTCGATGATGGGCGTGACTGCTGGGTCGATGATGGGCGTGATGTCGACGAGGGTCGTGACTGCTGAGTGGATGTCGGACGCGATTGTTGGGTCGACGAGGGTCGTGACTGAGCCGGACTTGCTTGCCGGGTCGACGCCGGGCGCGACTGCTGCTGGTATGTATTGGTGCCGGAGTTGCGGCCCACTGTCGACGGGCGCGACCGCTGATATGTCGGGCGAGAATTTGAAGCGGGTTGAGCCGTGTTGGGGCTTGCTCCGGGGCGTACGGTGTTGGCCCCCGGGCGCATTGAGCTGCCGGGACGGCCGGTGGTGCCGTGATTGGTGTTGCCACCGGGACGGCCTGAGCCTACACTTGAGCCGGGGCGGGTTGAGCCGGGGCGGTTGGGCACCTGTGATGGGCGGTAGCCTGTGCCGGGCTGGCCGGGGCGTCCGTTAGCATAGTGGGGGCGGGTAGCGCCGGGTCGTGCCGGGGGCACCGGACGATGCCAGGCGTTGTACGGCGGGCGGTGATGTCCTCCCCAACCGGGACGCCATGTTGCGCCCCATCCCCATCCGTAGGAGGGACCCCATCCCCAGGCGTACGACGGTCCCCAGCTCCAGTTGAAGCTGAACGACGGTCCCCAGTAGTAGTCCCATCCCCATGACCATGACGGCCCCCAGTAGTAGCTCCATGCCGGGCGATACCAGCCATAGTAGGGATAGTCCCATAGCAGGGAGTAGTCGTAGGCGGGGGTGTTGACGTAGATGTTGACCACCGACGAGGGGTCGGACTGCTGCGAATAGTAGTAGTCGATCAGGGCATCGTCATCAGAATTGACTACGATGTCGGGGTTGTAGAACTTCTCCAGGCGGCGCGTGTAGGTGAAGTCGTCGCCATTGGCGTAATCCTCGCCCACGGCGGTGGTGTCGACCGTGGTATAGCGGCGATTGTAGGCGTCCTCATCAATGTTGAGCCCGGAGGTGCCGGGGTATTCGTTGACCACCTCATAGTGGAATGGGGCGGTTGTGTTGTCGTCGTAATAATATGTGGTGGAGGATGACGATGTTGAGCCGGCCGACTGCTGCGGTTGGACTGTAGTCGTGTTGTTGGCCTTCTTCTCCTTTTTGGGCTTTGACTGGAAGTAGATATCATCTTCTTCCTCAAAGTTGGAGGCGAAGCCGCTCACTGACACCACTCCAACAGTCATGCTCAGCAAAGCACATTTCCAATTAAGCATTTTCATAGTCGTGCAAGTATTTACATTTTATTATAAGACACCCAATTGGTCTAAAAGTTTAAGACAAATATAGACTTAAAACTCCGAATATCCTAATAATAATCTAAAAAAACCTCAAAATGCCAATTTTTTCACCCTTTTGTGCATCGTGCATGTACAAATCGGCTTGATGCCGCGGTCGCTACAGTGGTGGTGTTATCGCGGACGCACCTGGGGTGCGTCTGCGATACGTTATGGTGAATCTGCGATACGGCGGAAGGTGGGTCCGCGGTATGTGGTTATTCGAAGATGTGGCGGAGCTTCGAGAAGATGCGGTCCTTGACGGCGGGGGTGGGCTGGATGTTGGGCTGCGACTGGAGCTGCTCGAAGGCCTTGCGCTCGGTGTCGTTGAGGGTCTCGGGGATGTAGACCATCACGTTGACGAGCTCGTCGCCGGTACCGGTGCCGTCGGTTGAAGGGAGGCCTTTGCCGCGCATGCGCAGCACTTTGCCGGGCTGGGTGCCGGCGGCGATCTGCAGCCGTGCCTTGCCGGTGATGGTGGGCACCTCGACCGAGCCGCCGAGGGCTGCCGTCGGTATGTCGAGCATCAGGTTGTAGATTACGTCCTTGCCGTCGCGGATGAGTTCGGGGTGCTTTACCTCCTCAATAACCACGAGCAGGTCGCCGTTGACGCCGCCGTGGCGCGGGGCGTTGCCTTGGCCCTTGACAGTGAGTGTCATGCCATCCTGCACGCCGGCGGGGATGGTGAAGCTGACGGTCTCGGTGGCCTTCTCCACGCCTTCGCCGTGGCAGTAGGGGCAACGCTCGGTGATGGTCTTGCCGGCGCCTTCGCACTCGGGGCATGTGGCCGCCGACTGCATCGCGCCTAAGATGGTGTGCTGGGTGTGGAGCACTGAGCCTGAGCCGCCGCAGGTGTGGCAGGTGGTGAATGCCGTGCCGTCCTTGGCTCCGGTGCCGTTACAGTGGGTACATTTCCCCTGCACGGGTATCTTGAGGGTCTTGTCGACACCCTTGGCGATCTCCTCAAGGGTGAGTTTGACCTTGATGCGCAGGTCGCTGCCGCGGCGCTGGGGCTGGCGGCGGGCTGAGCGTCGGCCACCGTCGGTGGCTCCTCCCCAGCCGGTGTTGTAGTGTCCGCCGAAGATATCGCCGAACTGCGAGAAGATGTCCTCCATCGAGAAGCCTCCCGATGAGTAGAAGCCTCCTGCACCGCCGCCACCGGGGAAGCCTTGCGGCCCCATCGAGTGGCCAAACTGGTCGTACTTGGCTCGCTTCTCGTCGTTGCTAAGCACGTCGTAGGCCTCGGCTGCCTCCTTGAATTTCTCCTCAGCGGCCTTATCCCCCGGATTTTTGTCGGGGTGATATTTGATGGCCAGCTTGCGGTAGGCTTTCTTTATTTCGTCGGCTGTGGCGTTTTTCTGCACGCCCAGCACTTCGTAGTAATCACGCTTGTTGTCCATATTATATATGTTACTGTGCCACGGCTACTTTGGCGTGGCGGAGCACCTTGTCGTTCATTGTGTAACCCTTGCTCACGGTGTCGACTATCTTACCCTTTTGCTCGGGGGTGGGAGCGGGCGTCATGGCTATGGCCTCATGCAGCTCGGGGTCGAAGTCCTTGCCGTTGGTGTCCATGGCCTTCACGCCGTTCTGCTCAAGGTATTTCACGAATTTGTTGTAAATCAGCGTCATGCCTTCCTTGATAGCTTCAGCGTCCGACGACTCCATGATGGCGGCGATGCCGCGCTCGAAATCATCGATGATTGGGAGCAACCCCTTCATTGCCGACTCGGCACCGTTGCGGAGTATCTCTGACTTCTCCTTGAGGGTGCGCTTGCGGAAGTTGTCGAACTCCGCCATCAGGAACATATATTCCTTCTTCTCCTTCTCGAGGGCGGCCTGCGACTGCTCGTACTGCTTCTGCAGGGCGTCGATCTTTGAGAGTTCTTCGTTAACCAACTCAGCCGCTGTGTCGGCCGATGGGTCAGCTTCGAGGTCCTGGGGGGCGATGTCTATCACTTGCGCCTCACCGTCTTCCATCTTTGCCTGAGCCTCAGAGGAGGCTTTGGGCTCGGTCTGAGGGGCGTTGGGATTAGTCTGGTTCATGCGATTATATTTTTTTGTTAAATATCATGATGATTAATCAAATTGTTACTGCAAAAACATTGCCAAAGTCGTCGCCGCGGCCGCTTTTGTCGAAAAAAATCCGCGTTGACGCTTAATTCTACGTATTGTTAACAACTTCCGGTGGTGTAACGTTCATAACTCCGTGTAGAAAGATGTTGATATCTTGGGCTTGGTAGTGACGCGCGGATTTCGTAAATTTGCAGTGAAATAACACTGAATATGCCACTTGACAACAACAACCGGCGCAATCAGCGCGCCAACAATGCCCCGATGTACGACACCGGAGGCCGTATACCACCCCACGACAAGGACCTTGAGGAGGCCGTGATCGGCGCCCTCATGCTCGAGAAGGACGCGTACACCACAGTGTGCGACATCCTCAAGCCTGAGAGCTTCTACGAGCCGGCCCTTCAGACCATCTACTCCGCGATTCAGAGCATCGGTGCGTCGCAGGAGCCGATCGACATGCTCACCGTCACCCAGCGCCTGCGCCTCGACGGCAACCTCGAGAGCGTGGGTGGAGCGGCTTATATAGCCGACCTCACGTCAAAGGTGGCCTCGGCGGCCCACGTCGAGTTCCACGCACGCATCGTGTCGCAGAAGTATCTCGCACGCGAGCTCATCTCGTTTGCCGCCGCCATCGAAGGACAGGCCTTCGACGAGTCGAACGATGTCGATGACCTGCTCCAGGAGGCTGAAGGTAAGCTCTTTGAGATATCGCAGCGCAACATCAAGCGCGACGTCACACAGATCGACCCCATCATCTCGCAAGCCATCGAGCAGATGCAGGCCGCGGCCAACAGCACATCGGGTCTGAGCGGACTCGAAACCGGCTATCATGAACTCGACAAGCTCACCTCCGGCTGGCAGAACTCCGACCTGATCATCATCGCCGCACGCCCCGCCATGGGTAAGACGGCCTTCGTGCTCTCCATGGCTAAGAACATGGCCATCAACTACAACACCCCCCTGGCGGTGTTCTCCCTTGAGATGAGCAAGCTGCAGCTGGTCAACCGTCTGATCAGCAATGTGTGCGAGCTTGAGGGTCAGCTCATCAAGACCGGTCAGCTCAGCCCCAACCAGTGGGATATGCTCATGCAGCGACTCAAACTCCTCTACTCATCCCCCATATTCATCGACGACACCCCCTCGCTCTCGATCTTCGAGCTGCGCACCAAAGCCCGCCGCCTGGTGCGCGAGCATGGCATCAAGATCATCATCATCGACTACCTGCAGCTGATGAACGCGTCGGGCATGAAGTTCGGTTCGCGCGAGCAGGAGGTGAGTATGATCTCACGCTCGCTCAAGCAGTTGGCCAAAGAGCTCAACATCCCCATCATAGCCCTGTCGCAGCTCAACCGCTCGGTGGAGTCGCGCGCCGACGGCAAGCGCCCACAGCTGAGCGACCTCCGCGAGTCAGGCGCCATCGAGCAGGATGCCGACATAGTATGTTTCATCCACCGCCCAGAATACTACATCAAGTCAGATGTCGACGCCTCGGGAAACGATATCCGCGGCCTTGCCGAATTCATCGTGGCCAAGCACCGTAGCGGTAGCACCGACGACGTCAAGCTCCGCTTCCGCAGCAAGTACGCCCGCTTTGAGAACTGGGACGAGAACGCCCTCACTCCCCTTGGCGAGTCGGCCACCGTGGCCTCCAGCCTCAACAACGGCGCCTTCGACCTCCCGCCGGCCCCCGCCGGCAACCCCTTCGGCGGCGGCTCCATCGACATCACCCCCACCTCCACCGACTCAACCCCCTTCTGATCTCCCGCCGGGACACCTATCCCCCACTGCAGCTATTCGCGCTGCGCCACCGTGCTCGGCGGTTTCGCCGCCGAAATGGAAGCTCCCCAAGTTTAATCACTATCCTGATGCTTTCCCCTGATTAACTTACTAAGCCCCACGAGACATCGTGGGGCTTAGTAAGTTAGGAGGTCTGAAGACCGTTGCTGCTCTCCGTTATAAGGCTACTTTTTCGACTTTATCCCCTTGGCGGCGAATAAATATACCGTGCATCCCATCATTATGATTGACACGGAAGCCATTGAGGTTGTAATTTACTCCTTCGGCGTTATCATTGGCATCTATAAATTCGACACCTGGCTCCATCTCGCGTGCATCATTGAAGTTGGCGCCCGCAAATGAAAATGCTTTCTTGTATTCATCCAAGGTGCCTTTAGGTACATAGACAATCAAGTCGTCAGGTGGAGGTTCGTAGGCGGGATTTGAGAAGGCAAATGGCTCGATTGACGGTGGGGTGGGCTGGAGGAAGGGATTGTCCTCAACGAGGTGCAATTCAAGAATGCGTAGCCTCCAATTTTCACAACGCCAACGGGGAATGAGATAGATTCTAATTTGGTGCAACCTAAGAAGGCTTGTGAGCCAATTTAGGTCACGCCGGTTGGGATAGTGAATGTTGCTACAGAGCCGGGCACAGCCACACTTAGAGGCCTTCGCATTGTCCGGATTCGTAGGAGGAGCAACTGTTGCGGAGGTCTCACGCAAATATGCAAAATCTCCGACGGCGCATGACATGGTGGCGCGCCTGCGGAGGGTGCTGACATATTTACATAAAACGTATCTCGACGAATACTGAAAGTTGCGAAGTTTCTAAGTGTCAAGAATGAGCGTTGAGTAAACGCTTAATCGATGCAAAGGTGGTAAAATTTGATTTTAATATCCTGTGATGTTAGTAAAAAAGTGCATGACGGGCCGAAAAAATTGAGTATATTTGCCAAAAGTTTAGGACACTATTTCTGATGCATCCGCTATTCTCGATTATCACGATTACGTATAACGCGGCCGACACTGTGGAGCCGACGCTGCGCAGCATCGCTGAGCAGACGTGCCGGCTCTACGAGCACCTGGTGATCGACGGAGCGTCGACCGACAACACGCTGCAACTCGTCAACCAAGCCGCCAACCCGCTGACCACCATCGTGTCGGAGCCGGACCGCGGCCTCTACGACGCGATGAACAAGGGGCTGGCACGCGCCACCGGCGACTATGTGATA
Source organism: uncultured Muribaculaceae bacterium (assembly GCA_964628905.1). Taxonomy (GTDB): domain Bacteria; phylum Bacteroidota; class Bacteroidia; order Bacteroidales; family Muribaculaceae; genus JAJPXC01. The sequence goes on along the minus strand of CAZVNS010000007.1, from coordinate 60,240 downwards.
TTCCTCAACGCCGGCGACTCGTTCCACAGCCCCGACACGCTCCAGCTCATAGCCGACGCGGCCATGGACAATGACTATCCCGGCATCATCTACGGCCAGACCGACATCGTCGATGCCGACCGCCGCCGCATCGGCCCCCGCCATCTGACGGCTCCCGAGGTGCTGGAGTTCAAGTCGTTTGCCAACGGCATGGTGGTTTGCCATCAGGCCTTTGTGGCCCTGCGCAAGATCACTGAGCCCTTCGACCTGCGCTACCGCTTCTCAGCCGACTATGAGTGGTGTCTGCGCTGCCTGCGCAAGTCGCGGCGCAACCAGTATGTCGACGCCGTGCTCATCGACTACCTCAACGAGGGCGTCACCACCCGCAACCACCGCAAGTCGCTCCTGGAGCGCTTTAAGATAATGTGCCGTTATTACGGCACGCTCCCAACTGTGGCCAGCCACTTCAAATTCCTGTTCAGATGATACTGCTCAACACCTCATTCCACATCCTGGCCGAGCGCCAGCAAGAGTTCACCGACTGGGCCAACGCCACAATCGACCGGCTCGACCGCCGGCCCTCGTTCACCCGCATCCTCACCGTGGTAGACCCCGACGTGAGCAGTTTCGCCATGCAGTGGCGGTTTGACACAATCAAGCAAGCCGAGCAGTGGGAGGAGACCGTCGAAGCCCCCCTGCTTAAAGAACTGACCGCGAAGATGGGCCGGAACGCGCTGTATTTCACCACCTACATGGATGAGCTGCGATGACCCCGTGGGACAAGGTGATAATCGGCATCGACCCCGGCACCAACCTGATGGGCTACGGCATACTTGGAGTGCAGGGTAGGAAACCTCAGATGATAGCCTTGGGCGTGATAAAGCTGTCGAAATTCGAGAGCCATTACCTGCGCCTCGCGCGCATCTACGAGCGCGTGTTGGGGCTGGTGGAGCAGTATCTCCCCGACGAGATGGCGATTGAGGCCCCCTTCTTCGGCAAGAACGTGCAGTCGATGCTCAAGCTCGGCCGCGCCCAGGGTGTAGCTATGGCCGCCGCCCTCGCCCGCCAGGTACCCATCACCGAATATGAGCCTCGCAAGATCAAGCAGGCCATCACCGGCAATGGCGCCGCCTCTAAGGAGCAGGTGCAGGAGATGCTGCGCCGTACCCTAGCCATCCCCGCCGAGGACATGCACACCACCCTCGATGCCACCGACGCCCTTGCCGCCGCCCTCTGCCACTACTACGAGACCTCCAAGCCCATCACCGTGCCCCGCGGCTCCAACTCCTGGAAAGACTTCGTCGCCCGCAACCCCGACCGCGTCAAAGGCCTCTAAACCCCGGTTAGCTTTTGTATAGGATTTGGCGTTGTCGCGGACGCACCTTGATATTTGTTGGTGTTGTCGCGGACGCTCCAGGGAGCGACCTGCCGGTGAGCAGTCGCACGGTGCCGATGTTGTATGAGTGGCTCATCGCGAGTTGGCCGTCGTGGATGATGTTGATCTCGGTGCTGCCGCCTCCGACGTCGACGTAGGCGTAGTTGAGCGACGGGTCATCTTGGCGTTCGATGTGGTTGTCGTAGACTATCCGCGCCTCCTCGTCGCCACCGATTGTGTTGATGTCGATGCCGGTCTTCTCACGGATAAAAATTCCAACTTCCTATAACAGGCTTGCGGGAATGGTGAAGGCTGCCGGGTGCTCAATCACGCCAACGTCAATATCTGATTACGTAAGATATTGTGAGGATGCCTGCATGTTGTTCCATGATTGTGGAGCGCACCGGCCCCGCGTAGTCTGACCCTTGGTTCACGTAGCGATACTCGTAGTCGGCCAATAGCTAGTCGGGATGCCAGGCTGTGTCATAGTCGGCACCAACGGCGGAGGCAGCCCATGCAAGAGCGATAATTATAGCTAAGAGATGTTTCATAGTCATGCGTTTCTGCAAAGATAACATATTCCGCATTGATGTGGTTGGACACCGCCATTTCAAAATTTCTTTAAACCTTTCGCGGAGATTGGTGTTATTAAGTTAAAATCGAAGGGAAAACTTAAAAATTTCTCATCACTCGGTAGCGCAGACGCTTCAGGGAGCGTCACTACAACTCAATAACTTAAAAAACTAAAAAACTAACAACTATTGTTTATGAAAAAAGCTCTATTACTGATCGCTGTCATGCTGTGTGGCGTGGTAGCTTTCGCACAGAAAGTCGACAAGAAGGAGATGAAGCAGCTACAGGCCTTCCTCTCAATGACATCTGAAAAGGGTGGCACAAACGCCCAGGCTCTTAAGATCACCGACCTCAACGCTCCCTCGACTTGGGAAGGCGTCACCGTAGCCAACGGCCATGTCACCGCAATCGAGTGGAAAGATAAACACCTCGCCGGCGACCTCGTGCTCACCGGGTTCTCAGCCCTTACCAAGCTCGACGTGTCGCGCAACGCCCTCACAGCCCTTAACGTCAGCGGCGACGCCGCGCTGGTTGATGTCAACGCCTCGCGCAACAAGCTCCGCGACGTAAACACAACCGGTTGCACCGCCATGCAGAAACTCTCGATCTACCACAACCGCCTCACCGAGCTGGAGATCACCGACACCCCTATGTTGAAGAACCTCAACTGCTCCAACAACCTCTTCGTTGACCTCAACGTGTCAGGCTCAACTACCATTGAAACCCTCAACTGCCAGGGTTGCCACCTCGAAAACCTGATGATCGACGGCTGCACCGCCCTGAAGAACCTCTACTGCGGCTACAACCGCCTGACCTCGCTCAACCTCTTTGAGGTAGAGAACCTTGCGAACCTCAACGTCTACGACAACCGCATCTCGCAGATGATCGTGTCGGGCCTGCCCGCACTGTCGACCTTCATGTGCTCCGACAACAACATGACCTCGCTGGCCGTGCGCAACTGCGACGTGCTCCTCGACCTCGTTTGCTCTTACAACGACCTCACCCAGCTCACCGTCGAGCAATGCCCCCGCCTGGTATTCGTCGACTGCTCTTACAACGACCTTACTACCATCAACCTCTCCAACCAGACCTTCCTGCAGCGTCTGCTTTGCGACAACAACCAGCTGACCACGCTCGATGTATCGTTCGACCAGGCACTTACCTACATCAACTGCCGCTTCAACATAATCGTCGACATGCGCACTATGGCTTGCCCCAACCTCAACCAGATCGCCTGCCAGTGGAACTATTGATCCGCACTCATTAACAATAGTGATGATAGCTGTAAGGCGATGGCCGGACAGCACCCCCCCCGGAGGCCGCGCCCACAAGCGCGGCCTCTCTCTGCGTGCGTCCGCGGATACGCACGCTTGTGTTTTTGGATTTGTTACAGACTTAGTTAAAGTTTTAAAAATAGCGGTCAAAGTTAAAAATATGTTATATTTTGCTCCCGTCTATAAGACAACTGCCTTACGTGACTGTAACGCACCTTATAGCGCTATTACAAACACCTAACATTAATAAACCATAAACAACTAACCCTAACCTTAAATGAAACATCTGTTACCCGTGCTGTTGGCATCGGTGATGGCTGTTCCTGTGATTTCGGCTGAAACATTCACCGACGGAGGATTGACCTACTCCGGCGGCGATGTCAACATCCCCGATGCCGAGCAGGGCACAGTCGAGGCTTACACCCCCTCATCGTCAGGTACAGCCAACCCCTTCGCCGCACTTCAGTTCAACCAGTCCCCAGGGTGTCGAGGTGATGCGCAACATGGAGGATCCCTTCTTCTGTGCAGTACATGTTACCGAAGGACGTGACCCCGGCTCTAAGCACTACTCTTACGGCAATGGAGGCCAAGGTGTATACCTGTTCTATCGCAATACGAAGCCACCCCTGCTACCGCTACCCGCTACTACGCATTTGCCGACGACGCTTCGACCGGCGTTGAGGAGGTAGAGGCTCAGGGCGCTGAACTGAACGACGGCCCGGTACGCTACTTCAACCTCCAGGGTGTGGAGATCGAGAATCCTGGCCCCTGCATCTACATCAAGATGCAAGGCAACCGCGCCTCTAAGGTGATGATCAAGTAAGCATACACCTCCCTTAATATACCAGAGGCCGCTCCCACCAGGGGCGGCCTCTGCTGCTGTTAGGTCTCCGCGGCGAAACCGCGGGGCACGGTGGCGCCCCGCCTCCAGTCCCTTAACGACCTTAATGTACTTAATGTTCTTAAAGTCCTTAAAGTCCTTAATGACTCTAATGTGTCAATAATTAAAAGATTTTTTGTAACTTCGCGGCTTAGAATAATTATCCACCTCTACCGATGAAAAAATTCAACGAATATAGCAGCTTCAACCTCTCCGACATCAACAAGGAGATGCTCGACAAATGGCATAAGGCCAACCTCTTTGAGGAGTCGATGAAGATACGCGAAGGCAACCCCGAATTTGTGTTCTACGAAGGCCCCCCATCGGCCAACGGTATGCCCGGCATCCACCACGTGATGGCGCGCACCATCAAGGATATATTCTGCCGCTATAAGTCGATGAAGGGCTTCCATGTGAGCCGCAAGGCCGGATGGGACACCCACGGCCTCCCCGTGGAGCTGGGCGTGGAGAAGTCGCTCGGCATCACCAAGGAGGATATCGGCAAGAAGATCTCGGTCGACGAGTACAACGCTGCCTGCCGCCGCGAGGTGATGAAGTACACTCGCGAATGGGAGACCCTGACCGACATCATGGGCTACTGGGTGGATACCACCGACCCATACATCACCTACGACAACCGCTACATCGAGTCGGTATGGTGGCTCTTGGCTCAGCTCTATAAGAACGACTACCTCTACAAGGGCTACACCATCCAGCCATATTCACCCGCCGCCGGCACCGGCCTCAGCTCACATGAGCTCAACCAGCCCGGCTGCTACCGCGACGTCAAGGATACCACCTGCATAGCCATGTTCCGCGCCACCAACCCCATCCCCTCGATGACCGGCCACGGCACACCCTACTATATCGCATGGACCACCACACCGTGGACACTGCCGTCGAACACCGCCCTGGCTCTCGGCCCGGCAATCGACTACAGCGTGGTGCGCACATTCAACCCCTATTCGGGCGAACCCATCACCGTGGTGCTCGCCACAGCGCTGATTGACTCAGTGTTTGGCGCAAAGGCCAAGGAACGGGCGCTCGCCGACTATAAGAGGGGTGACAAGGTGGTGCCCTACGAGATCGTGGCCAACTACTCAGGACGCGACCTGGTGGCGATGAACCTCAACTACGAGCAGCTCCTCCCCTGGGTCAACCCCGGTGAGGGAGCGTTCCGCCTGATTGAGGGCGACTATGTGTCGACCGAGGATGGTACGGGTATCGTGCACATCGCCGGTACGTTTGGTGCTGACGACTTGCGCGTGTCGCGAGCTGCGGGCGTGCCACCGTTGCATCTGATCGACAAGGATGGCGACATCCGCCCGATGGTCGACCTGACAGGCCGCTTCTTCCGCCTCGAGGACCTCGACCCCGCATTCGTCGAGGCGATGGTCGACGTGGACCTCTATAGCCGCTGGGCCGGCAAGTATGTCAAGAACGCCTACAACCCCGATGCCACCGACGAGACCGAAACCCTCGACGTGGAGATCTGCATGGAATTGAAGCAGCGCGGCCTGGTGTTCAAAATCGAGAAGCACGTGCACAACTACCCCCACTGCTGGCGTACCGACAAGCCCGTGCTCTACTACCCCTTGGACAGCTGGTTTATCCGCTCAACAGCGGCCCGCGACCGCATGATCGAGCTTAACCAAACTATCAAGTGGAAGCCGCAATCGACCGGTACAGGCCGCTTCGGCAAGTGGCTTGAGAACCTCCAGGATTGGAACCTGTCGCGCTCCCGCTACTGGGGCACACCTCTGCCCATCTGGCGCACCGATGACGCCAAGGAGGAAATCTGCATCGACTCCGTGGAGACCCTCTACAACGAAATCGACAAAGCCGTAGAGGCCGGTGTGATGAAATCCAACCCCTTGGCCGACAAAGGCTTCAAGCCCGGCGACTGCACCAAGGAAAACTATGAAAAGATTGACCTCCACCGTCCCTACGTCGACGATATCGTACTCGTGTCGCCCACAGGCCGCCCGATGCGCCGCGAATTGGACCTGATCGACGTTTGGTTCGACTCAGGCTCGATGCCCTACGCACAACTCCACTATCCGTTTGAGCATAAGGCACTTGTCGACGACCGCATAATGTTTCCCGCCGACTTCATCGCCGAGGGCGTCGATCAGACACGCGGATGGTTCTTCACCCTCCACGCCATCGCCACTATGGTGTTCAACTCCGTGGCATATAAGGCAGTAGTTTCAAACGGCCTGGTGCTCGACAAGGATGGCAACAAGATGTCGAAGCGTCTTGGCAACGCCGTCAATCCCTTCGAGACCATCGAAAAATTCGGCTCAGACCCCGTGCGTTGGTACATGATCTCCAACTCATCCCCCTGGGATAACCTCAAATTCGACACCGCCGGAGTGGGTGAGACAGCCCGCAAGCTCTTCTCCACCCTCTTCAACACATATAAGCTCTTCGCACTCTACGCCAACGTCGACAACTTCGACCCTGCGGCACCGCAGATTCCTGTGGCTGAGCGTCCCGAGATCGACCGCTGGATTATCTCGCTGCTCAACTCGCTGGTGAAGGAGGTCGACGCTGACCTTGCCGACTACGAACCCACCAAGGCCGCTCGCGCCATCTCCGACTTCGTGATCGACAACCTCAGCAACTGGTATGTGCGCCTCAACCGCAAACGCTTCTGGGGTGGGGAGATGGACGCTGACAAGCTCGCCGCCTATCAGACCCTCTACACCTGTCTCAAGACCGTAGCCCTGCTGATGGCACCTGTGGCACCCTTCTACACCGACCAGCTCTACCGCGACCTCAACGGCGATGCAGACGCATCGGTTCACATGGCCGACTTCCCCACCTACGACGAGTCGCTGATCGATGAGGCTCTTGAGGAGCGCATGAACCTGGCTCAGACCATCACCTCGATGGTGCTGGCCCTGCGCCGCAACGCCAACCTGAAGGTGCGTCAGCCGCTGTCGACCCTGATGGTGCCTGCGGTAGATGCACATCAGCGCGAGGCTATCGAGGCAGTAGCCGACTTGATCAAGAATGAGGTGAACGTCAAGGAGTTGCGCCTCGTCGACGATGCCTCAGGCATACTGGTGAAGAGCGTGAAGCCCAACTTCAAGGTGCTCGGCAAGAAGCTCGGTAAGCAGATGAAGGCTGTGGCCGCTCAGCTGCAGAACCTCTCGCAAGAGCAGATCCGCCAACTCGAAACCACCAGCTCGCTGACCCTCGACGTCGACGGCGCTCCCGTGACCATCGAGCGCGACGACGTGGAGATCATCTCGCAGGATATCCCCGGATGGCAGGTGGCCAACGAGGGCACCGTGACCGTGGCACTCGACATCACCCTCACCGAAGAGCTCCGCCGCGAGGGTCTGGCACGCGACCTTGTCAACCGCATCCAAAACATACGCAAGAGCCGCGACTACGACATCACCGACCGCATCAACATCGTGATTGAGCCTTCGGCCGAGGTGACCCCCGCCGTTGAGGATTTCCGCGGCTACATCATGAGCCAGGTGCTCGCCGCCGACCTCACCCTCGCCCCCGTGGCTGATCCGGCTGAGGATGAAGTGCTCGACATCGACGGCGTCACCATTAACGTCAAGATTACTAAAGCATAACACACTAACGACCTATGAGCGAAGAAAAGACCCGCTATAGCGACGAGGAGCTCCAGGAGTTCAAGGAGCTGATCCTCGAGAAGCTAGCAAAAGCCCAGCGCGACTATGAGCTGCTGCGCTCCAACATACTCAACTCCGATGGCAACGACACTGCCGACACTTCCCCCACGTTCAAAACCCTCGAGGAGGGCGCGGCTACGCTGAGCAAGGAGGAGGCCGGACAGTTGGCGCAACGACAGCTCAAGTTCATCACCCACCTGCAGAACGCCCTGGTGCGCATCGAGAACAAAACCTACGGCATCTGCCGCGCCACCGGCAAGCTCATACCCAAGGAGCGACTTCGCGCTGTGCCTCATGCCACACTCTGCGTCGACGCAAAGCAGAAATGATATGAAACATCTGACCAAAGGTTATCTTGCGCTGGTCATCATCGCCGCCGTGATCATCATCGACCAGGTGCTCAAGATTTTGGTGAAAACCCACTTCTGCCTGGGCGAGGATCTGACGATCACGTCATGGTTCCATCTGCTGTTTATCGAAAATAACGGCATGGCCTTCGGCATGGAGATCGGTTCGAAACTGCTGCTTACGCTGCTGCGCATCGTGGCCGTGGGCGCGCTCATATATTATATATGCCGCATCAAGGATAACCCGCAGGTCCGCACGGGCTATATCATAGTGCTATCGCTGATCACCGCCGGGGCCGCCGGCAACATCATCGACTGCGTATTCTATGGCCTTATTTTCAACAACCCGATGCCTCCGGAGGTGGCTGTGATGTTTCCCGAAGGTGGAGGTTACGCGCCACTGTTCTTAGGGCGCGTGGTTGATATGCTCTATTTCCCGCTGTTCAGCTTCGACTGGCCACAGTGGATGCCGTGGGTGGGAGGTCAACATTTCCTCTTCTTCCAGCCGGTGTTCAACTTCGCCGACGCCGCCATTACTGTGGGTATTATCATACTCATCTTCTTCTATCCGAGCTCCCTCACCTCAACCGGCGTGCCGGCCAAGGTTGAGGAGAAGGCCGACGAGAAGGAGTCAGACCAACAATGATGCGACGCCTACATCTGCTCACCCTCGCCCTGATGGCGCTGCTGATGGCGGCTTGTGACTCCACGCCTGAAAATGTGCTCCCCAAGGAGCAGATGGCCGACCTGATGGCCGACCTCTATGTGGCGGAGAGTGTGACCGATGTCAACCGCTCGCAGTTTTATAAGGGTGACAACGACTCGCTGCGTAAGGTGCTGAAGCAGTCGATATTGCTCAAGCATGGTGTCAGTCAGGAGTTGCTCGACTCATCATTCATGTACTACGGCCGCAACCTCGACAAGTATGTGGAGGTGCACGAGCGCATGGTGGAGATACTCGAGGACCGCATGTCGCATGCCGATGCAGCGATGGCGCGGGCCGGAGGGAGCGTAGCGGGTGACTCTGTCGACACGTGGCCCGGAGCCCCCGAGGTGGTTATCTCGCGGCGCTCGCCCCAGCAGGTGCTCACATTCGCCCTCACCCCCGACGACAACTGGGAGAAGGGCGACCAATATGTGTGGTCGTTCAAGACCCTCAACATGCGCCAACCCGGTCAATGGATCCTCGCCGTGGACTACCCCGACGGCATCACGGAGTACAAGAACGGACAATTCCAGGGCGAAGGGCTCAACCAACTGCAACTTTACACTGACTCGACACGCATGCCCACGCGCATCTACGGATTGCTGTCGACCAATCCGGCCGAGGGTGAAATCATCTACCTCGACTCCATATCCCTGACACGCAAGCGCGTCGACCGCTTCAACTATCACTTGCGCCATCGCCAGGAGCGCGTGAGCACAGCTCGCTGCGACAACAAAGCGACCGCCGCCCCCCGGCCTGCGCAGGATGCCTTAAAGCCGGCAACTGAAAAGAGTGAGGAGAGTCGGCCTACACCCGCTGCCATTGAGCCTCAGACGCCTGCGGCAACAAACCCCAACAGCAAGAAGTTGCGCTCCAACAATGCAGCCGCTACCGTCATCTGACCGCATTCTGGCGCGGCACCTGCTGTCGGCCGACGGCATCGACGGGCTGTCGCTCGTGACCACGCTCGCTGACGGCTCCGTGACGGTGGAGCCCTATACTCATGAAACGCCTAACACAGTATGGACCAACTCCGACGTGGTGCTGTTGCGCCCTGAGGCGTTGTCAGAGTTCCTGCTCGACGACCTTGAGCGGATGGTGGCCCTGGGGATGTCGATTGACAAGATACACGCATGGCTCTGCGCCTCATCGCTGCTCGCCGCCCCCGGTGAGCCGGCGATAATACTCTCCTTGACGTAACCGCCGAAGTAAACAATTTATTTTTACCGCGATACCGCCCACAAGTAGGGTCGCTCCCCAGAGCGGCCGCGATATCGTCTGCGGTAACGACTGCGATGCTACTTGGGGGAGGAGGTCCAAACGGAGTAGTCGGCCCAAGTGGCGGGGAGTGCTGTGGGGTGTGTGCCGGGGGCGAAGAGGCCGTATAGGGCTGAACCTGAGCCTGACATCGAGGCGTAGAGTGCGCCCAAATCGTAGAGTTGCTGCTTGATGTCGGCCAGGATGGGGAGTTGGGGGAACACGCTGCGCTCGAAGTCGTTGACCAGCAGGTCGCGCCATTCGATGATGGGGCGGGAGAGGATGTCTGTGATATCCGCGGACGCACCGGGGTGCGGCCCTACTGTCGGTGTGACAGGGTGAGTAGTGTCGAGCAGGCAGCTGTCGATGCCGGCGTAGGCTTGGGCGGTGCTGACGGCAACCGGGGGCTTGACCACAAGTATCTCGACATCGTCCATGGCGGGGATGTCGATGGGATTGAGGGTGGCGCCGGTGTCTGTGGCGAGTTGGGGTGTCGCGCTGATGAAGAATGGGCAGTCGGCGCCTATCGTGGCAGATATTTCAGTGAGTGTTTCGTGGCTGAAATTGAGCTTGAACATGCGGTTGAGCAGCATGAGCATGGCCGATGCGTCGGCCGAACCGCCACCTAACCCGGCGCCGTCGGGCACAATCTTGCGCAGATATATGTCGATTGGTATTGGTCGGTTGATTTGCCGCTCTAAGGCTCGCAGGGCTTTGATTACAAGGTTCTTCTCCATCGGGCAATCGACTTGTCGGCCGGTGATGGTGAGAGAGGTGTTGTACTGATCGGCTGCGGGTACTACTTCGAGGATGTCGCCCCAGCCTATGGGCCACATCACGGTGTTGAGCGTGTGGTAGCCGTTGTCGAGCCGCCCGGTGATTTGGAGACCGAGGTTTATTTTTGACTTCGTGAATACAAGCATAGTCTGTCTCCTATCTCCTGTCACCTGTCTCCTTTATTCGGTGGAGTGTGATGAGGGGTTTGCCGTACTGGTCAAGCAGCTCCACTGCGTCAGCGCCGTTGGGCCGTGCTCGGTCAACTGACTCCAAGGCTAAAAGCAGCTCGGTCTCAAGTGCTTGGTTGGGACAAGCACGTAAGGTAGTGGCCATATCGGTGAACTGCATCGCGTCGGTCTTGTCGGGGTCGATAATCATGTTGCCGTTGAACACGTTGCAACCCGTGTTGCCATGGATGCGCAGCTCGTCCACGTCGAAGGTCACTTGCAGGTCGGGGTACTGCTTCTGGTCAACCTTGTTGCCGTTGATGGCGTAGATTTGCCATAAACCGTTGATATAGTCCATGTTGTGCTTGCGTATCACCATCAGTGTTTTCCCCTGATTGTTCATCAGCGTCATATAGCTTTCGTTGCCGATGTTTGACACGGCGAATGAGTGCACCAGGTTGAGGGCGTTGTTGATTTTCAGCTCATATTCAGCCTCGGGGCAATAGCGCATTGTGGTGATGATATTGCTAAGTGTCAGGCTGTTGCCCTTCACGAGGTAGTCGCCATTGATGGTGTTGCAGCCGTTGGAACCGTAGAAGCGGCCGGTTGCGGGGTCGAAGGTGATGTATGGACGCTCGTCGCCTGTGAGCTGATATCCGTCGACGGTGTAGATGGTCCATTCGCCGGGCGCGAATTTAGCCACGGGCGCCGAATCGGCTGCGATGGCGGCGGTAGTGGCGGCGGGCTTGGCTTTAGGCGCCGTGTATTTATTGAGCATCGAGCACGATGTGGCTGACAGCATGGTTGTGGCAACCATCAGAACTATAGATATTTTCATCGGATATGAGTTTTATCAGTGACAAATATACTCCATTTTGTTAAATAACGCAAACGCGCCCCGCAAGGTTTTCAGCTCAACGACCCCAAGTGGGGCATAGCCCGCAGGGCAATCCTCTATATATCCGCATGCCAGCGAGGTACGAGCTGGCTTGCGGAAGGCGGCGGTTCAGGCGTGGATGCGCCCGGCCAGGGCGCTACATCCACTTTATTAGAATCGCATTGCTCCTTGGAGAGTCCGCGATAACGGGAGGCGTCCGCGATAACGATGGTTGTGGTTAGCGAGCGAGGCGGCCCAGGAGGTAGGTGAGCGAGGCGGTACCGTCCATGGTGGGCTCGTTGGTGGAGTAGTCCTGGTAGTCGTCGTGGTAGACCACTGTGGAGTTTTGGTAGGGGGCGAATTTGTCGGGGTTGCGTAGGTTTACGCCCCACAGTGAGTTGTAGGTGTTGGCGTAGACGGGGCCGTCGACCAGTCCACCGGTGACCTCGATTTGCTCAAGGTTGGTAAGGGCTGAGTGGGGGTCGCCGGGTGATGACGCTACGCCGGGCATCCCTACGATCATGCACTGCCCCCAGGGGTTGGCGCCGAAGAGCCAGTCGCGGGCCGCGGTCTCCATCTCCCGGAATTGGTTGTCGCCGGTGATGTCGCGGTAGAGCATGGCTTGGGTGACGAGTCCGGCTGTGAGGTTGTTGCTGCACCAGATGAATGGCACGCCGTTGAGGAAGGCGTTTTCACCGCGGTCGGCTACGCGTCGCAAGCCTGAGCGCATGTTGCGGATGAACTCCTGAGACACTTTCCCCTCCTTGTCGCGGGCGAGCGAGGGGTGGCCTAAGTTGACGAAGGGGTAGAACTGGTAGTGGCGGGCTGAGTCGGCTCCCATCCATGGGGTCACCGGCTCCAGGCGGCCGTAGTTGATGGCGTCGGTGCGGTAGTTGTGGTCACCTGAGCTGAGATAGCGGGTGATGGCGGCGAGCTCCATGTCGTCGACCCAGTTGTCCTCCTCATAGAAGTATGGTGATACGGTGCAGGCGGTCTGGCACTGTCCGGGGTTGGCTTTTGCCACCTCGTAGGCGGTGGCTGAGCGGCGGTCGAGGTCGGCGGCAAATTCGGGGTCGATGTCGCTGAACACCATTGAGCCTAAGGCGAACGATGAGGCGAATTTGCCTACCGAGGAGGCTAAGCCGCGGGAGCGGTTCTTGTATTTGTCGAGACCGTAGGGCGCGCCGTAGCAGGGGAACACGGGGCGGTCCTTGCCAGCGCCCCAGCCGTAGTCGACGTTGTCATCAGCGGGGAGCCCGGCGAAGCGGTGGTCGCGGTCATCGGCTATCTGATTGAGATATAGGGAGTCGCGGGGGTTCATGCGCTGCATCCATTCCAACCCCCAACGGGCCTCGTCGAGTATGTCGGCCACGCCGTTGGCTCCGGGGCGCCCGGCAGCGTCGTATTCGTCGGCCCACACCTGGGGGTTCTCGCGGTAGGCCCACAGCATCTGGTAGACGGCGTTGGCCGAGGTGGTGAGATATTGGAGATAGTCGCTGGCGTCGTGCCAACCGCCACGCACGTCGACATGCTGCCCGGTGAGGGTGTCGGCGAGCACGAGTATGCCGTCGTGCTGATGGCACTGGGTGTCGAGCGAGGGATTGTAGCCGCAACGCTGCTGACGCATGTAGTGGAGCGGTATCTCGTTGAGTCCCTTATAGATGTCTGCGCCGATACGGAAGCGTGGCGACTCCGTTGAGCCTGCCATGATCACGTATTCTCCCGGATCAGTGGCCGATGTGAAGTAGATGCGGCGTGTTGCTGCCATGGGTTGCCATGGGTTGTACTCGACTACGGAGTCGGGGCTGAACTCGCGACCGGTGGCGACGTTGGTTATCACGGGTGAGGAGTTGGGGAGCTCGTCGGCGATCATCCACACGGCGGCTTTGATGTCGTCAGGGAGGTAGCCGATCTGGTTGACGCGGATGGCGTCGGCATCACCGGCTGACAGCGCAAGGGGTATGAGGGCAAATGTGATAAGTGATAGTTGTTTCATAGTGATAAGATGTAGATTGTGGCATAGCCCCGAGCGTCATAGTGCCCGGGGCTGCCAATGTAGTGTATCAGAATAGCTTATCTGCTGGCCCACTGTGAGGCGGTGACGGCGTTGCGGTAGGCGTACATGCCGGCGTCTGACAGTTCGACTATCATTGTGGAGCCGTCGGCGGCGGGCACCTGCACGTGGGTGTCGTCGACAAATGTCATGAAGGGGTAGGTCTCACCTTCGGCGGTGACCACGCTCCAGGTCTGTGAGGGCTGGTCAAAATCGAGGCGCACCACTGAGCCGTCGGCCTCGGAGGTGATGGTGTAGCCCTTGCCGTCGCAATTTACCATATATCGGCCGTTTTCGCCTTGGATCATGCGGGTGCCGGATGCCACGGGGTTGTTGCCGCTCCAGAATTCGATGGAGTTGATCACCAGGAAGTCGGCGAGTGCTGAAACCTCATATACGGGCACAATCCAGAAGGCGAAGAATACCACCTCGTTGACAAACTTGTTGGAGATTTTGCGGTTCCATCCCAGGAGTTTGTTGGTGAGGCTGAAGCTGCCGATGCACGATGTAACGGTCAGCGACGCTGCCACGGTCAGGATTATAGCCACTGATAGATACTTCTTTTTCATAATGTGTTGGAGTTATGGTGAATTATTAATTTGTTTAACAGATAACACGCTGTCGCCAGCAATTGTTTACAGTAACGCCAAAGTTATCGCGGACGCTCCGGGGAGCGACCTGCTTGTGGGCGGGGAGCTAATATTCAAAGGTGCCTTTGTCTGAAATGATGGTCAGGCGGTTGGTGGGGGCGTCCTCGACGCGGCCTACGATGCGGGCGTCGATGCCCATGGCCCGGGCTATGTCGATCACCCGCTGAGCATCGTCGGGGGCCACGTAGATCTCCATGCGGTGACCCATGTTGAACACGCGGTACATCTCCCGGTAGTCGGTGCCCGACTCGCGGGCTATCAGCTCAAACAGGGGCGGGGTGGGGAAGAGGTTGTCCTTGATCACATGCTTACAGCTGACGAAGTGCATCACCTTGGTCTGCGCGCCGCCGGTGCAGTGGACCATGCCGTGGATCTGCGGGCGAATATGGTCGAGTATCTGCTTGATCACCGGGGCGTAGGTGCGGGTGGGGGAGAGCACGAGGTGTCCGGCGTCGACGGGTGTGCCCTCGACGGTGTCAGTCAGGCTTACCGATCCTGAGTATGCCAGCTCGTCGGGCACTGCGGCGTCGAAGCTCTCGGGGTATTTCTTGGCGAGATATTTGGCGAACACGTCGTGACGGGCTGAGGTGAGGCCGTTGGAGCCCATGCCGCCGTTGTACTGTGTCTCATATTTTGCCTGGCCGAACGATGCGAGTCCGACTATGACGTCGCCACCGGCTATATTGGCGTTGTTGATCACCTGGTCGCGGCGCATGCGGCAGGTCACTGTGGAGTCGACGATGATGGTGCGCACCAGGTCGCCCACATCGGCCGTCTCGCCGCCGGTGGAGTAGATCGAGATGCCCCATGAGCGCATCTGCTCCAGGACTTCCTCGGTGCCGTTGATGATCTCGGCTATGACTTCGCCGGGTATGAGCATCTTGTTGCGGCCGATGGTGGATGACACCAGGATATTGTCGGTGGCGCCCACGCAGAGCAGGTCGTCGGTGTTCATCACCAGGGCGTCGCGGGCTATGCCGCGCCATACGCTCAGGTCGCCCGTCTCGCGCCAGTAGATGTAGGCGAGTGATGACTTCGTGCCGGCGCCGTCGGCGTGCATTATGTTGCAATACTCAGGGTCACCTCCCAGCACGTCGGGGATGATCTTGCAGAATGCTTGGGGGAAGATTCCTTTGTCGACATTGCGGATGGCGCGGTGCACATCCTCCTTGGCGGCCGACACGCCACGCATCATATATCGTTGGTCAGACATGGTTAAAATATATAAATAGCAAAAAGATACAGGGCCACGCAGGGCATCACCAGCAGCAGCGAGTCTATGCGGTCGAGCATGCCGCCGTGTCCCGGCAGGAGTGCGCCAGAGTCCTTAACGCCGGCGTTGCGCTTGAGACACGACTCTATCAGGTCGCCATATGTGGCGGCTACGGTCACAATCACCCCTAACAGCGTGGATTGCAGCACCGTGAGGTGGAGGTAGCCAGGCATCAGTTCGCCTGCGGCTATGGCGGCTCCGATGGCGAAAACCATGCCGCCGAAGAAGCCCTCCCACGATTTCTTGGGGGATATGCGCTCAAACAGGCGGTGGCGTCCCAACAGGGAACCTACCACGAATGCCCCCGTGTCGTTGAGCCATATCAGCACGAACGTCAGCAGCAGCAAGTGGGGGCGAACCAACTCTATCATGCCCATCAAGGCTATTGGCACGGCTATGTAGATGAGTGCCGAAAGTGAGCTTGTAATCGACCGTATAGGGTCTTCGCTATAGTTGTAAAGCAGTGATACCATGCGCACTATCATCGTAAGAAGTATTAATGGCATCCAAGTGCTGTTCAACTGCGGAAAGGCGGTCGTCGATACGATTAACGCCGTGGCCGCGATATCGAGTATCGTGGCGGCTGACGACACATGTACATCTTTCAAAGTGATGCGCTCAAACTCCATGACGGCGGGGATTGCCAACAGAAGGGTCATCGCCCAGTAGTAGGGACCGCCAAGCAACACTCCGGCCACAATCACAGCTATATATACAATGCCTGTGAGTGAGCGTATTAACCAGTTTTTGTTCACGATTGCGAGTGATTTTGTGTTTCTGACCCCAAAGTTAGAGATTTGTCTGCTAACCACCAAACATCAGACATAAAGACAAAAATTTTAGACAGATAGACGGGGGTTTTTAGACAGAAAGACGGAAAGACATATTATTTATTCTTTATGTCGTTATGTCCTTATGTCTAAAGAATATATGTTTCTATGTCTAAAAAATCTATGGCTTTATGTCGAGGCTTTCGAGGTCCATGGAGGCGAGTTCCCAGAGGCTCATGGCGTTTTCGAGGCGCTTGTTGGCGGCCTGATGGCGTTCGAAGATGTCCCCTTCGACTTCGCCGGCTGCTATCTTGGCCTCGATGTCGGCTATCTCGGCTTCGATGGCCGCGATTTCGGCCTCGGCGTCGGCCACACGCTTCTGTGCGCGTCGTACCATCTTGTCGTGTTCGCGCTGCTCAGCGTACGATAGTTTGCGCGCTTCCTTGGAGTCGCGGACTCCGGTTTCCGCGGGGGTATTGGCGGGGTCGCGGACGCTCCGGGGAACGTCCCTGCTTTCTGAGGGGGTGGTTGGTGTCCCATTGGGGCTGGAGGGGGTGGTGCGCTCAAGCTCCTGGAGGTTGGCGATTTTCTTCTTTTCGAGGAATTCGTAGATGCCGCCGAGGCATTCGCGCACTTGGCCGCCGCCAAACTCGTAGACCTTCTCCACGAGGCCGTCGAGGAATTCGCGGTCGTGGCTCACCACGATCACCGTGCCGTTGAAATCTTTGATAGCTTGCTTGAGGATGTCCTTGGTGGCCATGTCGAGGTGGTTGGTGGGCTCGTCGAGGATGAGCAGGTTGACCGGCTCGAGCAGCAGGCGTATCATCGCCAGGCGTGTCTTCTCGCCGCCCGACAGCACTTTGACCTTCTTGTCGGAGGCCTCGCCGCCAAACATGAAGGCGCCGAGTATGTCGCGGATTTTGGTGCGGATATCGCCCACGGCCACGCGGTCGATGGTGTCGAACACGGTGATGTCGCCGTCGAGCAGCTGTGCCTGGTTTTGGGCGAAGTAGCCGATCTTCACGTTGTGGCCTATGCGGAGCGAGCCGGTGAAGGGTATCTCGCCCATGATGCACTTGACCAGGGTTGACTTACCTTCGCCGTTCTTGCCCACGAAGGCCACCTTTTCGCCTCGCTTGATGGTAAATGTGGCGTGGTCAAACACCTGATGATCGCCGTAGGCTTTGCCCACATTGTCGGCGATGATGGGGTAGTCGCCCGAGCGGGGTGCGGGTGGGAAACGGAGGTTGAGCCGTGAGGTGTCGACCTCGTCAACCTCGATGCGCTCTATCTTGGCCAACTGCTTGATGCGGCTCTGCACCTGCACCGATTTGGTGGCTTTGTAGCGGAAGCGCTCGATGAAGTCCTCGGTGTCCTGTATCTGTTTCTGTTGGTTTTGGTAGGCGCGCATCTGCTGCTCGATGCGCTCGCGGTGCAGTTCTACATATTTAGAATAGTTAACATTGTAGTCATAGATTTTGCCCAGCGAGATTTCTATGGTGCGGTTGGTGACGTTGTCGATAAACGCGCGGTCGTGGCTCACGAGCACCACGGCCTTGGCCTTATTGATGAGGAACTGCTCGAGCCACTGTATCGACTCGATGTCGAGGTGGTTGGTAGGCTCGTCGAGCAGCAGCACGTCGGGGTGTCGTAGCAGCAGTTTTGCCAGCTCGATACGCATGCGCCATCCGCCGGAGAATTCGGCTGTGGGGCGGTCGAAGTCAGTGCGCAGGAAGCCCAGTCCGAGCAGAGCCTTCTCCATCTCCGCCTCATGGTTTTCGCTCTGCTCCATGGCGAGTGTTTCGCTCAGGGTGGTCATGCGGTCGATTAGTGCGTGGTAGGAGTCGGACTCGTAGTCGGTGCGCTCGGCCAGCTCCTGGTTCATCCGGTCGAGCCGTCGCTGCATGTCGTCGATGTGGCTGAAAGCCAGGCGTGCCTCCTCGACGAGGGTGCGCTCATCGGCCACCTCCATCTGCTGCGGCAGGTAGGCGATGGTGATGTCGTTGGGTGCCGATACCGACCCTGATGTGGGGCGCTGCAGCCCGGCGATGATCTTGAGCATCGTCGACTTGCCGGCGCCGTTTTTGCCCACAAGCGCTATGCGGTCGCGGCGGTTGATTACATAGCTTATGTTGTCGAACAGCGACTTAGCGCTGAACTCGACCGACAGGTTGTTGATTGAAATCATGCAGTTACTTATAGCGGGCCCAGCGTATCAACTCCTTGATAGAGGGCTTCTTGCCATACATGAATATACCCACGCGGTAGATCTTGGCGGCGAGCCATACCATGGCCACAAATGAGATGTAGAGCACCACCAATGATACCACAATCTGCCATACGGGGATGTCGAAGGGTATGCGCGACATCATCACCATCGGTGAGGTGAAGGGGATGAACGACAGCCACATGGCCAGCGAGCTCGTGGGGTCGTTGACCACGCTCATGGCAAACACCATACCCACCAGCACCGGCACTACCACGAATATCTGCAACTGACTTGAGTCCTGGATATTGTCGACCGACGAGCCGATGGCGGCGTTGATGGCGGCGTAGAAGAGAAAGCCTCCGATGAGGAAGAGCAGCATGAAGCCGAAGATCTTGATGATGAAGCCTAAGGAACCGACTGTGGCGATGGCCTGCACCAGGAAGTAGTCGGTGGCGGCCTGCGAGGCTGTGAGCGAGCCGGCTGAGTAGGCGTTGACGTCGGCCATCAGTTCGGCGGGCATGATGGTGGGGAGTATCAGCGAGGTGAATGTGCCGATGAGCACGCCCCAGATCACTACCTGCACCACGGCGACGAGTCCCACGCCCACGATCTTGCCCATCATCAGGTGGGTGGGTTTGACTGACGACACCATCACCTCAAGCACGCGGTTGTTCTTCTCTTCGATGATCGAGGTCATCACCATCTGGCCGTACATCAGCAGGAACATGTAGAGCACGAAGGTCATGGCGAAGCCGATAGCCATACTGAGTATCTGCGAGGTATCGGTGGCCTCGTTGTCATCGGTGATGCGCGCTGTGGAGAGGTTGACATCGACCTGCACCTCTTTGATAATGCGGTCGAGGTTTTCGATATTGTATGCCTCCATGCGCTCGGTTTCGATGATGCGCGTGAGCTGCGAGGTGATGTCGGCGGTGACTTCGATGGGGGCGGCGTCGCGGGTGTATAGGCGAGCATTGTCAGGGTTGTCTACGATGTTGGGGCCTATCTCGAGTATGCCGTCAAGGCTCTCGTCGGCCATGGCGCTGTCGCACGACTGTGTGAGCATCACAAACCGCACATACTCGTCGCTCTGGAGCTTGGCTCCGATGCTGTCGCGGGAGTCGATTACGCCTATCACCTTCTCACCCGACGAGTTGAGGCCCATGATCCATGCCGGGGCCACCATCAGTAGCACCATCAGCAGGGGCATCAGCAGGGTGGTGATGATAAAACTCTTCTTGGATACGCGCTCGAGGAATTCGCGGCGTATCACCAGCCATGTATTGCTATTCATGTCTATGCTTGGTTGTTGGATTGGACTGTTTTGATGAAGATCTCGTCCATAGAGGGGATGATGGGGTTGAAGGCATGCAACTCTACGGTGCGGTTGATCGCATCGATGGCGTCGCGCATATCCACATCGGGTCGGAACACCACCTTGAGTATCTCGCCTGAATGGTCGGTCAGGCCTATTTTGTGCTGGGCAATTCGCTCTCCTAATGCGTTAACAAGTGTTAGGGGGTCGCCGTCGAAGCGTATGGCGTACTGGCCGCGGGAATGAGCCCGGCGTATCTCCTGCACGCTGCCCGAGAGGATGTTGTGCGACTTGTTGATCAGCGTGATGTCGTCGCATAGCTCCTCGACCGAACTCATATTGTGGGTAGAGAAAATCACCGTGGCGCCCTTGTCGCGCAACTCTAAGATCTCCTTCTTGAGCAGGTCGGCGTTGATGGGGTCGAAGCCTGAGAATGGTTCGTCGAAGATCAGCAGCTTGGGGCGGTGTAGCACGGTGATGATGAATTGCACCTTCTGGGCCATGCCCTTCGACAGCTCCTCAACCTTCTTGTTCCACCAGGCTGAGATGTCGAACTTCTCAAACCATTGGCGCAACTGGGTCTCGGCGTCGTGCTTCGACAACCCTTTGAGGCGGGCGAAGAACACAGCCTGCTCACCCACCTTCATCTTCTTATACAGGCCGCGCTCCTCGGGGAGGTAGCCCATGGTGCGGACGTCGGCTTCGGCGAGCTGGTGGCCGTCGTAGATCACGCGCCCTTCGTCGGGGGCGGTGATATGGTTGATAATGCGTATCAGAGTGGTTTTGCCGGCTCCGTTGGGGCCTAACAGGCCGTAGACCGAGCCCGGCTTGACTGAGAGCGACACGTCGTCGAGGGCGGTATGCCCGGCATAGTGCTTCGACACGTGCTCTACTTCGAGGATTGGTGACATAGGGGGTGTAATGATTGATTGATGTATTGTCCTTTGTTTCGGGTGGCCTTGCCGTAGGCCACGGCGTGTTGGGGGCAGATGTGGTAGCATCGCAGGCACAGAGCGCAGCGGTCGTGCCACATGGGGCGGCTGTCTTGCATGGCGATGTTGCCCATTGGGCAGGAGCGTGAGCACAGTCCGCAGCCTACGCACGCCTCGGTGGAGTGGAAGGGCTTGGGGCTCATGGCGTGGCGCACAAACCAGGGGTAAATGACCCCCGACTTGACGCGCGCCCACGACCCGCGGGTCACTTCGTCGGCCTCAGAGCCGGAGAGTATAGATCGGGCTATGTGCTCGACCCGACCGGGCATAGCCGACAGCTTGCTCTGCTCAAGCTCCTTGGGGTCCACGTCGAACCCCTTCATCAGCGTGTAGGTGTTGGGCATCTCCACGGTGTAGGCCGATATCGGGAGACAACACCGAGCCGTGATCAGACGGCGCCATTGGCGGTCGGTGAGCCCGGCGTCGTCGCCGCAAGTCGCCACCATATAGTGGTGTAGTAACTCGCCTTGGGTCAGAGTAATCTTGCTGATGAATTCCTTGACCACCGGAGGCACGCCCCACGAGTAGACCGGGAAGCACCACACCACCCTGCGCTGCCAGGCAAGGTCGATGGTGTGAGCCGAAGGGTCGGTGAGCATTTCCCCCTCGATGCGCAGCACGCTGTCGCCCAGCTCCCGGGCAAGGTGCTGGGCCACTTCGAGCGAGTTGCCGGTGCCGCTGTAGCAGATGATCATTTTATCGGATGGTTACTTGAGTTGCACCGAAACCGTATTCGCGGAACGAGGCGTCCTGCACCTCATACTCCTTATATTGATGGCGCAGCATGTCGAGGAGCGCCTTGCGTAGCACCCCTTCACCCTTGCCGTGTATCAACACGATGCGCTGACCCTTGTGGCGGGCGTTCTGGTCGAGCACGCGCCGCGCCTCCCGAAGCTGCACCTGCAGCATGTCGGTGTTCGACAGCCCCGCGGTGGAGTCGAGCAGGTTGTGGATATGCAGGTCCACCTCGATGACCTGAGGCCGCTGGTTGGGCTTGCTCTGGGCGGCCTGACGTTTGACGGGCTGACGGTCGGCGTTGCGCTTCTGCCGCATCGCGTCCTCAAGTCGGCCGGAGTCGATCACCATAGGCCGCTGGGGCACGTCGTCCTTCACGATGTCGACGGCTATTACCGGCGAGTCGAAGTACATGTTGTCGCGGTAGCAGTGGAGCTTGAAGAACTTAGTGGTGTCGAGCGGGCGTTCCACGGCCACCGGGGTCTTGAGCTGAAACTGCTCGTCGCGCTTGAACGCCACATATTGCATGGCTATGCGGTCCATCTGAGGTAGGTCCTCGCGGCTGACCTCGCCCAGGTTAAGCTCGATGTTGGGCTCCACTACACCGGCGTAGCGGGTGGTCCAACCGCGGTCGGTGTCGCTGCGGGTCAGGTAAGTGAAATAGAGGTAATAGTTGGAGTCGTTGATCAGATAGGCATCCCACGCCGTGGTGTTGAGGTGCTTCAGTTCGCGCGGCTCGTAGCCGATCACCAGGTTGATGATGTCGCCATGCTCAGTGGCCGACGTGTCGAGCTTCGGTTCGGCGGGCTTAGCCTCCGGCGTCTTCACATCGGGAGCATCTGCGACCTTCGAGCGCACCTCCTTCGACGGCGCCGGATCCTTGCCGTAGAAACGGTCTGTGTCGACCGTCACGCACTCCTTGACGAGCACCGGCGTCTCAAACCCATCCTCGTCGACGTATGCTATATTCCCCTCGATGCGGGTCACGATGCCGCCACCCACCGAGTTGAGAAATCTTACTTTGTCTCCTACTTTAGTCATTTTAATGTCGAATTTTCAGTGCAAAGTTAAGCATTCTTGCAGAAAATGTTGTACTTTCGTGGCATCAATATCACCCGCTAAAAACCATACGCAATATGCTCATTATCGGTATCGCCGGAGGCACCGGCTCAGGCAAAACCACCGTTGTGAAAAAAATCATCTCAAGCCTCCCCGCAGGCGAGGTGGCAGTGCTCCCACAAGACTCATATTATAAGGACTCAAGCCACGTGCCCGTAGAGGAGCGCAGCAAAATCAACTTCGACGAGCCCGATGCCTTCGATTGGCCCCTGCTCTACGAGCACCTCAACAAGCTCAGACAAGGACACGCCGTGGAGATGCCCACATACTCCTACCTCACATGCACCCGCGGCCCGGAGACCATCACCGTAGAGCCCCGCGACGTGGTCATCGTCGAGGGCATCCTCGTGCTCACCGACCCTAAGCTCCGCGCCATGATGGACGTGCGCGTATTTGTCGACGCCGATGCCGACGACCGCCTGATCCGCGTCATAGCCCGCGACTGCATCGAGCGCGGACGCACACCCCAGATGGTGATCGACCGCTACGAAGGCGTGCTCAAACCCATGCACTGCCAGTACATCGAGCCCTCAAAACGCTTCGCCGACCTGATTGTGCCCCAAGGTGGCAACAACACCGTAGCCATCGGCCTGCTCACCGACTATATCGAATCACGACTCCACCGCGCAAAATGACACTTATGGAAGCAAAAGCTGACGAGCCGATGGTGCTCCGTACCGAAGGCCTCGTCAAGAAATACGGCAAGCGTACCGTGGCCAACCACGTGTCAATCAACGTAAAGCAAGGTGAAATCGTAGGACTCCTCGGCCCTAATGGCGCCGGTAAGACCACCACATTCTACATGACCACCGGCTTGGTCACATCCAACGAAGGGCGAGTCTTCCTCAACGACATGGACATCACCAAATTCCCCGTATACCGCCGCGCACAGCAGGGCGTCGGATACCTTGCCCAGGAAGCATCTGTGTTCCGCAAACTATCAGTCGAGGACAACATCCGCGCCGTGCTCGAGATGACCAACGAAAACAAGGAAGAGCAGCGCGAACACCTCGAACGCCTCATCAACGAATTCAACCTCCAGAAAGTGCGCAAGAACCACGGCGACGCCCTCTCCGGCGGCGAACGCCGACGCACAGAGATAGCCCGGTGCCTGGCCATCAACCCCAAATTCATCATGCTCGACGAGCCATTCGCCGGAGTCGACCCCATCCAGGTAGAGGAAATACAATCGGTAGTCTATAAGCTGAAAGAGAAAAACATAGGCATCCTCATCACCGACCACAACGCGCCCGAGACACTGTCGATCACCGACCGCGCATACCTACTATTTGAAGGCAAAATCCTATTCCAAGGCACCTCCGAGGAGCTCGCCGCCAACCTCGTGGTGCGCGAGAAATACCTCGGCCGCAACTTCGTCTTCCGCCGCAAGCACTTCGACTAACCTCCGCCCAACCTCCTCCCGAAATAAAAACAAGTAACTTTTATTGAAGTAATGGCAAAAGAGCAAGAAATCAGAGATATAGTCAGATATGCGGTAAGATTCTTTGCCTGCGGATTTTCCCAACGCCATTTGGCAGAGGTAGATAATCCTGAAGGGGTTATCAATATGAAGATACATAATGTGTTTATAGCTGCATTAGGCCCTGAAATCCAGTATTATTCTGCTTTGGCACGTTCGTTGGATAGTTCTTTGGGTAATATGTTAGAGAAGATGGCTATTGAGATTGCTGAGAAAAGTTATGACGTTAGTCGCCACGTAGAGGGCATACTTTACAAAGAGCAAACCGATAAAATCGCCGAGCTTTTGGAGTCATATAAGCGAGGTAATAATCGTGTAAGGCCAAGCTTAAAAGATTACAAAGGTATCACCAAGCTTACAGGAACCGCAGAAACAAAGCGCCATGAGAGTGACTATTATTTAGTGGATAGAGAATCAGGTATACATTATTTAATAGAATTGAAGATTGGAGGAGACCTTGATAATAAGAAAGCGCGCTCCGAGAAGGAGGCTTTGCTTGAACAATACTGCATATTGACTAATAAGCTCGGTGAAGATAATGTAAAGATACTTTTCGCAACGGCTTACAATCGATATGGAGAGGGCAGGCCATGGGCGCAAGGGCGTGTGCGCCAGTTCTTTTGTGACGAAGAACTGTGTATTAGCCGCGATTTCTGGAATCTTGTTTGCAAATCTGATAGAGGTTACGAAATTGTAATTGATGAATACACAAAAAATGCACATTTCATTAATGATGCGCTTGACGAAATTAAAACAGCCTATTTGCCCAAGGAGTCATGAAGGATCCTAACTGGATTAAGTGTGTTATTAACGCTGATAGTAGGGATATAATCAAACGTATCCCGGATAATTCTATTGATTTTATTCTCACCGATCCACCGTATAATTTGGGAAAACATTCAACCGGAAACATCCCGTTGTCTGGCAGGTCAGCAATGAATAATGACATTGCCGAGTGGGATATGGTTGACTTTAACCCAGAGGAGTGGGCTGATGAATTTATAAGAATACTCAAACCAACGGGCAATCTCTTTATCTTTACTTCATACAATCAGATTGGACGTTGGTATAATTGTTTAGACCATAGGTTTGATACAACAAATTTCATGATATGGCATAAGACCAATCCTGCCCCCAAGATATTCAAAGCTGGTTTCCTGAATAGTTGCGAGATGATATTCACGTGTTGGAATAAAAAACACACATGGAATTTTACCACGCAGGCAGAGATGCATAATTTTTTAGAAAGCCCAATTTGCATGCGACCCGAGAGACTCACCGATCCCAAGCATCCATCACAGAAGCCAGTAAAAATACTTAAAAGGATGATAGAAATTGCTTCGAATAAGGGAGATATCGTGTTTGATCCATTTATGGGCGTTGGGTCTACCGGAGTTGCAAGCATCGAACTTGGCAGAAGATATATCGGGGTGGAAATTGATCCGATATATTGTCGTGCGGGAAAGGAAAGAATTGATAAGGCGGTTGCAGAAAGTAATTTAGGACTTAAGATGGAAAAATCATGCGAATTTGACAACGAAGCCGGCCAAGTAAGTGAAGCCGCACCATCATATAACCTTTTTAGTGGGCTCGGTGATATGTTCGCCGATGAAATGCGCAAGTCTGATTTTGAAAACAGTAATGTTAGGCTCGCACCCATAATCAAGTGGCCGGGAGGAAAGGAAAAAGAGCTGAACCATATATTTAGATACCTTCCAAAGTTTGACAGGTATTTTGAGCCATTCGTTGGTGGTGGTTCTGTTTTCATGGCCATTCCGTCTAAGGAATATTATATCAATGATTTCTCCAACGAGTTGATCTCCCTGTACAGGAATATTGCATCGGTAGACCCTGAATTTTTTAAGTATGCCGAACAAATTGATGCTACTTGGCTTAGGGCTTATGACTTCTTCAATGCCCACGAAGAACTGATAGACATATATTGCAAGTACAGAGATAATGCTATTGCAAAAGACGAATTGAAAATATCGATAGAGGATTTCTGTATCTCCAACTCCTCCAGTATCCTGTCTTTGGCATCATGGCTGCAGCCATTACCTTCAGTTCTGTTAAGGGAGATGAATACAAATCTTTTCAGAAAGATGGTGAGAATGAAGGAGCTTGAGCTTATGAAACATCCGCTACCGATGGCTGACATAAGAGATAATATCGAAACTGCTATTAAGAGCGCTGTCTACATGAACTTTAGATATCTGTACAACCATCCTCAGATTAAGGAAAACTCAAAACTTCATTGCGCTCTATTTCTTTTTATTAGAAATTATGCATATAGTGGTATGTTCAGGTATAGCAGTAAAGGAGATTTTAATGTCCCCTATGGCGGCATAGCTTACAATAGCAAAACTTTAAAAAAGAAATTAGACTTTTACCGTTCGGCCCCAGTGTTAAATCATTTACGCAAAACGGCAATATATAATCTTGATTTCGAACAGTTCCTCGATGTAACCAAACCAGGGGAGAATGACTTCATATTCTTGGATCCACCCTACGACACTGAATTCAGCACCTACGCTCAAAACCAATTCACAAAAGCTGATCAAGAACGCTTGGTCACATATATGATAAATAAATGCAAAGCCAAATGGATGCTAATAATAAAGAATACAGATTTCATCTTTAAATTATACAACCAGCCGGGTATCCAGATTCGGTCGTTCGAAAAGAATTATACAGTTAGTTTCATGAACAGGAATGACAAAAAAGTAACTCATCTCCTCATCACAAACTATTAGCCGAGGAGCTCGCCGCCAACCCCGTGGTGCGCGAGAAATACCTCGGCCGCAACTTCGTCTTCCGCCGCAAGCACTTCGACTAACCTCCGCCCAACCTCCTTCCGAAACAAATCGACTTAAATCGACAGTAGCTGGGTGATGGTGGGGAGCCGGTCGGTGGCGGTCTGGTCGGCGCGGGCGGGCACTACTGAGGCGTAGCCTCGGTCGAGCCAGTAGATGTCGGTCGACTCGGGGTCGGGGTCCTCACACGCGTAGTTGCCGGTAAGCATGTAGAATGGATTGCCCGCAGGGTCGTCGTAGCGGCGATATTCCTCAGTCCAGTGACCCAGGGCGGCGCGCGCTACCTTGGCACCGAGTATCTTGACGTTGGCAGGGAAGTTGACGTTGAGGCATACCCCCTGAGGAAGGCCCTGGGCAAGCACGCGCTCGGTGATATCCTTGATGTAGGGGATGGTTTCGCTGAGGTCAGCCTCGAGAGAGTGGTCGAGCAGCGAGTAGCCCACGGATGGGATGCCGGCCATGCACCCCTCGAACACGGCGCCCATCGTGCCGGAATAGATTATGGCGTTGCCGGCGTTGCTGCCGTGGTTGATGCCGGCGATCACCATGTCAGGGCGGCGGGGCACCACGGTGTGCATCGCCAGTTTGACGCAGTCGACGGGTGTGCCCGATATGGCGTACATCTGCGCACCATTGTAGTCGTCGCGGCGATAGATGCGCAGCGGCTCCATCACTGAGATGGCCGAAGCCTTGCCCGACTGGGGAGCCGTGGGGGCTGCAACGATTACGTCGCCCAGATGGCGCACGCAGTCGACGAGGGTATGCAGCCCGGAGGTGTGGATGCCGTCGTCGTTGGATATGAGTATGAGTTTGCGTTCTGACATGGTTATGAATGGGAAGCGGGGGCGCTTGTGGCGCTCCCGTGGGTGTTAGAGTGTTAATGATATGTTGTGTTCCTGGGCCAGGCGGCGCATGTTGATGATAGCGTAGCGCATGCGACCCAGGGCGGTGTTGATCGAAACACCGGTGGCGTCTGCTATCTCCTTGAAGCTCATGTCCTTGTAGTAGCGCATCATCACCACTTCGCGCTGCGACTCGGGGAGGATGCCGATGATCTTGCGCACATCCTTGTGGATCTGGCGCTCCACCATCGAGTCCTCAATCGTGGCCTCAGCCAGGTTGCGGCGGTTGAGCAGGTCGGTGTCGTCGTTGTCGGCCGACACAGTGTTCTCAGCCTTCTCCTGGCGGTAGTGGTCGATGATGAGGTTGTGGGCGATACGGGTGATCCAGGCCGAGAACTTGCCTGTGTCGGTGTAGCGTCCTTGCTTAATGGTCATGATAGCCTTGACGAAGGTCTCCTGGAAGATATCTTCGGCCAAATCACGGTTTTTGACGATATGTATAATGTAGGACAATACTCGGTCTTTATGACGGTTGAGTAGAGTGTCGAAAGCATCATTGTCGCCTTTGGCATAAGCCGAGACCAGCATTTCGTCGGTCAGCTTAGTCGTTTGTTGCATCGTTATGTCTGTTTTAATTGTTTAGAGTAGACGTGTAGCGATAGGCGATTGGTTTTAAATAAGTGGTTAGTATATTGTTTGTTGTGTCACCCCGGTGTGTGGTTGCTGTCGGGGAGGATTGGTTTGTTGGATGTGAATAATCGGCTTATTCCTTTTCGACTGCAAAGGTAGCGCGTTTTTTGGTACTGTGCAAACATCCCGCACACTATTTAGCATTTTTTAATGCTCCCCACACAATAAACCATATTTTGAGGTGGTTGCGACACGCCGCCACGATGGCGCGTAATCCAAAAATAATTCGTAACTTTGCAGCCTGAAAATTA
Organism: uncultured Muribaculaceae bacterium; assembly: GCA_964628905.1. Lineage (GTDB taxonomy): Bacteria > Bacteroidota > Bacteroidia > Bacteroidales > Muribaculaceae > JAJPXC01. Next base: position 31,177 of record CAZVNS010000007.1, on the reverse strand, counting down.
GGTTCAACCAATCATTATAAAGATGAAAGCATTTGTATTCCCCGGTCAGGGAGCCCAATTCGTAGGAATGGGTAAAGACCTCTATGACAACAACGCCGAGGCACGCGAGTTCTTCGAGCGCGCCAACCAGATACTCGGCTTCCGCATCACCGACATGATGTTTGAAGGCACCGACGAGGACCTCCGTCAGACCCGCGTGACCCAACCCGCCATCTTCCTCCACTCAGTAATATTGGCCAAAACCCTCGGCGACGAATTCCGCCCCGACATGGTGGCCGGACACTCGCTGGGCGAATTCTCAGCCCTCGTAGCCGCCGGAGCACTGTCGTTCGACGACGGCCTGCGCCTGGTGTCGGCCCGCGCCCAGGCCATGCAGAAAGCCTGTGAGGCACGCCCCTCGACAATGGCCGCCGTGCTCGCCCTCCCCGATGAGAGCGTCGAAGAGATCGTTGACTCAGTTGAAGGCGTCGTAGTGTGCGCCAACTACAACTGCCCCGGCCAGATCGTGATTTCAGGCGAAGAGCCCGCCATCGACAAAGCCTGCGAGCTCCTCAAAGCCGCTGGCGCAAAGCGCGCCCTCAAACTCAAGGTCGGCGGAGCCTTCCACTCACCCCTGATGGAGCCAGCCCGCGCCGAGCTCGCAGCCGCCATCGAAGCCACCGAAGTCAGCGAGCCCATCTGCCCCGTCTACCAGAACGTCGACGCCAAGCCCCACACCGACCCCGCCGAAATCAAAGCCAACCTTGTGGCACAGCTCACCGCCCCCGTGCGCTGGACACAGACCGTACGCAACATGGTGGCCGACGGAGCCACCGAGTTCGTAGAGCTCGGCCCCGGCAAAGTGCTCCAGGGACTCGTCGCCAAGATCGAGCCCTCAGTCACCGTCGCCGGCCGTCAATAAGGCCCCGCTCGTGGCGAACGAAATCGACACAGCAAAAAATTATTGTGGGATTGCGCTAAAAGATGTATCTTTGCAGCGCAAACCCACCAATGCGGTAATAGCTCAGTTGGTAGAGCATCAGCTTCCCAAGCTGAGGGTCGCGAGTTCGAGCCTCGTTTACCGCTCATAAAGCCAAACCTCAGTAAGTCAGTGCGTTACAAGATGCGACGGAATGAGGTTTGGCTTGTTATTTTGGTCATTTTCCAAAGGATTTGCACAAGAAAATGCCCAAAAACACACAAAAAAAGCGCATTTCTGCACAAGATTTTTCTACCCTATTTCTACCCTTGGGTGAATAGTTATTAAATTTTTATTCAGAATACAAATATTTTCGTATAAACTCATAGTCAGGGAGGATAAGGGGAATTCACTTGGGCTTCGCCTCACGCAGGATGGGGAGAAGGCCGAAATTTCCTTTGGCATCAAAATGTCTCCCCGGGATCTTGAGGACTCAATGTCGGCCAATCCCATGCCGGAGAATGTGAAGAGGAGGTCGGTGCTGTACCAATACCAGTAGGAGATTGACGCTATGCAGTGAGAGCTTATTCGCGATGGGAAGCCGAACACGCCGTTGTCGACAGTGAAGGGGATGGTGATGGGGAGGTGCCTCAAGCGTACCCCGCGGCAGAAGGGGAGGTTTACGCGATGGTTTCAGAAGTTCATCGACGGCAAGACGAACAAGGGGACTAAGGGCTGATAAAACCAATAATCCTGTCGAATACTGTAATTTGCAAGGCATCCGTGTGACTAACCTCGTGAGTGGCAATCTCTACATCCGCCGCCAAGGTGACAATGTAGCCAAGATACTACTCTAATAGGAGCGATAGGCTCTGGTGAAATGACAGAAGCCGCGGCTGATGCCGCAGCTTCTGTGTGTGTCGGGGTGAAAGGATTCGAACCTTCGACCCCCTGCTCCCAAAGCAGGTGCGCTAACCGGACTGCGCTACGCCCCGAACTTTTGCGGCACAAAATTACAAATTATTTTGTTATATTTGCGGTACATGTAGCAATTTTATCAAATTTTATTACTATGAACGGTGTTATTGATGGTTTGACGATGGCCGAGGGACGCAGGAAGTTGGCGGGGCGGCTGGCTGCTGTGATGGATGGCCGGGAGGCTGACGCTGTGGCCTCGATGGCGATGGAGCATGTGACCCGGCTCTCCCCTGTGGAGCTTGCGCTGCATGCCCGCGAGCCGCTGAGCGACTATCAGTCGGGCCAGCTCGATAAGATGCTTTATCGGCTGCTCGACAATGAGCCTATACAATATATATTAGGTGAGGCTGAGTGGAGCGGGCTGAAGCTGAGGGTGACGCCGGACGTGCTGATACCGCGGCCTGAGACGGCTCAGCTGGTCGACATCATCACTGACCGGTGGGGTGGGCGCAGCGATCTGCAGGTGCTGGATGTGTGCACGGGTTCGGGCTGCATCGCTGTGGCTCTGGCGCTTAGGCTGAAGTTTGCCGATGTCACGGCGATTGACATCAGTGAGGAAGCTTTGGCGGTGGCGCGCGAGAATGCCGCGCGGTATCGAGTGAATGTGGATTTTGAGCTGAGGGATGCTTTGGGTCTGCGCCTTGACCGGCGGTATGACATCATAGTGAGCAACCCGCCATACATCGCTGAGGAAGAGCGTCGAGGGATGGAGCCTGGGGTGTTGGAACATGAGCCTGGGTTGGCGCTGTTTGTGCCCGACGATGACCCGCTGAGGTTTTATCGGTCGATTATGCAGGGGGCGGCCGATGGGCTGAAATCGGGCGGGATGCTGTATTTTGAGATAAATCCGCGGTTTGTAGAGCAGTTGAAGAGGCTGGCCGGGCAGGTGTTGCCGGGGCGCGATGTGGAGGTGGCGCGCGACCTGTATGGGCGCGAGCGGTTTATGGTAATCAGTTAGCGCAGGAGAGGGCACAGATCATCTCGACGGCGAGGTTGAGGGTCTCGCGGTCGTGGCAGTAGAGCACTACCTGGTCGTCGTCGAGCTGCGACACTTCGACGCGGGCTTGGTGGAGGTTGAGCACGCGTTGGCCGCGGGTGTCGATGAAGTTGGTGATGGTGCGGATCAGGAGCTCGCGGAGTTGGGCGATTTTCTTGGGGCTGTGTTCTCTGGTCTTCATGGCGTTGATGTTTTTACGCCACAAAGCTACAACCGGGCAAGGGCGGATATGCTGCCCATGTGTGCAAAAATAAATTAATTTGGGCGTTTTCGCGGACGCTCGGGGGAGCGACCCTGCTTGTGGGCGGGGCGGATGGTGGTGAGGTTAATCGCGCAGGAGGGTGTGGGCGTAGTCGCGCGAGGCGTTGATCAGGGAGGGGAGGTGTGCGTCGGAGTTGACGATCATCGGCACGCCTGCTTGGCGCAGGAGGGCGATATAGCGCGGTGAGGGGAAGAGTCGGTGGTGGTCGGTCCAGGCTTTGGTGTTGATTTCGACTACCACGCCTGAGTCTATTACGGCCTGGATAAGTTGCCGGGCGAGTTGGTCGTACCATGGCTCGTCCTCGATGCCTGGTTGCCAGTGGGCAGCGTTATGGCCAACCTTGTCGAGATGGCCGATGATTTCGAAGCCACCGGCGCCCACCATGTCGATTGACTGGCGGTAGAATGTCTCCACGACGTAGCGGATGTCGCTGTGGAAGTGCTGCTCCATCTTTTGGCGGAAGCTCTCGTAGCGGCCGTCGATATCGACGTACAGCCCCTCCTGGTTGGGGATGAAGTGGACCGAGCCGATGGTGTAGTCGAGCCCCAGGCCTCGGAAGTAGGGGTGGGCGGGTCCCCACTCGCTGCCGAGGTATTCGACCTCCATGCCGGCGTAGAATTTGACTTTGTGGCCGTACTCTTGCTTGATGCGCCGAAATTCGTCGAGGTAGCGCGGGACGTCGTCGAGCGACATGTTGCATGGCGACTCGATGGGTATCGGGGAGTGTGGTGTGAAGCCGTAGTGGGTGAAGCCTTGGCGGATGGCTTCGCGGGCGAAGTCGTCCATCGTGGCTTTGCCGTCGCAGTATTGGGTGTGGCTATGGAGCGTGTAGGCTGTTGAGCCGGCTAATTCGTTGATGATGTCCATGGTCAGAAGCTGTATTCGCGCTCGATTTTGCCTTGGCGCAGGCGTTGGAGGTATATGCCGAATATGGCTAAGAGCAGGGCGGCGGCGCAGGCTCCGATGCCGACCGCAAGTGTCTGACCCAGGCCGAACCCTTCGGGGGCGGGGGCGAAGAAGAGATAGCTCACGCACACCACGGTCATGAACAGTGCGGGCACTAACGATACGATGTAGAGGCGACCTTTGCGGGCCAGATAGACGGTGACGGCCCAGAGGGTGAACACAGCCAAGGTCTGGTTGCACCAGGCGAAGTAGCGCCACAGCACGGTGAAGTCGATCATCATGCAGCCGAAGCATGCGGCGAACAGCGGCACGGAGATGAGCAGGCGTTTGGCCAGTTTCGACTGGTTGATGCCGAGCATGTCGGCGGCGATGAGTCGGGCGCTGCGCAGGGCGGTGTCGCCGGTGGTGATGGGCGCGGCCACCACGCCGAGTATGGCGAGTATGCCGCCGATGGTGCCGAGCCATGTGATGGATATGTCGTTGACCAGCAGAGATGCTGTGGCGCCACCGTTGGCTGCCTGGAAGTCGGCGAGCTCACCGTAGCCACCGGTGAAGGCAATCGTGGCGGCGGCCCATATCAGCGCCACGATGCCTTCGGCCACCATGGCTCCGTAAAATACGGGTCTGGCCAGGCGCTCATTCTTCAGGCAGCGCGCCATCATGGGTGACTGTGTGGCGTGGAAGCCGGAGATGGCTCCACAGGCTATCGACACAAACATCATGGGGAATATCGGGTGGGAGTCGGGCGTGGCGTAGCGGTTCCACAAGCCATCGGCCAGGCCGTCGGGGATGGTGACGTCGCCAAAGAGCAATACTCCCATAATGCCTACGGCCATAAACAGCAGGGCGAAGCCGAATATGGGGTAGAACTGCCCGATGAGCTTGTCGATGGGGAGCATCGTGGCCAATATATAATATATGAATATCACGGCCACCCAGAATGTGGCGTTGAGCGACTCAGGGGTGAGGGCGGCGATGAGGTTGGCGGGTTGCATCACGAACACGGTGCCTATCAATATCAGCAGCAGCAGTGAGAACACGCGCATCACCTGCTTGATCGTAGTGCCAAGTTCATGTCCTACGATCTCGGGGAGGGAGGCGCCGCCGGCACGGATTGAGATCACGCCGGAGAGGAAGTCGTGGACCGCCCCGGCGAAGATGGTGCCAAGCACTATCCATAGGAAGGCCGCGGGGCCGAACATGATGCCCATGATGGCGCCGAATATCGGGCCGAGTCCGGCGATGTTGAGGAATTGTATCAGGAACACGCGCCAGGTGGGCAGGGGCACGTAGTCGATGCCGTCCTGCTTGGTGTAGGCTGGCATCGGGCGTTTGGGGTCGATGCCGATGATGCGCTCCACGATGGCGCCGTAGATGAAGTATCCGCCGATGAGTGTGGCGAGCGATATGAGGAAGGTAGTCATTTCAAAACTTATTTGCGATTCTCGATTGTGATGATGCGGTTGCGCAGGTCGAGGAGCTGGTGCCGGTTGGCGCGGATTTTCTCTTCGAGCTGCAATATGTCAGGGCCGCACGAGGGGTCGCCCTGGGCGTATTGCTGACGTAGGTTGTCGAGGTCGATGCGGTCGATGCGGATTTCGTCCTCAAGTATCAGGTAGTCCTCCATGGCCTCGCGTGCTATGGGTGAGCGGAAGTCGTCGAGCTGAGTGTAGATGCGGCCGTTGCCTAAGGAGAGGGTGAACTCCGGCTCCGCGGTGGTGTCGCCGCGATGCCCATGGGAGGCGCTGTTGAGCTTTTTGAGGAAGTCGGCCACACCCTGCGGATCGCGCCAAGTGTCGCGGATTGAGGTGAGCATGGCTTTGGAGGCTATGTCGGGGGTGTCGTCGGGGTAGTTCTCGCGGATTTCGTTGGGGCGGAACATATAGATGGTGATGCTGTCGCCCAACTGGTTGCGGTCGGTGGCCCACCATCCGGCGCCGGTGGTCTCGTCGATAGCCATCATGTAGTCGTCGTAGGGTGAATTGTAGGGCATGCCGATGTTTTGCGGCTCGAGCCATCGCTCGCCGTCGTAACGGGTAAGCCAGATGTCGAGACCGCCCAACGAGCCTTCGCCATCGGCGGCGTAGTAGAGCGTGGCGCCATCGGTCATCATGAACGGGTAGGCAGCTTCCTGGGCGCTCAAGCCGGGGAGTGGGGTGGGGCGCTCCCAGGAGCCGTCGGTCAGGGCTGACGACTCAACGAGACTGGTGGTGGCGGTTGAGTCGGGCTGAGCCCAGATGATCTTGCGGCCGTCAGGCGACTTGTAGCCTATGCCTGAGGCTGATGAGCCCAACTCTTCGGGGAGCGAGCGGGTGTCAAACAGACTTCCGGCTCCGGGACTTAGCCGGTAGTGGGTGAAGAAATCGTCGCGGCTCACGATCAGCGAGTCGACCACCTCGATGTGCTCCACGCGGTTGAGCATCATCTCCACACGGTCGATGCGCTCGCTCATGGCGTCGGCCTCGGCGGTCATGGCGGCTGTGGGCTTGGCCTTGCGCCCACCCTGCTTGAGGAACTTGTCGACATGCTCGCGGGCACCATCGATGTCGTAGCTCCGGAGCTTCTCGGCGGCAAGGTCGAGCTGCGTGTTGTCTACGCCCCTGACTGTGAGGACCGATGCGGCCAGTGTGAGGGTTAAGATGCTATATTTTAACGTATTGCAAAGGTGTTTCATGATTATCCCTTGGTTGTGGGTGATAATGAGGTTCAAAGGTACTCAATCTTTGCGAGAATGTCACGATTGTTTAGAAAATTTAGTAACTTTGTGGTTCTAAAATCACAAAAGATGCACACACAAGAAGAAAAGCTTGCCGCCCTCGGCCGCGTGATCGAAACGCTCAACATACTCCGCGTCAAGTGCCCCTGGGATGCCAAGCAGACCAACGAGAGCCTCCGCGCAAACACCATCGAGGAGGCTTACGAGCTCTCCGAGGCTCTGATCAACGACGATACCCCCAACATCGCCAAAGAGCTGGGCGACGTGCTGCTCCACATACTTTTCTACTCCAAAATCGGGGAGGAAAAGGGGCGGTTTGACATCGCCGACGTGGCCGACATGCTCAACAATAAGCTCATATTCCGCCACCCCCACGTGTTTGGCGAGACCATGGTGGACTCCACCGAGCAGGTGCTCCAGAACTGGGAGGAACTCAAGCTCAAGGAGCGCGGCGGCAACCGTACAGTGCTCGCCGGAGTGCCATCGGCCCTACCTGCCATGATCAAGGCCGACCGCATTCAGGAAAAAGCCGCCAACGTGGGCTTCGACTGGGAGAAGCGCGAGGATGTGTGGGACAAGGTGCGGGAGGAGCTTGGCGAAGTGCAGTCGGCTATCGCCGAAGGGGATCAGGCTCACATCGAGGAGGAATTTGGCGACCTGCTGTTCAGTGTCATCAACGCCGCCCGCCTTTACAAGGTCAACCCTGAGAACGCCCTGGAGAAGACCAACAAGAAATTCATCGCCCGCTTCAACCATATCGAGCAGCGAGCCACCAAGATGGGCAAGCGCATCAAGGACCTCACGCTCGCCGAGATGGACGAGCTCTGGAACGAAGCCAAGCACGAATGATAGTCTGCATCACCGAGAAACCCTCCGTGGCCGCCGATATCGCCAAGATATTGGGGGCCAACGTCAAGCGTCAGGGGTATTACGAGGGTGAGCGCTGCTGCGTCACCTGGACTTACGGACACCTCTGCTGCCTGAAGGAGCCGCACGACTACACCGACCTGTGGCGGCGATGGTCGCTCGGCGCACTGCCCATGATACCCCCCAAATTTGGCATCAAGCTCATCGACGACAACGGCATCCGACGCCAGTTTGACGTGATCAAGACACTGATATCAAAGGCTGAGAAGGTGATCAACTGCGGTGATGCCGGTCAGGAGGGTGAACTGATACAGCGTTGGGTGATGCAGAAGGCCGGCATAAAGTGCCCCGTGGAGCGCCTGTGGATATCGTCGCTTACCGACGACTCAATACGCGATGGCTTCAAGCACCTGCGCCCACAGGCCGACTTCGACCGCCTATACCATGCCGGACTCTCGCGCGCCATCGGCGACTGGATCTTAGGCATGAACGCCACACGCCTCTACTCGCTCAAATACTCCGAGCCGGGCAAAGTGCTCTCAATCGGCCGCGTGCAGACCCCCACACTCGCCCTGATCGTGCAGCGACAGCGCGAGATTGACAACTTCAAGCCCGAGGACTTCTGGGAACTCAAGACCCTCTACCGCACCACCACCTTCAACGCCACCTCAGGACGTTTCACCACCGAAGCCGACGCACAAGCCGCCCTCGAGGCCATCACCGGACAGCCCCTGACCGTTACCGACGCGCAGTGCAAGAAGGGGAAGGAGCAGCCCCCGCGGCTGTTTGACCTCACTTCGCTCCAGGTGGAGTGCAACAAGAAGTGGGGGTGGACCGCCGACGAGACCCTCAAACTCATCCAATCACTTTACGAAAAGAAGGTCACCACCTACCCCCGCGTCGACACCACCTACCTCTCCGACGACATCTACCCCAAAGTGCCCGAGATACTCCGCCAGATGGAGCCGTACGCACCGCTCACAGCCCCCATACTCGCCAAACGGCTCCCCAAGTCCAAAAAGGTGTTTGACAACTCCAAGGTCACCGACCACCATGCCATCATCCCCACCGGACAGTCGCCAAAGATACTTGTGGGCGACGAGCGCAAGATGTACCACCTTATAGCCCAGCGATTTATCGCCGCATTCTATCCCGACTGCCAGTTTGAGCAGACCACAGTGATGGCCGAGGTGCGGAAGCAGGGCTTCAAGGCCACCGGCAAGGTGATCACCGACCCCGGGTGGCGCAACGTATTCAGCTATGGCGTGAAAAAAGAGGAGGGGGAGGCTGAGGCGCCTGCCGACGAAGGTATACTCCCGGCGTTCACCATCGGTGAGTCAGGCCCCCACGAGCCATCGTTGCTCAAGCGGCAGACCCAGCCACCGAAGTATTACAACGAGGGAACCCTGTTGCGCGCCATGGAGTCGGCCGGCAAAACCGTTGACGACGAGGACTTGCGCGAAGCTATGAAGGAGAACGGCATCGGCCGCCCCTCGACCCGCGCCGCCATCATCGAAACACTCTTCAAGCGCCGTTACATACGCCGCGAGCGCAAGAACATCCTCGCCACGCAGGCCGGCATCGACCTGATAGACACCATCAACCAAGACCTGCTCAAGAGCGCAAAGCTCACCGGCATCTGGGAGCGGCGCCTGCGCATGATAGAGCGCGGCGACGACTCCCCCGCCGACTTCCTCGCCCAGCTCAAGCAGCAAATCCGCGACATCGTGCTCAACGTCCTGTCCGACAACACCTTCCGCCGCATCCAAGTCCCCGACGAAGAAAAATCCAAAAAGTCCAAAAAGTAACCCCCGGTTGTGTCCGCTTCAACAGCGAAGCTGGCGCCCCCGCCCGCAAGTAGGGACGCTCCGGGGAGCGACCCTACTTGCGGGCGGTGTTAAAAAATGTTATAATTTAGACAAAGTTTAAATAAGTGAGGGGATTTTTTAAGAACTTTGTGGTGTGAATCGACGTCGCTGCCGAGCGTGCCTGCGCTGCGGCGAGTGTCAGTTAGACTAAAGAGCAATACGGTATAGCCAAAATAGAAGAGTAAACTGATGAAATTGAGACTGTCGGACTTGCAGCCGGGGGAGAAGGCGGTGGTGGTGAAAATTCACGGCCACGGCGCTTTCCGCAAGCGTGTGATCGAGATGGGTTTTGTGCGCGGACGTGAGATCACGGCTTTGCAGAGTGCCCCGTTGCGCGACCCGGTGAAGTATCGCCTGATGGGCTACGAGGTTTCATTACGAATGTCGGAGGCTAACCTGGTGGAGGTGGTGCGCGTCGATGGTGATGACGCTTGTGCGCCAAGCTCGCATATCAACGTGATAAATGGCGATGCCTGCGAGCCTCCGATGATGCGCTACAATACTCTGCGTCACACTATTAACGTGGCTCTCGTGGGCAATCCCAACTGTGGCAAGACCTCACTCTTCAACTTCGCCTCGGGTGCCAGGCAGCATGTGGGCAACTACAGCGGCGTCACCGTGGGCGCTACCTGCGGTGTGGTGCGACATAGCGACTATACCATCAACCTTGTCGACCTCCCCGGCACTTACTCGCTCACGGCCTATTCCCCCGAGGAGCTGTATGTGCGCCGCTACTTGAAGGATGAGACCCCCGACGTGATAGTCAACGTGGTCGATGCCTCCAACCTGGAACGCAACCTGTATCTGACCACTGAGCTGATCGACATGGACCGCTCGATGGTGATAGCCCTGAACATGTACGATGAGTTGCGCTCGTCGGGCGCCAAGCTCGACTATGAGACCCTCGGAGGCATGATCGGCGTGCCGGTGGTGCCTACGGTGTCGAAGACCGGCAAAGGTATCGACCGGCTGTTTGACACTATCATAGCAGTCTATGAGGGTAAGCAGCGGGATGTGCGCCACGTGCACGTCAACCTCGGACAGGACGTGGAGCAGGGGTTGCGACTGATCATCGACGAACTCAAGAAGGATCCCTACATCGGACGTCACTTCTCCCCCCGCTACTTGGCTATCAAGCTGCTGGAGCGCGACCGTGAGGTGGAGCAGATGTTCGAAGGCGACCCCCGCCGCGATGAGCTGCTGGCTCTGCGCGACCGTCAGGTGGCAGCCATCGAGAACCTTCGCAATGAGGACATATCGTCGGTGATAGCCAACGAGAAATACGGATTTATCGGCGGCGCGCTTGCCGAAACTATGGAGAACCGCCCGCAGGCAGCCTCAGAGTCGACCCGCATCATCGACGCCATCGTCACCAACAAGCTCTTCGGCTTCCCCATATTCCTGGCCATAATGTTCGCCATATTCTGGCTCACGTTCTGGCTCGGGGCGTACCCCCAGGGATGGATAGAGTCGGGGGTGAGGTGGCTGAGTCAATTTGTTGAGCACACGATGCCCGACGGCCCGTTGAAGGATATGATCGGCGACGGAGTGATCGGTGGAGTGGGGGGAGTCATTGTGTTCCTGCCTAACATACTGATACTCTTCTTCTGCATATCATTTATGGAGGACTCGGGCTACATGGCGCGTGCGGCCTTCATCATGGACAAGCTGATGCACCGCATCGGGCTACATGGCAAGTCGTTCATCCCGCTGGTGATGGGCTTCGGCTGCAACGTGCCGGCGATCATGGCTGCGCAGTCGATTGAGAGCAAGAGCTCGCGGCTGATCACGATATTGATCAACCCGCTCATGTCGTGCTCGGCTCGACTGCCCATCTATGTGCTGCTGATAGGCACATTCTTCTCGGCTCACGCAGCCTTGGTGTTCTTTGGGCTGTACATGCTCGGCATACTTGTGGCGATGCTGACAGCCAAGCTGTTGCGCAAACTTTATTTCAAGGCCGACGTCACGCCGTTTGTGATGGAGCTGCCCCCCTACCGTGTCCCCACAATGCGGGCGTCGTTGCGCCACATGTGGTGGAAGGGACAGCAATATCTCAAGAAGATGGGTGGCATCATCCTGATAGCCAGCATCGTGGTGTGGGCGTTGAACTACTTCCCCCTGCACGACGAGCAGTCGACGGCGGTGGCTCCTGATGGCACCGGCTTGGTTGACGACACTAAGATTGACCCCGAGAGCGACTCTTATCTGGAGATGCTCGGCAAGGCCATCAACCCGGTGCTGGAGCCTATCGGATGTCACTGGCGCGCGTCGGTGGCCGCCCTCGCGGGAGTTCCGGCTAAGGAGATTGTGGTGTCGACCTTGGGAGTGCTGTATACCGGCGACGATGAGGCTACTTCGCAGACCCTTAAAGAGCGTCTCACCGTGCCTTCGAGCGTCACGGGTCAGCCTGACTTCACCGCAGCTTCGGCCTTGGCGTTCATGGTGTTCATACTGCTCTATTGTCCCTGCCTGGCCACGATCACAGCCATAGTCAAGGAGAGCGGCAGTTGGCGCTACGGAGCGTTCGCGGTGGTCTATAATACGGTGGTTGCTTGGCTGTTGGCCTTCGCTACCTACCGCATAGCGTTGCTATTTACCTGAAATCATTTAGGAATTGGTTGAGCCACAGGGCGTATGGGTGGATGCGGTCTACGATGGGCTGTATCACAGGATATACCATGTGGGTGGTGTTGCGGCTGACGTCGATGTTGTTGCGGTCGAAGATCGCTGTTGCCGATAGGGTGAAGGCTTTGCAGTGGCTTGCCCAAGGGCCTGAGGTGACATCCTCGGCCGGGTACAACTTGAACTGTCGGCTCTTGGCCGAGGGGGCTTCGGTGAACACCAGGCGATACTGCGCGTCGGCCACGTAGGCGCGGCCTGTGGAGTCGCGTCGCAGGGTGGCTTCGACCAATGCGCCGCCCCGGGTATCGCGGGTCTTCATGTTTGAGATGAAGTTGCCTAAGGAATAGACCACTAAGGTGTTACGCCCATCTTTGCCGCGACGCATTTCCATCGGCTGTATCACGTGTGGGTGTCCGCCGATGATCAGTTCCACGCCTTGGTCGACAAGAAATTGCGCGAGTTCGCGCTGTGAGGCGTGAGGTAGCAGCTGGTACTCGTTGCCCCAGTGAATAGCGGCCATGATGATTTCGGCCCCTTCGGCACGTGCTTTGGCCACGTCGTAGTCTATTGTTGGGCGGTCGATGTAGTCGACCACCGCATCGCCCTGCACCGAGATGCCGTTGGTGCCGTAGGTGTAGTTGAGCATCGCCACCTTGAAGCCGTTGATTGTCTTGATCATAGGTAGACGCTCTTCGCGTTGTGCGGCGTTGGTGTAGGTGCCTAAATGGGGAATACGGAGTGAGTCGAGGGTGGCCGCGGTGCGTCGCAGGCCGCGGTCGCGCCGGTCGAGGGTGTGGTTGTTGGCCGTAAGGAAGAGATCGAACCCCGCGTCGGTAAGGGCTGTGGCATAGCTGTCGGGGGCGCAGAAGCAGGGGTAGCCTGAGTAGGGCGCGCCACCTAAGGGTGTCTCGAGGTTGACGATGGCGTAGTCGGCGTTGCGGATTATGGGGGCCACCTCGACGAAGCAAGAGTCGTAGTTGTAGCTGCCGTCGGAGCGGCGTGCGGCGTCGATCTGCGCCTGGTGCATCATGGCGTCGCCGGCGAAGAGCAGCGTGGCCTGAGGCTGTGCGGCCTCGACGAATTGGCAACATAGCCCGGCTAAAATCAGCAGGAAAGGGAGCAAGGGCGGAGGGGTGTTAGTGGTTGGAGAGGTAGGCCTGGAGGGTGTTGCGCATGAGCGAGACGATGGTCATAGGGCCGACTCCACCGGGCACGGGGGAGATGTAGGCGCACTTGGGGGCCACGTTGGCGAAGTCGACGTCGCCCGACAGGCGGAAGCCTGACTTGCGCGATGCGTCGGGCACGCGGGTGGTGCCCACGTCGATCACCGTGGCGCCATCCTTGACCATGTCGGCTGTGACGAAGCCGGGAGCGCCGAGGGCTGCGATGATGATGTCGGCCTCGCGGCATATCTCCTTGAGCCCCTGGGTGTGGCTGTGGCAGACGGTGACGGTGGTGTTGCCCGGCTCACCCTTCTGTAGCATGAGCATGGCCATGGGCTTGCCCACGATGTTGCTGCGGCCCAGCACCACGCAACGCTTGCCGCGGGTGGGCACGTTGTAGCGTCGCAGTAGCTCCATGATGCCTGAGGGGGTGGCGGGGAGGAAGCAGGGGAGACCGATCGACATGCGCCCTACGTTGACCGGATGGAAGCCGTCGACATCCTTTCGTGGGTCGATGGCCTCGATGATGCGCTGCTCGTCGATGTGTCGGGGCAGAGGTAGCTGCACGATGAAGCCGTCGACCGCGGGGTCGGCGTTGAGCTCGGCTATTTTGGCGAGGAGGGTGTCTTGTTCGACATCGTCCTCATAGCGGATGAGGGTCGACTGGAAGCCACATTCCTCACAGGCTTTCACCTTGTTGGCCACATAGGTTTCGGAGCCGCCGTCGTGCCCAACGAGGATAGCAGCCAGGTGGGGGCGGCGCCCCCCCTTGGCTGTGATTTGGTCAACTTGGGCGGCTATTTCTTGCTTGATGGCCGCCGCGGTGGCCTTTCCGTCGATTATGGTCATAGTGGCTGTTAACGGTGGGCGCGACGCATGTCGCGCATCATTTTCATGGGATTTTTGGAGGTGGCCATCTTCATCATCTTGCGGGTGGCGTCGAACTGTTTGAGCAGACGGTTGACCTCCTGCATCGAGGTGCCTGAGCCGCGGGCTATGCGCTGGCGGCGCGAGCTGTTGATGATGTCGGGGTTGACGCGCTCCTGCTCGGTCATCGATTTGATGATGGCCTCGATGCCCTTGAATGCGTCGTCATCGATGTCGATATCCTTGATGGCTTTACCCACGCCGGGTATCATTGATGCCAGATCCTTGATGTTGCCCATCTTCTTGATTTGCTCAATCTGCTTGAGGAAGTCGTTGAAGTTGAACTGGTTTTTGCGGATTTTGTCTTCGATCCTCTTGGCCTCGGCCTCGTCGAACTGCTGCTGGGCCTTCTCGACGAGCGACACGATGTCGCCCATGCCGAGGATGCGGTCGGCCATGCGTGAGGGGTGGAAGGGGTCGATGGCGTCGAGCTTCTCGCCCGTACCCACATATTTGATGGGCTTGGTCACGACGGTGCGTATCGACAGGGCGGCACCACCGCGGGTGTCGCCGTCGAGCTTGGTGAGCACCACGCCGTCGAAGTCGAGGCGGTCGTTGAACTCCTTGGCGGTGTTGACGGCGTCCTGACCGGTCATCGAGTCGACCACGAACAGGGTCTCCTGGGGTTTGATGGCCTTCTTGATGGCTTCGATTTCGTCCATCATTTGCTCGTCGACGGCGAGGCGGCCGGCGGTGTCGACGATCACCAGGTCGAGGTGGTTGGCCTTGGCGTAGCCGATGGCGTGGAGGGCTATCTCCACGGGGTTCTTGTTGCCATCCTCGGTGTAGACGGGCACGTCAATCTGCTGGGCGAGCACCTTGAGCTGGTCGATAGCCGCGGGGCGGTAAACGTCGCAAGCCACCAGCAGCGGGCGCTTACCCTTCTCGCTCTTGAGCTTCTTGGCGAGCTTGCCTGAGAAGGTGGTCTTACCCGAGCCTTGCAGGCCCGACATTAATATGACGGTGGGGTTGCCCGAGAGGTTGATCTGAGCGGTCTCGCCGCCCATCATGGTTGCGAGCTCGTCGTGGACTATCTTCACCATCAGCTCTTTTGGCTTGATGGCGTTGATCACGTTCTGACCCAGGGCTTTGGCCTTTACCGTGTCGGTAAATTGCTTGGCCACCTTGTAGTTGACGTCGGCGTCGAGCAGAGCGCGGCGCACGTCCTTGATGGTTTCAGCTACGTTGATTTCAGTGATTTTGCCTTGTCCTTTGAGGATTTTAAGGCTACGCTCGAGGCGTTCGCTTAGATTTTCAAACATCATTAAAGGTTTGCGGTTAGAGATGAGAGGTTATTGGAGATGGTTGGTGGCGGTGTCGGGGAATATCACCGAGGGCTTGAACTCGCGCGCTTCGTCGATGGGCATCAGGGCATAGCTCATGATGATCACGATGTCGCCGGGCTGCACTTTGCGTGCCGCGGCTCCGTTGAGGCATATCACGCCTGAGCCGCGCTCGCCTGCGATGGCATACGTGTCGAGCCGCTCACCATTGTTGTTGTCTACTATATATACGTGCTCGCCGGGGATTATGCCGGCGGCATCCATCAGGTCCTGGTCGATGGTTATAGAGCCGATGTAGTCCAGACGGGCTTCGGTCACCGTGACGCGGTGGATTTTGGACTTCAATACTTCTACTTGCATCATATCCGGGGGTATTTGATGTTGTCGATCAGGCGCACATCGCCGCAGTACACTGTCACGCATCCTACGGCGTCAGGCTCGTCGCCTTGGGGCCAGCGGCTCAGGGGCTGCATGGTCAGGGCGTCGACTATCTGGTAGTATTCCACTTCGAGGCCCTCCTCGGAGTTGATTAGGGCTACGACACGGTCGATTACCTCGTCGGGGGTGATTTGGCCGGCCCACCGGGTGCTCTCGGCGAGTATGCGGTGTATCGCAGGGGCCACTTTGCGACCCTCGGGGGTGAGGCGCACGTTGCGGCTGCTCAGCGCCAGCCCGTCGGGTTCGCGCACTATGGGGCAGTCCACTATCTCGACATCGAGGCCCAGCAGCTCCACCATGCGGCGTATCACAGCGATCTGCTGGAAGTCCTTCTCGCCGAAGTAGGCGCGTGTGGGGTGTGAGTACTCCATCAGTCGGCTCACCACCTGAGCAACGCCGTTGAAGTGGCCGGGGCGCATCGGTCCCTCCATCACAGCGGCCACCTGGCCGAGGTCAAACTGGCGTGTGTCGGGCTCGGGGTACATCTCCTCGACCGTGGGCACGAAGGCGTAGTCGACCCCTGCCTGTTGGAGCAGGCGGCAGTCGGCCTCCTCGGTGCGGGGGTATGTGGCAAGGTCGTTGGCGTTGTTAAACTGCGTGGGGTTGACAAACACGCTCACCACCGTCACATCGTTCTCCTTGACCGAGCGGTCCACCAGCGAGCGATGGCCGGCATGCAAGGCGCCCATTGTGGGCACCAAGCCTATCGATTTACCCTCACTGCGCAGCTGCTCAGTGAGTTGCGAAAGCTCTTTGACGCTTCTGATTACTTTCATCTGCAAAGCTGATATCTGTTTCAGGGTGCAAAGTTAATCATAGTTTTTGAGATATGAGCCAACAGCAGCAATTTTTCGGCCAACTCGGCGATCGACAGCGTGCCCCGCACCACCACCTTCGAGATACGCAACGTCAAGGGTCTGGAGAACGTCAACCAGATGAGCGCCTCGCTCTCAGGCATGGCCCCCGAGCTATTCTTCGGCGACGACTCTGATGACAACTACACCAACCACACCGACGTGGCCACAGTGACCAACCTCCCCGGTCAGGGCACTTGGAGCGACCTCAGCGGCAACGTGCAGTATGATGTGAACTTCGACGGCGTATCGCTCGCTCCCTCAGCAGGCGACGTGGTCAACCTCATCTGCCCCGGCGACAACCACATCAACTCATTCGCCAAAGTGCTCACCCTGATGCCTCAGACCCAGGCCGCTTGGGATTCCACCCAGAAGGGCGCAGAGTTCACGGCGCATACTTCATGCTCGACGTGGAGATGTACAACATCAAGGGTGATGCCTTCGACGCCGCTACCGACGAATTGCTCTACTCAGGCCTCGCAGCCATCCCCGCCAACATCGAGGACTACGAATGGTATGCATACTACGACACCTTCGAATGTCAGTGCGACTATGAGGATGGTCTTAACAACTACCCTGTATTTGTATGGCCCAACGACAAGTACGACTGGTGCTCGAATGGCAGCAGCTACAAGACTTGTCAGAGGCTAAGTCAAGCCAGAAAAACTACCTCGACGTGCGTCGCCTCCCCCGCCAGTACGCCTCACTCACGGATATCCCCCGCTGAGGACCTCGTTGACCAGAACAATGTGGGCGTAATGCTCCCCGCCGACGGTGGTCTGAGCGGTACCGGCATCCAGTACTGGCAGCAGTACGGCTACTACTGGTCAGGTGAGACCGGCTCTGAGGCCGACCGCGCCGTATGCTTCTACTTCTACCTCACCGGTAGCAATAATGTGCAGATCGGCCTTGGCCAGATGCCCCGAAGGTATGGTATGTCAGTACGCTGCATCCACAAATAATCCATAACGCTACATAAACACACAGCCGCGGCTCTGTTTTTTCTCATAAATTTAGATTAACTTTGTGGCCGATATGAAGGAGTCACTTACCCTCACCACCGAGCAGCGATTGCAGCAGCGCCTGTTGCCCCAGCAGGTGCAGTTCGTACGCCTACTTGAGATGAACGGGCCCGGAGTGGAGGACGCCGTGCGTCAGGCCGTTGACGAAAACCCCGCACTTGAGGTGGCCGACGACCCTGTGGCCACGACCCCAGACGACGACTTCAACGAAACCGCCGAACAGATGCAGATGGCCGACTATGGCAGCGACGATGATATGCCCTGGTACCGACTCGAAGCGCGCAACCATTCAGCCGACGACCGCGCCTACGAGCCTCAGGCCGTGGCCTCGTCAGCCTCGCTGATGGAGCAGCTCACCGACCAGCTCACCGACCTCGACCTCGATGACCTCGACCGCCGCATAGCCCGCTATATCATCGGCAACATCGACGACAACGGCTACATGACCCGCACCATCCCCGAATTGGCCTCCGACCTCGCGATCGCCGGCATCGTCGACGATGACGAGCGCGTGCGCCGAGTGTGGCAGCAAGTCAGGCGCCTCGACCCTGCGGGTATCGGGGCGATGGACCTGCGCGACTCCCTGCTGTTGCAGCTCAGACGTCTCACCGCATCGACCGCCGTGGCCGACGCCACAGAGATTGTGGGCGACTACTTCGACCTCTTCTCCAAGAAGCATTACGACCGGCTGGAGTCGATGCTCTCACTGTCGCATCAGCGGCTCAGGGAGGCCATCGACGTGATACTCCAGCTCAACCCCAAGCCTGGAGCCATCGTGGGCGGTTCGGCCGACGATGACCGTCAGCGCCAGATAGTCCCCGAATTCAGCGTCGACGTCGAGGGGAGCAACATCACTGTGACGCTCCTCACGGCCATACCCGAGCTGAGAGTGTCGCCATCGTTCAGCGTCGACGCTCAGCAGCCCGCCGGCGGAGCAACGTCAGCAGCCCGCAGGGCCGAGACCAACGCATTCATACGCCAACGCCGCGACGAGGCCACAGGGTTTATGCGCATGATCGGCATGCGTCAGGACACGCTGATGAGCGTGATGCGGTCCATCGTGACACTCCAGCGCGACTTCTTCCTCAGCGGCGACCCCACCGACCTACACCCGATGATACTCAAGGATGTGGCCGCAACCACCGGCCACGACCTGTCGGTGATATCACGCGCCACAGCTTCGAAATATGTGATGACCCCCTACGGCACGTTCCCCCTGAAGTACTTCTTCAACGAACGCCCCAAGGAGAGTGATTCCGACACCACATCGCACATCATCGAGCAAAGCATACGCAGCATCATCGAAGCCGAGGACAAGCACCACCCGCTGAGCGACGAGGCCATCACAGCCGCCCTCAATGAGCAGGGACTCGACATGGCCAGACGCACCGTGACGAAATACCGCGAGCGCATGCACATACCCGTAGCACGTCTGCGACGCACCATATAAACAGTTAATTTAGGCAAAAATATGTCAACAGAAATCCAGCAAGATAACATACCCGGAACCCTGGCGGAAGCGTCCATCGATCCGGCATCAGAGCCGGTGGAGCCGGTTGAGATCAACCTCGACGCGGTAGCCGCCGCGGTCACAGCACCCAGGCCCTCAAAGATTGACAGCGTGCTAACGATGGCCGCACGGGTGCTGTCGCTGGTGTTCAGCCCCATGCTCATCCCCACCTACGCCATGATCCTGGCGTTTAAGCTCACCGTGCTCCAATATGTGCAGCCCTCGGCGCAGTGGGTCACTGTGTTGGTCACATTCGCGTTGACCGGCGTTGTGCCCATGGTGGTGATATTCATGCTCTACACATTCAAGATCGTGACCTCCACAAGCCTTGAGCGGCGCAAAGAGCGCATCATCCCATATTCAGCGGCATTCTTGGGCTATTGCGGTTGTGCGGCCTACCTCTACAGCGTCAACGCCCCCGACTGGATGTGGCTATTCATGGCCGGTGGCGCCGCCGCCCTGCTTGTAGTCGATGTGGTCAACCTATGGTGGAAGATAAGTGCCCACGCCGCCGCCATGGGAGGATTTGTGGGCTTGTGCTTCTTCTTGATAAAGTATGGCCAGGCGATGGTCGACATCACCCGCCTTACGATGGCCGTGGTGATTATCGCCGGGCTGGTGTGCACCTCGCGGCTGATACTGCGCCGCCATACCCTCTGGCAGATAGCCGCAGGAGTGGCTGTGGGGGTAGTCGCCGTGCTGTTCTTCACCACCCTCTCCTGCGCCGAGCCACTGGCCCCCAATCCTTAACAACCATAACGTACATAATGTCCTTAAAGACCTTAACGTCCTTAATGTCCTCAAAAACTCAACAATCCCCCACGATATGACCCCCTTAGTTAGCATCATCATGGGCAGCACAAGCGACCTGCCCATCCTCCGTAAGGCAGCCGCATTTCTCGACCAGATGGAGATACCGTTTGAGATGAACGCCCTGTCGGCCCATCGTACACCCGCCGAGGTTGAGAAATTCGCCCGCGAAGCCGCCGGACGCGGCCTTAAGGTGATTATCGCCGCTGCCGGAATGGCCGCCGCCCTCCCCGGGGTGATAGCCGCCCTTACCACCGTGCCCGTGATCGGCATCCCCATCAACTCCACCCTCGACGGCCGCGACGCACTGCTCTCGATAGTGCAGATGCCCCCGGGACTCGCCGTGGCCACAGTGGGCATCAATGGCGGACTCAACGCCGCCATCCTCGCCGCCCAGATCCTGGCATTGAGCGACGAAGGTGTGGCAGCCCGCTTCGCCGAATATCGCCGCGGACTGTCAGAGAAGACCGTTAAAGCCAACGAGGAGCTAAAGAACGAACATTACCGCTTCAAAGTATGAATTTTGACTACCAACGCCGCCGCTCCTCAGAGGTGATGATTGGCAACACCCCCTTAGGCGGCGACAACCCCATACGCGTGCAGTCGATGACCAACACATCGACCATGGACACCGAAGCCTCTGTTGAGCAATGCATCGAAATAGCCAACGCCGGAGCCGACTATGTGCGGCTCACGGCCCAGGGTGAGCGCGAAGCCCGCAACATGGGGCAGATACGCCGACGGCTGCGCGAGCAGGGGTGCGACGTGCCACTCGTGGCCGATATCCACTTCAACCCCAAGGCAGCCTTCACCGCCGCCGAGGAGGTTGAGAAGGTGCGCATCAACCCCGGCAACTTCGTGGACCCCGGACGCACATTCCGCAAGATAGAGTACACCGACAAGGAGTATGCCCGCGAGTTGGAGCGCATTGACCGTACGCTCATCCCCTTCTACGAGCTGTGCCGCGAGCATCACACCGCGGTGCGCATCGGCGTAAACCACGGTTCGCTCTCCGACCGCATCATGAGCCGCTATGGCGACACCCCCGCCGGGATGGTTGAGAGCGCCATGGAATTCCTGCGTGTGGCCCGCAAGGTGGATTTCAACGATATAGTGATTTCAATCAAGGCATCCAACACCGTGATAATGGTCGAAACGGTGCGCCGCCTCGTCAAGGCCATGGACGCCGAGGATATGCACTTCCCGCTACATTTGGGGGTCACCGAAGCCGGCGACGGCGAGGATGGCCGCGTGAAGTCAGCCGTAGGTATCGGCACGCTTCTGGCCGAAGGCATCGGCGACACCATCCGCGTGTCGCTCAGCGAAAATCCCGCCAACGAGATACCCGTGGCTAAGGCGTTAGTCGACTACATCACCTCACGCTCTGGGCATCCGGCAATCGCAGGGGACACAGCTCCCGACTTTGACCCCTTGAACCCTCAGCGACGCCCCACAATGGCCTGTGGAGCCATCGGTGGTGACAACCCCGTGGCTGTGGTCGAACTCGACAGCGAGGCCAAATATGAGCCAGGGTTACAGCCTGATGCCTACCTCAACGGCCTTGCCCGGGATAGACCCGTAATCCTTAAATCAGACCACATTAACGCTCCTGCCGACATCGCCGCAAAGATACATCGGATGTGGAGTGAGGGTGACACCACCCCTGTAGTAGCTGTGATGCGCTATCCCGACATGGCTTATGGGGATGTGGCGCTACGAGCTGCCGCTGACTTCGGCCGGTTGCTTATCGACCGCCTTGTAGACGGCATCATGATTGACGCGCCTCAGCTCACAGCGGCACAGCGTGCATCGCTGGCCTTCCGCATACTCCAGGCGTCACGTCAACGCTTCACCCGAACCGAATTTATAGCTTGCCCCGGATGTGGGCGCACACTCTTCGACCTGCAATCCACACTGGCTAAGGTCAAGGAGGCAACCGGTCACCTTAAAGGGCTGAAAATAGGTGTGATGGGTTGTGTGGTCAACGGTCCGGGCGAGATGGCCGATGCGGACTTCGGCTATGTAGGTGCCGGCGTGGGCAATGTGAGCCTCTATCGCGGCAAGGAGTGTGTGAAGAAAAACATCCCCGCCGACGAAGCTCTGCCGCAGCTTATCCAACTAATTAAGGACTCAGGTCGCTGGTCTAAGTGATGGCAGCACAACCGATATATTTCACCCTCGCCAATGGCCAACGTTGCGTCCACATCCCCACGGAGGGGAATGTGGAGTACTGCTGTGTGATGATCGGCGCCGGGAGCCGTGATGAGTCGCCGGAGGATTACGGATTGGCTCACTTTGTGGAGCACACCATCTTCAAGGGCACCACAACCCGCCGCTCCCACCATATAATCAACCGCATGGAGGCTGTGGGTGGCGAACTCAACGCCTATACCACCAAGGAGGAGACAGCGGTCTACACCGTAGCCCCTGCGGGACATCTGCGCCGATCAGCCGAATTGCTTGCCGACCTGATTTATCATTCAGTGTTCCCCACCGACGAGCTCAACCGCGAGCGTGAGGTAGTGGCCGATGAGATTGACTCATATCTCGACTCACCCGCCGACGCGGTGTTTGACGACTTTGATGAACTGATGTTCGCCGACACTCCATTGGCGCATAATATCCTTGGCAATATCAATGCCTTGCGATCGTTTACTTCAAGCGATTGCCGACGTTGGCTCAACACCTATTACCACCCATCTAACATGGTGGTCTGCTATGCCGGGCGTGAAAAGACGGCCACTGTGGAGCGCGTACTGTCCGCTTATTTTGGAGGAGATGAGCGCTCAGGGGCGTGCAACCGCGGTGGCATCAGAGAGCTTTCGAAATCGGCTGGAGTGTTTGCTCAGACCAAGGATATCGAGTCGCATCAGGCCCACACCGTGCTTGGAGCGAGGGTAGGGGGGATGTACGACCCGCAGCGTCATGCATTGGCCCTGTTGACCAACATCTTGGGAGGACCCGGCATGAACTCGCGGCTCAACGTGGCCTTGCGCGAGAAGCGCGGGTTGGTTTACACCGTCGAAGCATCGTCGGCGCTGATGACCGATGTGGGCATGTTCTCAGTGTATTTTGGTTGCGACCATAACGATGTGGAGCGTTGCTGCCGCTTGACGGCTAAGGAGATATCCCGACTTGCCGAAACCGAACTCTCGGCCGCCGCGCTCGTCCGCGCCAAGCGTCAATATGTAGGACAGCTGCTTGTGGCGAGCGACAATGCCGAACAGATGGCGCTATCGGCTGCCCGTGCCACGCTCTATCATGGCCGCGCATCCACCACCGCCGAAATTGCCTCGGCCATCGAGGGGGTCAGCGCGGTGCAGATTTGCGACCTGGCCTCAACGTTGCTCCCCCTGTCGCGATTGACGTTGGCATAGCCCGGTCCGCGGACGCTCCTGGGAGCGACCGCCACTGTTGCTCGGCGGCTCGGCCGCCGAGTGCTCAGCGATGACAGAAGAGCTGGGAGGCCTGCGCGAGGGTTTCAGGCTTGCCGATATCGAGCCAGCGGTAGGAGTCGGCCGGCGGGAAGTAGCCGCGGATGTCGACCTCATCGGTCGAGGCGGCATAGAAGGGGATGATGGAGAACTTCTTGACGCTCCCCTCGCCATTCCACCGCTCCAGGGCGGGGAATATTGCCGGTGAGAGCACGTGGACTCCTCCAAAGGCCAGCGCCTGGTACATCGCCGCGTCAAGGTCAGCGGGAATAGTCTCCCCTGTCTTGCGGCTCTCCCAGCCGTGCATCTTCATCGCATCATCGAATAGCAGATAGCGCGAGGTGTCGCGTTGGGCCACCAAGAGTGTGGCGTCAGCCCCCGACTCGATGTGTTGCCGCATCATCGCGCGCAGGTCGAGGTCGGTTATTATGTCGGCGTTGTGTACCATGAAAGGTTCGTCGCCGTCGAGCCACTCGCGAGCCTTGAGTATTCCGCCTCCGGTGTCGAGCAGCTCGTCAGACTCATCGCTGAGGTGGATGTTGATACCGAAGCTGTCGTTTACTTCGATGAAAGATTTAATCATTGGTGCCAAATGATGGACATTCACTACGATATCATCAATTCCGGCATCAATCATGTGCAAAATCACATGCTCCAGCATCGGGCGGCCGCACACCTCGACGAGCGCCTTGGGGCGGGTGTCGGTCAGGGGGCGCAAGCGAGTGCCGAGTCCGGCGGCAAATATCATTCCTTTCATCGGTCGGTGCGTGTTATACGGGCTTGAGGGTTTGTTCGATATTTTGCTCTCGGTGAACGAGTTCGACCTTTACGTTAAACGTCTTATTTAAATGTTCGGCCAGGTGTTGGGCGCAGTATACCGAGCGGTGCTGACCGCCGGTGCAGCCGAACGACACCATCAGGTTGGAGAAGCCGCGCTCGATATAGCGCTTGACCGAGGCGTCGACCAGTTGTGTGGCGTGGTCGAGGAATGGGGTGATCTCGCCATCCTCCTCAAGGAAGGTGATTACCTCCTTGTCGAGTCCGGTGAAAGGTTTGTAGCGCTCGTATTTGCCGGGGTTGTTGACGGCGCGGCAGTCGAACACGAAACCGCCACCGTTGCCCGTTGGGTCGTTGGGGATGCCCTTTTTGTAGGCGAAGCTGTAGACCTTGACGGTGAGGGCTCGCTTCTCAGGCCCGTCGGCGAACTCCTTCATCTCGCACAGCTCGGTGAGCAATTTCTGCAGATAGGGGTATTCGGGATATGGCTTGGTGAGGAGTTCGCGCAGGTTGGCGATGGCGAATGGCACTGACTGCATGAAGTGGGGCTTCTTCTCGAAATATCCGCGGAAGCCGTATGCGCCGAGCACCTGGAGGGTGCGGAAGAGCACGAAGTGGCGCAGCTGCTCGTGGAAGTATGCGTCGTCGACCGGTTTGTAGCTTCGCAGGGCGTCGATGTACTCGTTGACCAGCTCCTCGCGGAGCGAGTCGGGGAGGTTGGCTTTGGCTTGCCAGAGGAAGGAGGCCACGTCGTAGTAGAACGGTCCCTTGCGTCCGCCTTGGAAGTCGATGAACCAGGGCTCATTCTGGCGTATCATCACGTTGCGCGACTGGAAATCGCGGTACATGAACGTCGACGACTGGCTGCGCAGAAGCACCTCGGCCATCGCATGGAAGTCGTCCTCGAGGCGATCCTCCTCAAATTCCAGTCCGGTGGCTTTCAGGAAGCAGTATTTGAAGTAGTTGAGGTCCCAGAGTATCGAGCGGAGGTCGAATTCGGCCAGGGGGTAGCACTTGTTGAAGTCGAGACCGACGGCGCCGTTGAACTGCAGGTTGGGGAGCATGCGTATCGTCTTGACCAGCAACTCCTTCTCGTGAGCGCTGAATGAGTGGGTCTCGCGCCCTTTGGCTATCTCCTGGAAGAGCAGCGTGTCGCCAAGGTCTTCCTGGAGGTACGACATGCGGTCGTCGGAGACAGCTACGACTTCAGGCACCGGCAGACTGCGCTTGCGGAAGTGGTCGGAGAGGTAGATGAAGGCCTCGTTCTCCTTAAGCGAGGTGCCGAGCACGCCCACTAACGACACAGGCCCTCGCAGACGCAGGTAGCGTCGGTTGGAGCCCGCCGAGGCGAGGTTTTCGATAGAAGTGGGCTCTACGCCCGTGACTTTGCGATAAAGGTCCTTGAGTACGGTTTCAAACATTTGGGGAGGGGTTTATGAGGTGGTGTCAAAGTATTATAGTTTAACGCATTTCACGCAAGCCCAGCGGTCGCGGGAGTCAACGCTGACGGCTTTTAAACCAACTTGGGCGGCTGCTTGTTCGATGATGGGCACATCCTCGATGTAAAAGCCGCTGAACAAGGCCGTTCCGCCGCTAACGATGTTGCGGGCATAGCGGTTGATGTCGCCGGTGATAACGTTGCGGTTGATGTTGGCCACAAACCAGTCGGCCGGTTCCACATCGTCGAGGGCCGAGGCGTCGCCGCAGATCAGGCGTATCTCGCTGTGGGAGTTGAGGGCCACATTCTCGATGGCATTGTCGTAGGCCGCGGGGTCGATCTCGATGCCTGTCACGGGGGAGGCGCCGCGCATCGCTGCCACGATGGCGAGTATCGCCGTGCCGGTGCCCATGTCGATAAGCGAGCGGCCTTGCAGGTCGGCGTCGAGCAGCTGGTTGACTATCAGCGAGGTGGTGGCATGGTGTCCGGTGCCGAAAGCCATCTTTGGGTCTATCACGATGTCGTACTCGCACTTGGGGAAATCCTTGTGGAATGAGCTGTGCACCACCAGGCGGTTGTCGCCCACAACGATTGGCTGGAAGTAGTGCTGCTCCCACTCCTTGTTCCAGTCCTGTCCCTCGATGGTGACGTTGGTGACCGTGAACTTATACTTGGGGATGGCGTCAGCTACAGCTTGGGCGACGGCCTCGTCGGAGAGCTCAACCTTGGCCGGGCGGTAGGCCGTGACCCCCGTCTGGTCGGCCACGAATGACTCGTAGCCTATCTCGCACAGATTGTAGGCCACAAGGTCGGTGGCTATCTCGTCGCAGGGGGTGATTTCGACGCGGGTTTCGATATAATCGTTCATAATTATAGCATGTCTTGGGGGCGTTGAGGATAATGCTCCGTGGTTTTTGAGGGTCAAAGTTAAGCAATTTTAGTTAAAACGGTGGTCGGACTCCTAATAATTTTGTAACTTCGCACTCAAAATCAGAATGCAGTATGGCTCAAACACCACTGCTTGAACGTCTTGAAGGGATTGAGGCTCGGTTTGAGGAGGTTTCGACCTTGATCACTGACCCTTCGGTAATTGCCGACCTCAAGCGCTACGTCAAGCTCACCAAGGAATATAAAGATCTCGAAAAACTCACCGCCACCACCCGCCGCTATCGCCAGCTGCTGGCCGATGTCGACGACGCCAAGGCTGCCCTCGACAGCGAGACCGACCCCGATATGCGTGTCCTGGCCCGCGAGCAGCTCGACGAGGCCCAGCAGGCAATCCCCAAAATCGAGGAGGAGATCAAGTTGCTGCTGATACCCGCCGACCCCGAGGATTCGAAGAACGCCATACTCGAGATCCGCGCCGGCACCGGAGGCGACGAGGCCGCGATATTTGCCGGCGACCTATATAAGATGTATAGCAAATACTGCGAGAGCAAGGGGTGGAGCGTGGCCGTGACCAACTTCAACGAAGGTGCCGCCGGGGGCTTCAAGGAGATAGTGCTTGCCGTGAGCGGCGACAACGTCTATGGCACCCTCAAATATGAGAGCGGCGTTCATCGTGTGCAGCGAGTGCCCGCCACCGAGACCCAGGGGCGCGTCCACACCTCAGCCGCCACCGTCGCCGTGCTCCCCGAGGCCGAGGCCTTCGACGTGGAGATCAACGAGGGTGAGATCAAGTGGGATACATTCCGCTCGGGAGGCGCCGGCGGCCAGAACGTCAACAAAGTAGAGTCGGGAGTGCGTCTGCGCTACATGTGGCGCAACCCCAACACCGGTCAGTCGGAGGAGATACTCATCGAGTGCACCGAGACCCGCGACCAGCCCAAGAACAAGGAGCGTGCCCTGAGCCGCCTGCGCACCTTCATCTACGACCGCGAGCATCAGAGGTATCTCGACGACATAGCCTCACGCCGCAAGACAATGGTATCCACCGGCGACCGCTCGGCCAAGATACGCACCTACAACTATCCCCAGGGGCGCATCACCGACCACCGCATCAACTATACCATCTACAATCTACAAGCCTTCATGGACGGCGACATCCAGGAGTGCATCGACCAACTCACCATAGCCGAGAACGCCGAGAAACTCAAGGCCACCGAACTTTAGACCGTGTTAACCCATTATTATATAACAATATGACCCGCCAACAACTCATCGAGAATATACGGCGCAAAGGCTCATTCCTCTGCGTAGGGCTCGACAGCGACCCCGTGAAGCTCCCCGACCACTTGGGGCACGACGCAGGCGCGATGCTCCGCTTCAACCGCGCCATTATCGACGCCACCGCCCCCTACTGCGTGGCCTACAAGCCCAACGCCGCCTTCTACGAAGCCCTTGGCTGGGAGGGAGTGCGCGTGCTGGAGCAGACCGTGGAGTATATCCGCAAGAACTATCCCGACCAGTTCATAATCCTCGACGCCAAGCGCGGCGACATCGGCAACACCTCGAAGCTCTACGCCCGTGCCGCCTTTGAGCGCGTGGGGGTGGATGCCGTCACCGTGGCCCCGTACATGGGCGAGGACTCCGTGACCCCCTTCCTCGGCTACCAGGGGCGCTGGGTGATACTCCTTGCTCTGACCTCCAACAAGGGTTCGCACGACTTCCAGCTCATCGAGGATGCCGCCGGGCAACCACTGTACGAGACCGTGATCCGGAAGTCGCAGCAGTGGGTGTCGGACGGCGAGATGATGTATGTGGTGGGCGCTACCCAGGGGGAGATGTTCGCCGACATACGCCGCGTGGCCCCCACAAGTTTCCTGCTCGTGCCCGGCGTTGGCGCCCAGGGTGGAAGTCTTGAGCAGGTGTGCCGCTACGGCATGACCGACGACATCGGACTTTTGGTAAATTCGTCGCGCGGCATTATCTTTGCATCGCAAGGGGAGGACTTCGCCGAGCGAGCCGCCGACGAAGCCCGCAAGCTCCGCGACCAGATGACAGAAATAATCAACTCATATCAAAAATAATAACTTTTAACTTAACCAAAATCATGACACTCGACAATTACAATTTCGCAGGCAAAAAAGCGATTGTGCGCGTTGACTTCAATGTGCCCCTTGACGAGAACGGAAAAATAACCGACGACACCCGCATACGCGGCGCCCTCCCCACACTCAAGAAGATCCTTGAGGATGGTGGCGCCCTGATCATCATGAGCCACATGGGCAAGCCCAAAGGCAAAGTTAACCCCAAGCTCTCACTCAGCCAGATCCGCGAGGATGTGGCCAAGGCTCTTGGCCGCGAAGTGAAGTGGGCTCCCGACTGCGCTAACGCCGAGGAGGCAGCCGCCAACCTCAAGCCCGGCGAAGTGCTGCTGCTCGAAAACCTCCGCTTCTATCCCGAGGAGGAAGGCAAGCCCGTTGGTATCGACAAAGAAGATCCCGGCTACGACGCCGCCAAGAAGGAGATGAAGGAGCGTCAGAAGGCTTTCGCCAAGAAGCTCGCAAGCTACGCCGACGCCTACGTCAACGACGCTTTCGGCACAGCTCACCGTCGCCACGCATCGACAGCCGTGATCGCCGACTACTTCGACGCCGGCAACAAAATGCTCGGCTACCTGATGGAGAAGGAGGTTAAGGCCGTCGACGCTATCCTCAAGGATATCAAGCGCCCCTTCACCGCCATCATGGGTGGTTCGAAAGTTTCAACCAAGATCGGTATCATCGAGAACCTGATGGACAAGGTGGACAACCTGATCCTCTGCGGCGGTATGACCTACACATTCGCCAAAGCCATGGGTGGCAAAGTCGGCAACTCAATCTGCGAGAACGACAAGCTGCAGCTCGCCCTCGACATCATGGCCAAGGCCAAGGAGAAGGGTGTGAACCTCGTGCTCGGCACCGACTGCGTGGCCGCCGACTCATTCTCTAACGACGCCAAGACCCAAGTGGTGTCAGCAATGGACATCCCCGACGGCTGGGAAGGTCTTGACGCAGGCCCCGAGACCCGCAAGGCATTCGCTGAGGCCATCTGTCCCTCAAAGACCATACTCTGGAACGGCCCCGCAGGCGTGTTTGAGTTTGACAACTTCACCGCAGGCTCACGCGCCATCGCCGAGGCTATCGTTGAGGCTACCAACAACGGCGCCTTCTCACTCGTAGGTGGCGGCGACTCAGTGGCTTGCGTCAACAAGTTCGGCATGGCCGACCAGGTAAGCTACGTATCCACCGGTGGTGGCGCACTCCTCGAGGCCATCGAGGGTAAGGTGCTCCCCGGCATCGCAGCCATCAAGGGTGAATAAATCACATAACCCGCATACACACAAGGGGTTGCGCCATCAGGCGCAGCCCCTTTGCCGTTAAGGAAATTTCGATTTAAGTCGATTGAGGTCGATTGAAGTCGGGAGAGGTCGAGGGGGAGGGGTTAGCGGAGGCCGCGGAGGTAGTCGGCGGCGGGCATTGAGCGCTTGCCTGCGGGTTGGATCTGCAGCAGTTCCAGGGCCGTGGTGGCAGTGCCCACGATCAGGTGGCCATCTTTTATTTCCACCTCGCCGGGGGAGAGTTGGCGGTCGGTGATCGCCGAACGTGTCACCTTCATGTTCACCGGTTCGGAGCTATCGGTGAGTCTCAACTCAGTCCAAGCGGCAGGGTAGGGGGAGAGTCCGCGGATCAGGTTGTGCACCCTGACAGCCGGCATGCTCCAGTCGATGCGGCATGTCTCCTTAAAAATCTTGGGGGCAGGTGTGGCCTCCTCGCCGCGCGCTATGAGCTGCTCCTGGGGTATGCGGCTGAGGGTGCCCTGCTCGATGGCGTTGACGGTGTCGAGCGTCAGGCGCGCGCCTATCTCCATCAGGCGGTCGTGCACGGTGCCGGCGTTGTCGTCGTCGGAGATCGCGATCGACTCCTGAGCTATGACGTCGCCGGTGTCGATGTCGCGGTTGATGAAGAATGTGGTCACGCCCGTGACCTTGTCGCCGTTGATCACCGCCCAGTTGATGGGCGCGGCGCCGCGGTAGCGTGGGAGCAGCGACGCGTGGAGGTTGAACGTGCCCAGTCGGGGCATCGACCACACCACCTCGGGTAGCATGCGGAAGGCTATCACCACAAACAGGTCGGCATCAATCCGGCACAACGCCTCCACAAACTCCGGGTCGCGCAGCTTCTCCGGCTGTAGCACCGGCAGACCGGCCTCGACGGCATATTGTTTCACCGCCGAACTCAGCAACTTGTGACCACGCCCCGCGGGCTTGTCAGTGGCCGTCACCACGGCCGCAATGTCGTGTCCACCCTTGACCAGCGCGTCGAGCGACGCCACGGCAAACTCCGGTGTCCCAAAAAACACTATCTTCATCTTCTCTTCCAAAATTTCATTTAGGTAAGTGCAAAAGTACATAAAAGTTTCGAAATTATTCGGGTCACATACAAATCCCTGTGTTGAAAATTTATGAATATGGATGTTTAAG